>NZ_JBITLO010000003.1:0-772513 GCF_044465345.1 Nonomuraea sp. NPDC049684 | reverse complement strand
GGCGCGAGTGTCGACAGACGAGGGTCTGTCGACACTCACAAGCGGTTACAGAGAGCTACTTTGCACTTCATGGCACCGACCCGAGCGCCGGGCCTAGTCAGCCGGTATGGGCCTGCGGCACAGCTCGCCAAACATGTGGAAGACGAGCTGTGGCACGCTGTGATCGCCTCCTGGGGCCTCCCGGCGGCGACCGACGCCCACCGGCCCGCCCGTAGCGCCAGATCCCGTACTGATCTTTCTCAGGCCCGCGCAGACGCCGACCCGGTGCCGTGGCCGACCGGCCCCACAGACGAGATCGAGGGCCGCTCCGTTCCACCCGACGACGTCGACCCGGGCCCACCGGTGGCGAGCGAGCCGCCGCCGAGCGAGGTCGAGGGGATCGTGCTCCTGGAGCAGATGCTCGGCGCCGTGGTGATCACCCCGGCATGGCCGCAGCGACCGCCCCGCCACCGGCCGCGGGCGTCGAGCACGGGCCCACCCGGGGGATAGACCAAGGGCAGCCTCCCACTCGTTTGGGCAGGGCGACGCGATTCCTACCGTCAGGCGTACTCGGGCTCGCAGCCCCAAGTACGCCTTGAAGGGGCAGCGGGTTGGCATAAGGGCCGGTCGCCGGTCCGAGGGTGAGTGCGATGGACTCGCGCGCTTCCGGGTTGCGGTCGGACTCAGCTCATCGCCTGGAAGCTCGCGTATCTGCCGATAATGCTGCCCTCTGGGGGAACCGGGATGAAGACCTGGACCCGGCAGTTCTCGTCCGGGAAGACCAGGATCATGCCCCGGGTGTGGTTGGAGATAATGGATTCTTCCGTGAAGCCCTGGTGGCAGACGCCGGGCTCCGGGTTATGGATCACCTCCATCTGGCGGGATACCGATTCGATCACCACCAAACCCTGTGCTGCGGCGGCGGGGGCGGCAACGGTGAGGGCGAGCGCTCCTGCGGCGGCTGCGGCCAGGAGGGCGGTAGGGATGGGGCGCATCGGGCATCCTTTCGCGTAGGTCAACCAGCTCACCACAGTGTGTAGTGGAACCATTACGATATGTAACTATCGCAGGTGACACATCCTTCTTCCGGGTACTTCTCAGACGCAAGAGGGACCTTCCCGCCCTGGGCTCCTGCCTTTATGGCTAACCCGGCCGTCTTTGCTTCGAGGCGCACTTGGGCTGCGGGCCTACTTGCTCTTGCCACGGCCACGCTCGGCGACGCGCAGCTGATCGACCTCAGTGCGCAACGCCGTGAGCTGCCTGTCCAGCTCGGTCCGCTTGGTTCTCTCCTCCTGCAGCGCGGTCTGGGCGGTACGAAGCTGCGTGGCCAGGTCCTCGCGGGCGGCGCGTTCCCGGCTGGCTTCCTGGTCGGCCGCGTCGGCACGCCGAGCGTGCGCGTCGCCGGCGGCCGTGAGCGCGTTGATCTCCGGGGTCGGGGAACCCAGGAACCGCCGTTGGCGCTGAGAATGATCTTGGGTGAAGTTCATGGGGGTGGGACGTTGTCGGTCCGGCCTTCCGCGGGAGGAGGGGACCGACGATCGGGATACCGCGCCGACGGCCTGCGTTCGGATGACAACGACAACCGTTTGATGAACGCACGGCGGAGGCCAGGGAGGGCGACAGGGGCGCGTGGGCCACTCGAGCGCGTCATGCTCAGATGGCCATGATGAGGTTCATCTTCCAAGCGCGTCCGAAAGTGTTCATTGAATCGCCCCGGGTTCGGTGGAGACTTGATCTCTTGAGAGGATCGAGTCCATGCCAGGTAAGTCTCCCTACCCCGCCGAGCTGCGCCGCCGTGCGGTGCGGATGGTCGCCGAGGTGCGGCCGGATTACCCGACCGAGTGGGCCACGATCAACGCGGTGGCGACCAAGCTCGGCATCGGCACCGCGGAGACATTGCGTACCTGGGTCCGCCAGGCCCAGATCGACGAGGGCAGCCGGCCCGGCCGCAGCACGGATGAGTCGGCAGAGCTGAAGCGGCTGCGCCGAGAGAACGCCGAACTCCGCCGCGCCAATGAGATCCTGAAGGCCGCGTCGGCTTTCTTCGCGGCCGAGCTCGACCGGCCACACACGCACTCGTGACCTTCATCGACCAGCACGCCGGCGTGTTCGGTGTCGAGCCGATCTGTCGTGTCCTGACCCAGCACGGCTGCCCCATCTCCACCAGCACCTACTACGCCGCCAAGAATCGACCGCCCTCGGCGCGCGCCCTGCGCGATGCCGAGCTGGACGAGCACATCACTCGTATCCACGCCGACAACTACGGCGTCTACGGCGCCCGCAAGGTCTGGCAGCAACTGCTGCGCGAAGGGCATCGAGTGGCCCGCTGCACCGTCGAGCGGCGGATGCGCGCGCTCGGCCTGCAGGGCGCGCGCCGTGGCAGGAAGATCCGCACCACCACGCCTGATCTGGGCCATTCGCGGGCGGCCGACCGGCTGCGGCGCGACTTCACCGCCCAGCGGCCGAACGCCACCTGGGTGGCCGACTTCACCCACGTGGCCGCCTGGTCCGGAGTGGTCTACGTGGCCTTTGTGGTCGATGTCTACTCGCGGGCGATCGTCGGCTGGGCCGCCTCGCCGTCCAAACAGACCAGCCTGGTTCTGGACGCCCTGGACATGGCCCTGTGGCGACGCGAGCGCACCGGGCGGCCCGTTGAGGCTGGGCTGATTCACCACAGCGATGCCGGTAGTCAATACACGTCTTTCCGGTTCACCACGCATCTGCTGGCGGCCGGGATCGACGCCTCCATCGGCACCGTCGGCGATGCGCTCGACAATGCGTTGATGGAATCGCAGATCGGTCTGTTCAAGACCGAGCTGATCAAGCCCCGCGGCCCTTGGCGCAGCCTGGCCGAGGTGGAACTGGCCACCGCCGAATGGGTGGCCTGGTTCAACACCACCCGCCTGCACTCCGCCATCGGACACCTCCCGCCCGAGGAGTTCGAGGCGGTCTACTACGCTCAACAGCACCCCAACGAAGCCCTAGCAATCAACCGCTGAGGTCTCCATGAAAGCCGGGGCGGTTCACATCTACATCACAAGATTCCTTTGATGAACACGAGGCAGACGACGTGGCGCTCATCGGCCTGGTCCAGGTCAGCACCGACCGTCAGAACACCATCCGGCAGCACGAGGCCCTCGACCCGGTGTGCCGGAGAATTGTCGAGGAGCCGACCAGCGGCAAGCTCGCCATCGACGACCGGCCAGAGCTGCTGGCCGCGCTGTCGCATCTGCGGGACGGCGACCTGCTGGCCGTCCAGGAGGTCGACTGGCTCGGCCGTAACCTGCTGGAGGGGCTGATTGTCCTCAGCGAGTTGTTCCAGCGCGGCGTCGGCGTCAAGGTGGTGGAGGGCGTCGCCGCCGGCGAGCACACCGAGCGCTCCCTGCTCCTGGATCTGGCCCTGGCACTGGCACAGGATCGACGCCGCACCATGCCCGCAACACCAAAGACGGCCTGCAGGCGGCCCGCCGCCGCGGCCGGGTCGGTGGCCGCCGGCCCGTAGTCGACGCCGACAAGCGCGCCGCCATCCTGGCCCGCCGCGAACGCGGTGAATCCATCCGCTCCATCGCCGCCGGCGTGAAGGTCTCCGTCGGCGTCGTCCACAAGACCCTGACCGAAGCCAAGCAGGCAGCCGTACTCGAGACACCGAACGCAGATGCCGCCCCGGGGTCCGCCGGGGCAGCCCGGGTTATGGCTACCCCCGCTGCCCTCGCCGAGCCGGATGAGGAAGAGGGCGGCGTGAAGACGCTGTCTGGCCTCCTGGCCGATCTGGCGGACGAGCTCGACAGCGAACTGCAGGGCAATCCTGGTGTGGCGCTGGCCGTACCGGCCGCGGAGTTCCTGACCGTGTGGGAGCGGCAGCGCGGCGACGGTGACCTGAGCGACGGTGACCTAATGGAGGCGTCTCGGGCGGCCTGGCCGGTGCTGGAGGCGCTGGCCAACGACCGGCAGACACCCCCCAGCGCGCCGGCCCTCACCGCTGTGGCCGATCGCTTGGCCGATCGTCTCCCCCGCGTGCCTGAACGCGAAGGCCAGTCCCCCGCCGCCACCGCCGGCACCGGCCAGGCGGCAGATCGCGGCGGGCCCGGCGAGCCGTTGCGTGCCCTGCTGGCAGGCTCGCGCCCCGGCGCGGCGGTGACGTTGGAGCGGCTGCACCGTGACACGCATCTGATCATCGTGGACGGGCAGCGGGCCGGTTGGGCCGACCACGACGGTGCGACCTGGCGCGTCCACGGCGACGCGGGGGCTACCCACCTGGTTGATGGCGACCTGGCGCAGGTCCTTGCCGACGCGCTGCGCGCAACGGTGAGCACCGAGGGCGTGCGCGACCACCTGGGCCGGCTGCTGGAGCTGGATCCTGCCTCGCTGGCGTAATGGTCGCTGCTGCGCGGCCGCGTCCTCGGGCGGGAGGACGTCATCGTGCGGGGCCGCTGCGTCGGCTGGCTGCAAAAGGACCGGACAGGCCGCTACGTCGCCTGCACCCATCGGGGCCCGGTCCAGGGGTCGGCCAGCACCAGCAAGGTGCAGACCGCCATGGCGCTGTTCGCGGCGCTGTACGCGCCGGCGCCGCTGCCCGATCTGCCCGCGGCCGCCCACACTGCCCGCCGCGCCAAGGCACGTTCCAAGAACGAGCGGCCGATCTGTCCCTACACCCAGGCCCAGCTGGCCGCCGCCGCACTCAACCCGCCTCGCCAGGACGGCGGCTACCGGGTCGTGGTCGACGACTACGGCGACCCGATCGTCCTGGGCACCGTCCGCCGGACCACCATCGGCCGCGCCGGCACGCGCTGGCAGGCATTCACCCCCGACGGCCGGACCGTGGCCCGCGCCCAGACCCGCACCGCCGCCATCGACGCCATGCTGGCCATCCCCGGCCCTCTGTTCGGCGATCCCGCCGGCACCGTCCTACATGACCTCACTCACCTCACTGGCCTCACCGCAGGCGTCATCGGAGGCACGCGATGACCAGCACGAAACCCTCATCCCGGCCCACGGCCGCGGCCAAAGCGCTGACCGCCTGGACCGAGCTCAACGACCGGCAACAAGGCACCCTGGCCGTGATCTACAGCTTGGACCAGGCAGCGGAGCATGAGCACCAGCAGCGTGGAGCGCGCGGTGACTTCGATCCGCGCCCGGCTTCGCAGTGGCGGGCGCTGGAATTTGCGCACGACCCGGCCGACCGCCGCCTGTTCGGACGGACCACGATGCAAGTGCGCCTGGCCGCCGCCGGATGGGACAACCAGGGCAACGGGTCCACGATGGCCGCACTGGCTGAGCGCGGCCTGATCCAGGACGGTGAGCCCTTGAAGTGGCGGCACTCGCCCACCATCGAGCGGGTCCTCATCGACAAGCACGTCCCGCCGCTGGCCGAACACGTCGGTGCCGGGTACGGGTACGAGATCACTGCGCGAGGCAGAGACTTCTACCGCGAGCATCACGCCGCGCACGCCGCGACGTCGATGCTCTGCATCCTGACGGCGCCGACGCTGAACCCTGGCCCCAGCGTGCCGACGACATCCTGGCCGAGCACGACACCCTCTACCGGGTGCTGTGCCGGGCGTGGCGGGCCGCTCACGCCGCCCAGCAGCAAGCCGACACCGAAGCCGCCGCCTCGCCCCCGGCAGGTGACGATGTCCTGCCCGGACCGGTCGCCGATCAGATCGCCGCCCGGCACGACCTGTGGGTGGAGACCGCCCGCCGGCGCGCCGCTCTGGCCGCCGAGCACACCCGCGACCTTCACCAGCGCGCCACCCGTGCCGCCCGCGACTTCACCGCTGCCGCCCTGGCCGCCTTCGCCGCGGCCGCCGCCGGCACCGACCCGCTGCCTGCCCTCCAGCCGCCCAGCCGCGATCACGACGAGTGGGACGAGCCGCGGCTGGCCCCGCCCGCCGAGACCGGGATCCACGTCATCGACGCCAGAGCCGCCAAGCTCTACGCCACCGCCGTCGGCCTCCCGCTCAAACGCCGTGGCCCGGCCCCCCACCCGCCGCCGCACCAGCCGCTTGCCGCCCGCCGCACCACCCGTCCGAGACCCCGGTCATGAGCTGGCCGCCCTCGCCCGGTTCCTGTACCAGCACATCCAGGACGGCGTCCTGCACCGGCGCCTGCACCCCGCCAGCTGACCTTTGACGTAGCGCATGGGAATTCACGACTCAGACTGCCCTCCGAGCAGGAAGGGTTGAAGATCAGTTCATACCTAGAAAATGATCGTTTCCGTGGCGGTAGCCCAGGTGTTGCCCCTCTGTGAAGGAGCTTTCGTGCATCCCGCCCACCGTGCCACCGCGCCTGCGCGTGAGCATCCAGATGACCAGTCCGCCCCTGGGACGACACCGTGACCGAGCTACTGACCCGACCCGATCCGGGCCCCGGGCTCCTTGGGCACTCCGGCGTCCAGCAGCGTCGGGCTGGCCTTCTTCGCCCGGCCAGCCGCCGAGCGGCGGGCGTGATGGAGGTCGCGACGCGGCCGTTGTCACGGTGATGAAGACGCCCCGAGCCCGATTCCCGGACCATGCCGACGCTGAACCTGGCGACACACGAGCTGCTGAGCGCGGAGCGCGCCCGCCGTCTCATGGGGTTCGCAGCTCATTGTGGAAGGTCGCCTCAGAGCAGGCGGGCATCTCGCTCATGACCGGCTTGGGCCGCGGCCCCTTCAGTTCGTAGGAGTAACAGCGGTCGGGAATCGCCGTGATCGACGGGATCTTGACCACGATCCGCACCAGCCCGTCGGGGCGCTCGGCGTGCCAGGCAAACCTGTAGACCGCTTCGTGGATCTCCTTGTCCGGAAGTGAGCCGTCGGCTGCCGCCTTCTCGAGACGTACGACGATCTCCGCCGCCTGCCGGCTCATGAAGGCCCGGTCGTGTTCCTCGCCCTCCTCCAGGTGGGAACGCATCGACCATTGCGCCCACACGACCAGGCCGACCACCGTGAGCGCCGCGAGCAGCAGGACGACGATGACGCCGGTCAGCAGCTTCGGCAAGCAGCCGACCGGCGTCGCCTCTGGCTCGTCGAGGTCCAGCACGTTTTGACGTTACCTCTATGAGCCCTTGTAGCCGATGGCGCTCAGCACGTTCTGCACCGCGGTGGCGTACCCCGTCGTGCCGGCCGCCCTGGGATGGAAGGACTCCCGGCTCAGGCAGAACGTGCTGTTGCTGATGCAGAACGGCGTGGCCGGGTCACCCTTGTGGAAGTCGCCGTCGCCGTTGGGCCCGTTGACGATCGCGTTGATCCATTCGTCCGCGTCACAGGCTCCGTGACCGGAGAAGGTCGGCACCGGGTGGGAGTAGGCCACCTTGACCGGGATCGGCGAGCTGGCCAGCTTGCCCACCATGATTCCCCGGTCCCTGTTCCGGTCGCCGCGCCCGCCGGGCTGGTGGTCAGCGCGACGGCGACAGCCGCTCCGGCCACCACCGCGGCCAGGGCGGTCAGCGCCGCCTCGAGGTGTGCATGGGGGTGCCCTTTCCGCGAGGGGGAACGCGGCGTCATGCTCGGTCGCCGCGTTACCGCCCGTCAATGCGAGGGCCGCCCTCACCCCTTCTGAAGTGCGGGAACGTGTGAAACTTCACGCCTTGGGATCGTCGCCGATGACCGGGTCCGTGTGCGTGTCCACGTCCACGGCCGAGCGGGCCACGACCGCTCCCTCGCTGACCAGGGCGACGTGCAGGCGGCCGCTGGTCCAGCCGTCCGGCAGCGCGGCGCGTACCTCGGCGGGGGAGCCGAGCAGGAACGGCTTCGCCTCGGCCCACGGGCCGGCCGCCCCGGGATCGGCGGGGGCGGGGCCGAAGACCGGGGTCCAGGCGGTGTGCAGATGGCCGCCGACCGGCTCGCCGCCGTGGTGCGAGACCCGTACGGGCACCGCGACCTCGCCCGACGCGCTCAGCAGGTCGCGTCCTGGCGCCACCGGGACGACGTCGAGCACCAGCGTGGTCGTCGCGTTCACGTGGGCCGGCTCCACGCCGGCCAGGTCCTTGGCGCGGCGCTCGAAGTCCAGCAGGCCGGCGGACTCGTGCTCGACGTCGTACAGCTCGGTGTAGACGTAACCGGCCAGACGGTCGTGGCGGCGCAGCTCCTGGGTCTGCCAGCGCAGGTGCCAGGCGCGTTCGACGCAGGTGAAGCCGCCGCCGTACTCGCTGTTGAGGTTGGGCAGGCCGCGCAGCGGCTGGGACGGTACGCCGGCGAGCTTCTTCCGCACGACGAAGTCGGGGCCGAGCTTGACCGGGAAGTCGTCCTGCGCGCCGTCGAGCAGCGCGGCGACGGTCTTCCCCCAGGAGGCGGCGGACTCGTCGTAGTAGTGCCAGTCGAGCAGGTCGGTCTTCACGTGCGCCCAACCGGAGTCGTCCACGGCGGGCCTGGTCGGGTCGAGGGCCTTGAGCAGGTCGTACGCCCTGGCCACCGCCTCCTGCTTGGCCGGGTCGCCCGGGATGTCCCAGTCCAGGCCCCACTCCTCGTTGTACAGGCCCCAGATCACGACGGCGGGGGAGTTGCCGTCACGCTCGGTCATGGGCGCGATCTGCTCCTCGAACGCGGCCACCGACTCGGCCGAGAACCGCCCGGTCGCGGCCGGCTCGGCCCACACCAGCATGCCCATCGTGTCGGCGTGGTGGACGAAGCGCGGGTCCTCCAGCTTGAGGTGCTTGCGCACCAGGTTGTAGCCCGCCTCGGCGGCGAGCTCGATGTCGCGCCGCAGGGCCGCGTCCGACGGCGCGGTGATCCCGGTACGCGGCCAGTAGCCCTGGTCGAGCACGCCGCGCACGAACAGGCGGCGGCCGTTGAGATACAGGTCCTCGCCGACCGCCTCGATGCGCCGCAGGCCGGTGTACCCGGTCACGCGGTCGACGCCGTCCTCGGAGACCAGCTCGGCGTCCACGTGGTACAGGTACGGGTCCTCGGGCGACCACAGGCGCGGGCTCGCGATCGGCAGCCTGGCCGTGGCGGTCCCGTCCGTGACCTGGGTCTCCACGGTCTGGCCGGTCTCGCGTACGGTCAGCCGCAGGGTGCCCGTACCCGACGTCCTGGCCGCCACCTCGACGGCGTCCAGCTCGTACGAGGGCCGCAGCTTCAGCGCGGTCAGGTGGGTCGCGGGCCGGCACTCCAGCCACACGCTCTGCCAGATGCCCGACGACGGGGTGAAGCACACGCCGTCGAAGTCGTCGCGCGGGATGCTGCGCTGCTTGCCGTGGGCGAGCTCCCGCTTGTCCAGCGGCGCCGACACCCGGACCACGACCTCCTGCTCGCCGTCGCCCAGCGCGTCGGTCACGTCGGCCTCGAACGGCGTGTAACCGCCCCGGTGCCGGGCCACCTCGACGTCGTTGACCCACACCGCGGCCTCGTGGTGCACGGCCCCGAAGTGCAGCACGACCCGGCCCGTCCACTCGGCTGGGACGGTGAACCGGCGGCGGTACCAGGCGAGCGGCAGCCAGTGCGCCTCGATGCCGGAGGCGGCGGTCTCCCAGGCGAACGGCACGGTGATGGTCCGGTCCCAGTCCGGCTCGGTGTCGGCCCGGAAGTCCCAGTCGCCGTTGAGGCTCGACCAGCTGTGCGACCGGTCGAAGTGGGGCCTGGGGTATTCCGCACGGGGCGTCATGGTGTTCCTTTCAGACAAAGAGGGGCCAGGTCAGCCTTTGACGCTGCCGGCGAGGATCCCGTTGATGAAGTGCCGCTGCAGCAGGACGAAGATCACCAGCAGCGGCAGCAGGGCGATGCTGCCCGCGGCCAGCAGCTCGCCCCAGACGGTGGCGAAGTCGGCGCCCACCCTGTTCCCGGTGACGTTCTGGGCCAGCGTGGACAGCACGACCTGGAGGGTCTGGTGCGAGGTGTCGTTGACGGCGACGACCGGCCAGACGAAGTCGTTGTAGACGTTCATGGTGGTCAGCACGGCCAGCGCGGCCAGCCCCGGCCTGATCACCGGCAGCACGACCTTGGCGAAGATGCCGAACTCGCCCGCGCCGTCCACCCGCCCGGCGTCGATCAGCTCGTCGGGGATCGCGGCGATCGTCTGCCGCATCCAGAAGATGCTGAACGCGTCGACGCTGCCGGGCAGGATCAGCGCCTGGTACGTGTTCACCCAGCCCAGCGTGCTCATCTCCAGCAGCAGCGGGATGACGAGCACCAGCGTCGGCAGCATCAGGGTCAGCATGACCACGCCGAACAGCAGGTTCTTGCCGGGGAAGTCGTACTTGGCGAAGGCGTAGCCGGCGAGCGGGCAGAAGAACATCGTCATCGCGCCCTTGACCACCAGCACCAGCGCCGTGTTGGCGAAGCCGGTGCCGATCGGCACGTCGGCGAACATGGCCCGGTAGTTGTCGAGGGTCAGCTCGCCCACCGACAGCGGGCTGGTGATGATCTCGGCGGCGGGCTTCAGCGACGAGCTGACCGCCCACCAGATCGGGTACAGGAACGCGAGGGCGAGCAGGGTGAGCACCGCGTACTGCGCGATGCCCGGTCTGGTCTGGTTCATCACACCTCGTCTTTCGGCCGCAGCATCCTGGTCGCGGCCAGGGACAGCCCGAAGACCAGCAGCACGAGCAGGAACGAGTTCGCCGAGCCGGTGCCGAGGTCCGACGCGGTGATGTGCTCGTACAGGTAGAGGCCGGCCGTGGTGGTCGAGCCGTACGGGCCGCCCTCGGTGACGACGTACGGCTCGGCGAACATCTGGAAGACGGCCAGCGTCTGCACGACCACCAGGAAGGCCATGCTCCTGCGCACCAGCGGCACGGTGATCGACCAGAACTGGCGCATGCGGGACGCGCCGTCGAGCGCGGCGGCCTCGTAC
The DNA here is from genome assembly GCF_044465345.1 of Nonomuraea sp. NPDC049684. Lineage (NCBI taxonomy): Bacteria > Bacillati > Actinomycetota > Actinomycetes > Streptosporangiales > Streptosporangiaceae > Nonomuraea > Nonomuraea sp. NPDC049684. The sequence goes on along the minus strand of NZ_JBITLO010000003.1, from coordinate 761,765 downwards.
ACGCCGCCGGGAACGGCCTGGAGCCCGGCGAGCAGGATGATGATCGCGAACCCGGTCGTCTTCCACAGGAACAGCAGCGCGAGCGTCGGCTTCGACCACGCGGTCGAGGTCAGCCAGGCCACGTCGGGCAGTCCCACCAGGTTGAGCACGTAGTTGACCAGCCCGTAGTCCTGGTCGAACACCACGATCCACACCTGGGCCATCGCGACGAGCGGCGTCACGAACGGCGCGATGAACGCCACCCTGAACAGCCCGCGCAGCCGCAGCTTGGCGTTGGCCAGCAAGACCGCCCCCGCGAGCCCGGCCACGATCTGGAGCGGCACGATGAGCAGCCACATGATCGCGCTGTTGCCGAGCGAGGCCCAGAAGTCGGGGCTGGTCAGCAGGTAGACGTAGTTGCCGAGGCCGACCCAGTGGGCCTCGCCCGCGCCGCGCCAGCGGGTGAAGCTGAGCTGCAACGCGAACAGCAGCGGATAGACCCCGAACGCGGCGAAGACCACGAAGAACGGCGCGACGAACACGTACGGGGTGAGCCGGACACGTCTCATCAGGACCGGTCGATCAGGTTGCGCTGGATCTTCTTGGCCGAGTCGGCGATCACGTCGTCGGGCGACATCTTGCCCTCGATCAGGCGCTGCAGGTTGTCGCCGAGGTAGTCGACCGACTGGGCCCACCAGACGGGGATCGGCGCGGCGGCCGGGATGGTCGCGGCGGCGTCCACGGCGACCTTCCACAGGTCCTGGCCGCCGAGCGCGTCGATGGGCTTGAACAGCGGCTTGGCCTGGGCCGGGGTGTAGCTGGGGATCGAGGTGGACAGGCCGCCCGGGTAGACGTCGTTGGGGCCGTACACGGCGGTGTAGCCGGGCTCCTTGAAGCACAGGAACTCGTACAGCAGCCAGGCGAGCTCGGGGTTCCTGGCCTTGGCCGGGATCACGAAGCTGCTGCCGCCCATCGCGCCGCTGCGCGCGCCGCCCGGCGTCCAGGCCGGCAGCGGCGCGGCCCGCCACTTGCCCTTGGTGGCCTTGAGCAGCTGCTGCGGCGCGAACGACCACCAGATCGCCCACGGCACGAACACCTGCTGCCCGCTGTCGAGCGTGTTGACGTCGGCCGCCTCCAGGTACGGCGCGTGCGTGACCAGCCCGTCCTTGACCGCCGTCTGGATCCAGGTGAAGATCCGCCGGTACTCGGCCGAGTCCAGCCGGAGCTTGCCCTGCGCGTCGGTGAGGCTCGTGCCCTGCTGGTTGGCCAGCATCTCCAGCCAGAGCTGGCCGAGGAACGGGCTCTTGTCCAGGTGGATCGGCCGGGTCTTCGGGTCCTTCTCGCGGATCGTGCGGGAGGCGGTCAGCAGGTCGTCGTACGTGGCCAGGCTCGCGGGGTCGACGCCGGCGTCCTCCAGGATGTCCGCGCGGTACCAGAGCAGCCCGGGGTCGAGATCCCACGGCACGCCGTAGATCTTGCCCTCGACGGTGTTCACCGACAGCTTGTACGCCGACGTCTGCTCCCGGTACGGCGCGATCAGGTCGGTCAGGTCGAAGAGGTGCTCGGCCTGACCGCCGATCTTGGCGTCGTCCCAGAAGCTGCCGTCGGGCACGTCCGTGCCGCTGATCAGGGTGTTGGCCAGTTTGGCGTCGATGTCGACGGCCAGGTGGTTGACCTTGACCCCCGGGTACGCCTGCCGGAACTTGCCGATGGCGGCGTCGAAAACCTTGAACAGGTCCCCCGACCGGTTCCAGATCGTGATCTCGCCCTTGGCCGCCGTCGACGCCGACGCGGTGGGTCTGGCCAGCTTGCTGGGCCCGGTGCTCTGGCCGCCGGGCGCGCAGGCGGCGAGCGCGCCGGTGGCGGCGAGCGCGCCGACGCCGAGTGCTCCCTTGAGGAAACCGCGACGGTCGATCGGGGGTGTGGACATCGATAACTCCTCGGCCTTTGAAGGCTCTGCAACGATGCAGACATCATGCATACTTCTCTGCAACGATGCAATACTGGGTTCGGGATCTTCCCAGTCACCCTCGGTTGGAGGTATAGGAGACGCATGGCCGGTCCTACGCTGCGCGACGTCGCCAAACGAGCGAACGTGTCGATCCGCACGGTGTCCAACGTGGTGAACGGATACGCGCCGGTCTCCGACGAGCTGCGGACCCGCGTACAGGCCGCGCTGGACGAGCTGGACTACCGGCCCAACCTCATCGCCCGCAACCTCAAGCAGGGGCGTACCGGGATGATCGCCCTGGTCGTGCCCGAGCTGGACGTGCCGTACTTCGCGGAGCTGGCCCGCGAGGTGATCACCGCGGCCCGCGCCCACGGTTACGTCGTGATGATCGACCAGACCGACGGCGACGGCGAGCGGGAGCGCGAGCTGCTCGGCCGCGAGTCGCGCGCCACCATGTTCGACGGCCTGCTGCTCAGCCCGCTCACGATCTCCGCCGACGAGCTGCGCGCACGCGGCAACAAGACCCCGATCGTGTTACTCGGCGAGCACATCTTCAACGGCAGCTTCCCGCACGTCGCGATGGACAACGTGGCGGCCGCCCGCGACGCCACCGCCCACCTGCTGAGCCTCGGCCGCCGCAGGGTCGCGGCCATCGGCGACCAGCCGTACGCGACCGGCGAGACCGCGCAGCTCCGCACCGCCGGGTTCCGCCAGGCGCACGCCCGCATGGGCCTGGAGGTCGACGAACGGCTGATCGTCTCGACCCCCCACTTCCACCGCCGCCGCGGCGCCGAGGCCATGGAACGCCTGCTCGCCCTGCCCGAGCCGCCCGACGCCGTGTTCTGCTACAACGACCTGCTCGCCCTGGGCGCGATCAGGGCGCTGACCAGGGCCGGGCGGAAGGTGCCCGACGACGTCGCGGTGATCGGCGTCGACGACATCGAGGAGGGCCAGTACAGCACGCCGAGCCTCACCACGGTCGCCCCCGACAAGGGCGTGATCGCCCGTACGGCGGTCGACACGCTCATCGAGACCATCGCCGGCACGGCCGGGGCCCCCGCCGAGATCGTCGTCCCGCACCACCTGATCGTCAGGGAGAGCACGGCGGGGTAGGAGCGGGGGTGGTGCCGGGGGAGGTCCGGGTTCTCGCGCCGCGGGGTAGTGCCAGGGCTAGTGCTGGTTGTCGCGGCAGCGCTCCTGTGCTCGCGGGCGCCCGCCGGTTGACTTGCGGGCATGACGATCAACACGATCCCCGGCCGCTGGGCCGAAGGCGCCGGGCTGGTGCTCGGCCCCGCGCTGCTCCTCGCCGGCGTTCTCGTACGGGCGGGCGAGGTCGACTTCTTCCCCGGCCAGCTCGCCGCCTACGCCGCCGACCCGGGGCGCATGGTGACGTCCTACAGCCTGTTCGCGGCGGGGGCCGTGCTGCTGTGGCCGGCGGTGACCGCACTGGCCCGGTTGATCGGGGTCGCGCATCCGGCGCTGGCCAGGTGGGGCGCGGTGCTGACGGTACTGGGGCTGTTCGGCAGGGTGTTCCACGCCGGGGTGAGCCATCTGGCGTTCTCGTCCTCGTCGACGACGGCACGACGCCACATGCGGCAACGATCCGCTCCCGCGACCTTGCGCCCCACGAGCTTGCGGCGATGGACCAGAGCGCCGCCGCCCGCGCTGGTGGAGACGCACGAGCCTCGCGGCACCAGCTGTGATGTGACACGGCCTCGGCGATGCCTCATGTGTTGGTTGGTCCCGCGTGCGGTCGAGCTAAGAGATAACCCCTGAGTTCCCGATCAGCTCTGGTTCCACGGAACCGGCCCATGCCAGGGACTGGGAGGAATGGCGTGATGCGGCCGGGCATCCGGAGAAGGTGGAAGGGCGCGGCGGCATCTGGTCCGGCTGGGCGATTGGTGAGCGAATGCATCCCCTGCCGAGCTGAATGCCTACGTCCGTGATCTTTCGCACCGCTTCTCGTTGACCAGGAGCTGCTGGGCGAGTTGACCAGGTGACCGCCAGCGCTCCTAGTGAGTGCTGCGCATCAGCAGCCGCGTCAGCTTGCCGTCAGCGACCAGGTTCTCCAGCTTCCACGCGAAGGTAGACAGACGGGACGCCTCCGGCTCCACCGCAGGCTGGGGTTCAGGCATCCCCAGCCTGGGGCGGCGCGCGGCGGCCCGCGACATCGCTGTCTTGGATGGTGCCGCCGGCATGGTCGCCACCTGGTGCGCGCGTTCCAGGCTCGCGTCGACCTCGGGCAGGCCCGTTCTGGGCGGATCGGGCGTCCAGGGCCAGCCCGCCACGGTGCCGGCATCTACCTCCAGCGCCTTGACCGGGTCGCCGCCGCCGGTGACGGCGTGCACCACCGCGGTGGCGGCCAGCGCGTACCGGATGCACGCCTGCCGATAGAGCGCGCTCAGCTCGACGGCCTGCTCCTGGAGCGTGGTCCGGTAACGGGCGGCGGCGCGGGCCAGCGCGGCATCGTAGGCGGCCGCGGCCTTGTTCCTGTCCCTGGCCAGCCGTGCCACCGCTCCGCGCCCGTCGGGGACGTCGACGACGTGTGCGGCGGCCTCGGTGAGCCGGGCCGCTTCATCACGCGTCTCCTGCAGCCGCTGCCGTAGCCGCCCGCACTCCGCCCGCATATCCTCCAGCGCGCGGTCAACCTCGGCCGGCCAGAACGCTTCTCCGTCCGGCCTGGGCGCGTTCACCTGCGGATAGAGACGCGCGTACGCCTCCCAGTGCTCGGCATAGTGCGACCGGCCCGCATCGGTGAGCCGCAGCCGGCGCGAACCAGACAAGCCCGTGACCTGCTCCTCGACCAGGAACGGTTCAGGCTCCCGCTCAGTCAGCCACCGCCAGGCCGCCCCCAGATGGTCCCGCTGCAGCCCTTCGTCACCGGCGCAGCGCACCTCGGCCAGCATTGACCACAGCGCCTCGGACAGCTGGCCCTTGCGCGGGTTTCTCGGCCGGTCGGCGTCGACCCCGCCGCCCGGCAGGCGGCTCTGCCATCCCTGGTCAGCTGGACCTCCAGCCGGTAGCCCTGCAGCATGGCCCGGGCGCGGGTCTTGATCAGGCCACGTTCCTCCAGGGCCTTCAACGTCGAGCCGGTGCCCGCGTCGCGGATGCCGCGTCCTTCCAGCGCACGTTGCACCGCTCCGTGATCCGCTGAGCCGCCACCGACTGGACCGTAGTCCAGCCACCGCCACTGCGACGCCGGCGGCGCCGTCTTCCCCCGCGCCCGGGCGCCCTTCCAGAACTGCTCGGCTTCCTGGTCCTTGTGATAGATGGCCCGCATGTACGCGCGCTGGCGATCGTTCAGCTCGGCCCAGACCTCGGCGGCGCGCTTGGCGGGAGGCATGGCCAGCACGCTACCAACCATGCCTCGCCGCCATCCGGGACCTCGTCACCGCCGCCATCCTGGACAACTCCGCGCTGGCCGACTTCCTGGACAAGAACGGCCCGCTGCCCTAGACGCCGGCCCCCGCGCTGCCACCGCCGAGTGGTCGCGGTCCGTGACCGTCGGGGACCGTGGGATGACGCGACCAGATGCCTCTGCCTACGCTGGATCGCAGCTACGTCCCCCGGGAGTCACCATGGCCGACCACCAGCAGCGGACGCGTCTCCCCCGCGCCGCCTCACCGTCGTACCGCCCCATCCCAACACCCCAGCGCCGCCACTCCCGCCAGCAGACACCGGGCAGACCCACACCCGGAACACCGACGATGGGAACAAGGTGGCCCTCGTACATGCCGCCTACGCCGCCGGCGACCTGACCACCGAGCAGGCCACGGAGATGATCGCCACGCTTCCCGGCCGCGAGCAGGCGGCAGTGGAGTACGGCTGGCGCGCCGACCTGGTCCTGGCCGGGCTGGTGATGTGCGGCGGGTGCGGCTGCGGCCAAACCCCCGACATGACCGCCAGAGTCGTCACCTTCGCATGTCCAGCCGACGGCTGTGGCCTGGCGAGCGTGGCGGCGTGCGTGCTGGCGCCGGCCGTGGCGCAGCAGGTGCTGCAGGCGCGCCGCGGTGGCGGCCTCACCTCCGGGCGGCGGCCAGGGCCAGGTGCGCCTCGGCCTCCTGCTGCCGGGCGGTCTCGGCGTGGCTCTCTGCGGTCTCGGCCCAGGCACGGGGCTGGCGGCTGTCGTGCTCAGCGCGCTCGCGGGCGGAGCCGTGCACCATCCGGCAGTGGGCCCGCCGGTACAAGGCCCGCACGCTCGGCCGCGCCGGGTGGCAGGTCGTCTACGACTACGACGACCTGGCGCTCATCGAGTGGTGCATCTGGGCCGGCCACGTCGTACCGGCCACCGTGGAGGAGCGCGACGAACTCCGCGCCGCCCGCCGAGCAGCAGTGTGACCCTCACTCCGGGGGAACCTCCGCAACGTGGATGCGGTAAGTGGTCCCGTCGTCCAACTGCACAGTGAATTCCTCCTCAACGGCGCTGATGTGCTTGACGTCGGAGGATCGCACGACCTCGCCGAGGTTCTGGGCATGCGCGTGGAGACTCTGGGAGAGACGGGAGATAAACCAGCTCATGGCCTGATCTTCTCAGCTGTCCGAGGGTCGCGCCTGGGGCGGCGGGCGGCGTAGGAGCGGAGGGCGCGCAGGAAGTCGATGTGGCGGAACCCGGGCCAGTACACCTCGCAGAAGTGGAGCCGGGCGGTGGCCGACTGCCAGATCAGGAACCCCGATAGCCGCTGCTCCCCGCTTGTCCTGATGATGAGGTCCGGGTCGGGCCGCCCGGCCGTGTAGAGGTGGGCGGCGATGTCGTCCGCGGTGATCGTTCGGGCGAGCTCGTCGATTGGCACGCCCGCGTCCGCCCTGTCGGTCAGCACGGACCTGAGCGCGTCGACCACCTCCTGCCGCCCGTCGTACCCGATGGCGAGCGTCAGGTGAAAGCCTTCTCTGTCGCGGGTACGGTCGACGGCGAGCTTGAGCGCGTGGGCCGTGGGGTCGGGCAGTTCGTCGAGCCGTCCCGCCACGTGGAGCCGCCAGCGGGGGGCCGAGTCGACCAGCCGTACCGCGATGATCTCCTCGATCAGTCCCATGTAGAAGGCGACCTGCGCCGACTCGCGCTTGCGAACGTTGTCGACGGACGCGACGTAGATGGTGACGTGTCTGATGTCGAGGTCGGCGCACCAGCCGATGACGGTCTCGATGTGCTCGACGCCGTGGCGGTGTCCTTGGCTCGGGTTGGCCAGACCCATCTCCTTGGCCCATCGCCTGTTGCCGTCCATCACCAGGGCGACGTGGGCGGGGAGTGGGCCCTTCAGCAGCCGGGAGCGCAGGTGACGGGCGTAGAGGGCATAGAGCACAAGCAGCACCCTAGTAGCGGCTGCCACCGCGGCGGCCGAGTTCACGCCGCAGTTCAAGGTTCTCGCCATGGGCTTGCTCGAGGGCCGCTCGTAGCTCCGAGATCTCTTCCCGATGCCGCCTTTCCAGGCGGGCAAGCTCGTCGGTGAGGGCCAGGACGATGTTGTCACCGGTGTCACTCGCATCGGCGTCGACATCCACCCCAAGCTCCGCACTGAACTGCATCTCTGGCTCGACGAGCGCCCCAACTGGCCCCGTGCCGGCGACAACCGAACCCTGTTCCTCAACGCCAAGGGCGGACGGCTGACCGCCCGCGCCGCTGGCGGCATCATCGCCGCGATCGCCCAGACGGCCGGGCTGGACGATCCCACCACTGCGCACATCCTGCGCCACACGCTCGCCACCACCCTGATCCGTGGCAAGACCGACCTCGTCCTGGTCGCCGAGATCCTCGACCACGCCCGCCTGGAGACCACCCACCGCTATAGCTTGCCCTCCGACAAGGAAAAGGAAGACGCTCTCAAACTGATCACGGTTGACCGCTAACCGTACTTACGCCTACCTGCGGAAACAGGCGTCAAAATCGACTCATGGCCGGTTCTGGCCGTATCTCGGCTGGACCCGAACCGCAGGTCAGCGCGATGAGATGGTGCGGCCCGCCAATTCGGTCCCGGTAAACGAGCCGCCGGACCATGCCCGTACGCGGAACTTCTCCCACGACTGCACCAGGGGCGCGTCACTGTGGATGACATCGGTGGTCCGGCCCCCACCGCCGACCGCCGTGAGGAAATGACCGGTCACCGTCTTGATCCCGAAGTTCACGCCATCGCCCGCGTCGACGAGCGTGAACCGCTCCCACGAGCGCGCCACGGCGGCGTCGGTTTGGATCACGTCTCCTGTCTGGCCTCCACCGCCGACCGCCGTCAGGTAGTTCCCGGTGTTGAACGTCTGGAACGTGCACATGGTGGGGGTAGCGAACATCGTTCGGGGGCCGCCACCGTCGGTCGCGGTGGCCCGGTCGTGAACAGCCGTCAGCGCCAGGGTCCGTCGGTCGGCGATGACCTGGGTGAGCGCCTCAGGCAGCCACCGCCCCTGGTCGGGCGAAGCGAGCGCGGTGAGCCGGGTCAGCACCTGCTCCAGGCTGGGCCGGGCGGCGGGGTCCTTGGCCAGGCAGGCCGCCACCACAGCGGCCAGGGGGGCCGGCACTCCTTGAAGATCCGGGTCGGCGTGCACCACGCGGAAGACGACCGCGTGGACGGGCCCCGTCCCGAAGGGGCTGCGGCCGGTCACGGTGAAGGCGAGCACACAGCCGAGCGAGAACACGTCCGAGGGCGGCCCGCCCTCCCGGCCCATGGCCTGTTCTGGGGACATGAACGCGGCGGTGCCCAGCACGGTGGAGATCTGGGTGTGGCTGGTGGCGTCCAGGGCGCGGGCGATACCGAAGTCGATTAGGCGAGGTCCGTCCTCGGCGAGGATGACGTTGCCGGGTTTGAGGTCGCGGTGCACCATCCCGCACGCGTGCACGGCGGCGAGCCCTTCGGCCAGCCCGGCGCCGAGCACCGCGGCCGACTCCAAAGGGAGCGGACCGTGCTCGTCGACGGCTTGGTGCAGGGAGGGGCCCGGGATGTAGGCGGTGGCCAGCCACGGCCGGACGGCGTCGGTGTCGGCGCCCACGACCTGGGCGGTGTAGAACCCGCCGACCTTGCGGGCGGCGTCCACCTCGGAAGTGAAGCGGCGCCGGAATTCGCTGTTGCCGGCCAGCTCCGAGCGCACCACTTTGACGGCGACCAGGCGCCCGCCCGGGGAGCGGCCCAGGAACACCTCTCCATCCCGCCCCCACCGAGCCTTGCGTGCAGCCGGTAGGAGCCGATGTGAGCCGGGTCGCCGTCGCGTAGGGGGTCGGTCATGGTGACTCATTCCTCGTCGAGATCATCGCCGGTCGGTGTCGATGATTCCAAAAGAGGGGCCACCGGAATATGGCAATTCTTGGCGTCGGCGAAGGTCTTGTGGACGACGCCGACGGGACGTTGACGCCGACGGCGATGGTGCAGATGGATTCACCGCGCTGGCGGCGGGCGAGGATCGCGGCGCCGGTCCTCCGACAGGGCCAGGGCCAGGTCGAGGATCAGGGAGCGCTCGGTGTGCTCGCCGGCCGCGATGCCCTCCAGCACCTTGACCGCGATGTCGCGCTGGAACAGGTCGTTCAGGACGATGCGCCCTTCCAGGAGGTTGCGGCCGAGCCGGTCGACGAGCGGGAGAAGCAGGAGCTGACCTCCGTCGCCGTCCAGTGCCCGAACGCGCCGTTGCCCGCGCCGCCTGCCCACTGACCTCACAAGGTCACGGCGTTCGCAACAGCGCCGAGCGACCTCGCCCAAGGATCCTGTCCAAGGTCACCCGCGGGCGGCGCGCGACCGGTCGCCAGGCGGCGGCCGCGGCGGGCTCCCGCCGCTGGAGCGCGCGTACGTGATCGCGAAGCTCCGCCCGCACGACCGGCGGCGCCTCATCTCCCATCTGGGGGCGGCGGGCGGCTTCTTCGTGGTCCTCTGATCGCTACGCGCGCCGCCAGCGCGCCTGGTCACCGCCCTTCGAACTGCACCTCCTCAACGTGCCCGCGTTCGTCCGGCCGAGCGCCCCGCCGGGGGCGCAGAACGCCCCAGGGTGGACGCCGCCCCTGATGGACGGCTGGGCCGCCTTGTAGGTCTTCTTAGCGATGGGGCGTGGAGCGCGCCGCGTTCGACGGCACCTACGGCAGTCCGCGCATCACCGCCGAGCTGCGCGCCCGGGGACGGGCGGTCTGAGGCTGACCCCCTGAGTGGCACCTGTCCCGCGATCCCGCAGGAGGCCGTGGTGGTCCGCGTCGTACGCGAGCCACCACGGTCACATCCTCGCCGGGAGCCGGCCGGCCGCCGGCCTTAGCAACCGTGGGCGACGGACGATCGCGGATGGTGAACGGCTCAGTTCCGATGCGTGGGCAGTTCTGGGCGTTCGTCGGTCCAGCCGATCGCCTGGTACGAGGTGGAGAGACGCAGCTCCGCCTGCCGTCCGTTCGCGAGCTTTGTCGTGTTCGTCCTCACCTCGGCGAGAAGCAGGCCGGTGCTGGGATCGATCACGAGTTGAACCCGGGCGAACAGGCCCGGCTCTATTTCCTCCTGATAGCTGAGCGTCTGCCCGCGTCGGCCCAGCGGGTCCGTCGCCCTCCCCTCGGCCCGTATGCCGGGCAGGGAAGCGAGGATCCGGTACGCGGATGCCCGAACCTCGGGCGAGGCCGGCAGGCCACTGATGATGTTCACGCAGTCCCGCAGCAGGATGTACGCCTTCGCCTCCTCCACGTCCATCCCGGACCCGGCCAGCTCCAGCCGGCCGATGCGCTCTTCCAGGTAGTTCCGGAGCGTCTCCGGCTCGCCCGGGATCGCGCGCACCTCCTTCCAGGTCATGTCCTCCCCTGCCAAGTCACCGGCCGAGCCCTTCCACTTGCCGTAGAGCCGTTCGGCGGTTCGCTCACCTGCCGCCGCCTCCAGCGGCCTGGACGGGACGGAGAACAGGTTCTCCGTCTTCATGTTCTTGGGGTATCGCCAGCTGGTGGGCGCCCCCGCGGCCCGCCACGCCGCCTCGTCCTGCGGAGTCGCGGGCTTGACGCCGAGATCCTGCCGAATGCGCCAGTACTGCAGATCCGGCCGCTTCGCCAGCCACGTCTCAAGGGACCGGCTGCCCTCGAGCACATAGCTGCGGGTGGGGTCGGTCAACATCCACTGGTTGACGGTCGCGGTGCGCCAGTAGTCGCCGCTCGCAGGGCCCTTCTCCACGGCGACGGCAGCAGCGAGCAGGATTTGCCGGGCGGTCGGTTCGGCCGTCGCGGACACCGACGTACTGGGCTGAGGCGCGACAGAGATCGTGCCGTCAGACAGCATCGCAGGGGCGATGACCGCTACCGCGACAGCGGCCGCGGCTAGGCCGAGCAGAGCGCGGCCTGGAGAGAGCAGGAGCTGCCGCCGGGCCGGAACGCGCTCCAGCGAGACGATCTCTGCCAGCAGCGCGTCCGCCCCTGCGGTGGACGCCCGGCCGGCCAGGTCCTCATCCAGCACCCGCGCCCGGTCCTTGAAGATCTGGTCGTTGTTCACCCTGACTCCTTCTCGATGAGCGGCCGTGACGCGAAACCGGCGGCCGATGGGCGGGTCTTCTCCAGGGCCTTGACGAAGCGCTTGCGAGCCCGGTGCAGGCGGATCCGCGCGGCATTGCGGGAACAGCCCAGCACTGTGGCGATCTCACCGGGATCGAGCCCCTCCCAAAGAGCCAGGGCCAGTAATTCACGGTCGCTGTCGGCGAGCATGGTCATGGCTTCATCCACGCCGTGCTGCTCACTGTGGTGCGAGGGGGCGGCATAGAGGTGTTCGATCTCGTCGGTGAGCTCGGCGTGCCGGGTGAGCCTGCGCCGCTCGCTCCGGCGGTGGTTGGCCAGGACTCGCCGGGCCACGCCGTACAGCCAGAGCTTGCCGGCCTCGCCGTCGGGGAACTCGGTCATCCGCCTCCAGGCGATCACATAGGTCTCGGCCACGACGTCGGCGGCGTCCTCCGGAGAGGAACACCTCCGCACGGCATATCCGAGGATCTGCTCATAGGTACGCCGGTACACCGCCTCAAACCGGGACCGATCGTCTTGTTCACTCACGCGTCATCCTCGTCAGGCCTTTCGAACACTGCGGGCTTTCACTTCATACGTGTCCGCGGCCGACGGCAGAATTTCAGGCCGGCCCTCAGCCTCGACATCAAAAACCTCGACCTGGAGTTCCGTCGCGCCCGGGTCATCTCCGAAGGCGGCACGCTCGGGCACGTGGACGAGGCCACACGCCTGGGCCGACAGGCACGCGCCCGCACGGTGATATCTGCCCGATCACCGGGCGGGGGCAGTCCTCCCGCGGGCCGTAGGTCTGATCAGTTTCGCACTCGGCCGCCGGGGGAACTCCACGACCGCCGCGTCGTAGGTATGGTCCATGGTCACCACCACGTAGCCGCGGTTGGCCAGCTCCTCGGCCACCCCGGTGCCGTAGGAGCGCGAGGCGTTGGCGCCCGGCGAGTACAGCAGCACCGGCAGCTTCCCGAGCCGCCGGTCGGCAGGGGCACCCAGATGACCGTCCGTCGCGCCCGGCACCAGCTTGCCCGGCGGCACGCCGAGCGTGTGCAGATAGCGGTCGGCAGCCGCGTTGGGCATCCACGGCGCGACCGGGTATCCCGCCGTCTTGCGCGCCGGATACCAGATGCTGATCATCAGTTCCCGCTTGTTCCCTGCCACCCACGGGTCGGTCCTGGACTTGCCGACCAGGTGCAGCGCGACCGTGCCGATCTTGTGCGGGCCGGTGGGAGACGGCGGCTCGAACCGCACCGGGGCCGAGGCCACGACTGCCGGGGTGGCGGCCACCGCCAGGAGCGCGACGACGCCGATCACGAGAGTTGTTCGTTTCATGCTCTCCACGCTGCCGTCCGGGCAGGCGTACGGCATCGCGCCGCGGAAAGAAGCTCGCCTCAGCCCAGGACGCTACCCGAAAACCGCTCCTCCTCCTCGCGGACGATGTTGCTTACCGGCCGGTGACCGGCGCGGATACTTCGGCTGGTGAACGAGACCCTGGTGGTGCACAGGCTGCGTCATGGCCACTGGGGGCCCTGGACGTGGCGGCCGCGCTGCTGGCCGCCGCCTTCCCCGCCGCGGCCCATCTGAGGGCTGGCCTGCTACCAGCGATCGCGCTGTCCGCCCTCGCCACACTGGCGGTCGCGACCCGGCGCGGGTGGCCGCTGCCCTCGCTGGCGGTGTCGCTGGCCGCAGCCGTCGCCGCGCTGCTTGTGGGTGTGGACTCCGCCTACCTGTCGGTCGCGTCGTGCTCTACTCGGTCGGCGCACAGAAGCCGCGCAGGCGGGCCGTCACCGGGCGAACTGGCTGCCTTCGTCGGCCGGCACGCCGTACTCGGCCGGCCAGATCTCGATCTGGTGATCGCTCGCCGTGGTGCGCCAGCCGGGCACGCCGCCGGGTTGTGAGGCGTCGCCCAGGAACGAGACGTTGTTCCGTACGGACAGATGGGGCGACTCGAAGCCGCCGTTGGTCAGCGCGACCTGGCGGCCGCAGCCACCGGGAGGGGGATCTTGGGGGACGGGCATGGTGAGGTTTTCCCTACCCGAGCGACTTATCCGACGCGCAGTGGGCGTTGATCGAGCCGGTGCTCACGGCGTGGAAGGCCGCGCACCCATCCCTCAGCGGCCACGAGGGCGGTTACGAGTTACGCGAGATCGTCAACGCCTTCGAAGCGTACGGCGGGGTGTCCTTCAGCGCACGTACGGTGGTCCTCGGCAGCCGTGGCACAGTCACCACTCGTCACGGCCTCGTCCTGATCGCCCAGCCGACAGGTTCCAGCTCCCACGGAGTGGACCGCTTCGTGGTGCCGGGCGTCGCGGATGTGTCGGCCGTCAACACGTCGCTGCGACACCTGGGCGCATCGCAACAAGCTGGCCGTCGAACTGCCCGGCGGGGGACGTCATGCCGGTGAGTTCGGCTTTGGTCCGGTCCTGCGTGACCTCGCCCGCCACAGCGACCGCTCCACGGCCTGGGTCACGGCGAAGTTCTCGGAGTACCCCTCCGCCCACCTGACGCTCACCGGGTCGGCCTGGCCCTGGCGGTCAACCCTGCTGGCCGTCGCGGCGGCCGCGGTCAGCGTCGGTGCGGGGTTTCTTCCGACGGCGATCCGGCAGGCTGTGCGGCGCCTGCGGGCGGCATGACAGCGCGTTGCAGCATCTCGCGCAGGCCGGACGGACCGCTCTGGAGTTGCAGGCCAAGAGCCGCCACCAGCACCTGGCCAGCCTCGGCCGCTACGTGCGCCTGGGCGAGGAGATCTCCGCGCGCATCACCGCCGAAGCCGACCCCGCCCAGCGCCGCCGTCCCCGCTGACCTCCACCCCACGCGCTGGAGCGGACGCGATCAGGAGGACTCCCGCGCCAGCCGCGCCTGATCATCGTCAGCGTCAGGCTCGACGCGGTACCCGGCCTTGCGCAGGTCGTCGGAGTACCGGGCGAGCTCCTGCGCGGATGCTTCAGCATCGTCCGGATGACCTCGGCGTCCCTGTCCCGCGCCGTACCCGAGCTCCGGCTTGTCGTCGCTCATGGTCAACACCGTGAGCGAATCGAGACCCTAGCCATGGGGGGTCCGTATCAATCCAGGTAAGAGGCTACTTCGTTGGAAATCATCCCAGCATCACCGGCGCCGCCGGACTCCTGCAGCTGGGCGGCTGGACACCGTACCAGCACGGCACTCCGTGCTGCCCCACGATGCCGAGGACGGCAGCAACACCCCCACTCCCCTGGCTCGCTCCCGGCACGCGGACGAGCTGCGGCGGCTGGCCCGGCACCTGTCCGAACCGCTCCGCCGGCTCGCGGGCTCTTTGCCCCGCAGGTCTGGAAGACAACCTGAACCCTGAGTCCCGCAAGGCGGTTGAACCCGCGGTGTGCTCGGTCGGATCGCTTGACCTTAAGCACGGTTGAGGTCGCAGACTGCTGCCATGATTTTCACTGACTCAGAGCACGCATACCTGTCGGAGCAGGAACTCGGCCGCCTGGCCACCCTCGGCCCCGACGGGTCTCCCCACTCTCAGCCGGTCGCGATCTGGTTCGACCCCGCAACCGAGACTGTCCAGATCGGCGGCCCGGAGCTGAGCAAGAGCCGCAAATACAAGAACGTCCTGGCCGACCCCCGGGTTTCCCTCGTCATTGACGACCAGTCACCGACGCCCAACGCCCTCGGCCAGACCGGCCGCGGCATCGAACTGCGTGGTCACGCCGAGATCGTCTTCCTGGACCCACCGCTCCACCCGGCCTTCGACCACGAGACCCTGCGCATCCGACCGCACCGCATCGTCGCCTGGAATCTCGAGCCGATCACCAATCCGTCCTTCGGGAGCGGCTCACACCTCCAGGGCTACAACTCCCGCGACGTCTGACCACGATCGAAAAGACGACGACCGGCGTCTGCCCGGCCGGAAGCGGCAGCACGACGCCTTCGTGGGCGACGGCCCCCGCATTGGACACCGCAGCGAAACCTTGCCGGCTGGAACGCTTGACGGGGTGGCCGTGGTGAGCGTCATCCGCATGCCGCGCGGCCACGGACCGTGCGGGCCTTGAGTACCGGGCATCGTACTGCCCGGACCAGCAGTCAAGTACGGTCCGGGACCGTGAGGGCCGGGATAGGGCCTGGGGCCCATCATGCCCGGCCCATGTCGACCAGGGCCACATCGACCACACGCCCTTGCAGCGGCAGCGCGATGCACATGGGCTGCGGCTGCTGATGGGCATGATCATCGCACCCACCGCCGCTTCTCCCAGGCCCAGGCCGGCGCACATGACGGCGCTCGCCCCCGCGTAACTCACCTTGCGGAACCGCATGGCTTTGCACCTCCATCACTTCGCCCGCCCGATCGCCACCGGGCCATCGGCGCCTCCGCTTGATCCGGCCATCCTGGACCGTGGACGAGAAGGCCTCACCGGGCGGCCTGCCCGAACGGCAGGAGGACTATGTGGCGACTTCCTTGGTGACGGCCTCACCGAGGTTGTGCCATAGATGCCAGCGATCACTCACCTGGACGGCGTCAGGCAGGGCGCGGCGGATCGCTTCGGCGCAGGCGCCCGAGCCGTCTCGGCACACGATCTGCACTCCGGGATGGGTGCGCAGCCACGCCTCCAGCACATCGGCGGTGCGGCCGGGTAGAACGTCGATGCGCTCTCGGGTCTCGGCGTCGATCAGCACGGTGGCGTAGCGGTGGCGCCGACGCAGGGCGAAGTCGTCCACTCCCAGCACCCGGGGTACGCGCGGCGGTGGCAGGGGCAGGCGTAACAGGATCCGCAGGGCGGTATGCCGGGATAGGTGCACGGCCATCGCGGACAAGAGGCGCACGCCGGCACGTCCGGCCAGTTCGCGGACCACCGCTCCGATCTGCGAGGCCAGGCGGGGCGTGCGGCGTTGGTAGCGCTCCAGCACGCCGGGCAGCTGCTCCCGGAAGGTCTGGCGGCAGCCGCGGGTCGGGCAGACCATGCGGCGGATCCGCACCATCACCAGCACGCGACGTGTGTCCACCGCGACATCGGCCAGAGTGCGCTCGTGATAGCCATGCACGCGAGTTGTCCCGGCTCCACAGGTCGGGCAGGCGGCAGAAGAGTCGTTCGGGGTTCGCGCCCGTACCCGAATCTACTCACCCTGGTCCGCTATGTCCTCCACTACCAGCGGCGATAGCCCTGAGAACACCGTCTGCACCAACTCGTTGACGTCGCTGTTGAGCGGGTCGAGGCCCTTACGTAGGGCAGCTTGCTGTGGCTCGGTCAGACATACGCCGACAGCATCCCACTCGCGTCCTTTCGCCTGGTGGACAGTCAGGCCGGGAATCGGGTCGGGGATGTCTCGCAGCAGGAAGGTGCGTAGCCAGCCGAGCGGCTCAGTGTACCTGTGGTGCTTCCGTCGGAACTCGCGTCCAGACTCTGTGCCTACAGCGATGACCAGGGCGTCCCAGGCCGCGTCAACGGGTTTGACCTCCGTCGACACCAGGATATTGAGCACGGCTACCAGCTGGGGATGCAATCGATCGCGTGCTGCTGGGTCGGAGATCCCGAGCAGTTTGTAGGCCTCCTCGGCGAATACGGCGGGTTGGCCGAACTTCGCGCGGGTGACCAGATCGAGCAGCAGGGTCGCCGCGGCCTTCTCCACCGTGCTCGGCGAGGCGAACGACGCCCCGAGTTCGCCAGGCTATGGCTCCGGCCGTGGGCACACATGCTGGGCTTCCGGGGCCACTTCTCCAGCAAGAGCCGTCTCTACTCCATCACCTTGGGCGACCTGCGCGGCGCTCGCGCCCTGCACCGCGCCGCCGAAGCCCGCGAGCGCCACGACCTACCCACCCTCGACCAGGCGACCACACTCGTCATGGCGCACTGGCGCTTCGCCGGAAGCGGCTACACCCAAGGCGAGGCGATCATGGCCGAGCACATCCGCCAGCGAGTCGAGACCGCCCGCAAGATCGCGGCAGAGCGGGCGGATGAATGACCCCCCCTCCCCGCCCACGACCGGCGGCTCTACCGCATCACCGACGCCATGCACCTGCTCAGCCTCAGCCGCAGCGTGATCTACGAACTCATCCGCTCCGGCCGGCTCCGCTCCGTCACTCAGGGACGGGCCAGGCTCATCCCCGCCTCAGCCATCGAGGACTACATCTCCCTACTCGAACAGGAGGCTCCATGACCGAACGACGCAGCCGAGGGGACGGCGGCCTGCACTGGGACGAGAACCGGCAACGCTGGATCGCCTCAGTGACGGTCGGCTACACCCCGGCGGGCAAGCGCATCGTCAAGAAGGCCAGCGGCAAGACCAAGACCGAAGCCAAGGCCAAGCTCAAAGAGATCATCCGCGACCATGACGACGGGCTTGCCAGCGGCCCGGCGAACTACACGGTGGCCGATGCTGTGACGAGTTGGCTCGCCTATGGCCTGCATGGCCGGAGCCAGAGCACTGTCGCCAACTACCGGTTCCTGTGCGCCAAGCACATCATCCCTGACCTGGGTGCCCGGAAGCTGCGTGAGCTGAGCGCCGAGGACGTGGACCGGTGGCTCGTCGGCAAGGCCAAAGTCCTGGCCGTGCGCACAGTGCGGTTGCTGCACTCGTGTCTGAACCGCGTGGTCAAGTTCGCCCAGGCCCGCGACAAGGTCAAGCGCAACGTGGTGGGCCTGTGTGAGATCCCCGAGGGCAAGGAAGGCCGCCCGTCCAAGTCCCTCACCCTCGACCAGGCCACCGCTCTGCTCGACGCGGCAGAGGGCACCCGCCTGTACGCCTACGTCGTCCTCTCGCTGCTGATCGGTGCCCGCACAGAGGAACTGCGGGCGCTCACCTGGAACGAGGTCGATCTCGTCGGCGATCCGGACAAGGACATCCCGCCGTGGATCGCGGTATGGCGTTCCGTACGCGAAGGAGGCGACACCGAGACCAAGCGCTCACGTCGCTCCCTGGCGCTGCCCAAGCGCTGTGTGGAAGCGCTGAAAGCGCACCGCGAACAGCAGCGAAAAGACAGGAAAGCGGCGGGCGACAAGTGGCAGGATCACGGGCTCGTCTTCGCCTCGCTCGTCGGCACGCCCCTCGACGCCCACAACGTACGCAGAGCGTTCCGGAAGATCGTCAAGGACGCCGGGATGCCCGCCTACTACTGGACGCCCCGGGAGATGCGGCACAGCTTCGTCTCACTGCTTTCCGACTCGGGCGTCCCCCTGGAGGAGATCGGCCGGCTCGTCGGCCACAGCGGGACGGCGGTCACCGAAGCGGTCTACCGCAAGCAGATCCGCCCCGTACTCCTGCAAGGAGCTGCGGCGATGGATGAGATCTTCGCCCGATAGTTACTCAGTTAGTCACTCACCAATGCGAAAGGGTGCCACCCTTTTGAGTGACACCCTTGCCGACCAGCTAAAACCTGGTCGGGACGACAGGATTTGAACCTGCGACCCCTTGACCCCCAGTCAAGTGCGCTACCAAGCTGCGCTACGTCCCGGTTGTGTCGGCCGCCCCCTGCGGGGCGGGACGTCATAACCTTAGCGCACATCGGAGGTAGGCGCGTACACGGAAAGCGGGAGCGGAGGGCGTGGTGGGGCGGAGGCCGAGCGTTGATCGGGCGGAGCTGGCGCGGCTGGTGGCCGGCGGGATGAGTGTGCAGGAGCTGGCCGCTCATTTCGGGGTGTCGGAGTCGGGGGTGCTCCAGGCCAAGCGGGCCGCCGGGCTGGCCAAGCCGATGCTCGACCACAGTGCCGCCGTACCGTGGAAGCTGGCGCGCGTGCACGCGCAGTCGGGGCCGGCGACGAACCTGCGGAACCTGTCGGCGGCGGCGCAGGGGAAGCCGCCGGCGGCGGAGCGGTTGAACACGGCGCTGCGGTGGGCGCAGCGGCTCGTGGACGCGGGGCTCGACGTCCGGTACGACGCGGCTGAGGGGTTCAGTGAGGTTCCGGCCTCGGGTGCGGGCTCGCACGTCGCTACGGTGCTGGAGGCCGCCAGGAAAGGGCTTGCAGCTCACTGAGTACGTGAGTTTCGACGGCCTTGATCGTGGGCAGTCGCAGGTCTCATTACAGAGACCGGAGGCGAACATCAATGACCACCTTGATCTGGGTGGCCGTCGTCGTGGTCGCGGTGGTGGCGCTCGCCGCAGTGGGCTATGTCGTGCTACAGCAGCAACGCCGCAGCCGTCTCCGCGAACGTTTCGGCCCTGAGTACGAGCGTACGGTGGCCGAGAGTGACAACCGGCGTGAGGCCGAGCGGGAGCTCATCGCCCGCGAGCAGCGCCATTCCGAGCTCGACATCCGGCCGCTGCCGGAGGAGACGCGCGACGCGTACGCCAACCGGTGGACCGAGGTCCAGGAGCGTTTCGTCGACGCTCCCGGGTTCGCGGTGACCGAGGCGGACCAGCTCGTCACCTCGGTGATGGCCGACCGCGGCTACCCCACCGACGACTTCGAGCAGCGGCTGTCCGATCTGTCGGTCGGGCACGCGGCCACTCTCGACCACTACAGGACGGCCCACGAGATCAGCGGGCGGGCGGCCAGGAAGGAAGCCTCGACCGAGGAGCTCCGGCAGGCCATGGTTCACTACCGCGCGCTGTTCGAGGAACTGCTGCACGAGACCACGCGAGGGCGGTGAACGTAGATGAGCAGCAGCAAGAGAAGTGAGGACGAGCTCAGGGTCCCGTCGCAGCGGTCGGACGAAGCTGCCAGGGACGACGAGCACAGAGACCTCACCGACGAGACCGGCGACCGGTACGACGGCGCCACCACCGGACGCCACGACGACGGCTACCCGAACGACGCCGGCCGCACCCCGGCGGGCCACGGGTACGACTCCACGGTCTCCGACCGGGATCATGACGACGAGCCGTCCTACAAGGACCCCTACGCGAGCACCGGCACTGACGGCGACCTGCCGACCGAGCCGCACCGCGAGCCCCCTCTGGGACAAGGTTCCGACCACCGCTCCCCCGACCCCGCTCACGCCGACGTCCCCGCCAACGAGACGTCCGGACACGAGACTTCCCGGGACGTGCTGTCCGGAACCGGGGCACGTCACGACGACCGGTCCGACGACGTTCTGGTCCACAGTGACCGGTCCGACGATGTGCTGGTGCATGGCGACCGTCCCCACGGCGAACTGTCCCATGACGGACGAGCCCAGGAAGACGTCCTGGTGCACGGCGAGCGGGACGACGACGCCCTGGCGCGCGACGGCCTGTCCCCTGCTGGAGCGGCCCGCGACGGGCTGACGACGGACGGCGGTCTCACCAACGATGGGCTCGGCGAGGGCGGGCGGCCAATCGAGGGGGCTCCCTTCGAAGGGACGCCCGTCCAGGCGACGCCTGTCGAGGGGGCTCCGGTGGATGAGGTTCCCTCGCACGCGGCTCCTCGGGAGGTCGCCCTGTTCGACCAGGACCCCGCCGAGGTGCAGGCCCGCTGGCGGGACGTCCAGGCGTCCTTCGTGGACGACCCCGCCGAGGCGATCCAGCTCGCCGACGGCCTGGTCGGCGAGGTGGTGGAGTCGCTGACCAACTCCCTCACCAGCCGTACCGGCTCTCTGCGGGAGCGCTGGAAGGACGTCGACTCCCCCGACACCGAGGACCTGCGTCAGGCGTTCCGCGACTACCGCAACGTCCTGGAGCAGTTGCTCGCGCTGTCCACGCACAATCTGACCCCCGAACCGAGGAGGTGATCGGCATGCTCGCAGTCGTCGCGGCGATCATCTTCGGGATCGGATTCCTGCTCGACCTCGTGGGTGTGAAAATCGCCGGCGGGATCTCCGGCATGACGTTCGTGCTGCTCGGTCTGACGTTGCTGGCCCTGCATCAGGCGGGTGTCGGCACGGCGAGCATTCGCGGCGGGTACAGCAACTGGCGCGGCCGCAGCCGCCGCTGAGCGGTCCCCTTGGGGCCGCCCTTGAGCGCCACTGACCGCACCTTCGGGCGGGAGGCCGACTGGCCTCCCGCCCGAAACACCCAAAGAACTAAATAGAGCCAAATATCCGGAAAAAGCGGGCCAAGAGCTGACGTCATGAACAGAGCAGACAGGCACACCGCCCAGCAAGCCGACAGCAGAAAACCCGGGCCGACCGACAGCGCGGCCAGGCCGGGCAAGCGAAGGCCGATCCAACGGCCGAGCCCGGACAAGCGAAGACGCAGTCAGTGACCGGGCCCGGATGAGCCCCAGCCAGTGACCGAGCTCAGGACAGGCAAGAAAAGCAGGTCACCCCTTGCCGGGAAACCTCATGATCACGGTGCTGCCCCCGCTCCCCACCCTCAACGTGAAATCGGACGACAGCAGCCGCGCCACCCACAACCCCATCCCCCCGACAGCCCCCGGCAGCGGCCCCGGCTTCCAGAAGCCCTCGTCGTGCACCTCGACCACCAGGTCCCCGCTGATCACCCAGGTCCTCATGGCCGCCCGATCGGCCCCGTGCGTGACCGCGTTGGTCGCCACCTCGTTGACCGCGATGACGAAGTCGCCGACCGCCTCATCGGGCATCCCCACGGCGCGGGCCTCGTCCTCGGCGAACTGCCGGACCTCCGGCAGGTCCGGCAGGCGGAAGCGCAGTTCCTTCACGGGCACGCCGGGTGGCGGGCTCGTGTAGCCCGACTGAGGCTCGACGTCCTCGTTCACCCGGCGACTCGCCTTTCTCTCACCAGCCGGCCAGCGGCTAACCGACCAGCAGCTCACTGCGGAGCTGGTCGAGTACCTTACGGAGAATCCGTGAGACGTGCATCTGCGAGATGCCGAACTCGGCGGCGATCTCGGCCTGCGTCATGTTGCCGAAGAAGCGCAGCAGCAGGATGTGCTTCTCGCGGCTGGGCAGCGCGTCTATGAGCGGCTTGACGGCCTCGCGGTCGACCATGGTGCTCAGCGTGTCGTCGTCCTCGGGGATGACGTCGCCGAGCGAGGCCGCGTCGTCGTCGGTGCCGAGCGGCGCGTCGAGCGACAGCGTGCTGTACGCGGCCGAGGCGTCGAGGGTGAGCAGGACGTCCTCCTCCGAGATGTTCATCTTCGCGGCCAGCTCGGCCACGGTCGGGGACCTGCCGAGGTCCTGGCTGAGGTCGGCGACGAGCCGGTTGAGCTCGGACCGCCGCTCCTGGTAGAGACGCGGGACCCGGATGGCCCAGGTGCGGTCGCGGAAGTGCCGCTTGACCTCACCGGTCATCGTGACGACGGCGTAGCCCCTGAAGGCGTGGCCGAGGGTCGGGTCGAAGCCGTTGACGGCCTTCATCAGGCCGACGTACGCGGCCTGGAGGAGGTCCTCCAAAGGTTCGCCCCGGTAACGGTAACGCCTGGCGATTTCCATGGCCAGCGGCCGGTGCATCTCCACGATGCGCTCGCGCAGCCGCTCCCTGTGGCTGTCGGGTGTGTCTTCCCTGACCATCTCAGCCAGGAGATCTTCCGCTGTCATCTCCTCGAGGACGTACTCCTGCACAGCCATCGCTGCTCCTCATATGGGTCGCAGGGCGGCCTCCGCCAGCGGAAAAGCCCAGGCAGAGGCACGCCTCGCTCTACTCTCGAGACGGAAGCCCTCTGCTGGACTTCGGTCCCAGTCTCCCCCCTGCCGCGGGAAGTATTCCTCGGTCGCGTGGTGACAGTAGGGTTGCTTCGTGACAATGCCCGAAAACGGCGAGGGGCCCGTGGCCGCCCTGAGCCTGACGTCATCGCCCGTCGGCGAGATCACCGTCGTCAAGGTCGACGGTGTGCTCGACGCCACGACGCGTGAGCAGTTCGCCGACTACCTGTCGCTGGCCGGAGCCGACCTGATACTCGATCTGGCCGGGGTGACGTTCATGGATTCGCGCGCGCTCGGGCTGATCGTCCATCACTGGCAGACCAGCCTGGCGTCGGGTTCCAAGTTCGCCCTGGTGGGCGTGGAGTACTCCAAGTCGAAGGTGATGTGGATCACCGGGCTGGCCCAGCGCCTGCCGCTGTTCGACACCCTCGACGACGCCCTGGCCGCCATCGGCTGAGGCCCTATGAGCGACGCGTCGACTTGCGCTGGTGCTCCTCCACCAGGAGCCTGGCCAGATCGGCCACCTTGACCTGATGGTGCTGCGAGATCCTGCGCAGCTCCTCGAAGGCGGCCTCGGCCGTGCATCCGCTGGTCTGCATGATGATGCCCTTGGCCTGGTCGATGACCGACCGGCCGGCCAGGGCCTCCTGGAGCTGGGCGGCGTCGGTGCGCACCTCCTCGAACTCCCACATGTTCGCCATGGCCACCCCCACCTGCTCGGTCAGCATGTCGGCCAGCGAGTGGGCGGCCTGGGGGGAGAAGGCACCCGGGCGTACGGAGTAGAGTCCGACGATGAGCTGCGCCGGCGCCACCTCGATGGGCACGATCAGTACCGAACGCACCCCCCAGCGGGTCGCCAGTGCGTTGTAGCGGGGCCAGCGGCTGTCGCTCAGCACGTCGCTCAGGCTCGCCCGGGCGCCGCTCTGGCGGGCCTCCAGGGACGGTCCCTCACCCAGTTCACGTTCGCCCTCGACCAGCATGATCAGCTCGCTGTGCGAGCCGGAGACCAGCACCCGCTGGTCGCGCCAGTGTTCGGCCGAGCCGCCCGAGCAGCCGGGCACACCGGCCGCCAGCGCCGTGGTCAGGCCGCGCAACACGCTCTCCGTGGAGGTGTCCTCACCCAGTCGCCCCAGCGCCGCCAGGTCTCGGGCGAGCCCGGGAGTGATCATCGCGGTCGATTCCATAGCAAGAAGCCCCTACCCCTTATGGCTACCGTTATCCCCGGTGGCGTAGCGTCAAAGGATGACCATGCCGGACCTCGAACACGCTCTGGACGCGCTGGCGGGACGCGTGTCGTCCTTGCGTGAGGCGAGGACCGCCTACCCTACCGACCTCGCGCCCACGCTCGACGCCGCCCTGGCCGAACTGGACACCGCGGCCGAGTTGCTCGCCGAGGCGCGCGAGGCGCTGCGCAAGGCGCCCAAGCGCGCCGCGAGCAAGAAGGACGGCACCCAGCGGGAGCTGAAGCTGCTGCGCCAGGTGTTCCGGGCCTTCCCGGTCCCGGTGATCGTGCTCGACGGCGGCGGGGTGGTCCGGCGGATCAACCCGGAGACCTCGCGGGTGCTCGGCAGCCCCGACGGCTACCTGGTCGGGCGGTCGTTCCCGCTGCTGGTCGACGTCTCCAGGCGGGCGGCGTTCCGCTCGCACCTGAACTCGGTGCTGCAGACCGGGCAGCCGTCGGCGTTCGAGACGCGGCTGGCGCACCAGGGGCGGACGCACACCGTGCAGCTCGCGCTGACGCGGGTGACGATGCCGGGCGAGCCGCAGCAGATGGTGGCGGCCGTGGCGCTGCCCACCGAGGTGCAGCTCCCCGAGCCGGGGGCGCGGCGGCCCGAGCAGTCCGACGGGGCGCTGCTGCTGGCCGCGTCCAAACGGCAGGACCTGCTGGCCAGGGTCGGCGGGCTGCTGCTGGACGAGGAGGCGCTGCTGCGCCCGGTGGCGATGCCGCGGACCACGCGCCTGCTGGCGGCCGAGTGGGCCGACTGGGTGATCGCCGACCTGGTGCGCGACGGGCTGCCGCGGCGTTCGGTGGTGGTGGCGCCGAAGAACCATCCGCTGGGCGACCTGGTGCGGCTGGTGGAGTCGGCCGACCCGGCCGGCAGCCAGGTGGTGATGCAGGTGCTGGAGCGCGGCTCGGGCGTGGTGCACGAGATGGTCGACGACGAGTCGCTGCTCGGCTTCACCGCCGACGGGCCGCTGCTGACCGCGATGGGCGCCGGCTCGCTGCTGTCGGTGCCGATCGGGCAGTCCGACGGGGTGCTGACGCTGGTGCGCACGCACGACCGGCCGCCGTTCTCGCTGGCCGACCTCGGGGTGCTCCAGGACGTGGGGATGCAGCTCGGCCTGGCCGTACGCGCCCAGTCGAGCTTCCAGAGCCGTTCGCGGGCCGCCGACGCGCTGTCGGCCAGCGTGGCCCCGCGCAACCTGCCCGACGTGCCCGGCTACGAGGCGTCGGCGGTCTACCACCCGGGCGCCTCGGTGGGCGCGGAGTTCTACGACGTGTTCCCGGTCGCGGGCGGCTGGGGGTTCGCCCTGGGCGGCGCGGCGGGCAAGGGCGAGGAGGCGGCCTCGGTCAGCGCCATGGTGCGCGGCGGGCTGCGGGTGCTCAGCACCTGGGAGTCCCATCCCGACCTGGTGATGCGCAAGGTCAACGAGGCTCTGGTGGCGCAGGGCACGGGCATGTTCGTGATGGCCGTGGCGGGGTTCGTCAAGGGCCGGACGATCCAGCTCTCCTCGGCCGGTCACCACCCGGCGGCGCTGTTGCAGCCCGACGGCAACGTGCGCTTCGCGGCGGGCGGCGGCGTGCCGCTGGGCATCTCCCGCGAGGCCGAGACGGACGTGCAGGAGCTGACCGTCTCCGTCGGGGAGACGCTGGTGCTCTACTCCGAGGGCCTGATCTCCTCCAGGAACGACGCCGGCGAGCCGTACGGCGAGGAGCGGCTGGCCGACGTGCTGGGCCGTTGCGCGGGCCAGTCACCGGCCACCGTGGTCAAGGCGGTGGAGGCCGACCGGCACGCCTTCTCCGGCGGCCAGGTTTGGGACGAGATCGTGGTACTGGCCCTGAAAGGTGTCTGATCTGCGGGGGTTTGCGATCCGGCTAAACATGGGTATTGTCTTGCCGTAGAACAACGTGCCTAAGACGCAGGCACACCTTGAAGGCTTTTCCACGCTGAGGTGTGCCATGAATATTGCGATCGTCGCGTCCGCCAAGGGAAACCAGCGCCACCGTATCCTCTCCGTAGCGCGCGAGCTGGGCCGCGAACACCACGTCACCATCTACTCCCGTCGTGACGACGCCGAGGGCAAGCCCAAGACGCGGGTGGCCCCGGGGGTCACTCTGGAGCAGATCGACGTGGGCCCGGCCAAGAACCTGTCGCCCGACGACGTCGTGCCGTACCTGAACGACGTGGGCGAGCACCTGATGAAGCGGTGGAACCAGGAGCGCCCGGACGTGATCCACGCCCACTCCTGGACCGGGGGCCTCGCCGCCGTGGCGGGCGCCAAGGGGTTGGACGTGCCGGTCATGCAGACCTTCCACGCCGTGGACGCCGCGCACCAGAAGCTGGAGCGGGCGCTCGGACGCCGGGCCAAGGCGGTCATCGCCGGCTCGGGCGACGAGGAGTCGGCGTTGATCAGGCTGGGCGTGCCGCGCGGGAACATCGCGATCGTGCCGCACGGCGTGGACACCGAGCGGTTCCAGCGGCGCGGGGCGGTCGCCACCAAGGGCGCCCGCAAGCGGCTGCTGCACGTCGGCCCGCTGTCCCCCGAGCGCGGGGCGTACACGGCGGTACGGGCGTTGCAGGGGCTGACGGACGTCGAGCTGGTCATCGCCGGCGGCCCCGAGCCCGAGGACCTGGACGACGACAGGGACGCGCGCCGGCTGCGCGCCCTGGCCGAGCAGCTCGGCGTCGCCGACCGGGTGACGCTGCTGGGGCAGGTCAAGCGGGCCTCGGTGCCGAAGCTGATGCGCAGCGCGGACGCCGTGGTGTCGGTGCCGCGCGAGGCCGCGACGGGCGTCGTCGCGCTGGAGGCCATGGCCTGCGGCGTGCCGGTGATCGCCTCGGCCGTGGGCGCCCACCTCGACTCCGTGATCGACGGCGTGACCGGCCTGCTGGTCCCGCCGGACCGGCCGGCGCGCACCGCGCGGCTGGCCCGCGAGATCCTGTGCGACCCGACGCTGCGCACCGCGCTCGGGTACGCCGGCGCCGACCGGGCGCGCTCGCGCTACTCCTGGGAGCGCGTGAGCCAGGAACTGGTCCGCGTCTACGAGTCGGCCTGCGCCTGAGGCGAACGGCGAGAGGCGGGCGGCGCAAGCCGTCCGCCTCTCGCCGTTCCCAGGCGTGGCCCGCTGTGCCAGGGTGACGCCCATGGAGATCAGTGAGGCACGTTCGCTGGCACACGCGCTGCGACAGCTCCTGGACGACGCGCACACCCTGATCGACGAGTCGCGGTCCCTCCCCGAGCTGGTACGCCGGGTGACCGCGCATCTCGGCTGCGGGCTCACAGACCTGACCTGCGTCACGCGCAGCTTCAAGAACTGGGAGCACGCGAGCCTCCAGAAGGGCGTCGACGCGTACCTGGAGGCGCGGGGCGGGGCCGAGTGGTTCGGGGTGTCCGGGACCGGGCGGGAGCACCACGACACCATCGACATCATCGCCATGTCCGCCCGCGGCCCGGAGGCGGGCGGCATCGGCGCCGTCGACTACGTCACGACGGCCGTCGGCCCGGAGGAGACGATGGAGGTCGTCTCGTTCGGGCTGGTCCTGACGCACGCGCCGGGCGGCGAGCCGATCGTGCTCGGCGTGCGCGGCGCGGTCGAGCGGTTCGGCAGGGAGGACTGCAGGGTGGAGGTGATCGCGGCCTCCCGCCCGCCCGCGACCGCCGCCGGCCAGGAGGTCGAACGGCTGATGCGCGAGAACGACGTGCTGCGCGGCCAGATCCTCACCTTCGGCGCCTCCGAGCACCGGGGCAACCAGCTGGTGACGTTCCTGCCCCGGCCGTCGATCGACCCCGAGCAGGTGATCCTGCCCGACGGGGTGCTGGAGACGATCGAGCGGCACGTGGTGGGCGTCGCCAGGCACGCCGACGTGCTGCGCGCCCGCGGCCAGCACCTCAAGCGCGGCCTGCTGCTGCACGGCCCGCCCGGCACCGGCAAGACGCACACCGTCCGCTACCTGATGGGCCGCATGCCGGGGGTGACGGTCGTGGTCATGGCCGGTACGGCGCTGCGCTTCGTCCAGGAGGCCGCCGCCCTGGCCAGGCGGCTCCAGCCGGCCATCGTGGTCGTCGAGGACGTCGACCTCGTCGCGCACGACCGCCGCTTCTCCGAGGAGGGCAGCCCGCTGCTGTTCACCCTGTTCGACGCCATGGACGGCGTCGGCGCGGACGCCGACGTCACGTTCGTGCTCACCACGAACCGCGTCGAGACCCTGGAGCAGGCGCTGGCCAACCGGCCCGGCCGGGTGGACCTGGCCGTCGAGGCGCCGCGCCCCGACGCCCGCCTGCGCGCCGCGCTGCTGCGCCTGTACGGCGGCGACCTGCTGGCCGGGATCGAGCTGGAACCGCTGGTGACCAGGACGGACGGGATGACCGCCTCGTTCTTCAAGGAGCTGCTGCGCAGGGCCGTGCTGGAGGCGCTGCGCTCCGGCGGGCAGGCCGAGACCCTGAGCCGGGAGCACCTGTCGGCGGCGCTGGAGGAGATGATGCGCAGTCAGGGAGAGCTGACCCGGTCGATGCTGGGCGGCCCGGAATCCGACCGTAAGGGGCCCTTGTTACCGGAGTGAGATCTTTGCTTCGATGGTCCGCATGTCTACTCGCGGTTCGAAGCGGGCGGCGGTGGCGGCGCTGATCACGGCCCTCGCCCTCCCCCAGAGCGCACAGGCGGAGACGTCGGGGTGGGGCGAGCCCGTCCTCGTCGAGAACTTCGACGGCTCCACGGTCGACACGAGCAGGTGGATGGTCTACCACTCGCCGGACGCGGCCCGTAACCCCCGTACGGGCCGGGCCGCCACGGTCACGGACGGGATGCTGCGCCTCAAGGGCGGCCGGTACGGCGGCAAGGACCTGTCCGGCGGCGTGGCCACCCGGCTAGCCCAGCGGTACGGCAGGTGGGAGGTGCGGTTCAGGGCCGAGGCGGGCAACGGCTACACGCCGGTCGCGCTGCTGTGGCCCACCTCCCAGGGCGAGGGCGACGGTTACGCCGAGGTCGACTTCGCCGAGATCGTCGACCCGCGAAGGCAGGGCGGCGGCATCTTCGTGCACGGCGGTCGCGGCCGGGCGCAACGGCAGCTGCGGGCCGACTTCACCCGCTGGCACACCGCCGCTGTGGACTGGCTGCCCGGCCGGCTGACGTTCTGGCTGGACGGCAGGAAGGTGTGGGACTACCGCGGCCCGTACGTGCCGGACGGCGACCGCATGGGCCTGGCGCTGCAGAACGACGTGGTCTGCGAGCCGCGCTGCCGCGACTCCTCCACCCCCGCGACGGTGTCGATGTACGTGGACTGGGTGAAGGTCTACCGGCCGTCCTGAGGCAGCAGCCTGGCCGCCTTCAGCCCGAGGTGCACGGTCAGCCGGTCGTCGCCGTCGGACAGGTCCCGGTGCAGGAGGCGTTCGGCCTTGCCCAGGCGGTAGTAGAGGGTCTGGCGGTGGACGCCCAGCTCGGCGGCCGTCTTCTGGGCATGGCCGCCGAGGTCGAGGTAGACCTCCAGCGTCTGGGCCAGCTCGGCGTCGAGGGCGGCGGTCTCGGCGGCCAGCTCGCGCAGGTCGGCGCGGCCGAGCCGGGCCAGCAGGCGGTGCACGCCCAGGTCCTGCCAGCGGGCGATGGGGGCGTGCCGGGGGAAGTGCTCGGCGATGCGCAGCGCCTGGCGGGCCTCGCGCCAGCTCTGCCACGCCTCGGCCGGGTCGTTCCTGGGGGCGCCGATGCCGGCGGCGGTGCCGTACGCGCTCTGCAGGGTCTGGGCGACCTCTCCGGCCAGGTGGGCGGGGGCCAGCAGGGCGACGGGCGAGCCGGTGCGGGCCAGCACGCCGCGCGGGAGCGTCCAGAGGGCGGCCACGCGCTCGCTGGACTCGCGCACGGCGACCGCGGTGACCGGGCCGGGGACCTCGATGGAGGCCGCGGCGCGTTCCTCGGGGTCGGCCGAGAGCAGCGCGAGCAGGCCGCGGCCGAGGTCCTGGCGGCTCCTGGCCTCCTGGGCGAGCGCCGCGGCGGCCCTGGCGACCAGCGGCGCGACGCGGCGCAGCGCCTCGTCGGCGAGGCTGCCGGAGTCCAGCAGCCACAGGTAGCCGTAGGTGACCTCGCCGTGCCGCAGCGGCCAGCAGACCCGGGCCAGCACCTTGAGCTCGGCGTCGGCGGGGATCCTGACCGGGCCGCCGGCCCTGGCGATGCCGTAGCGTTCGAAGTAGTCGCGCACCTCGCCGGTGGCGCGCCGGCGCAGGATCGACTCCTGGCGGACCGTGTCGATGTCGCCGTGCTGGGCGCCGTAGGCGAGCAGGCGGAACGAGCGGTCCTCCAGCGTCGCGGACGCCCCGAGCGTGGCGGCGATCTCGTCGACGATTTCCTGAAGGTCGGACGTGTTGTGCATTTGTATGACAGCCTGCCACATCGATCGTTACGCGCGTTCATGGCCCCCTCTGACCTGGGGTTTCTAGACTTGAGGCATGTTGGGTCAACTGCTCCTTGCCGCCTCCGGGAGCGGCGTCGTGCGCCGTTCCGTGTCAGGCTTTCCGCTCACCCGCAAGGTGGTGGACCGGTTCGTCGCGGGCGAGAGCGTCCAGGAGGCCCGGAACGCCATCGAACGGCTGCGTGACGCCAACCTGGCCGTGACCGTCGACCACCTCGGCGAGGAGACGCGCGACGCGCGCGCCGCCGAGACCGTGGCGCAGGCGTACGTGACGCTGCTGGAGGCGCTGAAGCCGCTGCAGCTCGGCGCCCGGGGCGAGGTGTCGGTCAAGTTGTCGGCGGTCGGGCAGCGGCTCGACGACGGCATGGCCCTGGAGCACGCCCGCGAGATCTGCGCCGCCGCCGCGGCCAACGGCTCGACCGTGACGCTCGACATGGAGGACCACACCACCGTCGACTCGACGCTGGGCATCCTGCGCAAGCTGCGCGAGGACTACCCGTCGACCGGCGTGGCGATCCAGGCCTACCTGTTCCGCAGCGAGGACGACTGCCGCGACCTGGCCCACGAGGGATCGCGCGTCCGGCTGGTCAAGGGCGCCTACCGCGAGCCCGCCTCGGTCGCGCACCAGGACAAGCAGGCCGTGGACAAGGCGTACGTGCGATGCCTGCGCATCCTCATGGCGGGGAAGGGTTACCCCATGGTGGCCACGCACGACGACCGGCTGATCTCCATCACCGAGCTGCTCGCCGACCGCTTCGGCCGCACGCTCGGCGACCACGAGTTCCAGATGCTCTACGGGATCCGGACCGACCGGCAGGAGGCCCTGGCCGGAGCCGGTCACACGGTCCGCGTGTACGTCCCCTACGGCGACGACTGGTACGGCTACTTCATGCGCCGGCTGGCCGAGCGCCCCGCCAACGTCGCCTTCTTCCTTCGTGCCCTTGGGGGTAAGTAAATGGATGCCATCAGCAACGTCCCCGTCCCCGTGAACGAGCCCGTGCTCGGCTACGCGCCGGGCAGCGCCGAGCGTACGGCACTGGAGGACCGCATCAAGGAGCTGGCCGGCTCCCCCGTCGACCTGACCATGACCATCGACGGCGAGCAGCGGCTCGGCGGCGGCGCGCCCATCGACGTGGTGCAGCCGCACAACCATGCCTCCGTCCTGGGCCGTACCAACGACGCTACGGCTCAGGACGTGCAGGACGCCATCGACAGCGCCCTGCGGGCGGCGCCCGCCTGGCGGGCGCTGTCCTTCGACGAGCGGGCCGCGGTCTTCCTCAAGGCCGCCGACCTGCTGGCCGGTCCGTGGCGCCAGACGCTGAACGCGGCCACCGTGCTGGGCCAGTCGAAGTCGGCGCAGCAGGCGGAGATCGACTCGGCCTGCGAGCTGATCGACTTCCTGCGCTTCAACGTGGCCTACGCCCGTCAGCTCTACTCCGACCAGCCGATCTCGTCGCCGGGCGTGTGGAACCGGATGGAGTACCGGCCCCTTGAGGGGTTCGTGCTGGCGATCACGCCGTTCAACTTCACCGCCATCGCCGGAAATTTGCCGACTTCTGCCGCTTTGATGGGGAATGTCGTCGTCTGGAAGCCGTCGCCGACGCAGCAGCTCGCCGCGCACCACACGATGCGCCTGCTGGAGGCGGCCGGGCTGCCGCCGGGCGTGATCAACATGGTCACCGGCAACGGGCAGGCCGTCTCCGAGGTCGCGATGACGCACCCGGCCCTGGCCGGCGTGCACTTCACCGGCTCGACCCCCACCTTCCAGCACCTGTGGGGCACGATCGGCGCCAACATCGCCTCCTACCACGGCTACCCGCGCCTGGTGGGCGAGACCGGCGGCAAGGACTTCGTGCTGGCCCACCCCTCGGCCGACCCCGCGGTGCTCTCGACCGCGCTGGTCAGGGGCGCCTTCGAGTACCAGGGCCAGAAGTGCTCGGCGGCCTCGCGGGCGTACGTGCCGCGTTCGGTGTGGAACCGCATGCGTGACGACTTCGTGGGCGTGGCCGAGTCGCTGACCGTGGGCGACGTGGCGGCCGACCTGTCGACGTTCATGGGCGCGGTCATCGACGAGCGGGCCTTCGCCAAGCACAAGGACGCCATCGACCGGGCGCGGGCCGCCTCGAACATCGACGTGCTCACCGGCTCCTACGACTCCGGCGTCGGCTACTTCGTCAAGCCGACCATCCTGGAGTGCGCCGACCCGACGGACGAGATCTTCGTCAAGGAGTACTTCGGGCCGATCCTCGGCGTGCACGTCTACGAGGACCGCGACTTCGACACGGTGCTCGACCAGATGGAGGGCATCGCCCCGTACGCGCTGACCGGCTCGATCATCGCCCAGGACCGGTACGCCATCGCCGCGGCCTCGGAGCGGCTGCGCTTCGCGGCGGGCAACTTCTACGTCAACGACAAGCCGACGGGCGCGGTCGTGGGCCAGCAGCCGTTCGGCGGCGCGCGCGCCTCGGGCACCAACGACAAGGCCGGCTCGATCTTCAACCTGATCCGCTGGGTGAACGCCCGCACGATCAAGGAGACGTTCGTCCCGCCGACCGACCACCGCTACCCGCACATGGGCTGACGCCCCCAAGAGCCACGGCCGGCACCCCCACAGGGGTGCCGGCCGTCTCCATTTCCGTCAGAAGCCGCCCTTGACGATCGTCAGCGCATTCTCCGCACCTCTGGCGAAGCCGGGAACCCCCGCCTTGTCCAGCGCGGCGAGGACGTCACGGATGGTCATCGGTGGACGGCGTTTCCCCGCCGCCATCCGGGCGAGCACGCCCAGCACCTCACGCGGACTGCGGTTCAGCAGCGAGCGCAGGTACGCATCGGGAGTGCTGACGCTCACCCCGTGGCGGCCGAGGAACGACGCCGGGAAGTCCGTGACGTTCCAGGTGACCAGGATCCGGGCGCGACCCGCCATCGCGGCGGCCATGTGATGGCGGTCGTCGAGGTCGGGGCCCTCCATCTGATCGATCAGGTGCTTGTAGTCGTCCTCTGAGACCCGGCTGTCGGCGAAGAACTCGCGAATCACCGCCCCGATGCGCGCCGCAGAATGGGCGGAGCGGTGCTGCTCGCGCACGATGACACGTTCCCATTCCGACAGCAGGTGATCGCTCCAGACCCAGGTGCGCACGGCGTCCTCGGTCATCGCGAGCATGAGATCCATCAGCGAGAACGGGAACAGCACGTTGGTGTCGACGAAGACCCGCGCCATCAGCCAATGTCCCTCGGGAGATCAATAGGGTAGTTCCGCCTCTTCGGCGACCTCCATGATCCTGCGACGGGCTTCGGCGCGACGCTCGCGGCGATCCTGGAACTCCAGGACGTCTTCCAGGCGGACGACACGATGGCGACTGCCCGGAAGGCGTTGTGCGGGGATCTCGCCCTCGTCCAGCAGCCGCACGACGAAGGGACGCGACAGGCCGAGCAGCTCTGCGACCTCGTTGGGGCTCAACAGGACCTCGGCAGGCAGGGCCCAGACGGCGTGCCCCTTGCCGAGATCGTGCGCCGCGGCGGCCAGGAGCGTGACCAACGAGCGTGGCAGCACGAGGTCGGTGCCGTCCGGCCCGCGCAGCACCAGCGACGCGTTCCCTGCGGCAGCCGTCGCCTCCAGGTGTTCGAGCAGCTCGCGGTCACCGCTGTCGGCTTCGACGCGCGTCGCGCCGGCCAGGACGCCGCTGCGGGGCATGACCACCTCCAACTCCTGATATCTGCAATAAGTGTAACCCGCCCCCACTGAGGGGCGGGAGCGCGTGGCGTAATGTGCAAGGTTTGTGTCATTGACGCCAATGCAGGGCCGCGACCAGCATGAAGGCATGCAGCGACGGATCGTGATCGTCGTCTTCCCGGGCTTCCAGTTGCTGGACATGGCCGGGCCGGCGGACGTGTTCGCGACCGCCGACCTGATCGCCCGGGGACGCGGATACCGGGTCGAGGTGGCCGGCGTGGAGGCGGGGGCGGTGAGCGCGTCGAACGGGGTCACCGTCATGGCGGGGGCGCTCGGCGAGGTGTCGGGGCCGATCGACACGCTCATGGTGGCCGGCGGGCTGTCGGTGCCCGGTCAGCTGGAGGACCGCGCGCTGATCGGGGCGGTCGCCGGCCTGGCGGCGCGGGCCGGGCGGGTGGCCTCGGTCTGCAACGGGGCCTTCGTGCTGGCCGAGGCCGGGCTGCTCGGCCGGCGCCGGGCCACCACCCACTGGCTGGCCGCCGACGACCTGCGCCACCGCTACGCCGACGTCGAGGTGGACCCCGATCCCCTCTACATCGAGGACGGCAACGTGTGGACCTCGGCGGGCGTGCTGTCCGGCGTGGACCTCGCGCTCGCGCTGGTGGCCAGGGACCACGGCCACGAGCTGGCCCGCGACGTCGCCCGCGGGCTCGTCGTCTACCTGCACCGGCCGGGCGGGCAGAGCCAGTTCAGCGCGCCGATGCGGGCCATGACGCCGCGCAGCCTCCCCCTGCGGGAGCTGCAGGGCTACATCGACGCCAACCCGGCCGCCGACCTGAGCGTGCCCGCGCTCGCCCGGCGCGTCGGGATGAGCGAACGGCACTTCTCCCGCGTCTTCACCGAGCAGACCGGCCTGCCGCCCGGCCGGTACGTCGAACGCAGCCGCGCCGACGCCGCCAGACGCCTCCTGGAGGTCACCGGGCATCCTCTGGAGACCGTGGCCAGGGAGGCGGGCCTGGGCACGCCGGAGACCCTCTATCGCGTCTTCCGCCGCCATTGGCGGGTGTCGCCGGGCGAGCACCGCCGCAGATTCCAGTCGAAGGAGAAATGACACCATGCATGTGGCAATCCCGCTTTATCCCCGTTTCACCGCTCTGGACGCGGTCGGCCCCTACACCGTGCTGGCGTTCGCGCCCGGCGTCACGGTGACGTTCGTGGCCGGGGAGGTGGGGCCGGTGACCGACGACCAGGGCACCCTGTCGATCACCGCCACCGCCTCCTACGCCGACGTGCCGCGCCCCGACGTGGTGCTCGTGCCCGGCGGGCCCGGCACCGCGGAGGCGATGTCGGACGAGGCGCTGCTCGGCTGGCTGCGCGAGGCCCACGAGCACACGCAGTGGACGACGTCGGTGTGCAGCGGCTCGTACGTGCTGGGCGCGGCGGGGCTGCTCAAGGGCGTGCGCGCGACCACCCACTGGGCGGTGCTGGACGGCCTGACGGGCGTCGGCGCCGAGCCGGTGAGCGAGCGCGTCGTCACCGAGGGCAAGATCGTGACGGCCGCCGGGGTGTCGGCCGGGATCGACATGGCCCTGACCCTGCTGGCCAAGGCCGACGGCGTCCAGACGGCCGAGGCCGTGCAGCTCGCGATCGAGTACGACCCGTGCCCGCCGTTCGACGCGGGCTCGCCCGCCAAGGCGCCCGAGGGCACCGTCGAGCGGGCCATGAGCCTGATCTCCTGACCGTCCGGCCGCGGCGCCCCCGTCCCCTTCCCGGGACGGGGGCGCCGCGCGTTCCAGCAGGTCAGGACCGGCCGTCCGCGGGCGGGTCGCCCGTGGCGCCGAGCGGCAGGACGTCGAAGTGCACGACGACGTGGGCGCCGTCGGAAGGGGCCTCCCTGCCGTCCGACAGTCCGCGGAAGCGGTCCAGCACCTCCAGCACCTGGTCGCGCAGGTCGGCCGTCTCCTCCGGGGTGAGCCGCAGCGAGCGGCGGGCGAACACGCCGGCCTGCGTCCATTCCTCGGGAGCCCGCATCGCCCCCTCCCGCCAGCGGGTCAGCTCCGCGCCGCGCTGCCGGACCATGTCGTCCAGAAGGAACCTCAGCGCGGCGTCGACCTCCTCGGGGTTGCCCTTCGCGGGCCCGAAGCTGAAGCCGCCCGGGGTGATCCGCCAGTACTTCTCCTTGCCCCGGCCCAGCTCGGACGCGATCTCGATCATGCCGTGGCGGGCCAGCTCGCGCAGGTGGTAGCTGGTGGCCCCGGTGTTCTGCCCGAGCAGGCCGGCCAGGCCGGTGGCCGTGGCCGGGCCGTGCTCGTCGAGCAGCTCGTAGATGCGCAGCCGCAGCGGGTGCGCGAACGACTTCAGCGCCTTCGCGTCGAGGGTGCGGGCGGAGAAGCTCTTGCCTTCTGTCACTGTGCAAGCCTATCTTTGCAAAGAAATCTATGCACACTTTTCTTTACATACTATCGGGGTGAGCCGTGAACCGTCTGGGCCGGGCCTTCTGGTTCCTTTGGTCGTCCACCGCGCTGTCGAACCTGGCCGACGGTGTCCTGCGGGTCGGCGCGCCGCTGCTGGCCGTGTCCATGACCCGCTCCCCCACGCTGGTGTCGCTGGCCGGGGCCGCCGCGACCGCGCCCTGGCTGCTGCTCGCGCTGCACGCGGGGGCGGTGGCCGACCGGGCCGACCGCCGCCGGATCATGACGCTGGCCAACGCCGCGCGTACGGCGGTGCTGGCGGTGGGGGCGCTGCTGGCCGCGGCGGGGTTGCTGAACCTGTGGACGCTGCTCGCGGTGATCTTCGCGGCCGGGGTGAGCGAGGTCTTCGCCGACACCTCGGCGCAGGCCGTCCTGCCCATGACCGTCGCCAAGGACGACCTCACCAGGGCCAACGCCCGGATCGTCGGCGTCCAGACCGTCGGCAACGACTTCGTCGGCGCGCCGGTGGCCGGGCTGCTCGCCGGCCTGCTGCCCGCCGCCCTCTTCGGCGCCCCCGCCCTCCTGTACGCCGCCGCCGCCCTGCTGCTGACCGGCATGGCCGGCTCCTTCCGGGCCGCTCCGGCCGCTCCGCCGGCGTCCGGGCCGCGCCGCCCGCTGCGCGCCGACATCGCCGAGGCGCTGCGCTACCTGTGGGCCCACCGGCTGCTGCGCAGGCTGGCGATCTCGGCGGGCATGCTGAACCTGGCCAACGCCGGATACTTCGCCGTCTTCGTCCTGTGGGCCGTCGGCGACGGCTCGCGCATCGGCCTCGACCCGACCGGCTACGGCCTGATGATGACGGCGTTCGCGGCCGGCGCGGTGCTCGGCTCGCCGCTGACCGGGCCGGTCACGCGGCTGATCGGCGAGGCAGGCACGCTGGTGGGGGCGTGGCTGATCAGCAGCCTGCTGCTGCTCGTCCCCATGCTCGTGCCGTCGCCGTGGGCGCTGTACCCGGTCGCGGTGGCGTGGGGCGTGACGGGGGCGGCGGCCAACGTGCTGGTCGTCTCGGTCCGCCAGCGGCTGATCCCCGGCGAGCTGCTCGGACGGGTGAACTCCGCCTACCGGCTGGTCGGCATGGGCGGCATGCCCGTGGGCGCGGCGCTCGGCGGCCTGGCGGGCGACCTGTTCGGGCTGGCCGCCGTCCTGGCCGGGGCCGCGGGGCTGTGCCTGGTGGCGGTGGGGCTCGTGTGGCGCGCCCTGCCTGGGCGAATTTCTGCGGCGCTGACCAGCGAACCTACACTTCCCGACATATCCAGATCACGTTAGGCACACTATGCCGCGTGCGGAGATGACATGATTATCCCCGAGCTTGAGGGGATGGTATGCGGGAGATCGGCGGACGGTACCTCCTGAACGAGGAGGCCGGTCGTGGGGGTATGGGAGTCGTCTGGCGGGCGTTCGATCGGCTCCTCCACCGAGAGGTGGCGTTGAAGGAGCTGACTCTGGCCGGTGAGGCCGAGATGGTTCGCCGCCGGGTGCTGCGTGAGGCCCGGATGGCGGCCGGCCTGACGCACCCCAACATCGTCACGGTCCACGACCTGATGGAAGTGGGCGGCAAGCTCTGGATCGTGATGGAGTACCTGCACGGGCTCTCACTCCACCAACTGCTCTCGCAGGTGGGCACGTTGCCTGCGCAGTCGGTGGTGGCGATCGGCCAGCACCTGCTGGCCGCGCTGCGCACCGCGCACAAGGCCGGCGTGCTCCATCGCGACGTCAAGCCCGCGAACGTGATGCTGACCGGCGACCGGGTGGTGCTGACCGACTTCGGCATCGCCACGGCCGAGGGCGACATCCGCATGACGACCTCGCGGCGGCTGCGCGGCACCCCCGCGTTCATGGCCCCGGAGCGGCTGCACGGCGGGCCGGCCAGCAAGGAGGCCGACATGTGGTCCTT
Organism: Nonomuraea sp. NPDC049684; assembly: GCF_044465345.1. NCBI lineage: Bacteria > Bacillati > Actinomycetota > Actinomycetes > Streptosporangiales > Streptosporangiaceae > Nonomuraea > Nonomuraea sp. NPDC049684. Next base: position 723,312 of record NZ_JBITLO010000003.1, on the reverse strand, counting down.
CGGCGCGACGCTCTACAGCGCCGTCGAGGGCCAGCCGCCCTACCCCGGGCAGGACGCGGCCACGGTGCTCGGCATGGCCCGCAGCGGCCCGTACCCGCCGCCGCGGCGGGCCGGGGTGATGCGCCCCCTCATCGAGGGGCTGCTCCACCACGACCCGGTGCGCCGCTACACGCCGGAGCAGACGGCGGGCCTGCTGGCCGGCATGCGCGCCAGCGCCTACCAGGCCGCCATCTGACCGGCTCCCTCCGGCGGACCGGAGGCGGCCTCAGTCCCGCTGGGCGCGGGCCTCGGCCTCGGCGGCGTCCATGGCGGCCGCCTCCTCGGGGGTGGGCGCGGTGCCGCCCAGGTGCGCGGGCTGCCACCACACGCCCGGCGGCACCTCGGGATAGGTGCGCTGCGCCCGGTCGACCAGCTCCGACAGGCGCGCGTGCAGGTCGACGGTGTGCTGGTTGACGTCCTCGCCGCGCTTGGGGTGGAACGGCTCGCCCACCAGGATGGTGATCGGCACGTGCCGCTGGGTGAGCTGCTTGGGCCGGCCCTTGGTCCACAGCCGCTGGCTGCCCCACAGGGCGACCGGGATGACCGGCACGTTGGTGGCCTGGGCCATGCGGATGGCGCCGTTCTTGATCTCCTTGACGGTGAAGGAGCGGCTGATCGTGGCCTCGGCGAAGACGCCCACCACCTCGCCGGCCTTCAGCTTGCGCAGCGCGGTGGCGTACGAGCCCGCCCCGGCCCCGCGGTCGACCGGGATGTGGTGCATGCCGCGCATCAGCGGCCCGGAGATCCGGTGGTCGAAGACGTCCTGCTTGGCCATGAAGCGCACCAGCCGCTTGGACGGCAGCGCGGCGAACCCCGCGAAGATGAAGTCGAGATAGCTGATGTGATTGCTCACCAGCACCGCTCCCCCGGTCCTGGGCACGTGCTCGGTGCCCTCCATGTGGAAGCGGTAGTCGAGCACGCGAAAGAGGGTCCGCGCGGCGGTGATCACCGGCGGGTACACAATCTCAGCCATGAGCAGAAGGTAGCCTACTCACGCCGGTCGGCAGGCCACCCGGCGTATCCGTCCCGGCCCGGAAAAGATCGGCCCGGGTCACGAGATCGTAGGACATCCCCCCTGTTCACGCGGCGGCGCTTGCCCTCCCGTGAGAACGGGCAGATGTTTTGACCATGAAGAAGCTCATCAACACCGCCGACTCCGTGGTGGAGGACGCGCTGAACGGCATGGCCGCGGCCCATCCCGCGCTGAGGGTCCAGGACCGCGTGGTCTACCGGGCCGCGGGGCCGCGCCCCGGCAAGGTGGGGCTGGTGTCGGGCGGCGGCTCCGGCCACGAGCCGCTGCACGCCGGGTTCGTCGGCCACGGCATGCTGGACGCCGCCTGCCCCGGCGAGATCTTCACCTCGCCCGTGCCCGACCAGATCATCGAGGCCACCAAAGCCGTCGACGGCGGCGCCGGGGTGCTGCACATCGTCAAGAACTACACCGGCGACGTGCTCAACTTCGAGATGGCCGCCGAGCTGGCCGAGGACAACGACGTGGCCTCCGTGCTGGTCGACGACGACGTGGCCGTCCAGAACTCGCTCTACACGGCCGGGCGGCGCGGCACGGGCGCGACGCTGTTCGTGGAGAAGATCGCGGGCGCGCTGGCCGAGGAGGGCGCGCCGCTGACCGAGGTGGCCAGGGTGGCCGCCGAGGTGAACGAGCGCAGCCGCTCGTTCGGCATCGCGCTGACCTCGTGCACGACGCCGTCGGCGGGCAAGCCGACGTTCGACCTGCCCGAGACGGACGTGGAGCTGGGCATCGGCATCCACGGCGAGCCCGGCCGCACGCGGGTGCCGATGGCCTCGGCCCGCGAGCTGGCCGCCGTCGCGATGGAGGCCCTGCACAGCGACCTGCCGCTCCGCGGCGACCTGCTGGTCATGGTCAACGGCATGGGCGGCACCCCGCTCATGGAGCTGTACGTGCTGTTCGCCGAGGTCGCGGGGTTCGTGAAGGGCAAGGACGCGCGGGTGGCCCGCTCGCTCGTCGGCAACTACGTGACGAGCCTGGACATGCAGGGCTTCTCGGTCACCGTGTGCCGGGTCGACGACACGCTCATCCGGCTCTGGGACGCGCCCGTCGAGACGCCGGCGCTGCGCTGGGGGCGTTGATGGACACCCGCTTCTTCGCGGACTGGCTCGACGAGGCGGCCCGGCTGGTCCGCCGCGACCGCGAACGGCTGACGGAGCTCGACGCGGCCATCGGCGACGCCGACCACGGCGCGAACCTCGACCGCGGCTTCACCGAGGTCGCCAAGGCGCTGGCCGCCCGCCCGCCGGGCTCGCCCGGACAGGTGCTGGCCGACGCGGGCACGGCCCTCATCCGCCGCGTCGGCGGCGCCTCCGGCCCGCTGTACGGGTCGATGTTCCGCCAGATGGGCCGGACGCTGGAGTCCCCGGTGACGCTGGCCCGCTTCGAGGCGGCGTTCGAGGAGGGCGTGGTCGCGCTGGAACGGCTCGGCAAGGCGGCCCTGGGCGACAAGACCATGGTGGACGCGCTGGTCCCGGCCTCCCGGTCGCTGGCCCTGGCCGTACGGGACGGCATCGGGGCGCTGGAGGCGTTCGAACGGGCGGCGGACGCGGCGGCCGAGGGCGCGCGCGAGACGATCCCCCTCCAGGCCCGCAAGGGCCGGGCCAGCTACCTGGGCGAACGCAGCGTGGGACACGAGGACCCGGGAGCCGCCTCGGCGGCCCTGATCATGCGCGCCCTGGCCACCGCGGCCCGCAACCGCGCGGAGGGCCAGGACCGGGCGGAGGGCCGGGACGAGGCAGCGGGCCGGGACGAGGCAGCGGGCCAGGGGCGGGCGGAGGGCTGATGGTCGGGGTGGTGCTGGTCTCGCACAGTGCCGGGCTGGCGGCCGAGACGGCGGCGCTGGCCCTGGGGATCGCCGCGGAGCCCGTGCCGGTGGCGGCGGCCGGCGGCACCGCGGACGGCGGCCTGGGCACCAGCTTCGACCTCGTCGAGCAGGCGGTGCGCAGCGTGGACCGGGGCGACGGCGTGCTGATCATCCCCGACCTCGGCAGCTCGGTGCTGACCGCCCGGCTGCTGGAGGAGGACGGGCGGGTGGTGATCGCGGACGTGCCGTTCGTGGAGGGGGCGGTGGCGGCGTGCGTGGCGGCGTGCACGGGCGGGTCGCTGGCGGAGGTGCTGGCCGCCGCCGAAGAGGCCCGCACCTACCGCAAACTCTGACCAGCCCCGGCACCCGGTTCTCGGCGCCCGGTTCTCGGCACCCGGTTCTCGGCGCCCGATGTCCGGCCCCGGCCGCTCGGCGGGACTCCGCCGTCCTCTCTCAGTGGCCCTTGAAGGCCTCCTCCAGCCACCAGGAGCCGCGTTCGCCGGTGATCTTGGCGTGCACCAGCAGCGGGCGGTCCCTGGGCCCCTTGAGCCATTCGGCCACGCCCGCCAGCCCGGCGGCGTCCGTGACGGTCACCGCCGCGAACCCGTGACCCCGGGCGATCGAGGCCAGGTCGGCGGGCGGGAAGCGGACCGTGCCGAGCGGATGCCCGTGCGGCCCGAAGTGGTGCACCTCCGCCCCGTACGCCTCGTCGTCGTAGACCACGACCACCATGGGCAGCCCCAGCCGGACGACGGTCTCCAGCTCGGCGATGCCCATGAACGCGCCGCCGTCGCCCAGGGCGGCCACGGGGAGCCGGTCCGGACGGGCCAGGGCGGCCCCGATCGCGGTCGCCAGGCCGAGCCCGACCGACTGGAACGCCTGGGTGAAGCAGAACCCGCCCGCGTCCGGCACGTCGAGGAACATCGAGGGGTATCCCATGAAGTTGCCCGAGTCGACGGACACGACGCGCTCGCTCGGGAGCAGGTCGTCCAGGGCGATGGTGAGCGTCCTGGGGTCGATGCGGCCGGCGCCGCTCTCGTCCCGGTACGGCACCGCGCGCCAGCGGCCCTCGTCCCTGATCCGCCGGGCCAGCTCGGCCGACCGGTAGCCCGGCGCGGCGCCGCCCGGCCCGGTGAGGGCCGCCGCCACGGCACGGACGTCCCCGGCCACCCCCAGATCGGCCCGGACGTGCGCGCCGACGGCCGCCGGATCCAGGTCGACCTGGGCCACCTTCGCCTCCGGCCCGATCAGCGAGCCGTGGCGGGTCGTCCACATGTTCAGGGCGCAGCCCCAGCCGACGATCAGGTCCGCGCCGCGGATCAGCTCGGCGGCCAGCGGGGTGGCGAAGCCGCCGCTCACGTCGAGGTCCCAGGGGCTGCCGCGGAACAGGCCCTTGGCGACGGCGGAGGTGGCCAGCAGGGCGCCGGTGCGGTCGGCCAGCGCCTCCAGCTCGCGGCGGGCGTGCCGGGCGCCGCGGCCCGCGACGAACACCGGCCGCCGCGCCCCGGCCAGCAACCGCCCCAGCTCGGCCGCCGTGTCACGCACCGTGTCCCCCACCGTGTCTTCCGCCGCGTCCGCCGCGGCTGACCGGCCGGGCGCGGCCGCACCGGTGAGAACAGGGGCGGGGGCGGACTGCACGTCGAGCGGCAGGTTCAGCAGGACCGTGCGGCGTTCCCGCGCGGCCACGCGGACGGCTTCGAGCGCCTGCTCCTCGGCCCGCGCGGCGTCCGTGAGGCGCATGGGGACCGCGCCCACCGCCGCTGCCAGGGCGTCCTGGTCGATGTGGAAGTTGGAGCGCGCGTCCGTCGCCTCACCGGCCAGGACGATCATCGGCGTACGGCTCTTGGCCGCCTCGGCGATCCCCGTCATCGCGTTGGTCAGCCCCGGCCCCTGATGGACCGTGACGACGCCGACCTCGCCGCTCATCCGGGCGTAGGCGTCGGCCATGGTCGCCGCCCCGCCCTCGTGCCGCGCGGCGACGAACCGCACGCCGTGCTCGACCAGCGCGTTCGTGACGTGGAAGTTGCCGCTGCCGACCACCCCGAACGCCGTCCGGACGCCGCGGGCGGCCAGCGTCCGGCCGACCGCCGCGGCCGCCGTCTCCGGGACGGTCAACGTTCCACCAGGGCCAGGACGCGGACGGGGCTGCCGGAGCCGCCCACGATGGGCAGCGGCGGCGCGACCACGGCGGCCCCGGTCACCGGCAGGCGGTCGAGGTTGCGGAGCTGGGTCAGGCCGTACTTGCCCGCGCCGAGCAGGAAGGAGTGACAGGGGAAGGGCGGGTCGAAGGAGTGGGCGGCCCCTGCGTCGGTGCCGACGGTCTCCACGCCCAGCCCGAGGATCGGGGTCTCGGCCGCCAGCCATGACGCGCACTCGACCGAGATGCCCGGCGAGTGCGGCCCGGTCTCGTCGGCGTTGAGGAAGGCGGCCTGGTCGGCGGAGCGGGCGTCCCAGCCGGTGCGGTAGAGCAGCCAGCCGCCGTCGGGCAGCGGGCCGTTGGCGCGTTCCCATTCCTTGACGTGGTCGATCTGCAGGAGGAAGTCGGGGTCCTTGGCCGCCTCGGCGGCGAAGTCGAGCACGACCGCGGGCGCGATCAGGCTGCGTACGGGCACCTGGGAGACGTCCTGGCCGTCGCGGGCGGTGACCCAGTGGATCGGGGCGTCGAAGTGGGTGCCGGAGTGCTCGCCGGTGTGGATGTCGTTCCAGTACCAGGCGGGGCCGCGGTCGTCGTAACGGCTGATCTCCTCCAGCCGGAACGGGATGGTGTTGCCGAACGGCTCGGGCAACTGGAGGATCGGCGTCTCGGAGGACAGGGGCGCGGTGAGGTCGACCACCTCGATCGCACCGCCGCGCACGCTGTCCAGGAAGCTCTGCAACACCGACATGTCATCCTCCTCGTTGGGCTGAGCGCATCCTCCTCCAGCGGAACTCACCCGCGCAACGACCCCCGGTCATCGCAGGTCGTCCCAGGTCGGCTGGGCGGCGGTGCCGCCGGCCGCGCGGGTGGACAACGATCCGCAGGCCACGGCCACGTCGAGGCATTCGCGCGGGCCCATCCCGCGCAGCCTGGCGGCGAGGTAGCCCGCGTCGAAGCCGTCGCCCGCGCCGACGGTGTCCACGGGTTCGACGGGCCTGGCCGGGGCCCGCGTCACCAGGCCGGACTCCCAGGCCAGCGCGCCGTCCGCGCCGTCCTTGACGACGACGGCCGGCCCGAGGGCGCCCAGCCGCGCCGCGACGTCCTCCAGCGGCCCGTCGCGGACGCCGGACAGGCGGGCCGCGATCGCCCTGGCCTCGGCGGCGTTGGGCAGGAACACGTCGGTTTCGGCGAGCACGTCCGCGAGGCCGTCCCAGCGGCCGGCCGGGTCGTCGTTGGTGTCCAGCGAGGTCGTGGCGCCCGCCGCGCGCAGCTCGGCCAGCAGCGCGGGCAGCCCGGCCGCCAGTCCCGGCTGCAGGAAGTACGACGACACGTGCACGTGCCGGGCCAGGCCGCGCGGCACGTCCGCGGCGGTCAGGTACGGCAGGCAGCCGGGCGAGGTGAGGATGGCCCGGTCCGTCCCGTCGGCGAGCACGACGGTCATGGCCGTGGGCCGGGGGTCGGTCACGCAGTGGGAGACGTCCACGCCGCGCTCGGCCAGCGCGCCGAGCACGAAACGCCCCGCCGCGTCGTCGCCCACCCGGCCGGCGAAGGCGGTGCGCAGGCCGAGCCTGGCGGCCCCGCACGCGGTGATCGCGCCGGACCCGCCGAGGACCAGGTCGCCGCCCGCGACGAGCTGTTCGCGCTGGCCGTACGCCGGCTCGCGCGGCGCGCCCGACAGCACGACGTCGGGGTTGGCGTCGCCGACGACCAGGAGGTCGACGGCCGTCATGCCTTGGTCCACTGTGCGCATCCGGCGGTCTGGAACGCCTTGTCGCCCGGCTCGATGGTGACGCTCGCCGGGCCGGTCGGCGCGCCCGCGGTGATCACCGAGCCGAGGTCGGGGGACGTGCTGTTCAGCCGGGCCCAGAAGCAGTTCGTGGAGCCCGCGACGGGACCGGTCGTGCGGTAGGTGCCGGGCTGCATGTCCACCCCCACGACGAACGTCCGCATCCCGGCCATCGGCCCGGTCTGCGCCGGTCCGGGCTGCGTAGGGCCGTTCTGGGTGGGACCGTTCTGGGTGGGACCGTTCTGGGTGGGACCGGTTTGGGGTGGACCGGTCTGCGCCGGGCCGGTTTGAGCGGGACCGCTCTGGAGGGGGTCCGTCTGGAGGGGGTCGGTCTGCGGGGCGTCCGTCCGGGCGGGCTGGGTGGCGGGGACGGAGGCCGAGGGCGGGCCGGTGCCCTCGACCGTCACCGTGACCCTGGGGGCCGGCGAGGCCGACGAGCCCTCCGCGCCGTACCCGACGAAGACGCCCAGGATGAAGGCCACCACGGCGGCCAGCCCGGACACGAGCAGGATGATCGGCGGACTGCTCGTCGCCCGAGGGGGCTCAGGGGGGCCGTACGTCACGGACCCAAGGGTGCCATCTCCATCGACGCCCCTGTCAACGCCCCTGTCAGCGGTGGAGGTAGTCGACGAGCGACGCCTTCTCCGTCTCCAGCTCCTCGATCGCGCTCTTGACCACGTCGCCGATGCTGACGATGCCCACCAGGCGGCCGTTCTCGACCACGGGCATGTGGCGGAACCGGTGGGTGGTCATCGTGCGGCGCAGCTCGTCGACGTTGTCGCCGGGCCCGGCCGTGCGGACCTCGGTCGTCATGATCGAGGAGACCGGCGCGTCGAGGATCTCGGGGCCCCGGTCGTGCAGCCGCCGCACCACGTCGCGCTCGGAGACGATCCCCTGGATCGTCGTGCCGTCGGTGGAGACGACGACCGCGCCGATGTTGTGGTCGGCGAGCTTGCCGAGCAGTTCCCGCACCGTCGCCGCCGGCGCCACCGTGGTAACAGCGCTTCCCTTGTTACGCAGGATCGTCCCGATGAGCATGTGCACCACCTCTGCTCCCAATGTCCCCGGCCGAGGGCCGGCTTATGCCCGGTCCTCACAGGCAAACAACCGAGTGGGGACCCCGTCAAGCGGTCACGTAGGCTGGCTTGCCGCATCTCCGACGACGTGGAAGGCACCGATGACCGAGCAGCTCAACACCGGAAGCCACGACCTGCCCATCACCCCGGAGCTGGCCGCGTTCATGCGCACCGGCTGGGCCGACACCCGGCGCACCGGCGTGACCGCGCTGCCGATCGCTCCCTGGGCGGCCCGGCGCAGGGCGGCGCTGGCCGCGCGCTTCCCCGGTGAGCGGCTGGTCGTCCCGTCGGGCACGCTCAAGGTGCGCAGCAACGACAGCGACTACCGGTTCCGTCCGCACAGCGCCTACTCCTACCTGACGGGCGCGGGCGAGCCCGGCGACGTGCTGGTCATCGAGCCGTCCGGGCAGGCCGTGCTGTACGTGCGCCCGCGCTCGCCGCGCGAGGAGGGCGAGGAGTTCTACCGCGACCGCCGCTACGGCGAGTTCTGGGTGGGCCGCAGGCCCGACCTGGCCGAGGCGTCGGAGCTGTACCAGATCGAGTGCGCGCACATCCGCGACCTGCGCTCCGAGGGCCCGGCCCGCGTGCTGCGCGGCGTCGACGCCTCCGTCGACGCGCTGGTGCCGGCCGGCGGCCGCGACGCCGAGCTGGAGGTGTTCCTGTCGGAGATGCGGCTGGTCAAGGACGAGTGGGAGGTCGGCGAGCTGCAGTCGGCCGTGGACGCCACCGTGCGCGGCTTCGAGGACGTCGTGCGCGCCCTGCCCGCGGCCCTCGGCCACCCGCGCGGCGAGCGTTACCTGGAGGGCGTCTTCGGGCTGCGCTCGCGCCTGGAGGGCAACGCGGTCGGCTACGACAGCATCGTGGCCTCCGGCGCCCACGCCTGCGTGCTCCACTGGATCCGCAACGACGGCGCGCTGGCCGAGGGCGACCTGCTCCTGCTGGACGCCGGCGTCGAGACCGACACCCTCTACACCGCCGACGTGACCCGGACGTTCCCGCTGTCGGGCCGGTTCACCGGGGCGCAGCGGCAGGCGTACGAGCTGGTGCTGGCCGCCCAGGACGCCGGCATCGCGGCGCTGAAGCCCGGCGCGAGCTTCCGCGACTTCCACCTGGCGGCCATGCGCGTCATCTGCGAGGGCCTGCACGACTGGGGCCTGCTGAAGGACTCCCCCGACGCCCTCATGGAGTCGGGCCTGTACCGGCGCTACACGCTGTGCAGCAGCGGCCACATGCTCGGCCTCGACGTGCACGACTGCGCCAGGTCACGGGCGGAGGTCTACCTCGACGGCGTGCTGGAGGAGGGCAACGTCCTGACCGTCGAGCCGGGCCTGTACTTCCAGCCCGACGACCTGACGCTGCCCGCCGAGCTGCGCGGCATGGGCATCCGCATCGAGGACGACCTGGTGGTCACCGCCGAGGGCGCCACCCTGATGTCCAAGGCCCTCCCCCGCCACCCCGACGAGATCGAGTCCTGGATGAACGTCGTCCGCTCGTGACGCCCCGGCCACAGGTCTCATGGCCGCGTCCAGCAGGGCGCGGGACGGCGGCGGGCCGGACACCGGCGGCCCGCTGATTGTCGCGATCATCCTCGCCGTCGTGGTGAGTGGTGGCATCGTGGGCTGGGTCGCGGCGGGCCGGGCAGCCCGCCGCCGTGAGGAGTCACCATGACCACCGGCCACCACCTCACCGCCCCCGCCACCCCGGAACCCACCCCGGACGCCGAGGCCCCCACCGCGGCTTCCGAGGCCGCGGGCCCCGGAGAGGCGGAAGGTGGCCCAGAGGCGGAGGGCAGTAGGCCCATGGTGATAGGCAGTGGGCCAATGGCGAGGGCGGTGGCGGGTCGGCGGTTCGCGCGGGCGCGGGTGTTCGGTGCGCTGGCGGCGGTGCTGGTGGCGGCCGTCGCGGCCGTGGCGGTGCTGCAGTGGATCGGCGCGTCCCGGGCCCGGGACGCGCTGGCCCGCCTGGAGAGCGAACGCGCCCTGCGCCTACAGGTCTCCGACGCCGCGAGCGCCTTCGGCCAGGCCCTGCTCAGCTACGACTACAAGGACCTCCAGAGCACCCGCTCGACCCTGTCCGCCCAGGCCACGGGCGACTTCCAGGCCACCTACGACGCGGCGTTCGGCGGCGCGATGTCCCAGGCGATCGTCCAGCTCAAGGCCGTCTCGCGGGCCAAGGTCCGCGAGGTCTACCTGACCGACGCCGACGCCGACGCCGACGCCGACGCGGCCACCGCGCACGCCATCGTCGTCGTGGACCAGCAGGTGAACACCGCGCAGGCGATTCGCACGGTGCACGATTCGCACCTTAAGATCACGCTTGTGAAGCAGAAGGGCGCCTGGAAGGTCCAGGACGTGACCGTGCTCGGCGCGGCCTCGGAGGACCGGTACAAGCCCGACGACCCCGCGGCGAACAAGAAGGACTGACGATCGTCCCCCTGGCGATGGGCGGCCGCCCCGAAGAGGTGCGCGCCCCCGAGACGTGGCTGACCGAGGCCGAGCGCGAGCGCGCCGACCGGTTCGTCTTCCCCGCCGACCGCGCCTGTTTCGTCGCGGCCCACCTGCTCGTACGCCTGTGCGCCGCCGCCGTGCTCGACATGCCGCCGGACGGGCTGACCCTGCTGCAGCACTGCGAGGTGCACGGCCCCGGCCACGGCAGGCCGTACCTGCGCGAGGCCCCCGGCCTGGGCGTGAGCTTCAGCCACACCCGCGGCTACGTGTGCGCCGCGGCCGGCCCCGGCCGGGTGGGCGTGGACGCCGAGCACGTGCCGCCGGGCCCGCTGAACGAGGGCCTGGCCGACCACGCGCTCACCCCCGCCGAACGCGCCCTGGTGACCGGCAACGACGACCTGATCCGCCACTGGACCCGCAAGGAGGCCCTGGTAAAACGCGGCGAGCTCACCCTCGACGAGCTGCGCACGACCGGCGTCGACCCGCTGCCGGCCGGTCACCTGCTGGAGTGGCGGGCCGATCCGGACATCAGGGTCGCCGTCATCACCGACACGCCGGCCCAGCGGATTCCCGTCCCGCCGGCAGGCTAGCGGCGGCGGGTGGGGGTGGGGTCGAGGAAGACCAGGGTGACGCCGGAGAAGCGGTCGCGCAGCCGCCGGTCGATCTCGTCGCAGGCGATCTCCACGCCCGCCGCGCTCGCCTCGTCCCGGAAGTCGATCTTGGCGGCGATCATGATGGAGCCCGGCCCGATCATCATCGTCAGCAGCTCGACCACGTCGTCCACCTCGGGCTGGGCCAGCAGCACCGCGCGGATGCCGACCTCGACCTGCCGGGGGGCGGCCTGGCCGATCAGCAGCGACAGGTTCGACTGGATCAGGATGAGCGCGACCACCAGCAGGAGCAGGCCGATGGCGACCGAGGCCGCGCCGTCCCACAGGGCCGAGCCGGACCACTGCGAGCCGAGCAGCCCGAGCGCCGCGATCACCAGGCCCACCAGCGCGGCGGCGTCCTCGAACAGCACGGCCTTGAGCGCGGTGTCGGACGTGATCCGCACCAGCCGCGCCGGATGCACCTTGTACCGGCCGGCCTCGGCGCGCAACTGCGAGTACGCCTTCGTGAACGAGATGCCCTCGATCACGAACGAGACGGCCAGCACGACGTAGGACGGCGTGAGGTTGCCCAGCTTCTCGCCGTGGCTGATCTCGTGCAGCCCGTGGGTGACGGAGAAGCCCGCCCCGCCGACCAGCGTCGCGACCGCCGCCATCATCGCCCAGAAGAACCCCGCCTTGCCGTAGCCGAACGGGTGGCGCGCGTCGGGCGGCTTGCCCGCCCGGCGTACGGAGACCAGCAGCAGCAGCTCGGTCATCGTGTCGGCGGCCGAGTGGGCCGCCTCGGACAACATCGCGGCCGAGCCGCCGATCAGCCCCGCGACGAGCTTGGCCAGGGCGATGGTCAGGTTCGCGGCGCCCGCGACCAGCACGGTCGCCAGGCTCTCCCCCGACTTCTCCTCCATCAGATCACTGTACGGCGGCCCTGCGCGGCGGCCCCCCGCAGGTAGCCGCGTCGTCGCGGGCGTGCGATAGATTGGGGATCATGAGCGCGCCCCGCTGGCTTTCCCCCGCCGAACAGCGTGCCTGGCGTACGCATCTCGCGCTGCACAAGCTGCTCATGCACCGCCTCGACCGCGAGCTGCAGGAGCACCAGCTCTCGCTGAACGACTACGAGATCCTGGTCAACCTCTCCGAGAGCCCCGAGCGGCGCATGCGGATGAGCGACCTGGCCGACGCCACGATCCAGTCGCGCAGCAGGCTGTCGCACCAGATCTCCCGCATGGAGGCCAAGGGGCTGGTCACCAGGGAAGACTGCCGCGACGACCGGCGCGGCACGTTCGCCGTCCTGACCGACGAGGGCTGGGCGACGATCCAGCGGGTGGCGCCCGACCACGTCGCGAGCGTGCGCGAGCATTTCGTCGACCGGCTCACCGACGACCAGCTCGAGGCGCTGGAGCAGGCGTTCGGGCCCATCGTCGAGCACCTGAAGAAGCTGCGCTGAGGCCCAACCGATATCGGCGACGGCTCACCGGCGTTCCCGGGCGGTCGCTACGATCCGCTCATGCTCCGAAAGCTGCTGATCGTTGTCGTGCTCGCGCTGATGCCGGCCTGCTCCGCGGGTGGCGGCGGGGGTGACGAGCTCCCCGCCGGGCCGGAGGTGATGAAGAAGTCCGCCGAGGCCATGAAGGCCGTCAGGTCGGCCGGTTTCTCGATCGCCACGGAGGGCAAGCCCAACGTGCCGCTCAAGAAGGCCGACGGCAGGCTCACCTCGGCGGGCGACGCCGACGGCACGATCACGCTGGAGGTGCTGGGCACCCTGCAGGAGATCACCTTCGCGCTGATCGGCGACACCGTGCACTTCAAGGGGCCGACCGGCGGCTTCCAGACGATGACCAGGCAGCAGCTCGCCCAGTTCTACGACCCGTCGGTGATCCTCGATCCGGCCAAGGGCATCGCGCAGCTGCTCTCCTCGGCGACCGACCCCAGGGTGGAGGCGGTCGAGGACGGCTCGTACCGGGTGGCCACGACGTTCTCCGGGCAGGTCGTCGGGCAGATCGTGCCGGGCGTCACGCAGGGCGTCAACGGCAAGGTCTGGGTCGACAAGGCCACGAGCAGGCTCACCAAGGCGAGCCTGCCGCTGCAGAACGGCACGGTGACGGTGACGTTCAGCGACTACGACGCGCCGGTCACGATCACGCCGCCCCCGTCCGGATGAGCCCGGTGAGCCGGAACGTCCCGGCCGAGCGGGCCCGCCGGGTCGCGCTCGGCGCGGGCGGCGCGGTGGTGCTGCTGGCCGCGCTCGACGCCTACGTGGTCGTGACGGTCCTGATGGACATCGCCCACGACGTCGGCGTGCCGCAGAACCACCTGGAGCGGGTCACGCCGGTCGTCACCGGGTTCCTGCTCGGCTATGTCGCCGCGATGCCGCTGCTCGGCCAGCTCTCCGACCGTTACGGCCGGCGGCCGCTGATCCACGCCTGCCTGGCGGCGTTCGCGCTCGGCTCGGTGCTGACCGCGCTGGCCTCCGGTGAGGCGATGGTGGTGTCGGGCCGTACGGTGCAGGGCGTGGCGGGCGGGGCGCTGCTGCCGATCACGATGGCGCTGATCGGCGACCTGTGGGAGGCGCGCGACCGGCCGCTCGCGCTGGGCGCGGTGGGCGCGGCGCAGGAGCTGGGCAGCGCCCTCGGCCCCCTGTACGGCGGCGTGCTGGCGCTGGTCCCGCCGGTCGCCGTGGCGGGCGTGGAGCTGGGCGGCTGGCACGCCATCTTCTGGGTCAACGTGCCCCTCGCCGCCCTGGCCGCGGTAGCCGTGCAGCGTACGGTCCCGGCCCGGCCGCCCGCCGGCACGGCCCGCGTCGACGTCGTCGGCGGCGCCCTGCTGGCGCTGGCGCTGGCCCTCCTGGTCGTCGGCCTGTACAACCCCGACCCGGCCACGACCGTGCTGCCGCCGTGGGGTCCGCCGGTGATCGCGGCCGGTGCGGTGGCCGGCGGCGTCTTCGTCTGGTGGGAGATCCGCTCCCCCGTCCGGCTGCTCGACCTGTCGGCCGCCCGCAAGTCGCCGCTGCTGGCGACGCTGGGCGTGAGCTTCCTGGCGGGCGCGGCGCTGCTGGTGACGATGGTGTTCGTGCAGTTCGCCGCCCAGACGCTGCTGGACAAGGACGCCCTGGGCGCGGCGCTGGTCCTGGCCCGCTTCCTCGGCGCGCTGGCCGTGGGCGCGCTGCTCGGCGGCGTGCTGGCCCGGCGGGCCGGCGAGCGCGCGGTGGCGGTGCCCGGCCTGCTGATCGCCGCGGCCGGGTACTGGCTGATGAGCCGCTGGCCGCTCGACCTGGCCGGCGCGGGCCTGGCCGTGGACGCCGACCTGGTCGTGGCGGGGCTCGGCCTCGGCCTGGTGATCGCGCCGGTCTCGTCGGCGGTCCTGCGGGTGAGCCCGGCCGTCCAGCACGGCGTCGCCTCGGCGGCGGTCGTGGTGGCCAGGATGATGGGCATGCTCGTCGGCGTGGCGGGCGTGTCGGCGTGGGGGTTCCACCGGTTCCAGTCGCTGACCGCCCATCTCGACACGCCGCTGCCGTTCGGCGTGGACGCGCAGACCTACCAGCGGCGGCTGGCCGACTACCTGGCCCGGATCGACGCCGCCCTGCACATCGAGTACACCGAGATGTTCCTGCTCACGGCGTTCGTCTGCCTGCTGGGGGCGGCGGTGGCGCTGCTCATGCCGCGCCGCGCCCTGCCGGGGGCGGCGCCCGCCCTCGCGGACGCCGCCCCCGACCCCGGACTTCGACCGTGACTCAGCCGGCGCCGCCGGTCAGGGCGACAGGCGGTGCAGGTCGCGGGGGAAGGCGGTGGTCTGGCGGATGTTGGCGGCGCCGGTCAGCCGGGCCGTCCAGCGTTCCAGGCCGAGCGCGAACCCGCCGTGCGGCGGCATCCCGTACCGGAACGCCTGGAGGTAGCCCTCGTACGGCTCGACGTCGCCGTCCAGGGCCCGGACGTAGTCGTCGTACCGGTGCAGGCGCTGGCCGCCGGTCACCAGCTCCAAACCCCTGAACAGCAGGTCGAAGCCGTTGGAGTAGCCCGGTCTGGCCGGGTCGGGATGGGTGTAGAACGGCCGCTTGGACATCGGGTAGCCGGTGACGAACAGGAACTCCGACCCGTGCTCGCGCAGCGCCCACTCCGACAGGCATCGTTCCTGGGCCGGTGACAGGTCGGGCTCGTCCTCGCCGGTCAGCCGCTGGGCCTCGGTGAAGTGCACGGCCGGGATCTCGGCGGGCACGTCCGGCAGCGCGGCCCCGGCCACCTCGACGGCGGACGCGGCCCGGCGGCGCACCGACTCCACCATGCCCGCGACGACCTCCCGCAGCACGGCCATCACGTCCCGGTGGTCGGCCACGAAGCCCAGCTCGGCGTCGAGGCTGGTGTACTGCGCCAGGTGGCGGACGGTGTCGTGCGGCTCGGCGCGGAAGACCGGCCCGACCTCGTAGACCCGCTCGAACACCCCGACCATCGTCTGCTTGTAGAACTGCGGCGACTGCGCGAGGTAGGCGCGGCGGCCGAAGTAGTCGATGCCGAAGACGTTCGCGCCGGACTCGGTGGCCGAGGCCACGATCTTGGGCGTGTGGATCTCGGTGAACCCGAGGCCGTCCAGCGTCTCGCGGAACCCGGCCACGCTCGCCGCCGAGATCTCCAGCGGCGCCCGCAGCAGCGGATGCCGCAGCGCGACGGGCGCGTGGTCGAGGACCGTCGGCAGCGTCGCGCCCACGACCGGCCGGTAGAGGTCGAACGGCGGCGCCTGGGCGGGCTCGGCCAGGACCTCGATCTCCGGCCCGGTCAGCTCGAACCCGCCCGGCGCCTGCCCGGACGGGGTCACGGTGCCGGTGACCCGGACGACGCTCTCCTCCGGCGGCAGCTCCCGGGCCGCGCCGACCACCTGGGCCAGCCCGGCGCGGTCGCGGACGACCAGGAAGGAGACGGATTTCAGGTGCCGGCGGCGATGGACCCAGCCGGCGATCGTCACTCGTCGGCCGGCGTGCTCAGCGAGCGACGCCGACAGGACACGAGAGATCATTACAGCTCCTCTGCAGGAAATGCATGACCCCTTGGGAGTGCGGGGGAGAAGGGAGCTCCCGGTGCCACCGCACTTTCGCCGCCCGCGAGGGGCGGCCTCCACGACCCGATGACGGGGGTCAGGCCGGCGGGGCATTTCCTCCCCGCACTCGGGAGTGTCTTCACCAGCGGACACGGGACCGCCTTCACAGCTGCCGGCGGCTCTCTGGGCCCGTGCGGCCCGCTGGCTACTCGTCTCCGTCCACGTGTTGCCGTAGATGATACGGCAACCCCGTTACTTGTCCTTCTTGGGGCGCTTCTCCCGGATCTTCATCGTGACGTCGATCGGCGAGCCGGCGAACCCGAACTCCTCGCGGATGCGCCGCTCGATGAAGCGCCGGTAGGTGTCCTCCAGCCAGCCGGAGGTGAACAGCACGAACTTGGGCGGCTCGACGGACGCCTGCGTGGCGAACAGGATCTTCGGCTGCTTGCCACCCCGGACGGGCGGCGGCGTCGCGTGCACCAGCTCGGTGAGGAACGCGTTGAGCCGCGCCGTCGGCACCCGGGTGGACCAGGAGTCGAGCGCCTTCTCCAGCGCCGGCACCAGCCGGTCCATGTGGCGGCCGGTCTTGGCGGAGATGTTGACCCGCAGCGCCCACGGCGTGCGCACGAGCTGCCGGTCGATCTCCTTCTCCAGGTAGTAGCGGCGGTCTTCGTCGACCAGGTCCCACTTGTTGAAGGCCACCACCATGGCCCGGCCCGACTCGATCACCAGGCCGATGATCCGCAGGTCCTGCTCGGTGAGCGGCTCGCTGGCGTCGATCAGCACGATCGCCACCTCCGAGCGCTCCAGGGCGGCGCGGGTGCGCATGGCCGCGTAGAAGTCGGCGCCCTGCAGCTCGCGGTCGCGCCGCCGGATGCCGGCGGTGTCGACGAAGCGCCAGGTGCGCCCGCCCAGCTCGACCAGCTCGTCGACCGGGTCGCGGGTGGTGCCCGCCATCGGGTCGACCAGCACCCGCTCCTCGCCCGCCAGCTTGTTGAGCAGCGAGGACTTGCCCACGTTGGGCTTGCCGAGCAGCGCCACGCGGGCCGGGCCGCGCTCGCCGCCGAAGGTCAGCTGCGGCGTCTCGGGCAGCGCGTCGAGCACGACGTCGAGCAGGTCGCCGCTGGAGCGGCCGTGCAGCGCCGAGACCGGGTAGGGCTCGCCCAGCCCGAGCGCCCACAGCGCGGCGGCCTCCAGCTCCAGCTGCTGGTTGTCGACCTTGTTGGCGGCCAGGAGCACCGGCTTGCCCGACTGGCGCAGCACCGCGCCCACGATCTCGTCGGCGTCGGTGGCGCCCACGGTGGCGTCGACCACGAACACGATCACGTCGGCCAGCTCGACGGCGACCTGGGCCTGCTCGGCGATGCGCAGGTTCATGCCGGTGGCGTCGGGGTCCCAGCCGCCGGTGTCGACGACGGTGAAGCGGCGGCCGCGCCAGTTGGCGTCGTAGGTGACGCGGTCGCGGGTGACGCCCGGCACGTCCTCCACGACCGCCTCGCGGCGGCCGATGATGCGGTTGACCAGCGTGGACTTGCCCACGTTGGGGCGGCCCACGATGGCCACGACCGGCAGCGGCGTGGTGTCGCCGTGCTCGGTGACTTCCAGCTCGTCGAGGTCAGCCTCGACCCAATCCCCCGTTGACATGCTTGTTCATCCTTAGGTGAGTACCGCACCTGGAGGTCAGGTGCGCTCCTTGACCAGCCTCAGCACCTCCGCGATGACCTCTTCGAGGTTGAGCGCGGTGGTGTCGAGCTCGACGGCGCCATCCGCCATCGAGAGTGGGTCCGTCTTACGTGTCGAGTCCAGGGTGTCACGCCGCTCCATGGCGGCCTGCTGCGCCTCCACCGTGGAGCCGGCCAGCTCGGCGCTCCTGCGGCGGGCACGGGCCTCGGCGCTGGCCGTCAGGTAGACCTTGACGGGCGCGTCGGGGCAGACGACCTTGCCGATGTCGCGGCCCTCGACCACGATGTCACCGGCGGCGGCGATCTCCCGCTGCAGCGCGACCAGCCGCCTGCGCACCTCGGGGACGGCGGCCACGGCGGAGACCGCCCCGGTCACCTCGGCCTCCCGGATGGGCCCGCCCACGTCGACGCCGTCGACCAGGATCGAGGGGCCCTCGGGGTCGGTGCCGGAGACGATGGACGGCTCGCCGCAACGGGCCGCGACGGCCTCGGGATCGGCCAGGTCGACGCCCTGCCGGAGCATCCACCACGTCATCGCCCGGTACATGGCCCCGGTGTCGAGGTAACGCAGGCCCAGCGCACGGGCGACCCCGCGCGACACGCTCGACTTGCCCGACCCCGAAGGACCGTCCATGGCGACGACCAGACCGGACACGGCCTCTCCCTCTTCACGTGTGTTTCCCCAACCTGAAGAGGCTACCGCCTCCGGTCAGTCCGCGATCCAGCTCCCGTGGAAGCCGAGCGGGACCCTGGCGGGCAGGTGCACGATCGCGACCGGCTCGCCGGTGAAGTCCTGGGCCGACAGGATCACCAGGTCGGCCGCTCCCCTGGCCGGGTCGTTGACGTAAGTGAGCAGGTAACCGTCGTCCTCGGCGGCGCCGGAGGGCACGAAGACCGGCTCGCCCACGTACGCGCCGCGCCCGAACCGCCGCGCCTCCTGCGTGCCGCGTTCCAGGTCGTGCTTGATGAGCGTGTTGTCGAACGCCTCGTCCGGCAGGTCCTCCAGCTCGGTGGCCGGGTAGATCACGTCGTGCAGGTCGGCGGCGGCCGAGGTGTAGCCGTACCGGTACGGGCTGCCGGTGCGGCGCTCGTCGATGCGGGGGAACTCCTGGGGGCGGTCGTCCAGGCGGGTGGTGGTGACC
Source organism: Nonomuraea sp. NPDC049684 (assembly GCF_044465345.1). Lineage (NCBI taxonomy): Bacteria > Bacillati > Actinomycetota > Actinomycetes > Streptosporangiales > Streptosporangiaceae > Nonomuraea > Nonomuraea sp. NPDC049684. Next base: position 704,539 of record NZ_JBITLO010000003.1, on the reverse strand, counting down.
CGGCCCGTGCCGGGGTCGATGCGCCAGCGGTCGAGCGTGGGCGCGCCGCCCAGGTCGAGCCGGGCGTCCACGAACCGCTTGGGGTAGCGGACGACGTCAACCACGACCTGGTCGCCGTCGTCGTAGGCGTTGAGGGTGTGGAAGACCCAGCAGGGGTCGATCTCCACCCAGCGCACGTCGCCGGTCTCGCGGGAGAGCAGGCCGAGCCGGGCGGGCCGGGCGTCGTCCCAGGCGTACGGGAGCGGCGCGCCGCGCTCGGCGTGGGCCATGCTGAGCGTGACCGGCAGGTCGTAGATCACCACGTGCCGGCGGGTCAGCGCGAAGTCGTGCAGCATCGGGCGGTCGGCGACCCGGATGTCCCTGACCTGGGCCACCACGCCTTTGGGGTCGATCACGATGTGCTGGTGGTGGTCCCAGCCGGCGAAGTAGGCCACCGCGTGCAGCTCGCCGGTGACCGGGTCGAGGTGGGTGTGGGCGGCGTACCCGCCGGGCAGGCCGCCGACGAAGTCGCACGCGCCGACCGTGTCGAGCTCGTAGCTCAGCTCGTACGGCAGCCCGCCCGCCTCGACGGTCGCGAACGTGCGCCCGGCGATGCCGATGACGTGCGTGTTGGCCGCGAAGTCCATGCCCGCGTGCACCGGGCCCGGCGCCGGCGGCTCGCCCAGCCGGCGGGCCACCTCGGCGTTGCGCACCCACCGGTTGCGGTACCACTCGGCCCGCCCGCCGCGCAGCCGCACGCCGTGGACCATGCCCTGCCCCATGAACAGGTGGCCGGCGGCCGGGTCGTCGAGGCCGAGCGGGTTGGGGCCGTTGCGCAGGTAGCGGCCGTCGAGCTCGGCGGGGATGCGGCCGGTGACCTCCAGGTCGAAGGCCGTGATCTCCTCCGTCGCGGGTGCGAAGCCGTTGCGGAAGGGGGTGCTGGTCATCGTGCGCTTCCTCTCAGGTCAGGAACGGCGTGAGCACGGAGGTGTAGAGCAGCCGGTAGCGCCGCTCCGCCTCGGCGCTGTCGAAGAAGCCGGAGATCTCCAGGCTCACCGCGCCGTGGATCGCCATCCACAGCACGTCGGCTATCTCGCCGGCGGCGGCCCCGCGCAGCCGTCCGGCCTCCAGGCAGGCGGCCACGGCCTCGACCAGGATGTCGAAGGTCCGCCGGCCGGCCGCGACCGCGTCGGGGGCGGGCTGGAAGCCGTGCATCGCGTTCTGGAACATGACCCGGTAGTAGTCGGGCTCGTCCAGCGCGTACTCGCGGTAGGCCGCCAGGCCCGCGTGCAGCGCCGGGAGCGGGTCGTCCTGGGCGGGGACGGCCAGCAGGCGGGCCTCCAGCCGGGCGAAGCCCTCCAGCCACAGCGCCTCGCTGAGGCCGTCCTTGCCGCCGAAGAGGGTGTAGATCACCTTCGTGGAGCAGCCGACCTCGCCGGAGATGCGCCGGACGGTGAGCGCCGCCGGGCCCTCGGCGACGAGCAGGTGTTTGGCGGCGTCGAGGATGGCCGTCCTGACCACGCTCTGGCCTTCCTGCTGGGCTTGCCGGTACGCGGTGACCGCCATCTGAGTAACACCGTTTCTTCTCGGTAACGCTGTTACCGACCTTTGTACGCCTCCTCCGTCCCGCCGTCAATGCCGCCGGCGAGGAGTAACGGCGTCCGCCCAGGTAAGGGGGTCCGGCGTGACGGAGACGAACCGAGCGCGGGTCACGGTCGTGGTGGCCACCAGGGACCGGGTCAGAACGCTGGCCCGGACGATCCCCCGCCACCCGAGGCCGGTGATCCTCGTCGACAACGGCTCCTCGGACGGGACCGCCGGGTTCGTCCGCAAGCACTTCCCCGACGTCCAGGTGGTCGAGGCGGGGACCAACCTGGGCGCGCCGGGCCGCAACGTCGGCGTGCGCCTGGCCGAGACCCCCTACGTCGCCTTCGCCGACGACGACTCCTGGTGGGCGCCCGGCGCCCTGGAGCTGGCCGCCGACGTGCTGGACGCCCACCCCCGCCTGGCCGTGCTGGGCGCGCGCGTGCTGGTCGGGCCGCAGGAGCGGCTGGACGCGGTGTCGGAGGCGATGCGCGACTCCCCGCTCGGCGTCGAGGACGACCTGCCGGGGCCGAGCGTGCTGGGCTTCCTGGCCTGCGGGGCCGTCGTGCGCAGGGAGGCGTTCCTGGAGGCGGGCGGCTTCGACGACGTGATCTTCTTCTTCGGCGAGGAGGAACGGCTGGCCGTGGACCTGGCCGCGCGCGGCTGGGGGCTGGCCTACGTGGACGACGTCGTCGCCCACCACCACCCCTCCCCCGCCCGCGACCCGCGCGGCAGGCAGGCGCTGGCGGCGCGCAACGCCGTGCTGACCGCCGTGCTGCGCCGTCCATGGCCGGTGGTGGCGCGCCGGTCCCTGGAGGCGCTGCTGGGCGGTCCGGCGGGCCGGGAGGGGCTGCGCACCGCAGTGCGGCGGCTGCCCAGGGCCCTGGCCGCCCGGCGCGGCCTGCCGGTCGCCGTGGAACGCGCCCGCCGCAGACTGGAGCGGGCGGCCGGCTGACGCCGCGGGCGGGGCCCGGCGCGTTCAGTGCTCCGTGGTCAGGGGACCTGCCAGCCGCGTTCGCGCAGGGCGTCGGCGAGCGGGGAGGCCGCGTCGGGCTGGACCCACAGCTCGGCGATGCCCAGGGGCAGCCCGGGCGCGTGCTCCAGCCGCACGTCCTCGACGTTGACGCCGACCTCGTCGCACACCTGGAACAGCCGCGCGAGCTGGCCGGGACGGTCACCGATGACCACCTGGACGACCACGTACGCGGGAGCGGGGCCGCCGTGCTTGCCCGGGATGCGCCCGTGCCCGGCGACGCCGCGCTTGAGGAGCTGGGTGAGGTCGCCGCTCGCGGTGCCGTCGCCCTCGGCCAGGGAGCGGAGCGCGGTCGCGGCCTCGGCCAGGTCGCGGGAGACCGCCTCCAGCACCTCGGCGACCGGGGTCGCGTTGCCCGACAGAATGCCGAGCCAGAGCCCGGGGTCGCCGCCCGCGATCCTGGTCACGTCGCGCACCCCCTGCCCGGCCAGGCCGAGCGCGACCTCGGTGGCGTCGGCCAGGCGGGCCGCCACGGCCGAGGCGGCGACGTGGGGGGCGTGCGAGACGACGGCGACCGCGCGGTCGTGCTCCTCCGCGCCCACCTCGACGGGGTTCGCGCCGCACAGCTCGACCAGCTTGAGCACCGCCGCCCTGGCGTCGTCGGCGGCCTCGCCGGTCGGGCACAGCGCCCACGGCCGGCCGAGGAACAGGTCGGCCCTGGCCGCGCCAGGACCGGACTTCTCCCGCCCGGCCAGCGGGTGGGAGGCGACGTAGGTCGTCAGGTCGCAGCCGAGCCGCGCGGCCATGCGGATGGGCTCGGCCTTGACGCTGGCGACGTCGGTGTAGAACCGGGCCGCGCCGCTGCTCTGCAGCTTCAGCAGCTCGTCGGCCACGTGCGCCGGGGGCACCGCGATGACCGCCAGGTCGACCTGCCCGGCGGGCAGGCGCTCCGGCTCCCACTCCTCGCCCGCGCCCAGTTCCCTGGCCAGCCGTACGGCGGCCGCGTCGCGGTCGGCGAGCAGCACGCGCACGTCGTGCTTGCGCAGCGCCAGGGCCGCCGAGGTGCCGATGAGACCGGTGCCGACGACGAGCACGGTACGGAGTTCCGAGGCCATATCGATGTCCTGATTTATCGGGCTAGTGAGAGTGTTGCCTGCCGTGTCCGCCAGGCACGTGCCGCACGACGATCCGGCTCACGCCGGTCGCCTACTGGGCGATGTCCTGCCGCAGCGCCACCGCGCCCCGCAGATACACATGCTGCATCTCTGCCCGCGGACGGTCGGTCTCCACATGCGCCATCAGGCGCACCACGCGCGGCAGCGCCCCCGGCACGTCGATCTCGGTGCAGCAGATCAGCGGCACGTCGTGGAAACCCAGCTTGCGCGCCGCCAGGGCGGGGAACTCGGAGGTCAGGTCGGGGGTGGCGGTGAACAGCACGCTGATCACGTCGTCGGTGGTCAGGCTGTTGCGCTCCATGATCGCCTGGACCAGCTCGGTCGTCCCCTGGATGATCGAGTCGCGGTCGTCGGCATCCACCTGGATCGCCCCGCGGATCGCCCGCACCATGCGCCCTGTTCCCCTTCCATAGCGGGAGAGCCCGTGCGAGATGCGCACGGGCTCCTGCGTTCCGGCCAGATTACAGCTTCACGGCCGCGTAAAGGTCGCCGACCTCCTTCAGGCTCAGCGCGCGGACCGTGCCGGCCTTGGTGCGGCCCAGCTTCACCGGACCGAACTCGATCCGGGCCAGGTCGATCACCCGGTGACCGGCCTCCTCCAGCATGCGCCGCACGACGTGGTTGCGGCCCTCGTGCAGCACCACCTCGACCAGCGCCTGCTGGCCGTGCTCCTGGACGATGGCGAAGCTGTCGGCCTTGGCGATGCCGTCCTCCAGCTCGATGCCCTGCTTGAGCCTGCGGCCCAGGTCGCGCGGGATGGGCCCCGGCACCTTGGCCCAGTACTTCTTCTGCACGCCGTAGCTCGGGTGCGTCAGCCGGTTGGCCAGCTCGCCGTCGTTGGTGAGCAGCAGCAGGCCCTCGGTCTCGGTGTCGAGCCGGCCGACGTGGAACAGGCGGGGGGCCAGCTCCTCGACGTAGTCGGCCAGGCACGGGCGCCCCTGCGGGTCGTCCATGGTGGACACGACGCCGATCGGCTTGTTGAGGGCGTAGTAGACCAGGTCGGGGGCGGTCGGGATGCGCTTGCCGTCGACGTGGATCACCTGGGTGGCGGGATCGACCTTGGCGCCGAACCGGCGCACGACCTGGCCGTTGACCGTGACGCGGCCGTCGCCGATCATCTCCTCGCAGGCGCGCCTGCTGGCCACGCCCGCCTGGGCGAGCACCTTCTGCAGGCGGACGCCGTTGGGCACCTCGGTGGTGTCGCGCTCGTCGGTGTAGTCGTCGTCGTAGAAGGCACGGTCGCGCAGCGGCTGCCGGGCGGCCTTGACGCGCCTGGCCTGGGGGCTCTCGGAGCCGGCCGCACGCCGTCCGCCGCCGAGCGTCTGGACGTCGTCGCGCCTCGGGGTGCGCGGCTGCTGGCCGCGAGGGGTGTCCTCGCGCCTGCCGAAACGGGCGCGGGTGTTGCCGGCGGAGGCGGACCTGGGGGCGTCGTCCCTGCGTCCGCCGCGGTCGGCACGGAAGCCGCCGCGCTCCTGACGCTCGCCGTCGCCGCCGCGTCCGGCGCCACGGGAGCCGGCGTAACCGCCACGCTCCCCGCGCCGCTCGCCCGCGTAACCGCCGCGACCCGCGGAGGACCCGCCACGGCCGCCGGAGAACCCGCCGCGGTCGTTGGAGTACCCGCCGCGGTCGCCACCGGCGTAACCGCCGCGCTCACCGCGCCGGTCGCCGCCGTAGCCGCCGCGCCGGTCGTCGCCGAACCTGCCCCGGTCACCGGACCGGGAAGCCCCGCCGAAGCCCTCACCACGCGGACGCTCGAAGCCGCCCTCACGACGCGGACGCTCGAAGCCGCCCTCACGACGGGGACGCTCGAAGCCGCCCTCACGACGGGGACGGTCGAAACGGTCGCCGCCGCGCGCACCGCGGTCACCGCGGTCGTCACGCGGACGGTCGTCACGGAAACGGTCGCCGCGGTCGCCACCGGCGGGCCGGTCGGCGCGCTGGTAGCGGTCGTCACGCGCCGGACGGTCGGTGCGGTCGCCGAGCGAGTAGCCGTCGCGGTCACCGCCGGAACGCCCGAAACGGTCACCACCGGAAGCGGGACGACCCGAACGGTCGCCGCCGAAACCGGAGCGCTCGCCGCCGGGGCGACCCGAGCGGTCGCCGCCGAAGCCGGAGCGGTCGCCGCCGCGGGAGCCGGAGTCCTGGCGGGGGCGGTCGTCGCGGTCGCCGAAGCGGGCGCGGGCGCCGCCGCGGTCGGCGCGAAGGGAGTCGCGGCGGGGGTCGTCCCCGCCGAAGCCGCCGCCGAAGCCGTCGCGGCGGTTGTCGTCGGAGCGGAAGGCGGGACGCCCGCCGCGGCCGGAGCCGCCGGTACGTCCACGACCGCGTCCATCACCGGACGGGGTGCTGCGCCTGTTGATCACTTTGTTGTCTCCTCGAGGTTCTCCACGTCGTCGGGGAGGAAGGGGGCGAGCTCGGGAAGCTCGCTCAAATCCCGCAGTCCCAGACGTTCCAGGAAGTATGAGCTTGTCCGGTAGAGCACTGCCTGGCTCTCCGGGTCGGTGCCGGCCTCCTCGACCAGCCCCCTGGCGACGAGCGTCCGCATGACGCCGTCGCTGTTGACGCCGCGTACGGCGGCGACACGGGCGCGGCTCACCGGTTGCCGGTAGGCCACGACCGCGAGGGTCTCCAGCGCGGCCTGGGTCAGCCGCGTCTGCTGGCCGTCGCGGACGAACCGCTCGACCAGCGCCGCGCAGTCGGCCCGCGTGTAGAAACGCCAGCCACCCGCGACTTCCCGCAGATCAAAACCCCGCCCGGCGGCCGTATATTCCGCCGCCAGGCTTCTGAGCGCCGCCGCGACCTCGTGGGTGGGACGCTCCAGCACCTGGGCCAGCGTGATCTCGGCCACGGGCTCGTCGACGATCATCAGGATGGCCTCCAGGGCCGCCTCAAGAGCGGGCCCCTCCCCCCGAGGCTCCTCCTCCGGGGCGTCCTGCCGGTCCTCCTCCTGGTCGGCAGCGGTGTCCGAGGGCCGCTCGGAAGGCGACTCAGGGAAGGACGACTCAGGCGACGGCGTCTCGGGCGACGGCCTCTCGGGCGACGGCCTCTCGGACGACGGCGAGGGCTCGGGCGGCGCGACCGGCAGGTCGGGGCCGGCGGGCAGGGCGGACGCCTCCTCCGGAGAGGCCGGCTGAACCATGGAGCCCGGGAGCGTCATCCAGGCGGGCAGCGGCGACCCCGAGTCGGGGGCCTTGCGGGGGCCGGGCAGGGGGTTGGGGTTGTCAGTCATTCGATGGTTTCTCCGCGGATTCCTCGTAGTCGTCCCCCACCGCGACGTCGCCGTCGTCGGCGCCCGTCCAGGTCACGTGGAGCTCTCCCAGCGCCTCGACCTGCTCGAACGTCACCGCGGACTCCCGGAACAGCTCCAGCACGGCCAGGAAGCGGGCGATGACCTCGAAGGTGCCCTCGCAGTCGGCCGTCAGCGCGCGGAAGGTGGCCCTGCGCAGCCTGCGCAGGTGCATGACCAGGATGGCCGCCTGCTCCTTGACGCTGGCCAGCGGCTGGTAGATGTGGCCGACGCTGACGGTGGGCGGCAGTTTCGGGGTGAACGCCTTGGCCGCGATGCGGGCGAGCTGCTCGGGCCCGATGCCGAGGATGAGCTCGGGCAGCAGGTTGGCGAACTGCGGCTCCAGCGACACCGTGCGGGGGAAACGCAGCGACTCCTCGGCCATCCGCCCCGCGAAGACCTTCGCGACCTCCTTGTACGCCTTGTACTGCAGCAGCCGGGCGAACAGCAGGTCTCTGGCCTCCAGGAGCGCGAGGTCCTCTTCGTCCTCCACCTCGCCGGACGGCAGCAGCCGGGCCGCCTTCAGGTCGAGCAGCGTGGCCGCGACCAGCAGGAAGTGGCTGGTCTGGTCGAGGTCCCACTCCGGGCCCCTGGACCGGATGTAGGCGATGAACTCGTCGGTGACCTTGGAGAGCGAGACCTCGGTGATGTCGAGCTTGTGCTTGGCGATCAGGCCGAGAAGCAGGTCGAAGGGGCCTTCGAAGACGTCCAGGTGTACCTGGAAGCCTTGGGGGGCCTCGGTCTGCTCTGCGGTCACCTGGCCATTGTCGCAGGAGCCGGCCAGCGCGAGAGCACCTCGCGGGCCAGTTCGCGGTAGGCGTTGGCGCCGAGGGACGACGGGTCGAAGGTGGTGATCGGCTCGCCGGCGACGGTGGCGTCGGGGAAGCGGACCGTACGGTTGATCACCGTGTGGAACACCTTGTCGCCGAACGCCTCCACCACGCGGGCCAGCACCTCGCGGCCGTGCAGGGTACGGGCGTCGTACATGGTGGCGAGCAGGCCCTCGATCTCGAGGTCTTCGTTGAGCCGCTCCTGGACCTTGGAGATGGTGTCCATGAGCAGCGCGACGCCGCGCAGGGCGAAGAACTCGCACTCCAGCGGCACCATGACGCCGTGGGCGCAGGTCAGCGCGTTGATGGTGAGCAGGCCGAGCGACGGCTGGCAGTCGATGAGGCAGACGTCGTAGTGCGGCAGCAGCGGCTTGATCACCCGGCCGAGCACCTGCTCGCGGGCGACCTCGGTGACGAGCTGCACTTCGGCGGCCGACAGGTCGATGTTGCTGGGCAGCAGGTCGAGGCCCTCGACGCCGGTCTCCAGCAGGACGTCCTCGGCGGTGACGCCGCGGTCCATCAGCAGGTTGTAGACGGTCAGGTCGAGCTGGAGCGGGTTGATGCCCAGGCCGACCGAGAGCGCGCCCTGCGGGTCGAAGTCGACCAGCAGCACCTTCAGCCCGCACTCGACCAGCGCCGCGCCCAGGTTGATGGTGGTCGTCGTCTTGCCGACGCCGCCCTTCTGGTTGACCATCGCGACCACTCGCGCCGGCCCGTGCACCTGCGGCGGGACCGGTTCAGGGAACACCGGCCGCGGGCGCTGGGTGGGGCCCAGGTTGACGCCGTTGGAAGGCGCGTTGGTCTTGGTGTCACCCCAGGGGTTGTCGGGGGTCCCCGGGGTCGAACCCTTGGTCGTCACAGTCACCAGCTCGAACCTCCCTGACGATCCCGAACCGGACCGTCCGGACGGACACTATGGCGTCACCACTAAACGCGGCAAGGCGGCACGCCGGGGCACCGCGCACGCGCAAAAGACTATAGATCACTGCCGGGCGCGCGGGTGCGCCGCGGCGTAGACCTCGCGGAGTTTGTCGACCGTCACCAGGGTGTAGACCTGCGTGGTCGTGACGGAGGCGTGGCCGAGCAGCTCCTGGACCACCCGGACGTCCGCGCCGCCGTCGAGCAGATGGGTGGCGAAGGAGTGGCGCAGGACGTGCGGGCTGATGCCGGCCAGGCCGGCGCGTTCGGCCGCGGCCTGGAGCACCTCCCAGGCCCCCTGCCTGGTCAGCCGGCCGCCGCGGGCGTTGAGGAAGACCGCGGGGGTGCCGCGCCCGTGGGCCAGCAGGCCGGGCCTGGCGCGGACGAGGTAGGCGTCGAGCGCCGAGCGGGCGTAGCGGCCTAGCGGGACGACGCGGGTGCGGCCGCCCTTGCCGCGCAGCCTCACCTGGTCGGGTTCGAGGTCGTCGACGGCCAGGCCGACGGCTTCCGAGATGCGGGCGCCGGTGCCGTACAGGACCTCCAGCAGGGCGCGGTTGCGCAGGGTGAGCGGGGCGCCGTCGGGGCCGGAGGCGGCGATGAGGCGTTCGACCTCGTCGACGGCGATCGCCTTGGGCAGTCTGCGGAGCTGGCGCGGCGGGCGTACCTCGTGGGCGGGGTCGTGGGCCGTGACGCCTTCGCGCAGGGCGAACCGGTGGAGCCCGCGTACGGCCGAGACGGCCCGCGCGGCCGAGCTGGCCACGAGGGCGGGATGCTCCCGGTCGCCCTCGCGCAACGCGGCGAGGAAGGCCTGGACGTCGGCCTCCCCCACCTCGTCGAGCTTCAGCCGCCCGCGCGCCTGCAGATGTTCGAAGTATCGCCGCAGGTCACGGCGGTAGGACGCGAGCGTGTTGGCAGCCAGGCCCCGCTCCACCGCCAAATGGGCGAGGTAGCTGGAGAGCACTGCCTCCACGACATGGTCCTTCCGTCACGCCTCCGGGGCGTCGGCGGGGCGCAACAGGGCGAATCCCTCAACCGAAGCCGCATATGCGGCGAGGATACCGGCCACGGCCGGGGAATTGTGGATCATTCCCATGAGCGCCTTCTCGACCGCGTCGGACAGCGGCACCCATTCGACCGGCATGCCGATCTCCTCGTGCCGATGGACGAAGGTGTTCTCCTCGTCGGGGATCCTGCTCAGGCCGCGGGCGAGGAAGACCCTGATCCGCTCGTCTGTCATGCCGGGAGACGAGCGCAGGTCGACCAGGGTGTGCCAGGTGTCGGCGCGGTAGCCGGACTCCTCGGCGAGCTCGCGGGCCGCGGTGTCGGCGAGCGGTTCGCCCGCCACGTCGCGGATGCCGGCCGGCAGCTCCCACATGAGCTGCCGGGTGGGGTGGCGGTACTGCCTGATCATCAGGACGCGGTCGCGGTCGTCGAGCGCGAGCACGGCGACCGAGCCGGGGTGGACGACGTAGTCGCGGTCGGCGACCTCGTCCTGGGGCATCCGGACCGTGTCGGTGACGACCTTGATCACGTAACCCTGGAAGTGCTCCTTGGACGCGACGACGTCCCACGCCTCGGGCGTATCCTCGATCCTCACTTGCCGACCTTGGTGGTCACACGGCTGTCGGCGTAGGCCAGGGCGGCGCCGATGAGGCCCTTGAACATCGGGTTGGCCCGGGTGGGACGGGAGCGGAACTCCGGGTGCGCCTGCGTGCCGATGAAGAACGGGTGCACGTCGACGGGCAGCTCGGTGTACTCCACCAGGCGGCCGTCGGGCGACAGGCCGGAGAAGACCAGGCCGACGTTCTCCAGGCGCTCGCGGTAGGCGTTGTTGACCTCGTACCTGTGGCGGTGGCGCTCGTCGGCCTTGGCCTTGCCGCCGTAGAGCTGCCTGGCCAGGGTGCCCTCGCCGAGCTTGGCGGTGTAGCTGCCGAGCCGCATGGTGCCGCCCATGTCGCGCTCGCCGGCGACGACGTCCTCCTGGTCGGCCATGGTGGAGATGACCGCGTGCTTGGTGTCGGGGTCGAACTCGGCGGAGTTGGCGTCCTCGATGCCGGCCATGTTGCGGGCGGCCTCGATGACCATGCCCTGCATGCCGAGGCAGATGCCGAGCAGCGGGATCCGGCCCTCGCGGGCGTGCCGGATGGCGCCGATCTTGCCCTCGATGCCGCGCACACCGAACCCGCCGGGGATCAGCACGCCGTCGACGCCGTCGAGCTCGCGCTCGGCGCCCTCGGGGGTCTCGCAGTCGTCGCTCTTGACCCAGCGGATGTTGACCCGCGCGTCGTTGGCGAAACCGCCGGCGCGCAGCGCCTCGGTGACCGACAGGTACGCGTCGGGCAGGTCGATGTACTTGCCGACCAGCGCGATCGTGACCTCCTTGGCCGGGCGGTGCACGCGGCGCAGGAGCTGCTCCCACTCCTTCCAGTCGACGTCGCGGAAGGGCAGGCCGAGGCGGCGCACGACGTAGGCGTCGAGGCCCTCGGCGTGCAGCACCTTGGGGATGTCGTAGATGGAGGCGGCGTCGACGGCGGAGACGACGGCGTCCTCGTCGACGTCGCACATGAGGCTGATCTTGCGCTTGATCGCCGTCTGGACCGGACGGTCGGAGCGCAGCACGATCGCGTCGGGCTGGATGCCGATGCTGCGCAGCGCGGCCACGCTGTGCTGGGTCGGCTTGGTCTTCAGCTCGCCGGACGGGCCGATGTAGGGCAGCAGCGACACGTGCAGGAAGAAGACGTTGTCGCGGCCGACCTCGTGCCTGATCTGGCGGACGGCCTCCAGGAACGGCAGCGACTCGATGTCGCCGACCGTGCCGCCGACCTCGGTGATGACGACGTCGACGTCGGGGCCGGCCATGCCCCGGATGCGGTCCTTGATCTCGTTGGTGATGTGCGGGATGACCTGGACGGTGTCGCCCAGGTACTCGCCGCGCCGCTCCTTGGCGATGACGTTGGAGTAGACCTGGCCGGTGGTGACGTTGGCCGAGCCGTGCAAATCGGTGTCGAGGAACCGCTCGTAGTGGCCGACGTCGAGGTCGGTCTCGGAGCCGTCGTCGGTGACGAAGACCTCGCCGTGCTGGAACGGGTTCATCGTGCCGGGGTCGACGTTGAGGTAGGGGTCGAGCTTCTGCATGGTGACCCGGAGACCGCGCCCCTTGAGCAGACGGCCGAGGCTGGAGGCCGTGAGCCCCTTGCCCAGACTGGAGGCGACACCGCCGGTGACGAACAGATGCTTGGTTTGCGATGCGCTGCGCAAAGGGGCTCCCGTGGCTCGAGTGGTGGCCGAAGTGTCCACGGGCTCTCAGGATATCAAACAACGCCCCTCACATGCCCGAACGGCATGACCTAGCGGTAACTTTGGGCCCTATGTCACTAGTACGCCGGGCCATGGGCGCACTGATTCACCGTGCGTACGCGGCGATCCGCCACGCCGGGGCGATCTCTCCGGACTCCACGGCGGGTTACCGATTCCGCCGGATCGGCGAGGGAGTCAGCATCGCCTTCCCCCCGGGGGCGATCTTCGGCGAGCGGTGGATCGAGATCGGCGAGCACACGCTGATCGGCGAGCGCGTGTCGATCTCCTGCGGCATGTGGCCGGGCGTCGAGCTCGGCCCCGACTCGATCCTGCGGATCGGCGGCTCGTGCTCGATCGGCAGGGGCTCGCACATCGTGGCCCACCAGTCGATCGACATCGGCGACCACGTCTTCACCGGCCCGTACGTCTACATCACCGACCAGAACCACGTCTACGACGACCCCGAGACGCCGATCGGGCGGCAGTGGCCGCGCAACAGCCCGGTCTCGATCGGCGCCGGCTCCTGGCTCGGCACGGGCGCGATCATCCTGCCGGGCACGGTCCTCGGGCGGCAGTGCGTGGTGGCGGGGGGCGCGGTGGTGCGCGGCGAGTTCCCCGACCACAGCGTGGTCGCCGGGGTGCCCGCCAAGCGCGTCCGCGGGTACACGCCGGAGCTGGGCTGGCACGCGCCCGGCGCCGCCGAGGCCGCCGCCGCGATCGCCCTGGCGCTCGACGGGCAGGCCGGGCCGTCCTGAAGCCGGGGACCGGCCGGGAACGGGGATGGACCGAACAAGCTTCTGGAGGTTAGCGTCGGCGCATGCGGACCGCCATCTGTGAGCGCCTGGGCGTCGAGTTCCCGTTGTTCGCCTTCAGCCACTGCCGCGACGTGGTGGCCGCGGTCACGAACGCGGGCGGGTTCGGGGTGCTGGGAGCCGTCGCGTACTCGCCGGAGCGGCTGGAGGCCGAGCTGACGTGGATCGACGGGCGGGTGGGCGGCCGGCCGTACGGGGTGGACGTGCTCGTCCCCGGCCGGATCGACGCCTCCGCGCTCGACCTGCGGGCCCACCTGCTGGACTTCGTCCCCGACCGCCACCGCGACTTCGTCGCCCACCTGCTGTCGAAGTACGGCGTGCACGCCCCGCCGCAACCCCTGAGCGCGGTGGCCGACGAGTTCGGCAGGCGGGTGACGGCACCGGGCGCGACCGCGCTGGTCGACGTGGCGCTCAAGCACCCGATCGGGCTCATCGCCAGCGCGCTCGGACCGCCGCCGCCGGAGATGGTGGCGGGCGCCAGGAAGGCGGGCGTGCCGGTGGCCGCGCTGGTCGGAACCGTCGAGCACGCCCGCAGGCAGGTGGCGGCCGGGGCGGACATCGTCGTGGCCCAGGGCGCCGAGGCGGGCGGCCACACCGGCGAGATCTCCACGATGGTGCTCGTGCCGCAGGTCGTGGACGCGGTCGCGCCGGTCCCCGTGCTGGCCGCGGGCGGCATCGCCTCGGGCCGCCAGATGGCCGCGGCCATGGCGCTCGGGGCCGAGGGCGTCTGGTGCGGCTCGGTGTGGCTGACCACCGAGGAGGCGGAGACCTCGCCCGCGCTCCGGCGCAAGCTGCTGGCCGCCTCGTCGCTGGACACCGTGCGGTCCCGGTCGCGTACGGGCAAGCCGGCGCGGCAGCTCAGGTCGGCCTGGACCGAGGAGTGGGACTCCGGGCCGGAGAGCCCCGGGCCGCTGGGCATGCCCCTGCAACTGCTGCTGGCCGAGGGGGCGATGGCCCGCATCGGCGCGGCGGCCGACCGCGGCGACCCCGGGGCCGTGGAGCTCGTCACCTACTACGTGGGCCAGGCGGTGGGCCAGCTCGACCGCGTGCGGCCTGCCCGTGACGTGGTGTACGACATGATCAGCGAGTTCACCGACGCCGTGACCCGCCTCACGTCGTCCTGAAGGCCGTCCCGTGCGGAGTGGTTCCTCCCGTATGGCCCGGTAGCATGCGCGTGTGGTCGGGACACCGCCTGAGCTGGAGCGTGGCACCGGGGTTCCCGCGCACACGCAGATCGAGCAGTGGCTGCTGGCGGCGATCTCCTCCGGCGAGATGGCCCCGGGCGACCGGCTGCCCGGCGAGCGGGAGCTGGCCGCCCGCCTCGGCGTGAGCCGGATGACCCTGCGCCAGGCCCTTTCCACCCTCGAACGCGACGGCGTGCTGATCAGGCTCCCCGGCAGGTCGGGCGGCGCGTTCGTGGCCGAGCCGCGCATCGAGTGCGACCTGACGGGGCTGGCCGGGTTCACCGAGCAGATGCGCCGCGCCCACCTGCGGGCCGAGGCGCGGATCCTGACGGCCGCCACCGTGCCCGCGCCGGCGGCCGTGGCCGCCGCGCTCGGCGTCGGGCCGGGCGAGCCGGTGCACGAGGTGGCCCGGGTGCGGTCGGCCGGCCGTTCGCCGGTGGCGCTCGAACGCTCCTTCTTCCCCGCGCTGCCCGGCCTCCTCGGCGAGGACCTCGGCGGCTCGCTGTACGCGCTGCTGGCCGGCCGCTACGGGCTGGAGCCGCGGACCGCGGTCGAGCATCTGGACCCGGTGATCGCCGGTCCGGAGGAGGCGGCCGAACTGGGCATCGCGGCGGGCGCGCCGCTCATGCTGATCGAGCGCACGGCCTACGCCGCCGGCGGCGTCCCCGTCGAGTACGCCCGCGACCTGTTCCGCCCCGACCGGGTGCGCCTGTCGGTGCGCAGCGGCGTCACCGCACCCGCGACCCCGCCGGGTCGTACAGCGGCTCCCTGACCACGACGCCCGGCACCCACTCCCCCTCGATCTCGACCTCCATCGCGGCGCCGGGCTCGGCCCCCGGCCCGGCGGGCAGGTACGCGTAGGCGATCGACCGCTCGACCGTGTACCCGTACCCGCCGGAGGTGACCCGGGCCACGACCTGGCCGTCCACCCGTACGGGCTCGTTGCCCAGGGCGACCGCCCGCGGGTCGGCCAGGGTGAGGCAGCGCAGGCGGCGGGCCGGGCCGGGGTCGAGGGCGTCGCGGCCGAGGAAGTCCTTGCCGGGCTTGACGCAGAACCCGAGCCCGGCCTCGTACGGCGTCGTCTCCGGCCCGATGTCGGCGCCCCACACCCGGTACCCCTTCTCCAGCCGCAGGCTGTCGATGGCCCGGTAGCCGCCCGCGACCAGCCCGTACGGCTCGCCCGCCCGCCACAGCGTCTCCCACAGCGCGAGCCCGTACTCGCTGGAGCAGTACAGCTCCCAGCCGTGCTCGCCCACGAACGTCACCCGCAGCGCCAGCGCGGGCACGTCGCCCACGGTCAGCTCCCGGGCCGACATGAACGGCAGGTCCGGCGGCTCCGGGGTCAGCCCGGACAGGATGTCGCGCGCATGGGGGCCCCACAGGGCGAAGCAGGCGTACTGGCCGGTGACGTCGGCGATCCTGGCCGTCGAGCTGGTGAGCGCGGCCTGCCGGCGCAGCCAGGCGAGGTCGCGCGAGCCCGACGCGGTGCCGGTGACGATCAGGAACTCCTGCTCGCCGCGCCGGGTGACGGTGAAGTCGCACTCGATGCCGCCGCGCCGGTTCAGCGCCTGCGTGTAGGTGACGGCGCCCACCTGGCGGGCCACGCGGTTGTCGCACACCCATTCCAGCAGGGCGGCGGCGTCCGGGCCGGTGACCTCGATCTTGGCGAAGGAGCTCTCGTCGAACAGCCCGGCCGTGGTGCGGGTGGCGCGGTGCTCGGCCCCGACGGCGGGCGACCACAGGCGTCCGGCCCAGCCGCGGGGGCGTTCGTCCGCGCCGCCGGGGGCGGCGGAGTAGTGGTTGACCCGCTCCCAGCCGGCCTTCTCGCCGAAGACGGCCCCGTGGGCGGCGTGCCAGGAGTAGACGGGCGAGACCCGCAGCGGGCGCCCGGCCGCGCGCTCGTGGCCCGGGTAGCGGATGTCGTAGTACGTCTCGTAGTTCTCGACCGAGCGTTTGACCGTGTACGACGGCGACCGGTACTGGCCGCCGAAGCGGCGCACGTCCATGTGGTGGACGTCCATGCCGGGCTCGCCGTCGACGATCCAGTCGGCCATCACCCTGCCGATGCCGCCCGCGCCGGCGATGCCGTGGGCGCAGAACCCGGCCGCCACGAAGAACCCGCCCACCTCGGTCTCCCCCAGGCAGAACTCGTTGTCCGGGGTGAACGCCTCGGGCCCGTTGATCAGCTTGCGGAGGCCGACGTCGGCCATCGCGGGCACCCGGATCCGGGAATTGGCGGAGATCTCCTCCAGGCGCGGCCAGTCCTCGGGCAGCAGCCTGCCGTTGAAGTCGGCCGGCACCGCGTCGTAGGAGGTCGCGGACGCCGTCCAGGGGGCGCAGGTGCGCTCGTAGCCGCCCATGACCAGGCCGCGCACCTCCTGCCGGTAGTAGACGAGCAGGTCGGGGTCGCGCAGCGTGGGCAGGACGGGGTGGTCGTGAAAGGCGTCGGTGACGACGTACTGGTGGGACATCGGCACGATCGGGATCCGCACCCCGGCCATGCGGCCGATCTCGGCGGCGAACATGCCGCCGCAGTTGACCACGATCTCGCAGGCGATGTCCCCCTGGTCGGTGCGGACGCCGGTGACGCGCCCGCGCTCGACGTCGATGCCCAGCACCCGCGTACGGGTGCGCAGGCGGGCGCCGCCCTCGCGGGCGCGGGCGGCCAGGGCGTAGCACAGCATCGAGGGATCGACCTGGCCGTCGGTCGGCAGGTACGCCGCCCCCACCACCCCCGACGGGTCCATCAGCGGGAACAGCTCCACCGCCTCTGCGACCGAGATCTCCTCCAGCGGCAGCCCGAACGTCCTGGCCCAGCCGATCTGGCGGCGGATCTCGGCCATCCGCTCGGGGGTGGAGGCCAGCTTGAGCCCGCCGCACTCGGTCCAGCCGGCGTCGAGGGTGCGGTAGAGCTCGACGGAGTACTGGTTCATCCGGGTCAGGGTGGGGTCGGAGCGGAGCTGGCCGACCAGGCCCGCGGAGTGGAAGGTGGAGCCGCTGGTGAGCTCGTCCCGCTCCAGCAGGACGACGTCGCGTTCGCCGCGCCGGGTGAGGTGGTAGGCGACGGACGCGCCGCCCACCCCGCCGCCGATGATCACGATGCGGGCCGAGTCGCTCATGGTCGCGAGGCTAACCCGCGTACCCTAAAAGGTCTAGACCGTTTAGGACGGCGGAGCTAGCATCGATCATGGCGATCGCCCGGGTCCTCGACCGCATCCCGCTGCTGTCCGGCCTGCCGCGCTCCGTCGAGGAGCTGCCCGGCGGGATGACCAACCGCAACTACAAGGTCACCACCCCGGCCGGGGTCTACGTCGTGCGCGTGGCCGCCAGCGACGGCTCCCTGCTGGGCATCGACAAGGACGCCGAGCACGCCGACTCGGTCGCCGCCGCGCGGGCCGGGGTGGGGGCGCCCGTGCACGGCTACCTGCCGGAGGCGGGCGTGCTGGTGATCGGCTTCCTGCCGGGCCGGACGTTCACCGAGGCCGACCTGTGGGAGCCGGCGAACCTGACGCGGGTGGCGGAGGTGTGCCGGCGGCTGCACGCGGGGCCGCGCTTCGTCCGCGATTTCGACATGTTCGAGGTGCAGCGGGGGTATTTGCGGATCGTCCAGGAGCGAGGTTTCCGACTTCCTGCGAAATATCTGGATTTCATGCCCGCCGCCGCAGAAATCAGGAAATGTCTGGCGGTACGCGCCGAGCCCACCGTCCCGTGCCACAACGATCTTCTCCCCGGCAACATCGTCGAGTGCGGCGACCGCCTGCACCTCATCGACTACGAGTACGCCGGCAACAACGACCCCTGCTTCGAGCTCGGCAACCTCTGGAGCGAGGCCGACCTGCCGCCCGGCCACCTGGAGGAGCTCGTCACCGCCTACTACGGCCGCCGCCTGCGCCACAGGATCGCCCGCGCCCGGCTGCTGGGCCTGATGTCCAAGTACGGCTGGACCCTGTGGGCCTCGATCCAGGACGGCGCCAACGACACGATCGACTTCGACTTCTGGTCCTGGGGCATGGAGAAGTACGAGCGTGCGGCCGCCGAGTTCACCCGGCCGGGCCTGGCCCGCGTGATGGAGGCCGCGGCGGGGGCAGACTAGGGGGATGTTCGCCGCGCTGACCGGCCTCGGCCTCTCCACCGCCGCCGGCCTTAACGCCTACATCCCTCTCCTGGTCGTGGGCGTGCTGGCCAACCTCACCGACAGGGTGAAGCTGCCCGACGGCTACTCCTGGCTGTCCAACTGGGGCGTGCTGGCGATCATCGCGGTGCTGCTGCTCGCCGAGATGGTCCTCGACAAGGTGCCGGCCGTCGACACCGTCAACGACGCCATCCAGACCGTGGTGCGCCCGGCGGCGGGCGGCGTGGTCTTCTCCGCCACCAACGCCGCCGCCGAGCTCGACCACTCCACCTGGATGACCGAGAACCCGTGGGCCGGCTGGCTGCTGGGCATCGTGATGGCGCTGGCCGTCCACATACTGAAGGCGACGGCCCGGCCGGTGATCAACGCGGGCACGGCGGGGGTGGGCGCGCCCGTGGTGAGCACCGCCGAGGACGCCGGCTCGCTCGGCATGAGCCTGATCGCGGTGTTCCTGCCGGTGCTGGTGATCGTCGCGTTGCTGCTGCTCGTCCTGCTCGCGTGGTGGACGTTCCGGCGGGTACGCCGGCTGCGCGCCCGGCGCAGGATCAGGAGGAATCCACCCGCAGGCTGAGTGCGCCTCACCCTGCGGGCTGATCCGCCGCCCCGTCCCGCGCTTCTACGGTGTTCCCTCATGAAGCGAGTCATCATCACGGGGGGAGTCGCTGCTCTCGGCCTGGCCGCGTCGGTCGCGCCCGTCCCGGCGTCAGCGTCCGCGCCGGCGAGCGTCACGGTCGTCGCCGCCAAGCTCGACGGGCCGCGCGGCCTGACCTTCGGCCCCGACGGCGCCCTGTACGTCGCCGAGTCCGGTTCCGGCGGCACGATCAAGTGCGCGACCGTGCCCGCCGAGCCGGGCGGCGAGGCGAGCAAGGTGTGCCTCGGCCTCACCGGGAAGATCTCCAAGCTGGCCGACGGCCGGCTGACCACCGTGGTCAAGGGCCTGCCCTCGGCCGGCTCCGACGGCCTCGGCACCGGCCCGCACGACGTCGCCTTCGCCGCGGACGGCTCCATGCTGGTGCCCGTCGGCCTGGGCGGCAACGGCAAGCTGCGGGCCGACCTCGGCCCCAAGGCCCGCACCCTCGGCACGCTGCTGAAGATCAAGGACGGGAAGTCGTCCGTCATGGGCGACCTGCTGGCGTTCGAGGTCAAGCACAACCCTGACAAGAAGGACAAGGGCAGCGCGATCGACTCGTACCCGTTCGCGGTCGTGCCGACCCCGCAGGGCGGCGCGCTCGTCACCGACGTGGGCGGCAACGACGTGCTCCAGGTCAGCGCGTCGGGCAAGGTGACGCTGCGGGCGGTGTTCCACGCGCGCAAGGTCGCGGCCCCGGCCATGCTCAAGCTCCCCAAGGGCAGCAAGGTGCCGATGCAGTCGGTGCCGATGGGCATCGCGGCCGCCCCCGACGGCTCCTACTACGTCGCCGAGCACGCCGGGTTCCCGCAGCCCGAGGGCGTGGCCCGGGTGTTCAGGCTGGCCGGGAAGAAGGCCGAGACCGCCGTCAAGGGCTTCACCACCGCGGTCGACGTCGCCTTCGACGCCTCGGGCCGGCTGCTCGTCCTCGGCTCGGTCGGCCCGGTGCCCGCCGACCATCAGCCCCGTACGTCGCTCTACCGGATCGAGGCCGACGGCACGCGCACCGAGCTGCTCAAGCCGGGCACGCTGACCGTGCCGCTGGGCATGGCGGTCGCCGGCGACGGTTCGGTCTACGTGTCCAACAAGGGCTTCACCCCCGGCAAGGGCGAGATCGTCCGGGTGGAGCCGCCCGCATAGACGTGTGAGCGCCATGGCCCCCAACCCCCTGTGCGCGCTCACACGAAGGGCCCGGCAGCAGCGTCCGCGCTGCCGGGCCCTTCACCATGCCCTGCGGCCGCTCAACGCCCTCTGAGCCAGCCCTCCAGCACGCGGACGAACTCCGCCGGGCGCTCCTCGTGCAGCCGGTGGCCCGAGCCCTCCCAGCACACGACCTTCGAGTCCGGATGCTTGAGCAGCCCCGACTCCCAGGCCGCGCGTCCGGGGTCGGCCCAGATCGACAACACCGGGCAGCGCCGGCGGGCCAGGTACTCGTCGCTGGCCGGCCGCACGCCGATGGCCCCCGGGGCGGTGAACATGGCCTCGAACGCCTCGGCCAGCACGTGCGGGGGCATGCCGTACAGGCGGCGTTTGTGCCAGCGCCGGATCACGGCGGGGGTCGCGGAGGTGGTGCACCACCGGTCGATCTCCTCGGCTGCGGCGTGCGGGTGCTCGCCGCGCAGGGCCGCGATCATGCCGGGAAAGCCCGCGGCGAGGTCCTGGCTCATGCCGTAGCCGGGGTCGAGGGTGACCAGCGCCCGTACGCGGCCGGGATGCTCGACCGCGAGGATCGAGACGACCTGGCCGCCCATGGAGTGGCCGACCGCGATCACCTCGGGCACGTCCAGGCGGTCGAGCAGCGTGTTCAGGTCCTCGGCCATCGCCTGGGGGGTGTTGCCGGTCTCCGGGACCGAGGAGTAGCCGTGGCCGCGCAGGTCCACGGCGATGACGCGGTGGCGGGCGGCCAGGGCGTCGATGTGCCAGGACCATTGGTGGGAGTCGGCGCCCCAGCCGTGCACGAGCAGCAACGGCGGGCCGCCCTGGCCGGCGCCCTCGCCGGGGCCCTGGCCGGTTCCGGTGCCCTCGCCGGGGCCGTCGTCGGTGTAGAAGAGGCTGATGGTTGCCGAAATTTCGGCGCGTGGCATGAAATATCCCCTTATTTGAGGGCGCGGATGGCGGCGCACACCCGGTCCGTGGCGTCGGCGGCGGCGGGCAGGATCGGGCCCGTGCCGAAGAAGCCGTGGAACAGGCCCTCGTACCGGACGCACTCCGCCTCGACCCCGGAGTGGCGCAGGTGGCGGGCGTACGCCTCGCCCTCGTCGCGCAGCGGGTCGTGCCCGGCCGTGATCACCAGGGCCGGCGGCAGGCCGCTCACGTCCGCGCCCAGAGGCGAGCTGTACGGCTCCCCGCGCCGCTCCCGGTCGGGTTGGTAGCAGTCCCAGAACCACCGCATGTGCGCCGTCGTCAGGAAGTATCCCTCGCCGTTCTGGTCGTACGAGGGCCAGTGGCGGACGGCGTCCGTCGCCGGATAGACCAGCACCTGCAGCACGATCGGCGGCCCGCCCTCGTCGCGCGCCCGCAGACAGGTGACGGTGGCGAGGTTGCCGCCCGCGCTGTCGCCCGCCACCACCAGCGCCCCCGGGTCGGCGCCGAGCGCGGCCGCGTGCTCGTGGGCCCACCGGGTGACGGCGAAGGCGTCCTCGACGGCGGCCGGATAGGGGTGCTCGGGCGCGAGCCGGTAGTCGGCGGCGACCACCACCGCCCCGGACCCGGCGCAGATCTGGCGGCAGACGCCGTCATGGCTGTCCAGCGACCCCAGCGTGAACCCGCCGCCGTGGAAGTACACGACCAGCGGCCGCCCCGCAGCGCCCTCGGCGACCTCGTCCGGCCAGTAGACGCGCACGGGGACGCCCGCCGCGTCGCGGTCCTCCACCCGGCCCACGGGCATCGGCTCCGGGCTCGGGACCGAGGCCAGCACCCGCCGCGCCGCCACCGGGTCCCAGGGCCCCTCCCCCTTGGGGAAGAACTCGCTCATCAGGTCGATGACCGCGCGGGTCGGCTCGTCAACGGCCATCTCCGGCCTCCTCCTCCGCGGCGGGAGCGGCCTGGCGCGGGACGGAGCCGAGCAGAGCCGTCTCCCCCGCCGTCCAGCCGCCGTCGATCGCCAGCTCCGCGCCCGTGACGTACGAGGCCGCGTCGGACAGCAGGAACGCGATGGCCTCGGCGACCTCCTCGGGCTCACCCCATCGCCCGGCGGCGGCCAGCGGGAACGTGCCCTCGCCGGAGACCGCGCCCAGCGAGGCCGTCATCGGGGTGACGATCATCCCGGGATGCACCGAGTTCACCCTGATGCGGTCCCGCCCGAACTCGAGCGCCGCGATCTTGGTCAGCCCGCGTACGCCCCACTTCGACGCGCCGTACCCGCCCGTGCCGGGCAGCGCGGTCAGCCCCGCGACCGACGAGAGGTTCACCACGGCCCCGCCGCCGGACGCCCGCATGGCCCCGGCCACGGCCTTCAGCCCGAGGAACACGCCGACCAGGTTCACCTGGAGCACGCGCTCGAACTCCGCCAGGGACTGCTGCTCGATGGTCCGCACGGTGACGATCCCGGCGTTGTTCACCAGCCCGTCGAGCCGTCCGTGCGCCTCGACGGTCGCGGCCACGACGGCCGCCCACTGCTCCGCGTCCGTCACGTCGTGCGGGACGAACGTGCCTCCGACGTCCTTGGCGGTGGCCGTCCCCTCCTCGGTGAGCACGTCGGTGAGCACGACCCGCGCCCCGGCCGCCGCGCATCGGCGCGCCGTGGCCGCGCCCATGCCCCGGGCGCCGCCCGTGATGATCACTACCTTGCCGTCGAGCACGCGCACCCCTCATCCGAGACGACCGAACATGTGCACTGAAACACGCGCCCACGTCCCCGATCAAGGGCTTGCTCGGCCCGCTCGCCGGAACCCGGGATCCCCGTCACGCGTTGAACCCCCCGGGTGTCGAACTATCCTTCTAGGTGACAACCCCACGGGAGGTGGCGGAGATCAGCGAGTTCCTTGTCATCGTGCTGGCCATCCTGGCGTTTCTCCTGCTGCTGACCGGCGTGGGCGTCTATCTGCTGGTCAAAGTCGGCAAGAAGGCGGCCAGGAAGGCCCGGCAGGCCACCACCCGGCTGACCACGCACGTCAACGCCATGGGCACCGGCGACGCGGCCGAGGTCGAACGCCTCCGCCTCGACCTGCGCCGCGAGGTGACCCTCACCCGCCAGGCCGTCGAACAGGCCCAGCAGCGCGGCTGGGGCCTCGGCGACCTGCCCCGGCTGCTGGCCGACCTGTCGGCCCAGGCCGACGTGCACGACGGGCAGCTCGCCACGTACGCCCAGCAGCGCCGCGTCTCGCCGTACGTCGACCACGCGGCCCTCGACCGGCTGCGCGAGCACCAGGCCAAGCTGACCGCCATGTGCGCCCGCATCCGCGCCGACCTCCTGGGCGACCAGATGCACCACGCGTCGTCCGGCATCGACGAGCTGTACTCGCGCACGGAGCTGGAGATCGAGGCCCGCCGCCGCCCCCCGGACCCGCTGGACCAGATCGACGAGCTCTACCGCCGCTCGATGGACCAGCGCAAGGACCACTCCTGACGGTCACCGTCTGTGACACAATAAGCTCGCCGAGTACATCTTAGGAGGCGCGCATGAGCACAGCCCTTCCTGAGTGGTTCTATCCCGGCCCACCCGGCGGCTGGACCGCCGACATGCTCGATCACCTCCCCCCCGGCGCGCCCCGGCACGTCGAGCTGATCGATGGGTCGCTCATCATGATGTCTCCACAGACAGCCTTCCACCTGTACACGATCAGGTTGCTGGAGAACGCCCTGAAACCTCCCGCACGTCTCGCGGTGGTCCGCGAGATGACCATCACTCTGGGCCTCCGGCAGCGGCCGGAACCGGATATTCTGGTGGTGGAGAAGTCAGCGATCGGACCGAAGACGACTTCCTTCCGCCCAGAGGACGTCCACCTCGTCGCCGAGGTGGTCTCAGAGGAGTCCGAGGAGCGGGATCGCAGCACCAAACCGATCAAATACTCGGATGCCGGCATCCGGCACTTCTGGCGGGTGGAGCAGGAAGACGGCCTGCCGGTCGTGTACACCTTCGAGCTGGAACCGGCAGTCAGGGCCTATGTCCCCACCGGCATCCACCGCAAGCAGCTGCGAACGTACGTCGGGTTTGACGTAGACATCGACCTCGGCCTGGAGTGGCCACCTGGCTAGCTCCGGCCGCTGACACGGTGGTCGAGGGGCGCCCAGGCGGGTCCCCTCGACGGCGCCGGCCGGGCGGGTCAGCGGTGTCGGCGGTACTGGAGTTCCATGATCCCGCCGTCGGAGGCGGAGCTGGAGACCAGGTCGAGGCGGTAGGACTTGGGGAAGCCGTCGAACAGCCGGGTGCCCTCGCCCGCGACGTAGGGGAACACGCTCAGCCGGAACTCGTCGATCAGGTCGAGCCGCATGAGCGACCGCCAGAGGCCGACGCCGCCCCAGACCAGGATGTGGCCGTCGCCGTCCAGGCGGAGCTTGTCGATCTCCTCCGCCGTGTCGCCGCCGGCGACGGTGGTGTTGGCCCAGTCGGCCGTCTTCATGGTCCGGGAGAAGACGACCTTGCGCCCGGCGGTCAGGATGTCGGCGAACGGGTGGTCGGTGGCGGTCGTCATGCCCTTGGCGATGCCCTCGTAGGCGCCGCGGCCCATGACGTGCGCGTGGGCGCTCCGCAGGAAGTCGAGGTAGGCCGGGGAGTCGGGCCGGTTGTTCTCGGGCAGTTCGAAGCAGAACTTCCAGAAGTCGGTGCCCTCGTCGGCGAGCAGGCCGTCGAGGGAGTAGTTGAACACCGTCGCAATCAGCTTCCGCATGAGCGTGTCTCCGTGGTCTCGGGTCGTCCGGTGACACGTAGGACATCGGAGCCGCCCGGAACTCATCGGTGCCCGGCCGGACGCCGCTCAGTACTTGTCGACGCAGATGGTCAGCGCGGGGACGGGCCACGTCCACGAATGTCTGGTCACGCCGTCGCAGGCGGTGGCGTCCTTGTCGGCGTTCCCCCGCAGGACGCGCCGTACGGTGAACGTCTTCGGCGCTCGGCACTTGCGGGCGAAGTCCACGAACTCGTCGTTCTTCGACCACTTGTAGCAGTAGTTACGCCCGAACTGGTACGCCAGGCAGTACAGCACGTCGTTGTGGACGAGGTAGCGGTGATTGGTCTCGCCGTCGCAGAGCCCGGAGGGAGTGGTGATGGCGGCCACCCGATAGGGCGCGCCCTGCTTGCAACTGTCGGTCACCGGCGCGTCCGGCAGGCCGGACAGGCAGTCACCGACCTTGAAGTCGGCCACCGGCTCACTGGGCTCCACGGTCGGGGTCCAGGTCGGGGCCACAGTCGGGGCCACAGTCGGGGCCACGGCCGAGGTCGGCGGCGCCTGGGTGGGGACGTCGGTGGGCGCGGGGAACGGCGGCGACGTCTCGGCGGGCTCGGCCGTGACCGTCGAGGAACCGGTCAGGGCCTCTCGCACGTTGTTCTTGATCACGTTCTTCCCGATCACCGCGAGCAGAACCAGCACGACGGCTCCCACCGCCGCCCCGATGCCGACCATTCTCGACCGTCCGGAACCCGAAGCCGCCTCCGCCTGCCGGACAGGCGGCGAGACCGGCTCCGGCTGCGCGGCCTCGCGTAATCGCGTGGCCCACTGCGCGGGCATGGGACGGCTGAACGCGGGCTGGCCGAGCGCGGTCGTGGCGAACTCCGCCAGGCCGGGATGGACGGCGGCCAGCGCGGCGACGTCGGTGGCGGACGGGTCACGGGCGAAGGCGCGGATGGCCAGCAGGGCGAACTGGTAGGCGTCAGCCTGCGGCGTCCCCGGCTGCTCCCCGGCGGGGATCCGCCGGTCGGGCGGTGTCTCCACGGGCGGCAGCGCCCGCGCTCCGCCCAGCCCCATCGCGTCGCAGCCGATGAGAAAACACCCCGGCCGGGGCTCTGTCGTGAACAGCACGTTCTCGGGGGCCAGGTCGCCGGCGACGATGCCCATCGCGTGCAGGCGGGCGAGCGTGTCGGCGAGATCGGCCAGGATCAGCAGGCGGTCGCGGTCGGTGACGTCCTCCTGGCCGAACAGGCGGTCGAGGGTCGCGAGCCGGCGGACGCCGCCGGACGGGCCCGGCCTCTCGCGGAAGAACCGCTGCGGCACGGTCCGCATCAGGAAACCGACGACGGCGCCGTTCTCCTCCACCAGCTCGGCAGGCCAGGCCGCCCGCTCCGCCAGCCAGGCGGCGTCGGACGGGGAGAGACGGCCGGTCAACTGGGTCATCGCGGTGAGGACGGCGACGTCGAGCCCGGGGCGGACGTCGTAGTCGATCTCCTTGTACGCGACGCCGGGCCGGCCGTTGATCCTGCCGCTGAGCTCCTCGTGGACCATCCCCTGGCCCTCACGCCCGAGCGGCCGCCCCAGGGCGAGCTTTGCGCGGCCGATCACGGTTTGTCACCCCTGGCCTTGACCATGCAGCGACCCTAGTTCCGCCGACGTCAGAGATCAAAGGGACAGGTCTCACCTCCGGCGCCGACCACTCGGCCGCTGACGACTTTCCCAAGAGGAAAACAGATGCTACTTTCCTTACAGGAAAGCAGTCGACCCTCGGGGAAGGCCCATGAACCAGCACGACGCCCAGACTTCGCTCGACGACATCCACCGCCTCCAGGCCAGGACCCGGCAGCAGATCGTCCGCCAGAGCTTCGCGCTGCCCCGCGTGGCCGTCTCCGCGCTCGCCCTCTTCGTCATGCTCGCCGCCATCGACCTGCCGAGCCCGTGGTACTACCTCGGCGCGGCGCTCGGGGTGGTCGTGTACGGGGGCGTGGGGATCGTCTGCGAGCACCGGGCCGCGGTCCGGCGGAAGGCCACCGGCCGGGAGGCCCTGTTCCACGGCGTGCTGCTGGCCTGCGTCATGGTGGCCTTCGCTGTCGGCCGGATCGCCGCCTCCGCGCTGTTCGGCCTGCCGCCGCACGGGGCGGCGTCGCAGGCGGTCGCGGGCGCGGTCGTGGCGGCCGTGGTGTACGTCGCGGCGACGCCCCTGAACCGCCGGGTCATGAGGTCGATCGTGCGGCAGGACGGCGGGGTCGCCTGATGGATCCGCTCTTCGACGAGTTCCTGCACGTCCCGGCGCGACTGTCGGTCGTGGCGCTGCTGGCGCCGGCCGATTGGGTGGACTTCGGCTTCCTCAGGGACTCGGTCGGCACCAGCGACTCGGCGCTGTCCAAGCAGGTCTCCGCGCTGGCCGCCGCCGGGTACGTGGTCGTCCGCAAGGACCAGGACAAGCGGGCGCGGCGGACGTACGTGCAGCTCACCCCGCAGGGGCGGTCGGCCTTCCAGCGGCACGCGGCGGCCCTGGAGCGGATCGTCGCCCTCGCCCGCGACTCCGCCGACCGCCCCGCCGCCGACCAGAAGTGACGAGACCCACAGGGACCGGCCGCGTCACACTCAGCTGTTCCAGTCCGCGTAGATCGCCGCGGCCAGCTCCTGTTCCGTGACGCCCTTGCGGATCAGGGCCTTGGTGGCCTGGGCCTGGGCCGTCGTGGGCAGGCGGCCGGCGATCAGCACGGGCAGCGAGAGCCGGCGCACCAGCACCTCCGTGGCCGCGATCCCGTACGGGCGGCGCGCCACGGCGACGTTGACCCGCAGCGCGTGCTCGTTGCCAGGCGGCACGCCGGGACGGTCGATCTCGACGGCCGAGTAGCGGAAGCCGTTCGCGAGGTCGCAGGAGGCGCATCCGGCCGGGCCCCGGCTCAGCCGGCCGCCGCACTCGGGGCACGTCAGGCGGTCGTAGGCGGCGTCCACGACGCGCCACGGGTGCTTGTCGGGCTCGTCGACCACCATGCGGGCGATGAGCTGCTCGTCCGGCGGGGCCACGGTGCCGAACTCCGCCAGCAGGAAGGCCCGCCAGCCCTCCTCGACCAGTTCGTCCACCAGCCCGGCGCAGCGGTCACAATCGGGCGCGCCGGCGGGTTCCAGATGTCCGCACACCTCACATCGCCGCATGGCCGAGACCGTACAAGCCGGGCGAGTGGCGGCGCCTCCGATTATCGGGTCGCCGTTTATTCGATTGCGAGTGCCGTGCCGGACCCGGCATACTCGTCCGCGTTGCTCGCAGCGAGACGAAGGGAGGCTGAGACCGTGACGACCGTTGCCCGCGTGCCGTTTTCCGCGCCCTCAGACCTTCCCACCAGGCGTCCGCTGACCTGATCCGTGCGGCGAGCCGGTGGGGCCTCGTAACTGGAGACATCTCACCGTGCCCAAGCACTCGCAACACCGCCGCCGTGGCAAGTTCGCGCTCGACGCCGACGACCTCGAATGGCTCGAAAGCGCCCCCGAGACCGATGACGGGCCGCCCGAGGGCGACCGCTGGTCCACCTGGGACCAGAGCACGCCCACCGAGAAGGGGCCGAAGCCGTACCCCGGCTGGCTGGTCACCGAGCTGGCCGCCGTCGACACCGAGCTCGGCCTGCTCAAGACCGGCAAAGAGGCCGACGTCCACCTGATCTCGCGGGGCGTGCCCGGCACCGACCGGGTCTGCCTGCTGGCGGCCAAACGCTACCGCTCCTCCGAGCACCGCCTGTTCCACCGGGACTCCGGGTACCTGGAGGGCCGCAGGGCCCGCGAGAGCCGGATGAACCGGGCCATGGCCAACCGCACGGCGTTCGGCAAGCAGGTGATCGCCGCGCAGTGGGCGGTGGCCGAGTTCACGGCGCTCTGCCGGCTCTGGGAGCTGGGGGTGCCGGTGCCGTACCCGGTGCAGATCGTGGGGACGGAGATCCTGGAGGAGTTCGTCGGCACCCCCGACGGGTACGCGGCCCCGCGCCTGGCCCAGGTCTCCGACGGCCTCGACGACCTGTGGGAGCAGCTCGTGGCGGCCATGGTGACGCTGGCCGCGGAGGGGCTGGCGCACGGGGACCTGTCGCCGTACAACCTGCTGGTGCACCAGGGGCGGCTGGTGATCATCGACCTGCCGCAGATCGTCGACGTGATCGCCCACCCCGCGGGCCCGTCGTACCTGGAACGGGACGCCCGCAACGTGGCCACCTGGTTCGCCGCCAAGGGCGTGGCCGCCGCGGACCCCGACGCGCTCGCCGACCTGCTCCGCAAGGAGTCGGGCCGGATGTGACCGGAGGAACCCGCGCGGTCCGGGCGCCGGCGCCCGGACCCGTCCGCGCGGATCGGCTACGTACGGGCGAGCAGGGGCCGTTCCTCCTCTGCCGCCGCCGGGAGCCGGGTGTCGAGCAGGACGCGCACCGCCCCCACCCACACCATCGCCGAGCCGAGCAGGTGGGCGAGGACGACGAGCTCGGGCAGGTCGGTCACGGTCTGCGTCAGGCCGACGAGCCCCTGGGCGAGCAGCACGGCGAGGAACAGCGTGGTGCGCCGGTGGGCCGCCGAGCCCGGCTCGCGCCGGGTCCTGAGCCACAGGGCGACGGCGAGGCCGAGGCTGAGCGCGGCGGCGGCCCCGTGCAGCCAGACCATCGCCGTCCAGCTGAACGGCATGCGCGGCACGTCGGAGGAGTCACCCGCGTGCGGCCCGGTGCCGGTGACGATCGTGCCCGCCGCGACCAGCAGCGCCACGGACGCCACCAGCGCCGCCGGAAGCCGGCCCGACGGCGCGGACAGCGGCCGCGCGGGCCGGTCGAGCAGGCGGGCCTTGTGCCAGACGACCGTGGTGGCGGTCAGGAACAGCACGGCGGCCAGGAAGTGCGCGGCGACGAGGTACGGGCTCAGCCGCGCCCACACGGTGAGGCCGCCGACGACGGCGTTCAGCACGACGATCCAGAACTGCGCCCACCCCCACCGGGTCAGCTCGGGCACCGGACGGCGCTGCAGCCGGGCGACGACGATGAGCCAGCCGACGGCGACGCACACGACCCCGGACAACACCCGGTTGGTGAACTCGATCGCACCGTGGACGCCGAGCTCGGGCGTGGCCGCGAAACCGGCCTCCGAGCAGCGCGGCCACCCGTCACAGCCCAGCCCGGACCCGGTCAGGCGGACGACTCCGCCGGTCACGATGATCATCAGGCTGGTGGCCAGCGCCGCGCCCGCGGCCCTTCGCAGGGCGGCTCGTTCGAAGGCGACCCGGGCGGCGAGCCACTGGAAAGGAGTGGTCATGGGGGAAGAGGTCTCTCTGCTGCTCGGCGAACCGCCGTGGGTGGCGGCCGAAAACGCGATCAGGACTTTACTCTACAACCTGTAGAGCACCTGCCCTGGCTCCCCCGTCCCCGGCAGGCGTCCAGCGCTCCCAGACCCCGGGACGGCCACCTCCGCCGATGGCCGGAGGTGGCCTGCTCCCCCGTGGGTCAGCTGGTTTCGTTCTTCTTGGTGACCTCACCGGTGGCGGCGTCGACCATCACCTCGTGCTTGGTCCCGTCCGGGGTCATCACGTCCGACTGCCAGACGGTCTTGCCGTTCTCGGTGTCGAGCTTCAGCTTGGCGACGTGTCCCTCCGGTACGGCCGCGGCGACCTTGTCGGCGGCCTGGGCGTAGTCGAGCTTGGCCTCGGTGATGCGGGTGTGCATCTCGGCCTTCTCCTGCTCGTCCATCTGCTCGGTCGTCGGGCCCTTGACGACCTTGCCGGCCTGGACGTCGACCTGGTGTTCCGTGCCGTCGGAGCCGACGACCTTGACCTCCCAGAGCATGCCGTTCTCCTCGCTCTCGACGGAGACGACCTTTGATCCGGGAACCGCGGCCATCGCGACCTTGGCGGCGTCCTTGAGCTCTCCGGCTCCTGGCTTCATGGACGTGGCGCCCGGTGAGGGGGACATGGTCCCCGTCTCGGGCGGGCTTTCCATCGTCGGAGTCGGGCTTCCCATGGTGGGGCCCGGCGTCGGTTCGACGGCGAACTGGCCGACTTCCCGTACGGCGCCGCAGCCGGCGGCGAGCAGTGCCGCACCGACCAGTGCCCCGATGATCGACTTGTTCATACCTGGACCGCTGCCCCAGGAACCCGGCTTCATTCCCGCAGGTCAGAACCCCGGGCCAGGCCCGGGGCCGGCGAGACGCGCCACCCGGGCACCCACCACCGACCCACCGGCCCCTACCGGACAGCCACTCCGCGCCTGTCGCAGGCCGCTACTTGACGCCTGCTTCGCGCATGTCGCGCAGCTCGCGCTTGAGCTCCTTGATCTCGTCGCGCAGCCGCGCGGCCACCTCGAACTGAAGGTCGGCGGCCGACTGGTGCATCTGCTCGGTCAGCGACTCGATCAGCGACTCCATCTGCGCCCGCGGCATCTCGCCCGCGATGGCCTTGGCGTGCTGGCCCGCCTGGCGGGCGGCGAAGCCGGGCACCGGGGCCTTGCCGCGCGACTGCTGGCGGCCGCCGCCGAGCAGCTTGTCGGTGTCGGCGTCCTCCCGCTGGAGGGAGTCGAGGATGTCGGCGATCTTCTTGCGCAGCGGCTGCGGGTCGATGCCGTTGGCCTCGTTGTAGGCCATCTGCTTGGCCCGGCGCCGGTTGGTCTCGTCGATGGCCCGCTCCATCGACGGCGTGATCTTGTCGGCGTACATGTGGACCTGGCCGGAGACGTTACGGGCGGCGCGGCCGATGGTCTGGATCAGGGAGGTCTCCGAGCGCAGGAAGCCCTCCTTGTCGGCGTCGAGGATGGCCACCAGCGACACCTCGGGCAGGTCGAGGCCCTCGCGCAGCAGGTTGATGCCGACCAGCACGTCGAACTCGCCGATGCGCAGCTCGCGCAGCAGCTCGATGCGGCGCAGCGTGTCGACCTCGCTGTGCAGGTAGCGCACCCGGATGCCGAGCTCAAGGAGATAGTCGGTCAAGTCTTCGGACATCTTCTTGGTCAGCGTGGTGACCAGGACGCGCTCGTCGCGCTCGGCGCGCTCGCGGATCTCGTGGACCAGGTCGTCGATCTGCCCCTTGGTGGGCTTGACGACGATCTCGGGGTCGACCAGGCCGGTGGGCCGGATGACCTGCTCGACGACGTCGCCCTTGACCCGCCCCAGCTCGTACGGCCCGGGCGTGGCCGACAGGTAGACCGACTGCCCGATGCGCTCCAGGAACTCCTCCCACTTGAGCGGCCGGTTGTCCAGCGCGGACGGCAGCCGGAAGCCGTGGTCGACCAGCGTGCGCTTGCGCGAGGCGTCGCCCTCGTACATCGCGCCGATCTGCGGCACGGTCTGGTGGGACTCGTCGAGGACCAGCAGGAAGTCTTCGGGGAAGTAGTCGAGCAGCGTGTTGGGCGCGGTGCCGGCGGCGCGGCCGTCGAGGTGGCGGGAGTAGTTCTCGATGCCGGAGCAGGTGCCGATCTGGCGCATCATCTCGATGTCGTAGGTGGTGCGCATGCGCAGCCGCTGGGCCTCCAGCAGCTTGCCCTGCCGCTCCAGCTCCGACAGGCGCGCGGCCAGCTCGGCCTCGATGCCGGCCACGGCCGCCGCCATGCGCTCCTCGCCGGCGATGTAGTGGGAGGCGGGGAAGATGTAGAGCTCTTCGTCCTCGGTGATGACCTCGCCGGTCAGCGGGTGCATGGTGGCGAGCTTCTCGATCTCGTCGCCGAACATCTCGATGCGCACGGCCAGCTCTTCGTACTTCGGGATGATCTCGATCGTGTCGCCGCGCACCCGGAACGTGCCCCGGGTGAAGGCCAGGTCGTTGCGCGTGTACTGCATGTCGACCAGGCGGCGCAGGAGCTGGTCGCGGTCGACCTCCATGCCGA
This sequence comes from Nonomuraea sp. NPDC049684, assembly GCF_044465345.1. Taxonomy (NCBI): domain Bacteria; kingdom Bacillati; phylum Actinomycetota; class Actinomycetes; order Streptosporangiales; family Streptosporangiaceae; genus Nonomuraea; species Nonomuraea sp. NPDC049684. The sequence goes on along the minus strand of NZ_JBITLO010000003.1, from coordinate 672,081 downwards.
CGCGGAGCCTGGCCATGCGGTCGACGTACTCCTGCGGGGTGCCCAGGCCGTAGATGCACGAGACGGAGGCGACCACGATGGTGTCGCGGCGGGTGAGCAGCGAGTTGGTGGCCGAGTGGCGCAGCCGCTCGACCTCGTCGTTGATCGAGGAGTCCTTCTCGATGTACGTGTCGCTCTGCGGCACGTACGCCTCGGGCTGGTAGTAGTCGTAGTAGGAGACGAAATACTCGACCGCGTTGTTGGGCAGCATCTCGCGCAGCTCGTTGGCGAACTGGGCGGCGAGCGTCTTGTTGGGCTGCATGACCAGCGCGGGCCGCTGCAGCCGCTCGATCAGCCAGGCGATCGTGGCCGTCTTGCCGGTGCCGGTGGCGCCGAGCAGGACGCTGTCCTTCTCCCCGGCCCGGACGCGGCGCTCCAGCTCGGCGATGGCCGTCGGCTGGTCGCCGGATGGAGTCATCTCGGTGACGACCTCGAAAGGCGCCACCTTCCGCTGCAAATCTGTGACCGGACGCATGCTGCCACTGTAGGCGGCGTCACCGACAGAAACCGTCAGGCCGTGGGCTGCCCGATCCGGGGGAACGGCGTGGTGGAGAACACCACCTCGACCGGCACCCCGAAGTATCCGGCCATGCGCAACGCCAGGTGAAGACTCGGGCTGTATTCGCCCCGCTCCAGGTATCCCACGGTCTGGTAGTGCACCCCCAGCGCCTGCGCGAGCTGCCTGCGGCTCACCCCCCGCTCGGCGCGCAGCAGCGCGATGCGGTTGTGGACGGTCTCACTCATCAACCCTCCATGTAGCAGACCTGCTCCATCCATAACACACCTGCTATGGGACGTAACAGTCATATGACGACACATTGCAAGCGAACAGCAAGTCATACCCGATACGGTCGGATTCGCCTGTAGCGGAAAAGGAAGGTTCGATGTCACGACCCCGAGAGGCACTGATCCAGGCAGGTCAGGGCATAGCCCAAGCGGTCGCTCAAGGAGGTGACGTACGGCAGGCGATGAGCCAGGCGATCGGACAGGTCGCCGACCAGGCCGGCCAGCTCACCGGCCAGGCCCCCGGCTTCGCGCTCAACCCGCACGACTTCGCCGCCGCCCGCGACGGCGGCGCCTCCGTCGGCACGCTGATCGAGGCCAGGTCCGCCTCGCTGAACGAGGCCGGCGAGATCGTCAACCGCAGCTTCGCCGAGAACGGCCTGCACGTCATCTCGCCGGTGGTGATCCCCAAGGGCAGCACGGCCAAGGTGGTCATCCCGCTGACGGTCCTGGTGGTCCTCGGCCTGATCGGCGCGCTCGGCGGCATCGTGCCGGGGTCGGACATCTTCTTCGGCCCGCACTACTGGGTGGTGCTGGTGCTGGCCGCCGCGTTCCTGTGGTGGCGCAGGAGCGTGGTGATGGTCCCCGAGGGCTGCAAGGCGCTGATCACCAAGTTCGGCAAGCTGGTGCACATCGCCGACCCGGGCCGGGTGACGCTGTTCAACCCGTGGAAGCGGGTCAGCTACATCGTCAACACCACGCGCGAGTACCCGTTCAACGCGCCCATCAGGGAGGCGCCGACGCAGCAGGGCGTCAAGGCCAGCGTCGACCTGTTCCTGCAGTTCAGGATCGAGAACCCGGCCGAGTTCATCTTCGTGCTGGGCTCGGTCAGCGGCTTCCAGTCCAAGCTGCAGAACGCCATCAGCGAGGTCACCCGCTCGCTGATCTACGCCCAGCGGGCCGAGGACATCTACGACCTGGTGGGCGAGAGCACCCTCGGCATGCTGGAGAACCTGAACCAGCAGTTCCTGCCCGCCGTACGGCTCACCGACGTGAACATCACCCACGCCGAGCCGTCCAGCCAGGAGTACCGCATGGACCTGGCCGCCCCCGAGATGGTCAGGGTGGCCAAGGAGGCCTACACCTACGAGTACGAGCTCCAGCTCCGCAAGGAGCAGAACGAGGGCGACCTGGTCAAGGAGCTGGCCGGCCTCCAGGAGACGCTGAGCGCCATCCAGGCCGAGATCGCCGGCTACCAGGCCCGCATGGACACCGCGCTCGAACGCGCCAGCCACCAGGCCACCGCGCAGGCCAGGCAGCGCCTGGTCGAGGCCGAGTCCACGGCCAACGCCAACGCCGCGCTGCTGGAGGCCCAGGCCCTGGACATCCGGGCGCTGTCGGCCGCCGAGGCCCCCGAGATCCTCGACTACCGCTTCCAGCAGGACCTGCTGACCAAGCTGGAGTCGGTGGCCACCCGGCTGCCGCAGGTGGTGCAGGTGGGCGAGCAGACCGACATCGACTTCCTGGCGCTGGCCCAGCAGCTCGTGGGCGGCAAGGGCGCGACGCTGTTCTCCGCCGAGGACATGGCCGCCATCCGCGGCCGGCTCGACGAGATCGCCGCCCGCGTCAGCAGCCGCGAGGACGAGATCGCGGCCCTGCTGAAGAAGGCCGCCGCCGACGTGAGCGAGCCGCAGGCCACGCCCGAGCCCGACAACGACCTGGAACGCACGGTCGAGCGCCTGCTGCCCGGCCACCTGAGCGAGGGTGAGGTCCGATGACCCGCGAGTTCTCCAAGATCAAGGAGTCGCTGGCCTCCTGGTCCGACATCCGCCAGCTCCTGCGCGGCGGCGAGCAGGGCCAGCTCGTGCCGGTGGTGATCCCCAAGGACCGGCGCGGCTTCGCCTGGATGGCGCTCGTCCTGCTGGCCCTGTACTTCGCCGGGATGGCCGCGCTCACCGACCTCACCCTGCCCGCCGCGCTGGCCGCGCTGTTCTTCCTGGTCGTGGCGCTGGTCACGATGTGGCGCAAGGCGATCATCGAGATCGAGGAGGGCACCACCGGCGTGCGCAGCCGCTGGGGCGCGATCACCGGCACGCTGCCGCCGGGCCGCCACTACCTGTGGCTGCCGTGGGACCGGGTGGACGCGGTCGTGGACACCTCCACCGAGATCCCATACTCGGCGCCGATCGTGGCCTGCCCGACGGCCGAGAACGTGCCGCTGAAGTCGATCGAGTTCTTCCTGAAGTTCCGCATCGTGGACCCGGTGGCGTTCGTCCGGACGATCGGCGCGGGCAACTTCGACCTCGTGCTCTCCAGCGCCGTGCAGGACGCGATCCGGCAGCGCAGCCGGCGGGTCAACACCGAGCGCGCCTACGACCTGCGCGGCTCCGACGTCGGCGACATGCAGGAGGCGCTCAACCGCCAGCTCGGCCGGTACGGCGTGCGCGTCACCGGCGCCAACATCCCCGACGTCCAGCTCCCCGACCAGTACCAGCAGCACCTGGCCACCCGGGAGAAGGTCGCCAAGGAGCTGTCGGCCTACGAGCGCGAGTGGGAGCTGACCCGCAAGCGCCGCATCGACACGCTGCTCATGGAGATCGAGCGATCGAAGAAGACCCGCGACGCCCGCGTGGTCGAGGTCAAGGCCGCCCACAACAACGCGCGCAAGAACGTGGCGCGCATGCTGGAGGAGCAGGAGACCGAGGCCCAGCGCGTGACGTGGGAGATCGAGGCGCGCGGCAGGGCCGACCTGACCGCCGCCGAGAACGAGGCCAAGGCCCTGCGCAGGCTGGCCGAGTCCTACCGCGACAACCGGGCCGTGCTGCAGTACGAGCTGGCCCGCCGGCGCCTGGACGTGGGCGCCAAGCTCGCCGAGAACGCCCCCCAGCCGCTGGTCGTACGGACCCAGCAGGGCCAGGCCGACTCGGCGTTGTCCACCCTCGTCCTGGCCCAGCTGCTCCCCCGCATCTCGGGCACGGGACACACCGCCGTCAACGGCCAGACCCCCACCGCATAGGAGAGACCCCATGGTGTTCCGCAAGTTGATGGCCGCCTTCGGCGCGGGCGTCGAGGTCGACACGGTGCTCACCGACACGACCGTGCGTCCCGGCTCGCCGCTGCGCGGCGTCGTGCACTTCCGGGGCGGCGGCTCCGACTACAAGGTCGAGGGCATCTACCTCGACCTGACCGCCGTGGTGGAGGTCGAGAGCGGCGACAACGAGTACAAGACGACCTACAGCTTCCTGCGCCAGCAGGTGGCCGGGACGTTCCAGCTCGCCTCGGGCGCCCAGCACCAGCAGCCGTTCGAGATCATGGTGCCGTGGGAGACGCCGATCAGCGCGATCGGCGGCCACCCGCTGCACGGCATGCGGCTCGGCGTCCAGACGGAGCTGGCGCTGGCGGGCGCGATCGACAAGGGCGACCTCGACCCGCTGTTCGTCAGCCCGCTGCCGGCCCAGGAGCACGTCATCGCCGCCCTCGACCGGCTGGGCTTCGGCTTCAAGAAGGCCGACCTGGAGCGCGGCACGCTGTACGGCTCGACGATGCCGTTCTTCCAGGAGATCGAGTACTACGCGGGCGGCCAGTGGCGGCGGCACTTCAACGAGCTGGAGCTGACGTTCATCGCCGGGCCGCGGCAGATGGACGTCATCCTGGAGGCCGACCAGCGCGACGGCTTCCTGACCTCCGGCCACGACACCTACAACCGCTTCACCGTGCGCTACGACGACCACCCCGGCGCGGCCGACCAGGCGTTGCAGCACGGCCTGGAGCAGATGGCCCGCCGCCGCGGCTGGTTCTAGCCGGGCGCTCCCCGAGCCGGGCGGCGTCCCGGCTCAGGGGACCCGGTACATGCGCTCGGTCCAGGCCCGGTAGCGCCAGGTGTGCCCGACGCGGTAGTCGTGACCCAGGTAGACGCCGAAGACCTGGCGCTTGAGCTCGCGCAGCGACCCGGCCACGTTGGGCGCCCAGCCGGTCATCGGGTAGCCGCGGTAGGAGACCGCCCGCAGCCCCAGCCCGCTCGCCGCGGCCAGCGCGAAGCGGGCCGAGGCGACGTGGTCGGGGTGGTCGCACAACCCCCGGCCGGTGGGCGGCTCGGGGTCGAGCGTGCGCAGCACCGTCGGCTGGAAGCGGGCGTAGAGCGCGCGCAGCACGCCGACCACGTCCCTCCTGCCGACGCAGCGCGGCTCGGGGCCGGCGCCGAACCGGCGCACGCAGGAGCGGTCCTGCCACAGCCTGGTCAGCGCGTCGCGGCCGCCGTCGGCGCGCGGGTCGCCGCCGTCGGGCAGCCCGACGAAGGCGAGCCTGACCGCCGGCCGGTCGGCCAGCTCCTCCAGCCGGACGGGGAAGCCGCCCGCCGTGATCGTCCTGACCCGCCAGACGTCGGGCGCGCCGGCCAGGAAGGCGTACGCGGCCCGCAGGCCCTGCGCGCGGTCGCGGGCGTAGGCGACGGGGTCGCGGTCGTCGTCCCAGCCGGCCTGGCCCTCGCCCGCGGTCAGGTAGACGGTCACCGTCGGACGGTGCCACTGGACGGCGCCGTACAGGTCGGGGCTCATGAACAGCAGGTCGTCGTCCGGATGGGCCACGACCTGCAGGAACCGCTCCGACGACGACGGCCGGTGCACCTCCGCCCACGCCGCCGCCGGCGGGGCCGGGCACGCCAGCACGGCCACCAGCACCAGCGCCAGCGCGGCCGCCGAGAACATCCTGATCCCCTTCATCCCCACCCCCGTGCGATTCCAGTATCGAACCTGGTCAGGTCCCGGTCCTGAGCTGCCAGGGGGAGATGTCATGTCATTCCCGGGTAGGAGATACCTCCTTCCCGTGCGCTGGAAGTCGCATGCCGACGGTCGTTACGATGACCTAGGGGATTGACTGATCGTCGGACGGGCGGGCGAACGATGGCACGGTTCATGGCGGCGCTGAAGCGGGTCGCCCCATGGGCGGCCCAGAACGCCGACGGCGCCATCGCCTTGTTACTGGCCGTGGTGATCGGCGTGCTCGGCATCATGCCCGACACGGTGGTGCCGACCGATGTGCAGACCCAGCTCGTCAACGCCGCGACGCTGGTGATCATGGCACTGGTGGCCACCGCCCTGCTGCGCGACCGCGCCCGTCAGGCCCCGGTCGAGGAGACCATCACCTCCGGCGCGCTGGCCCAGCTCCCCGTCCGGCTGTCGCGGCTGGAGGAGATCGAGACGCTCGTCCACGGCACCCGCAAGGCCCTCGACGCGCTGCAACTGGTCAGGGTGCTGGGCAGCAAGCAGGAGATCGCCCAGATGCACGCCGAGGCGCGCAAGGACACCACCCGGTGGAGCTTCAAGGGCGGCACCGGCACCTACCTGCGCGCGGTCACCCTGCCCGAGTGCGTGGCCGCCGCGCGCCGGGAGAAACGCCACCTCGTGGTGCGGGTGGAGGTGATCGACCCGTCCAACGTCGAGGTGTGCGAGACGTACGCCCACTACCGGCGCTCCCTGTCGGACTCCCCCGACGCGACCGGCGAGACGTGGACGACCGACCGGGTCAGGAAGGAGTCGTACGCGACGATCCTGGCCGCCTTCTGGTACCGCCAGCGTTACGGCCTGCTCGACATCGAGGTCGGCCTGTCGTCGTCGATGACGACGTTCCGCTGGGACCTGTCGGCCACCCGGCTGATCATGACGGTGGAGGACCCCAACCGCGCCATGACCGCGCTGGCCGGCACGTTCTACTACGAGAACTGCGACACCGAGCTGCGGCTCAGCTTCGAGCAGGCGCGGCGGGTGCCGATGGACATGTACAAGAAGGCGCCGCTCGGCGACGAGCCCACGATCGAGGAGGTCCAGGACCTGTTCGGTCGCATCGGGGTGCCTCTTCCCAAGGCCTACGACGGCCGCGACGTCGTGGACATCGCGCGCAAGGCCCTGCGCGCCGTCGATCCCTACGGCGAGGCTCGTCCTGCGGCCCTCCGACGAGACGGAACGTGAGTGCGGCTCATGAGCTATCGGTCGGTCTTCCAGCGGGTCCGCGACGGACAGGCCAGGTCGTGGGCGCTCGGCGTGCTGCGGGAGACCGCGCGCCCGAGGGCCGTACGCCATCCGCTCGGCTTCGTCTGCCTGCCGCTGGAGCGAGAGGGCGGCGAGGGGGTATGCCTCCACCTGTGGTCCGACTCGCTCCAGCACGCCGAGAGCACCACCTCGCAGATCCACTGCCACAGCTGGGACCTGGTCAGCCACGTGCTCTACGGCCAGGTGCGCAACGTGCACGCGGTGGTCACCGACGCGGGGCCCGACGCCACGCACCGGGTGTTCGAGGTGGTCAGCGGCGCCGACGGCGACCGCATCTCGCCCACCCGCCGCACCGTGCGGCACGCCACCGGGCTGGTGGAGCTGTTCGGCCCCGGCGACACCTACACCCTGCCGGCCGACCGCTTCCACAGCAGCGTGGTGCCGGAGGGCGGCGAGGCGGCCACGATCGCGCTCGGGCGCGGCCGGCCCGGCAGCCGCGACCTGTCGCTCGGCCCGCTCGGGGCGGGCGGCCACCACGTTCCCCGGGAACCGCTGAACGCCGAGGAGACGGCGCTGGCCGTCCGGCTGATCACCGCCCACCTGACCTGAGGGGTGCCCGATGGACCTGGATCACGCTCGCTCTGTGGCCGTCGAGGCCGCCCAGGCCGCCGGGGCGCTGCTCGCGGCGGGCACGCGTGGGGCCGTCGGCATCCGGGCCAAGGGCGACGCCGGCGACGTCGTCACCGATCTCGACCTGGCCTCGGAGAAGCTGCTGGTCGAGCGCATCCTGACGGCCTTCCCCTCGCACGCGATCGTGGCCGAGGAGTCGGGGCTGATCGGCGCGGCGGGCGGCGAGTGGACGTGGCTGGTCGACCCGCTCGACGGCACCAACAACGTGGCCATCGGGCTGCCCACGTACGTGGTGGGGGTGGCGTTGTGCCGGGCCGGGCGGCCGGTGCTGGGCGTGGTGCACGACCCGGTGACGGCCCAGACGTGGTCGGCGATCCGGGGCCGTGGGGCCGTGGCGTCCACGGGGGCGCGGCTGGCGCCGCCGTACACGGCCAGCCCGCACGGCCTGCTGCTGGCCTGGACCCAGGGGTACGGCGTGAGCAGGGGCGACGCCACCGTGCTGGCGTTGAAGACGGCGCTGGAGGTGGGCGCGCGGCGGGTGCTGCAACTGTGGGCGCCGCTGCTGTCGTGGGCGATGCTGGCCCGCGGCGACATCGACGGCATCGTCGGCTACCGCGCCGAGGCGGTCGACCTGCCGGCCGGCGCGCTGCTGGCCCAGGAGGCCGGGATCGAGATCAGGGCGCTCGACGGCGGCCCGTTCGAGGAGAGCATCGACGGCACGGCCGAGGACCGCAGCTTCGTGGCCGCCCACCCCCGCGCGCTGCCCGGACTGATGGCGCTGCTGCCCGGGTAGATCGCCCCGGCGCTCAGCCGAACGTGACCAGGGCCCAGACCGTGGCCAGCAGCCCGGCGACGGCCAGGCCCGCGCCGGTCAGCAGGAAGCGGCGCAGCGGCACCGCGACGCCGTGGCGGCGGCACGACTCGAACCACAGCAGCGTGGCCAGCGACGCCCACGGGGTGATCACCGTGCCCACGTTCGTGCCCACGAGCAGGGCCAGCAGGTGATCCTGGTCGGCGGCCGGGATCACCGCCTCGACGGCCTTGTAGGCGGGCAGGTTGTTGATCGCGTTGGACAGGCCCGCGCCCACCGCGGCCGTCCGGTACGGGTCGCCCTCCGTGCCGATCATCCACGTCATCAGCGCGTCGAGCCCGTGGGCGCTGAGCGTGGGCACCACCAGGAACAGCCCGGTCACGAAGACGACGAGCTGCCAGGGGATCAGGCTCCAGGTCAGCCGGGCCCGGTCGCGCACCAGGAAGGCCGCCACCACCAGCACGGCCGCGGCGGTGGCGGCGACGGCGACGTGCGCCTTGAGCAGCAGCAGGACGATGAACAGCAGGCAGCCGGCCGAGGCCGCGCCGAACAGCACGCGGTCGGCCACCGGCGCCAGCACCGGCGGCGTGTAGCGCAGGTCGCGGCGCTCGCCCCGGCGCCAGAAGAACACCCACAGGAACACCATCGTCACCGCGATCGAGGCGAGCTGCGGGGCCCACATGCGGGCGGCGAAGCCCTGGGCGTCGAGGCCGAGCTTGTCCATGGCGAGCAGGTTGGTCAGGTTGGAGACGGGCAGCAGCAGGCTCGCGGTGTTGGCCAGCCAGATGGTGGTCATCGCCAGCGGCAGGGCGGCGATGCGGGCCCGGGGCGCCAGGGCGAGCATGACGGGGGTCAGCAGGACGGCGGTGGTGTCGAGGTTAAGAAAAATCGTGACAAATGACGCGAAAGCCGTACAAAGAAAGAAAAGCGCGGTGTAGTTGCCGCGGCCGAGCACCGCCATCCGAGCCGCGATGGCGTCGAAGACCTGCGCTTCCTTGGTCAGCTCGGCCAGCACGATGATGGCGACCAGGAAGACCAGCAACGGCCCGATGTCAGCGAGGCTCTCCGCGGCGTCGCGCCACGGCAGCAGACCGGTCGCCACGAAGATCAGACCGAGAGCAAGCAGCCCGATCCGGATCAGATCGAGCACAGCCAGACGCCGCCACACTCGACGATGATCGCACACTGACTCCAAATCACCGATTCCTCGGTGGATACTGAGCAGATGGCACGTGACGGCAGGCCGACCGAGATCTTCGTCAGCTACTCCCCGGCCGACACCGCCTGGGCGACCTGGATCGCCTGGGAGCTGGAGGCGGCCGGCTACCGGACCATGATCCAAGCCTGGGACTTCGTGCCCGGCACCAACTTCATCGACTTCATGGACCGCGGGGTCAGCGAGGCGCAGCTCGTCGTGGCCGTGCTCTCGCGCAACTACCTCACCTCGCGCTACGGTCGCATGGAATGGCAGGCGGCCATGCGCGCCGACCCCGACAACCCCTCCAACAAGCTCGTCACGATCCGGCTGGAGGACGTGCAGCTGGAGGGCCTGCTGTCCACCATCACCTGGGTCGACCTGCTCGGCGTCACCGACTCGGGGCAGGCCAGGGCGCTGCTGCTGGGCCGGGTCGGCGAGGCGCTGGCCGGGCGGGCCAAGCCCGAGTCCGCCCCCGCCTTCCCCTCCGGCCACGTCCCGCCCCCGGCCACCCCGACGCTGCCCCCGACGACCGACCTGGCCAGGGCCCGCCGCACCCCGGTGACGGCCCCCAAGTTCCCGCCCTCGGGCGGCGACGACCGCGGGCGCGAGTCGGTCAACGTGCTGCACATCGGCGGGCCGAGGTTCGGGCGGGCGCTGCCCGATCCCGGCGAGCCGTTCACGCCGGAGGACATGCAGGCCCGCATCTGGGCCGACCTGACGGCCATGTACGACCGGGGCATGCCGCGTCCCGACCTCATGGTGGTCAGCGGCGACCTGACCGAGTCCGGCAGCCTGGGGCAGTTCGCGCAGGCCACGCAGTTCGTCACCGACCTGCGGCTGCTGATCGGGCTGGAGCCCCACCGGCTGGTGCTGCTGCCCGGCCCGCGCGACGTCACCAAGGCCGCGGCCAGCGCGTACTTCATGACCTGCGAGGCCGACGACGTGAGCCCGCAGCCCCCCTACTGGCCCAAGTGGCGGCATTTCGCCGGGCTGTTCCGCGAGGTGTACCAGGGGCTCGACGACCGGGTGTTCGACGGGGGCCAGCCCTGGACGTTGTTCGAGGTGCCCGACCTGCGGGTGGTCGTGGCGGGGCTCAACTCGACGATGGCGATGAGCCATCTGGAGCGCGACGCGTACGCGCTGCTGGGCGAGGCGCAGGCCGCGTGGTTCGCCGAGCGGCTGCGCCCCTACGAGGAGAGCGCCTGGCTGCGGCTGGGCGCGATCGGCCATCCGCCCGCCACGTTGCGGGACGCGCCCACGTTCGACCGGCTGCTCACCCACCGGCTCAACCTGCTCTTCCACGGCTCCGGCGCGGGCGTCCCGGCCGCCGAGCCGCGGCCGGGCTTCGCCGCGGTCGTGGCCCCGCGCTCCGGCCGCCACCAGGTGGTCGAGATCTCCCCCGACGGCATGCGCACCTGGACGCCCGACACCGGCAAGCCCGCTCGCGCCCGGCACGGCTGGCGGGCGGTTCGGGCCACGTTCACCGGCGAGACCCCCGGCACCCCGCCGCCCGTCCCCCAGCCCGAGGAGCGCGAGCCGAGCCCCGTCGAGCTGCTGCTCGACCGCATCACCGAGGTCTGCGAGGCCCGGCACGAGCGGGCCAAGATCCGGCGTTTCCCCGACCACCTGGTGGTCACCCACCCCGAGGACGGGTTCGTCCGGCAGCTCATGATCGGCGCGCACGTCGGCGAGCTGACCGAGGCCGCCGCGACCGGGTTCGCCCGCCGCGCCCACGCCGCCGACCTGGCCGCCGAGCTGATCTACCAGGGCCCGCCGGCCTCCCGCGCGCTCCGCGACGACCTCATGCGCAAGGGCGTGCGGGTGCGCAGCTTCCTGGAGTTCCAGGGCCTGCTCGACCTGTCGGGATACGTCGCCGAGCAGACCGCCAGGCTCACCGGCGACCGCCGTTACCCGCCCGGCCTCTACGTCCCCCAGCGCTACCGCGAGCTCGACCGGCCGGGCAGCCAGATCAGGGAGGGACTCACCGACGAGCTGATGCGGCTGCTGGCCGCCGACCACGGCCGGTTCCTGCTGCTGCTCGGCGACTTCGGCCACGGCAAGACGTTCGCGCTGCGCGAGCTGGCCAGGCGCATCCCGGCCGAGCTGCCGCACCTGACGCCGATCTTCATCGAGCTGCGCGCCCTCGACAAGGCCCACTCGGTCGACGCCCTGGTGGCCGCGCACCTGGCCGGGCACGGCGAGGAGTTCATCGACCTCAAGGCGTTCCGCTACCTGCTCCGGCAGGGGCGCATCGTGCTGCTGTTCGACGGGTTCGACGAGCTGGTCACCCGGCTGACCTACGACCGGGCGGCCGACCACCTGGCCACCCTGCTCGCCGCGGCCGAGGACAAGGCCAAGATCGTGGTGGCCAGCCGTACGCAGCACTTCAAGTCGCACAGCCAGGTGCTGACCTCGCTCGGCGAGATGGTGGGCGTGCTGCCGCAGCGGCGGGTGCTCAGCGTGGAGGACTTCACGCACGACCAGATCCGCTCCTACCTGGACAACCGGTTCGACGACGGCGACGAGGCCGGCGCCCGCATGTCGCTCATGGGCGAGATCAAAGACCTGCTGGCCCTGGCCCAGAACCCGCGCATGCTCAGCTTCATCGCCGACCTCGACGCCGACCGCCTGCGCACGGTCGCCGGCGCCCAGCACACCCTCAGCCCGGCCCTGCTGTACGAGGAGATCCTCAGCACCTGGCTGGCCTTCGAGGAGCGGCGGGCCCGCGTCCCCGGCTCGCCCGGCGCGTTGTCGATCGGCGAGCTGTGGCGGGTGGTCACCGCGCTGGCGCTGCGCCTGTGGGACAGCGGCGAGACGCTGCTCGGCGTCGACGAGCTGACCGAGATCGGCGAGACGCTGAGCGACCTGGCCTCGGGCCAGCTCTCCCCCGCGCACGCCGCGCACGCCATGGGCTCGGGCAGCCTGCTGGTGCGCACCGAGGAGGGCATGTTCGGGTTCATCCACGCCTCGGTGATGGAATGGCTCATCGCCCGCCACATCGCCGCGAACCTCGACAATCCTCTCCCGCTGGCCCGCAGGCCGCTGTCGGCGCTGACCGTCGAGTTCCTGTGCGACCTGGCCGACGTACGGGCGTTGCGCGCCTGGGTGGCCGACCCGCCCGCCGACGACGTGGCCAGGGCGAACGCGGTCAAGATCGCGGCCAGGCTGCGCACCCCGGCCAAGGCCGACCTGCGCGGCGCGAACCTCAAGGGCGAGGACCTGTCGGCGCGCGACCTGCAGGAGGTCGACCTGACCGGGGCCGACCTGTCGGAGGCCACCCTCGCCGGCACGAACCTGTCCAGGGCCGTCCTGCGCGACGCCAGCCTGGCCGGCGCCCGGCTCGACGGCGCCAGGCTGACCGGCGCCGACCTGACCGGCGCCGACCTGTCGGGCGCGCGGCTGGCGCAGGTCGACCTGAGCGACGTCACGGTGGAGGGCGCCCGCTGGCACCGGGCGTCCCTGATCAACGTCACCGGCACGCTGCCGCGCCTGCCGGGCGCGGCGGTGGTGCCGGGGCAGCCGGTGGAGGTGGAGTTCGCGCCCGCCGGCATCGGCGTACCGTACGGCTACCACTTCCAGACGTCGCGCCTGCCCGAGCCCATCGCCTACAGCCCCGACGGCTCGACCATCGCCATCGGCAACGAGGACGGCGGCGTGCTGCTGTGCGTCGGCGGCTCCCCGGTCCGCACCCTCCAGGGCCACCGCGGCCGCGTCTACGCCGTCACCTTCGCCGGCGACCTGCTGGCCACCGGCGCGAGCGACGGAACGGTCCTGCTCTGGGACGCCCTCACCGGCCGGCGCCTGCACACCCTGACCGGCCATCCCGACGGCGTGTGGCCGGTACGCCTCAGCGCCTCGGGCGAGCTGGTGGCGGCCGGCGGCGGCGACGGCGTGGTCCGGGTGTGGGAGACCGCGACCGGCCGGCTGGTCCACGAGCTCCCGGGCCACCGCGCCCCCGTCTACACCGCCTCCTTCGGCCGCTCGCAGCTCGTGACGGGCGACTCGGCGGGCGTCGTCCGGGTCTGGGACCTGACCGCCGGGCAGACGGCCGTCACCCTCGACGGCCACCGCGGCAGCGTCTACCGGGCCGTGCACAGCCCCGACGGCACCCTGCTGGCCACCGGCGACCAGGCGGGCACGATCCGGCTCTGGGACACCGCCACCTGGTCCCCCCGGCACGAGCTGACCGGGCACACCGGCAGCGTCTACTGCCTGACGTTCTCCCCCGACGGCTCGATGCTGGCCAGCGGCGACACGTCCGGCAGCGTGCGCCTGTGGGAGCCGTCCGGCGAGCCGCTCGGCGTGCACACCACCCACGCGGCGGCCGTCTACCAGGTGACCTTCAGCCCCGACGGCCGCACGGTGGCCAGCGGCGACTCCGGCGGCACGGTCCGGCTCCAGCCCATGGGCGGCGGCAAGCGCGTCGAGCTGACCGGCCACCGCAGCTCGGTCTGGCCGTTCGCGTTCCATCCCGACGGCCAGCAGCTGGCCACCAGCAGCAACGACGGCACCGTCCGCCTGTGGGACCCGCTCACCGGGCAGTGCCAGCGGCTGCTGCGCGGCCACGGCCGGCGCATCTCGTCGGTGCGCTTCAGCGCCGACGGCTCGATGCTGGCCACCAGCGGCAACGACGGCGTCGTCCGGGTCTGGGAGCCGCACACCGGGCGGCGGCTGCGGGAGTTCACCGGCACCGCCGACCGGCTGATCTCCGCGCTGTTCTCGCCCGCCGGCCCGGTGCTGGCCACCTCCAGCAACGACGGCGGCGTGCACTTCTGGAACGCCACCACCGGCGACTACGAGCGCGAGCTGCACGCCGAGACCGACCACGTGTGGGCCGAGGCGTTCAGCCCCGACGGCAACATGCTGGCCACGGCCAACGACGACGACAGCGTCAAGATCTGGTACCGGCCGACCGGCCGCATGGCCGTCGACCTGGTCGACCACCGGGGACGGGTGCGCTCGATCGCCTTCAGCCCCCTCGGCGACTACGTGGCCACCGGCTGCGACGACAAGCTCGTCCGCCTGTGGCACGTCTCCTCCGGCGGCCGGGTGGCGACGCTGGAGGGCCACACCGACCGGGTGTACTCCGTGGCCTTCTCCCCCGACGGCCGCTACCTGGCCAGCGCCGGCAACGACGGCCGGGCGATGGTGTGGGAGCTGCGGCCCGGCCAGCCCTGGCAGCCGCGCCTGGCGCACACGCTCACCCAGCACGACGGCCGGCTGTGGAGCCTGGCCTTCGACGCCACGGGCCGCCACCTGGCCACCGGCGGCGACGACATGACCGTACGGGTGTGGGAGACCGCGACCGGGCAGCTCCTGCACACCCTCTCCGGGCACGCGCGCCGGGTGTGGTCGGTGGCCTACAGCCCCACGTCCGACCTGCTGGCCAGCGCCGGCGACGACGGCGTGGTGATCCTGTGGGAGGGCGGCAAGCGGCGGGCGACCCTGCTGGGGCTGCCCGAGGGCTGGGCCGCCCTGGCGCCGGACGGGCGGTACAAGGTGCACGGCGATCCGGGCGGCCAGTTCTGGCACGTCATCGGGATGTCGCGGTTCGAGCTGGGGGAGCTGGATCCGTACCTGCCGGAGGTGAGTCAGGTGCCGCTCGACTCGCCCTTCTGACCGCAGGCGGTCGGCTAGCCGCGGGCGGCGCGGCGGACGAGCTCGTGCCAGACCTCCTCGACCCGGGCCTCCAGGTCGTCGAGCGAGCCCTCGTTGGGGATCACCAGGTCGGCGGCGGCCAGGCGGTCCTCCCGGCTCGCCTGGGCGGCGATGCGGGCCTTGGCGTCGGCCTCCGGCATGCCGCGATGGTCGGCCAGGCGCCGGATGCGCACCTCGTCGGCCGCGTCGACCACGATCACCAGGTCGTACATGGGCGCCAGCTTGTTCTCCACGAGCAGCGGCACGTCGTAGACCACGATCGCGTCGTCGGCGGCCTGGCCCTGCAGCTCGGCCACCCGCTCCCCCACCAGCGGATGCACGATGGCGTTGAGCGCGGCCAGCCGGTCGGGGTCGGCGAAGACCACCGAGCCCAGCCGCTCCCGGTTCAGCGAGCCGTCGGGGCGCAGCACCCCTTCCCCGAACGCGGCCACCACCCGGGACAGCCCCACCGTGCCGGGCTCGACCACCTCTCGCGCGATCTTGTCGGCGTCGATGACGACGGCGCCCCTGGCCGACAGCCGCTTGGACACCTCGCTCTTGCCGGAGCCGATGCCGCCGGTGAGCCCAATCTTCAGCACCGGAAAAGACTACCCATCCCGGCGTACCCGGTCATCCCGGCGGCTCGCTCAGTAGCCGCCGCGGCGTGGCGCGGCGGTCGGGCGGCGGGAGAGATAGGCCGGGCCCGTGAGCCGGCCCGCGGGCTTGAGGTCGCGCGGCTGCTGGTCGTGCCGCTCCGGAGAGCGGGCCGGCCGGCCGGACCTGGCCTGGGTGATCGTGGCGGGAAGTTTGATTCGCATACGTTTTCCTCCTCGGGGGTGTGTGTCAGGCCCGGGTGAGCCAGGTGACCTGGGCGCCGTTGTCGAAGGACTCGCGCCTGGTGGGGGTGAACAGGGTGGGGCTGAAGCGGCCGGAGAACATGGAGATGCCCGCCCCCGCCACCACGGGGTAGCGCTTGAGGATGATCTCGTCGATCTCCGGGAGCAGCGAGCCGGCGAGCCTGCCGCCGCCGCAGAGGTAGATGTCCATGCCGGTGTCCTCGGCCTTCAGCCGCCGGACGAGCTCGATCGGGTCGCCCTTCTCCACGTGCACCGTGGGGTCGTCGATCGTCAGCGTGCTGGAGACGACGTACTGGCGCAGGTGGGAGTACGGGCTGGTGGTGGGCACCTCCAGGGCCGGCTCGAAGGTGCCGCGGCCCATCACCAGGGTGTCGAACACCTTGTTGGGCACGCCCTCAAGGCCGACGAGCCGGCGGATGTGGGTGGGCAGCGTCTCGGGATAGCGGGTGTTGATCCACTCGGCCATCTCGGCGGACACGGGGTAGAAGTCGAACTCGGCGCCGGGCCCGGCGATGTAGCCGTCGAGGGACACGCCGATGTAGTAGACGAGCTTTCGCATTCGCAGCAACTCCCGCTGTAGTACTATGAGTGGAGTGGTTTGAACGTAGTACTACGTCTGGAGTGGTGTCAAGTGCGGAAGAACCCCGAGCGGAGGCAGGCGCTGATCGACGCGGCCATCGAGGTGCTGGCCAGGGAGGGAGCGCGCGGGCTGACGTTCCGGGCCGTCGACGCCGAGGCGGCCGTGCCTCCCGGCACGGCCTCCAACTACTTCGCCAGCCGCGACGACCTGTTCACCCAGGCAGGCGGACGCATCTACGAACGCCTGCTGCCCGACGCGGCCACGCTCGCCCGCGGCCAGGAAGGCGTCCAGGACGAGACCCGCTACGCCGAGCTCATGCACGAGCTGGTGGACCGGATCACCGCCTTCAACTCCGGCTACCTGGCCCTGCTCGAACTGCGGCTGGAGTCCACCCGGCGTCCTGAGCTGCGCGCCGTGCTCACCAAGCGCATCCGCGAGGACATCGACGCCAACATCGGCTACCACGCGACGTCGGGCCTGCCCGGCGACTCGACCTCGGTGGTTTTGCTCTACCTCGCCCTGAACTGGCTCATCGTCGAACGGCTGACCCTGCCGGACATCTTCAGCGAGCAGGAGGTCCACCAGCTCGTGGACGCCGCCGTACGAAGGTCACTGAACGGCTGACCCTGCCCGGGGCGATCGGTCCCGGCCCGGGCAGGGTCACCGGGCGGGGAGCTTGCTGAGGGCGGCGTCGGGCGAGGCGAGGCCGAACCGGCCCGAATGGAAGACCTGCGCGCCCGTGGCCAAGACGCCGCCGGACTCGCCGCGCAGACAGCGGGCATGCCCGCACCGCCGTTCTGAGCCGGAGCGCCCGCGACGCCGTTCTGGGCCGAAGCGCCCATGCCATCGTTCTTCGCCGGGGCGCCTCGCCCTTGTCGGTTGCGAGGGCAGGGTAGGGACTGCGCCGTCGCGGGGAAGGCCGCGCCGGGGAAACGATCAGGCCGGGCTGCGGCGCAAGTGGATCAAGGTGAGGTGGTCGTCCATCCGCTCGCGCCGGGTCTCGCGGTAGCCGAGCCGCCGGTACAGCCGCAGGTTCCCCTCCGACAGATGCCCTGTGAACAGGTCGAACGCCCCCGCCTCCGGAATCTGCTCGTGCAGCGCCGCGAGCAGCGCCGTACCGAGCCCCTGGCCCTGGCGGTCGGGCGCGACCACGAGCCGCCCGACCAGGCAGGTGGTGCCGGCCACCTGCCCACGCACTGCGCCGACGATCCGGCCGGCGTCCACGGCCTTGAGGACGACGCCCGTCTCGACGGCCTTGCGCACCTGCTCCAGAGACTCCACGAGCGGGGGGATGTAGGGGTCGCCGTAGAGCTGGGCCTCGCTCACGTACGCCGCCCGCTGCAGGGTGAGGATCTCGCCCGCGTCCGCCGCCACCGCCCGTTCGATCTTCACGCCAGCACCCTATCTGCTGCCTTCCCACCGCCACCGCCGACTTCCAGGCCCTCCGGCATCCTGGTTCCCGGCCCCGGTCCTTCCTCCCGCGCCTGCCTGCTAGGGGGCGTTGCCCGCCGTGAGCTCGCCCGGGCAGAACGTGCCCGGCTTCGGCAGCACGCCGTTGACCAGGTAGTCGTGCACCTTCGTACGCAGGCAGGCGGCGCGCAGCCTGCTCACGCCCTGTGCCAGGTACGCGCCCTGCCCGTCCCCGTGCCACAGCACCCTGGCCCCGGGGATCTGCGCCGCCACGCGGGCGGCCCCGGAGGACGGGGTCTCGTTGTCCAGCCGTCCCACGCCGACCAGCACCGGGGGCACCTTGAGCCCGGCCGCCAACGGGTGCGGCGCCCAGCCCGGCGAGCGCGCCACCCCCAGGCACCTGCCGACCTCCGCCCGCCCGCTCAGCCACCCCACCCGCGGGGCCTCCTTCCGCAGTAGCGCCTCCACCTGGAGGAACAGTCGATAACCAGGCACCGCCAACCCGAAGTCATGACACCACCTGACCCCCTCAGCACTCTCCGTCCCCACCTCCGACGCCACTCCCCCTACCGCACCGGGAACCGCCTCCCGAGGCTGCGACACCGCCCCCACCGTCCCTGACGCCGCCCCCGCACCGGACACGACGCCTCCATCCGCCACTCCAGGGGTCACCGCTCCGGAGGCCACTCCAGGGGCCGCCACTCCAGGAGCCACCGCTCCGGGGGCCGCCGTGTCAGAAACCGCCGCTCCAGGAACTACCGCCCCGCCCCGAGGGGTCGCCCCCACCATCCTCTGAGGCGTCGCCCCCGGCCTCCCCGGCAGCGCCTCAGAGGGCCCGGTCGCGGCCGTTCCGAGAGGCGTCTGCCCTGTACCAAGGGGTGTTCCCGCCATCCCCGAAGGGGCCGCCTGTCCCGCACCGGGAGCTGCCCCCGCCGTACCAGGAGGCACCAGTCCCGCGCCGGGGACTGCCCCCATCGGGCCGGGAGGCACCTGGCCAGCGCCCAGGCGGGCTCCCGCCGTACCCCCGGGGGCCGGCTGTCCTGCGCCAGGGGTGGCCGCTGTTGGGCCGGGAGGGGTGGGCTGTGGGGGCTGGGCCGGGAGGAGGGCGGCCAGGCTCGTGGCGTCGCCCGTACGGGCGCTGGAGAGGGCGTGGGCGAGCGCCGGCCATCGTGCGGGCGTGAGGCCAGCCCATACGGCGGCGGCGATCTCGTGCCCGCTCACCGTACGCCCGCCGCCACCCAGCCGCAGCGGCGCGCGCCTGACCAGGCCGTCGAACACCCGGACGGCGTCCGCGCGGCCGAGCGGGCAGCCGGGACGGTTCCGGCACCAGTCGCGGAAGTGCCCGAGCTGCCGCTCCTGGGCGCGGGCATGGGCGAGCAACCGCCGTTCGAGCCCGGTCTCGGTGTGGTCGGGCAGCCCCTCCAGGTACATCCGCCCGGCCCGGCCGGGGAACAGCTCCAGGTACGCCTGCCCGTACACGCTCCCGTAGCCGTTGCCGAGGTAGCGCAGGCGCGACTCCCCCAGCGCGGCACGTACGGCATCGAGGTCGTGGGCGACCTGCCAGGACGTCAGCCCGGCGTAGGCGGGCCCGAGCGCGGCGCGGCAGGCCCGGTCGTAGACGGCGTTGTCCCGGGCGAACGCGCGCCAGGCCGTCCGCCCCTCGGACACCTGCAGCCGGGCCGGGTCCGGCCGGGGTCGGGGGCACGCCCCCGCGTGCCCCCCATCCCCGGCCCCGCGCGCCTCGACCAGCACGACGTCGAACCATCTGGCCAGTTCGCCCACGGTGTCCGGCCGCGCTGCGACCTCTCGTACGACCGACTCGGCCCCCGTGTTGACCACAAGAGCGCCGAGCCGCCGCAGCGGGTCCTGGGCGGGCACCATGGCGAGCCGGACGGTCACGCGGCCCTCGCGCGGCCTGGCCCAGTCGGCGGGGACGGGCAACGTGGCGCACCGCAGCCCGCCACCGCACTCGGACCAGGCGAGCGTCTCCCGCCCTGGCACCGGCCGCACCCGCCCGGCGACGCCCTGCTTCCCACCCGCCGCCCCCGGCTCGGCCGCCCCCAGCTCCCGCCCTGCCGCCCCCGCCGCGCCGGCTGCCCCGGCTGCTCCGGCTGACCCGAGCTCCGATGCTGCCGACCCGGCCGTCCCGAGCTCGGACGCCGTCGATCCGGCCGACCCCAGCTCCGCCCCGGACGATCCGGCCGTGTCCTGCCGCGGCTGCTCAGGCCAGGCGGTCTCGGGTCGCGGCTCCGCGAGCTCGGTCGCGTCGCGTTCCGGCCACGGGGTCGGCGAGGCCATCAGGCGCATCTCCTGCCCGACTCCCCCGCCTGCCGCCAGGACCAGGACGGTGACCGCCGCCACCATCGGGATCACGCGCCGAACCATACGCACCGCATCGCCCCCGAACGCTCGTACCTCCCGCCGCATGCCAGTTTCCCAGCGGCCGTCTTCGCAGGTAGAGAAGTCGTAAAAGGTCGATGGGTAAAATCTCGCGCCCGCTCGGCGATTCTCCGTGCCACCGACTCCCCGACCCCTTAGAGAACCCCGCTCGGGCCAGAGGACGGAAAAGACAGATCGGGCGTATCACCCTCTCAGGGGCCATGCGGCAGTCGCCACACCCGCAGACCACTCTCAAGCGGGTTCAGCCGGCGAGGACCTGGCGGCGCCGGCCGAGTGAAACGCAGCTGACGGCCACCCCGATGACCGCACGCTCATACGCCACTGTGCCGGCGCAGGGCGGCGGTGACGGCTTGGGTGGTGGGGGGAGGGAGGCGGCGGGCCCGCCGGGGTAGGGATGGCGACGAATGCGGGCGGGCCTCGCGGTGGGCCGCGCGTCAGCCCTGTGCGACACCGTCCACCGCTCGATCTCCGGCGCGGCCCCTCCGAGCCCGCCGCAAGGAGCCCCGACGGCCTCACTGAGTGCGGCTGCGTCTCAGCAGCGGGCTGCTGCCGAGGGGAGCGGCCAGGGCGCGCCGCCTACGCGGGCCTGAGGCGTACCGGGCAAGGTGGTTCGACAAGGCCGCGAGTTGGGCGGCAGGCTCCGGAACGCCGAGGCGCAGGGCATCACGGAAGCCCCTTGGGACCCCACGCCCGTCCCGGAGAAGAGGGCATGAAAAAGCCCCGCACGGGTAACCCGTGCGGGGCTTTTCAAGGCTGAGCCTTAGCTCTGGCCGCCCGCGAGCTTCTCGCGGAGGGCTGCGAGCGCCTCGTCAGAGGCGAGCGCGCCGCTGGCCGGAGCCGACGACGAGCTGCCCGACGGAGGAGCGGTCTCGCCGCTGTAGGACGAGGGAGCGGCCTCGCCGGCCTCCGCCTCGGCCTTGCGGGCCTCCTCGATCTGCTTGCGGTGAGCCTCGAAGCGCGTCTGGGCCTCGGCGTACTGCCGCTCCCACTCCTCACGCTGCTTGTCGAAGCCCTCGAGCCACTCCCCGGTCTCCGGGTCGAAGCCCTCGGGGTAGATGTAGTTGCCCTGGTCGTCGTACGTGGCCGCCATGCCGTAGAGGGTCGGGTCGAACTCGACCTCGGTGCCGACACCCTCGTTGGCCTGCTTCAGCGAGAGGCTGATGCGACGACGGTCGAGGTCGATGTCGATGATCTTCACGAAGATCTCGTCGCCGACCTGGACGACCTGCTCCGGGATCTCCACGTGGCGCTCGGCCAGCTCGGAGATGTGGACCAGGCCCTCGATGCCCTCCTCGACCCGGACGAACGCACCGAACGGCACCAGCTTGGTGACGCGGCCCGGCACGACCTGGCCGATCTGGTGGGTACGGGCGAACTGCTGCCACGGGTCTTCCTGCGTGGCCTTGAGCGACAGGGAGACGCGCTCGCGCTCCATGTCGACGTCGAGGACCTCGACCGTGACCTCCTGGCCCACCTCGACGACCTCGGACGGGTGGTCGATGTGCTTCCAGGACAGCTCGGACACGTGGACCAGACCGTCGACCCCGCCGAGGTCGACGAAGGCGCCGAAGTTGACGATCGAGGAGACGACGCCCTTGCGGACCTGGCCCTTCTGCAGGGTGTTGAGGAACGTCTGGCGAACCTCGGACTGCGTCTGCTCCAGCCAGGCGCGGCGGGAGAGAACCACGTTGTTGCGGTTCTTGTCGAGTTCGATGATCTTCGCCTCGAGCTCGCGGCCGACGTACGGCTGCAGGTCGCGGACCCGTCGCATCTCGACCAGGGAGGCGGGGAGGAAGCCGCGCAGGCCGATGTCGAGGATGAGACCACCCTTGACGACCTCGATGACGGTACCGGTGACGATGCCGTCCTCGTCCTTGATCTTCTCGATCGTGCCCCAGGCGCGCTCGTACTGCGCGCGCTTCTTGGACAGGATCAGGCGGCCCTCTTTGTCCTCCTTCTGGAGAACAAGGGCCTCGACGTGCTCCCCGACCTCCACGACGTCAGCAGGGTCGACATCGTGCTTGATCGAAAGCTCGCGCGAGGGGATGAC
This sequence comes from Nonomuraea sp. NPDC049684, assembly GCF_044465345.1. NCBI lineage: Bacteria > Bacillati > Actinomycetota > Actinomycetes > Streptosporangiales > Streptosporangiaceae > Nonomuraea > Nonomuraea sp. NPDC049684. The sequence goes on along the minus strand of NZ_JBITLO010000003.1, from coordinate 649,762 downwards.
ACCCTCGGTCTTGTAGCCGATGTCGAGAAGGACCTCGTCTCGATCGACCTTGACGACGGTGCCCTCGACGATGTCGCCGTCGTTGAAGTATTTGATGGTCTCGTCGATCGCGGCGAGGAAGGCTTCCTCGGACCCGATGTCGTTGACCGCTACCTGCGGGGTGCTCGAGGTGGCCTCAGTGCTGGACGTCATGTGTGGAATTGCTCCGAACGCGGACAGATGTCGATGTGGCGTGCGCGGCAGGCCCTCTTCCGCATCAAGCCGAGGAATTACGACATCGACGTGACCGAGCGCGAGCCCGCTCCGTCTGAGGCGCGCGCGAGCCCACAGCGCAGCGATCAGCATATGAGACCTTGGCCGCGGGGTCAATCCGGAGGCACATCAGTACGCGATGATCTGGGACTCCCGCTTGGGGTTGATATTACCCCGTAGTTTGCGCGGGACGGAGATCCGCGTGGGGTCGCCGTCCGACACGTAGCGCTCGCCAGGGTGCTTGTTCAGCCACTCCAGCCAGTACTGCGAGCACCACTTGCGGCACTCTCCCCGCTTGCCGTTGCTCTGGATCCGCTGGATCGCCCCACGGTCGAAGTTTTTCGCGAAGGGCGAAAGGGACGGCTGGGCCCCGGCGAGGAACACGCCCGCGAAATCATAGCGGGTCCCGTCCCAGGAGCCGGTACGGGCGAGCTTCTTGGGTCGCGGCACCGACCCGTACGGCAGGGCCAAGGTCTTGTCCGGCGGCGCCCCCAGCTTCTTGAGCAGGCGCTCCAGCCGGACGATCTGCTCGCGCACCTTCTTCTTGCCCAGCCGCCGCAGGTCCGGATGGGACCAGGTGTGGTTGGCGACCTCGAAGCCGTGATCGACCAGCCACCGCACCGCCGCCGCCTGCCGCTCCTGGTCGCGCAGCCCGAACGGCTCACGGGTGATCCAGAACGTCGCGGCCGGCCGGAACGAGGGGTAACGATTGGCCACGTCGAGGATCACGCCGACGGCGGTGTCGGGCTTGGGGTTGCCCGAGTCGTCGAGCGCGAAGTGGCTCGGATGACCGTCGTCGAACGTCAGCACGACCGGGAACCGCCCGGCCGGCACCCGGATGTCGCCGGTGGCGAACTCCCTGGCCGTGATGGGCACGTAGCCCTGCCTGGCCAGCTTCTCCAGCTCCTGCCTGAGCTGGCCGGGGGTGCGGTCGATGGAGGCCACGCGCTTGCGCAGGATCCGGTGGTACATGATGACCGGCACCAGGCCCGCCTCGTTGGCGCGCACCTGCCGGGCGAAGTCGGGGGTGGCGACCACGCCGGGAGGCTGGGAGGCGTCCTGCGGCTGCCCCTGCGGGGGCGAGACGGGGGCGATCACGCCGACCCGGGCCGACGCCTGGGTAGTAGGAGTGTCACCGTCGGGTAAGAGGCTCAGCCCCACGACGGCCACGCTCACCACGGCCACGTTCGCGATTGCGATGATCCGCGTATAGGACGCTGGTACCCGCACAAATCTCCCGGCATCTCGGCCAAAACTGTCTTCAGCGTAGACGAGATGCCCCGGAGACGGCGGGGCCTCGCCGTTCGCGATATGTCGAACTGCCCCGCCGTGTCGGGATAAACATCGTCAGTGGCCGGCGTCCTGCCACGTACGCCCGACGCCCACCGAGACCTCCAGCGGGACGCGCAGGTGGTAGGCGGCGTTCATCTGGTCGCACACGAGCTGCCGCAGCGTCTCCAGCTCGCCCGGCGCGACCTCGAACACCAGCTCGTCGTGGACCTGCAGCAACATCCGCGAGGCCAGCCCCTCCTCGGCGATGGCCTGGTGGACGTGGAGCATGGCGACCTTGATGATGTCGGCCGCCGAGCCCTGGATGGGGGCGTTGAGCGCCATGCGCTCGGCCATCTCCCTGCGCTGGCGGTTGTCGCTGGTCAGGTCGGGCAGGTAGCGGCGGCGGCCCATGATCGTCTCGGTGTAGCCGTCGGTGCGCGCCTGGGCCACGATGGCCTGCAGGAAGTCGCGCACGCCGCCGAACTCGGTGAAGTACTCCTCCTTCAGCGCCCGCGCCTCCGAGACCGGGATGTTGAGCTGCCCGGACAGGCCGAAGTCGGACAGGCCGTAGGCCAGGCCGTAGTTCATCGCCTTGATGCGCGCCCGCAGCTCGCTGTCGATCTGCTCGGGCGGCAGGTCGAACACCCGCGCCGCGGTGGCCTGGTGGAAGTCGTGGCCGGACTCGAAGGCCTCGATCAGCGACTCGTCGCCGGACAGGTGGGCCATGATGCGCAGCTCGATCTGGCTGTAGTCGGCCGTCAGCAGCCGCTCGTAGCCCTCGCCGACCACGAAGCCCTGCCGGATGCGGCGGCCCTCGGCGGTGCGGATCGGGATGTTCTGCAGGTTGGGCTTCTCCGACGACAGGCGGCCGGTGGCGGCGATGATCTGGTTGAACGTGGTGTGGATGCGCCCGTCGTCGCCGACCTCCTTGATCAGGCCCTCGACCGTGGTGCGCAGCTTCTGCTGGTCGCGGTGGCGCAGCATGATCGTCGGCAGCTCGTGCTCGGTCTGGGTGGCGAGCCAGGCGAGCTGGTCGGCGTCGGTGCTGTAGCCGGTCTTGATCTTCTTGGTCTTCGGCAGGTTGAGCCGGGTGAACAGGATCTCCTGGAGCTGCTTGGGCGAGCCCAGGTTGAACTGCTCGCCGACGGAGCGGTGGGCCTCCTCCACGGCGTGCTTGACCGCGGCGCCGAACTCGGCCTCCAGGCCCGCGAAGTACTCGCTGTCGACGGCGATGCCGGCCCGCTCCATCCCGGCCAGCACCGACAGCAGCGGCAGCTCGACGTCGGCCAGGAGCTGGGTGCCGCCGCGGCCGGCCAGGAAGCCCTCCAGGGAGTCGGCCAGCTCGCGCACGGCGTGGGCGCGCAGCGCGAGGTCTTTGGCCGGCGCGTCCTCGTCGTCGCCGAACAGGGCGGCCTGGCCGCCGGACTCCTCCTCGGCCCGCAGGTCGCGGTGGAGGTAGCGCCTGGCCAGGTCCTCAAGCGCGAACGTGCGCTGGCCCGGCATGGCGAGGTAGGCGGCCAGCGCGGTGTCGCAGCTCAGGCCGCGCAGCTCCATGCCCTGGGCCCACAGGGCCAGGATCGGGCCCTTGGCGTCGTGGACGGCCTTAAGCCTGCTCTCGTCGCCCAGCCAGGCCCGCAGCGCCGCCTCGTCGGCCTCGGTGAGCTTGACGGGGTCGATGTGGGCGGCGGTGCCGTCGGGCGAGGCGACGGCGATGCCGTCGATGCGGCCCGAGCCGCTGCCGTAGGAGCCCTTGAAGGCCAGCCCGGCGCGGCCCTGCGGGAGCGCCGCCAGCCAGCCGGCCACCCGGTCGGGGCCGAGGATGACGGTCTCGACCTCGAAGCCCTGCTCGGGCTCCGCCTCGCCGGTGCCGAGCACCTTGAAGACGCGCTCGCGCAGCTCGCCGCGGATCTGCAGGGTGTCGAACAGCTTGTTGATCTCCTCGCGCTCCCACGCCCCCTGGGTGAGGTCGCCGAGCGCGACGTCGAGCGGCACGTCGCGCAGCAGCTCGGTCAGGCGGCGGTTCATCAGCACCTGGGCGACGTGCTCGCGCAGCTTGTCGCCGACCTTGCCCTTGACCTCGTCGACGCGGTCGACCAGCGCGGTGAGGGAGCCGAACTCGCGCACCCACTTGGCCGCGGTCTTCTCGCCGACGCTGGGGATGGACAGCAGGTTGTCGCTGGGGTCGCCGCGCAGGGCGGCGAAGTCGGGGTACTGGGCCGGGGTCAGGCCGTACTTCTCCTCGACCGCCTCGGGGGTGAACCGGGTCATGTCGCTGATGCCGCGGCGGGTCATCAGCACGGTGACGTGCTCGTCGACGAGCTGCAGGGCGTCGCGGTCGCCGGTGACGATCAGGACGTTCATGCCCTCGGCGGCCGCGCGAGTGGCCAGGGTGGCGATGAGGTCGTCGGCCTCGAAGCCCGCCTTGGACAGATGCGGGATGCGCAGCGTGTCGAGCAGCTCGTAGATGAGCTGCATCTGGCCGCGGAAGTCTTCGGGGGTCTCGCTCCGGTTGGCCTTGTAGTCGGAGTACTCCTCGTGGCGGAACGTCGGCTCCGACCGGTCGAAGGCCACCGCCACGTGCGTCGGCTGCTCGTCGCGCAGGATGTTCGTCAGCATCGAGGTGAACCCGTAGACCGCCTCGGTGTGCTGACCGTCGGTGGTCATGAGGTTGGCGTCTTTGAGCGCGTAGAAGGCGCGGTAGGCCAGGGAATGCCCGTCAAGCAGCAACAGGCACGGGCGGCTGGGGGTCACTTCACTCTTCGGCACGTACGCAGCCTAGTCTGCGTCAACGACAGAAAACCCGAGCTCGGAAGAGTGGAGACATCCCCTTGACGCAGACCGATCCTCTCGACTTCTCCGCCTACGGCGCGGTGCACGAGGGCACGCTGGCCCACCGCATGGGCATCGAGTTCGTCGAGGCCGGGCCCGAGCGCGTCGTCGGCAGGATGCCGGTCGAGGGCAACACCCAGCCCTACGGCCTGCTGCACGGCGGCGCGTCGGCGGTGCTGGCCGAGACGCTGGGCTCGGTGGCCGCGGCGATCCACGCCGGCCCCGGCCGCATCGCCGTCGGCATCGAGATCAACGCCACCCACCACCGCTCGGCGACCTCCGGGTACGTGACGGGGGTCGCGACGAGGTTGCACGGCGGACGCACTTTGGCGACGTACGACATCGAGATCACCGACGAGGAGGGACGGCGGGTGTGCACCTCCCGCTTGACGTGCATGCTGCGCGACCAGCGCCCCTGACGTCACTTTGACCGAACCTTTGCGCAGCGGCCCCATCGATCGCTACGGTTGTCCGAACAGAGCCCGCGGGGAGGCCCGGTAGATAACGTGTACGGCCGGGGAAGCCCTACATGGCCCCAAAGGCCGCTCCGCGGGCTCGTTCACGTTTTCTCCCCATCGTTACCGTTTCGTTTTCGGCCCGGCCAGGCGTCTTCCCTCATTTAGCCCCTGACCTGCCGCGTTGTTTGCTCACATGTGTGGCACACGCATGTCACTAATTGGTGACGAACCATGCTGAAACGGGCGTCTGCGGAATAAGCTCCCGCCATTGCATCCCAGTTGTGCCTGCGATGCGCGCGTGTCGAGATGGAGGGGTACAACCCCGCCTTGACCTATTTGAGGGAGCACCATTGCGCAGAGCCGTGATCGCGTTCACGGCCTTCCTGGGTGGACTCATCTTCCTGCTGGCCAGTCCCGCGCAGGCGGGGCCGGCCGGATGCCAGGGCTTGAAGGGGACGCTCAAACTCCAAGGCCAGCCAGTGAACGGCGTCAAAATCGCCGTGACCACCGAGGGCGGACAACCCGTCAAGGAGGTCACAACAAACGCACAGGGCACGTGGGAAGTTCCTACCGACAAGGGCAAGTTCAAGGTCACCCTTGACCCGAACTCCCTTCCGAAGAACGCCGAGGTGCGCGGTGGCAGCAACGTCCGCACCCCGACCGTCTTCGAGGGCAACTGCTCGACCGTGCTGTTCGCGTTGCAGGCCAAGGGCGTCGCCGGCCAGCCCCAGGGAGACGAGGAGAGCGGGGCGGCCACCTTCTGGGACACCGCGGCGCAGCTCGCCTTCGAAGGGCTCAACCTCGGCCTGATCATCGCCCTGGCCGCGCTCGGCCTGTCGCTGATCTACGGCACGACCGGCCTGACCAACTTCGCCCACGGCGAGCTGGTCACGCTCGGCGCGGTGCTGGCCTACATGTTCAACGTGGGCTTCGGGCTCCATCTCATCCCCGCCGCGGTGCTCGCGGTGGCGCTGGGCGGCGCGTTCGGCTACGCCCAGGACCGCCTGTTCTGGGGCCAGCTGCGCAGGCGGGGCACCGGCATCGTCGCCATGATGATCGTCTCCATCGGCGTCGCGCTGGTCATGCGCTACGTCATGCTGATCTTCTTCGGCGGCCAGAACGAGGCCTACGCCCAGTACACGGCCCAGCCGGGCGTCCAGTTCGGGCCGATCTCCGCGGCGCCCAAGAACTTCGTGGCGATGGGCATCGAGCTGGCCGTGCTGCTCCTGGTCGGCTTCGCGCTGCTGCGCACCCGTACCGGCAAGGCGGCCAGGGCCGTGTCGGACAACCCCGCGCTCGCGGCCTCGTCCGGCATCAACGTCGACCGGGTCATCCGGATCATCTGGACCCTGGGCGGCGCCATCGCGGCGCTGGCCGGCATCATGCTCGGGCTCTCCCAGAACCTGAAGTACACGATGGGCCAGGACATCCTGCTGCTCATCTTCGCCGGCGTCACGCTCGGCGGGCTCGGCACCGCCTTCGGCGCGCTGGTCGGCTCGCTGGTGGTCGGCCTGTTCATCCAGGTCTCGACCCTGTGGGTGCCGCCGGAGCTCAAGAGCGTCGGCGCGCTGGTCGTGCTCATCATCGTGCTCCTCGTCCGGCCCCAGGGCATCCTGGGCCGCCGCGAGCGAATCGGCTGATCGGGGGAGGATCAGAATGGACTGGATCACGATCATCAGCACGACGCTGAAGTCCGCGGTCGGCGTCGAGACCGTGCTGTACGCGCTCGCCGCGATCGGCATCAACATCCAATTCGGCTACACCGGCCTGCTCAACTTCGGCCAGGCGGCGTTCATGGGCGTGGCCGGCTACGGCCTGGCCGTCACCGTCACCGTCATGGGCCTGCCGTTCTGGGTCGGCATCATCGTCGGCCTGCTCGCCGCGGTGCTCCTGGCGATCCTGCTCGGCATCCCGACCCTCCAGCTGCGCGCCGACTACCTGGCCATCGTGACGATCGCGGCGGCCGAGATCGTCCGGCTGGTGTTCCGCTCGGTGGCGTTCAAGAGCGTCTTCGGCGGCTCGGACGGCCAGCGCGGCTTCTCCGACGGCTTCTACGCGCTCAACCCCTACCCCGAGGGCCAGTACGGCTTCAACCTCGGCTCGGTCCCCCTGTTCTTCAACCACCGGGTGCTGTGGGTGCTGACCGTCGGCTGGGTGCTCATCGCCCTGTGCTGCGGGCTGGTCTACCTGCTGATGAAGAGCCCGTGGGGCCGCGTGCTCAAGGCCATCCGCGAGGACGAGGACGCCGTGCGCAGCCTCGGCAAGAACGTCTTCTCCTACAAGATGCAGTCGCTCATCCTGGGCGGCGTCGTGGGCTGCCTGGGCGGCTTCATCTACGGCCTGGCCTACGCCTCGGTCCAGCCGGACATCTTCGGCACCGAGACCACGTTCTACGCGTACACGATGGTCATCCTGGGCGGCGCCGCCCGCGTGCTCGGGCCCGTCGTGGGCGCGTCGATCTTCTGGGTGCTGCTCGTCCTGATCTACGGCGTGCTGTCCGAGGCCGTCGGCGCCGGGATCATCACCTTCATGGACACGAACCAGGTGGGCGCCGTCCGCTGGATCCTGGTCGGCCTGGGTCTCGTCCTGTTGCTCATCTTCCGGCCACAGGGCATCTTCGGCGACAAGAGGGAGATAGCAATCAATGCACGCTGAAACCACGGCCACCGAGCGCAAGGCCGCGGCGCTGGCCGCCTTCAAGGACCTGGCCCGCGACCCGGGCGTGCCGAAGCCGGACCCGATCCTCACCGTCGACAACGTCGTGCGCCGCTTCGGCGGCCTGACCGCGGTCGAGGTCGCCCACGTCGAGATCCAGCGGGGTTCCATCACCGCGCTGATCGGCCCCAACGGCGCCGGCAAGACGACGTTCTTCAACCAGCTCACCGGCTTCGACACCGCCGACTCCGGCTCGTGGACGTTCAACGGGCGCAGCATGAGCGGGGTGCCGGCCCACAAGGTCGCCCGCGCCGGCATGGTGCGCACCTTCCAGCTCACCAAGGCGCTGTCCCGCCTGACCGTCATGGAGAACATGCGCCTGGGCGCCCAGCGGCAGAAGGGCGAGACGTTCTGGCGGGCGCTCATCCCGTCGATGTGGCGCGGCCAGGAGGACGAGATCACCGCCCGCGCCGAGGAGCTCCTCGAACGCTTCAAGCTGGGCGCCAAGCGGGACGACTTCGCCGGCTCGCTGTCCGGCGGCCAGCGCAAGCTGCTGGAGATGGCCCGCGCCCTCATGGTCCAGCCGGAGCTGGTCATGCTGGACGAGCCCATGGCGGGCGTGAACCCGGCCCTGACCCAGTCGCTGCTCGGCCACGTCAAGGACCTGCGCGAGCAGGGCATGACGGTGCTGTTCGTCGAGCACGACATGGACATGGTCCGCGACATCAGCGACTGGGTGATCGTCATGGCGCAGGGCGCCGTGATCGCCGAGGGCCCGCCCGACACGATCATGTCGGACGAGCGCGTGATCGACGCCTACCTCGGCGCCCACCACGACGCCCCGCTCTCGGACACCGAACTGGAGTCGCAGCTCCACGAGGCCGAGGCGGCTCTGGAGGCCGAGATCGAAGAGGAGACGCAGAAGTGAGCGACGCCCCCGAGGCCGCCCCCGAGTCGCAGGCGGCCGTCACCGACCGCGCCGCGCACCTGGAAGGCGCCGAAGACGCCGTGCTGCGGTGCGACGAGCTGATCGCCGGCTACCTGCCGGGCGTCAACATCCTCAACGGCTCCGACCTCTACGTCAAAGAGGGCGAGCTGATCGGCATCATCGGCCCCAACGGCGCCGGCAAGTCGACGCTGCTGAAGGCCATGTTCGGGCTGGTCAACATCCGCAGCGGCACGGTGCTGCTCAAGGGTGAGAACATCACGAACATGAAGGCGCACTCGCTGGTCTCCCGCGGCGTCGGCTACGTCCCGCAGACCAACAACGTCTTCCCCAGCCTGACCATCGAGGAGAACCTGGAGATGGGCGCCTTCCAGGTGCCCGGCAAGTTCAAGGAGCGCTTCGAGTTCGTCGCCGAGCTGTTCCCGGCCCTCAAGGAGCGGCGCAAGCAGCGCGCGGGCTCCCTGTCCGGCGGTGAGCGGCAGATGGTGGCCATGGCCAGGGCGCTCATGACTGAGCCGTCGGTGCTGCTGCTGGACGAGCCGTCGGCGGGCCTGTCGCCCAAGCTCCAGGACCTGGTCTTCATCCAGGCCCAGCAGATCAACAAGGCGGGCGTGACGGTGATCATGGTGGAGCAGAACGCCCGCCGCTGCCTGCAGATCTGCCACCGCGGCTACGTGCTCGACCAGGGCCGCAACGCCTACACCGGCACCGGCAGGCAGCTCGCCAACGACCCCAAGGTCATCGAGCTGTACCTGGGCACGCTGGCCAAGGCGTAACCGAATCGAACGGAGAAGGGGCTCCCCCGGGGTCCCTTCTCCGTTTTTTAATGAACGCTGTGAAACGAATGCTGACAGTGGCGCTCGTCCTGCCCGTCCTGCTCGTCGGCTGCCAGGAGGACGCCTCCTCGGCGCAGCGGTACAGCACCGGCGGCGACCCGACCGACAGCCCGTGCGCGCGCGTGGTCTCGGCCATCGGCTACGCCGACCTGATGCTGCGGCCGAAGGGCCAGGAGGAGCAGCAGTACTTCGAGGACGCCGTCATCGGCCGGCTGGCCGAGCTGCGCGGCATCACGCTCCAGTTCGGCGACCGACTGCCGGCCTCGCTGCACGCCGCCGTCCAGAGCGTCGAGACGGCCACCGCGGGCCTGTCCAGGAACGACGTGCCGCACGCGCGGCAGGTCGCGCTGCTGCGGCAGTACCGGGCCGCCGCCGACCAGATCGTGGCCGGCTGCGCATGACGGAAGGGCCCGGTCCGCGCGGACCGGGCCCTTCTCAGAGGTGCTGCGGGAGGCCGGTCAGCCGGCGATGTTGCCGGTGCGGTACTCCAGCGCCTTGGTGGCGTACTTGTTGTCCTTGCCGTACTGGTAGATGCCGATGGTGGCCACGGCGGGGTCACCGGCGTCGTTGAACTCGACCGGGCCGCTCACGCCGTCGTAGTCGATGTCCTTGCCGGCCTTGAGCAGGTCGTCGCAGCTCTTGAAGTCCTTGCACTTCTCGCCGCCCTTGCTGACCTCGGCCAGCTTGGCGGCGATGTCGGTGCCCGCGTCGCTCTTGGCGGCCTCGGCGGCCAGGGCGAGCAGGTTCATCGCGTCGTAGGACTCGGGGGCGTAGCTGTAGTCCTCCAGCTTGGGGTTGATGCCGAGGAGCTTCTTCTGGAACTCCTCCGGAGCGGCCGCGCCCGGGATGGTGCCCTTGACGCCCTCAAGCGTGCCCTTGGGCATCTTGACGTAGTTGGTGTTGGAGGTGTTGCCGTCGACCATGTACCACTTGTGCTTGTCGGCCGGCAGGCCCTGCTTGACCAGCTCCTGGATGACCTTGGCGGTCTCCTCGAACCCGATCATGACGATGCCCTTGGGGTTCTTGGCCTTGATCTTCGCCACGTCGGCGGAGAAGTCGGCGGCCTTGGGGTCGTAGTCCACGCGCTCGACGACCTCGCCGCCGCCGTCGGTGACCGTCTTCTGCACCTGGTCGGCCAGGCCGGTGCCGTAGGAGTCCTGCATCGCCAGGATGCCGACGGTGTCGTTGCCGTCGGACACCACCAGGTCGCCGAGCACGCGGCCCTGCAGCTTGTCCGGCGGCGAGGTGCGGAAGTACAGGCCCTTGTCCTCGATCGTGGTGAACTTGTCGGAGGTGTTGGCGGGCGAGAAGTGGATGACGCCCGCGCCCGTGATCTTGTCGATCACCGACTCCGACACCGAGGACGACGCCGCGCCGATGATGGCGTCGGCCTTCTGGGCCAGCAGCTTGTCCACCGACTGCGAGGCGATGTTCGTGGTGGTGTCGCCCGAGTCGGTGTCGTACTTGGTGACGGGCTTGCCCAGCACGCCCCCGGCCTCGTTGATCTCCTTGATGGCCAGGTCGACGCCGGCGAACTCGGGCGGGCCGAGGAAGGCGAGCGAACCGGTCTGGGGCAGCAGCGTACCGATCGTGAGGGTGCCGTCGCCCTTGGCCGCGGGAGCCGACGAGGATGGCGCGGCCGGCTGCGAGGACTGCGTGGCGGTGTTGCTGCCGCCACCGCCGCAGGCCGTCAGGGCCAAGCTGGTGGCGGCCACGACAGCCAGCGCCCGCCCCACGGGAGCAATGCGGATCATGAAGTGTCTCCTTCATTTCCAGGCCGGGATCGTCAGCACCGCCGAGCGCTCCCGATCGAATGACGGAAACGTACAAAATCGCCGTGTACTCGAACCAGATGGCGGGGTGAACTGTCGGCACTTGGATGCGGAGTCGTAATCAGTCCTCAACTTACGGACCTGCGCTAGCAGGCTTAATGTGCGACGGGTGAAGCGTTTTACGCCTGTCCTAGTCACGGCGGTCCTTCTTGCCGGGTGCGCCTCGTCGCCGCCGCCCCCGCCGCCTTCCTCGGATCCTCCCGCCGGCGTATCGGTCACGCTGGAGCAATGGCGTTCCGACGAGCCCGTGCACGCTCTGGAGGTGGCCGTCCGTAATACCAGCGGCATACCCGTGTATTTCGCCGACGTCCAGCTCGTGACGCCGTCGTTCAAAACACTGCCGCCGGAAAAGACGGACGCCACGATCAGGCGGACCGAGCGCACCGACCTGCGCATCACCTACGGCGCGGCCAACTGCCTGCCCGCGGGCCTGCCCCAGCTCCAGCCCGCCACCGTGGTGGCCAACATCCGCGCCGGCGCCGAGCAGCCGCGCCGGGTGGTCTTCAAGGTGCCGCACCCCAGCCCGCTGCTGACCCGCCTGCTTCGGGACGAATGCTCGGAATTCCTCATCAAGGAGGCCGCCGGCATCGAGTTCGGGCCCGACTGGAAGCAGGTGGGCAAGGAGATGCGGGGCAAGCTGGTGGTCACCCGGCGCGGCGCAGGCAAGGTGACGCTGACCGAGCTCGACGGCACCACGCACTACATCATCACGCCGGAGGCCGGCGGGCGGCCCGTTACCGTGCTGGAGAGCGGGCAGCAGCGGACGGAGGTGCCGGTGACGCTCACCCCCGGCCGCTGCGACCCGCACGCCTTCGCCGAGGCCAAGAAGGCGTTCCTGTTCCCGGTGCGGGCCACCGTGGACGGCGGGCCCGAGCGGGTGGTGATCGTGGTGCCGCCCAAGCCGCTGCAGGACCGGTTGATCCAGTACTCGTTGCGAGTGTGCGGCCTGGGCGGCGGGTGAGGGTCAGCCCTCGATGTTGCCCGTGCGGTACTCCAGGGCCTTGGGCGCGTACTTGTTGTCCTCGCCGTACTGGTAGACGCCGATGGTGGCCACGGCGGGGTCACCGGCGTCGTTGAACTCGATCGGGCCGCTGATGCCGTCGTAGTCGATGTCCTTGCCGGCCTTCAGCAGGTCGGCGCACTCCTTGAAGGTCTTGCACTTCTCGCCGCCCTTGCTGACCTCGGGCAGCTTGGCGGCGATGGACTTGCCGCTGTCGTCCTTGGCGGCCTCGGCCGCAAGGGCGATGAGGATCGCGGCGTCGTAGGACTCGGCGGCGTAGGTGTAGTCCTCCAGCTTGGGGTCGATCTCCAGGAGCTTCTTGCGGAAGTCCTCCGGAGCCTCGGCGCCGGGGATCGTGCCCTTGACGCCCTTGAGCGTGCCCTTGGGCATCTTGAGGTAGTTGGTGTTCGACATGTTGCCGTCCACCATGTACCACTTGACCTTGTCGACCGTCAGGCCCTGCTTGACCAGCTCCTGGATGACCTTGGCGCCCTCCTCGAAGCCGATCAGCACGATCGCCTTCGGGTTCTTGGCCTTGATCTTGGCGACGTCCGCGGAGAACTCGGCCGCCTTGGGGTCGTAGTCCACGCGCTCCACGACGCTGGCGCCGGCCGCCTCGGCGGTCTTGGTCACCTGGTCGGCCAGGCCGGAGCCGTAGGAGTCCTGCATGGCCAGGATGCCGATGGTGTCGTTGCCGTCGGCGGCGATCAGGTCGCCCAGCACGCGGCCCTGGAGCTTGTCCGGGGGCGCGGTACGGAAGTACAGGCCCTGGTCACTGATGGTGGTGAACTTGTCAGAGGTGTTGGCGGGCGAGAACTGCACCACGCCGGCACCGGTGACCTTGTCGATGATCGACTCCGACACCGACGAGGAGGCGGCGCCGATGATGGCGTCGGCCTTCTGCGCGATCAGCTTGTCCGCCGACTGCGAGGCCACGTTCGTGGTGGTGTCACCCGAGTCCGTGTGGATCTTGGTGACCGGCTTGCCGAGCACGCCGCCCGCGTCGTTGATCTCCTTGACGGCCTGGTCGACGCCGGCGAACTCGGGCGGGCCGAGGAACGCCAGCGAGCCGGTCTGGGGCAGCACGGTGCCGATCGTGAGCGTGCCGTCGCCCTTGGCCGCCTCCGTCTGGGTGGCCGGGGCCGACGAGGACGGCGCCGCGGACGTGGTCTGCTGCGCGGCCGTGTCGCCACCGCCGCCACAGGCCGTCAGGGCCAGGCTCGCCGCTGCCGCGACGGCCAGGAAGCGCCCTGCTGGAGCAATGCGGATCATAAAAGAGACTCCCCTTATTCCCAGCGGGGGAACGATCTCCCTCGCTGCGTTTTCCGAGCTCAGCATGCCTCTTTGACGGGGAGATGTGGGGATTTCGGGTACTTTTATGCTAATTTGTAATGTCGCAATCACCCTCTGTAATTGCATGTTTCATCAGCGTTACGGTCATGACTCCATATGAACCACCCCAGCCCGAAATTTCGGGACTGGGGTGGTTGTATGGCGGGTTGTCCGGCTTGCCGGGGGCACTGCCCTAGCCGGCGATGTTGCCCTTGCGATATTCGAGCGCCTTGGCCGCGTCGTACTTGTTGTCCTTGTCGTACTGGTAGACGCCGATCGTCGCGATCGACGGGTCACCGGCGTCGTTGAAGTCCACCGGGCCGCTCACGCCGTCGTAGTCGATGTCCTTGCCCGCCTTGAGCAGGTCGGCGCACGCCTTGAAGTCCTGGCACTTCTCGCCGCCCTTGCTGACCTCGATCAGCTTGGGGGCCAGCGCGGTGCCCGAGTCGTCCTTGGCCGCCTCGGCCGCCAGCGCGATCAGGGTCGTCGCGTCGTACGACTCCGCCGCGTAGGTGTAGTTCGTCAGCTTCGGGTTCACCGTCAGCAGCCGCTTCTGGAACGCCTCCGGGGCCGCGGCGCCGGGGATCGTGCCCTTGACGCCCTTGAGTGTGCCCTTGGGCATCTTGAGGTAGTTGGAATTCGACATGTTGCCGTCCACCATGTACCACTTGACCTTGTCGGCCGTCAGGCCCTGCTTGACCAGCTCCTGAACGACCTTCGCCGTCTCCTCGAAGCCGATCAGCACGATCGCCTTCGGGTTCTTGGCCTTGACCTTGGCCACGTCCGCGGAGAACTCGGCCGCCTTGGGGTCGTAGTCGACCCGCTCGACCACGCTCGCGCCGGCCTCCTCGGCCGTCTTGGTCACCTGGTCGGCCAGGCCCGAGCCGTAGGAGTCCTGCATGGCCAGGATGGCGACCGTGTCGTTGCCGTCGGCGGCCACCAGGTCGCCCAGCACGCGGCCCTGCAGCTTGTCCGGCGGCGCCGTGCGGAAGTACAGGCCCTGGTCGTTGATCGTGGTGAACTTGTCGGAGGTGTTGGCCGGCGAGAACTGCACCACGCCCGCCCGCGTGATCTTGTCCACGATCGACTCCGACACCGACGAGGACGCCGCGCCGATGATCGCGTCGGCCTTCTGGCCGAGCAGCTTGTCCACCGACTGCGAGGCGATGTTGGTCGTGGTGTCGCCCGAGTCGGTGTCGATCTTCGCCACCGGCTTGCCGAGCACTCCCCCGGCGTCGTTGATCTCCTTGAGCGCCAGGTCGACCCCGGCGAACTCGGGTGGTCCCAGATAGGCGAGATTGCCCGTCTGGGGCAGCACGGTGCCGATCGTCAGCGTGCCGTCCCCCTTGGCCGCGGCGGCCGTGGAGGGTTGCACGGACGCGGCGCCGGTGGCGCCCGTCCCGGCGGTCGTGCCGCCGGTCGAACACGCCGCCAGTGCCAGGCTCGCCGCTGTGGCGACGGCCAGCGCGCGGGAAATGCGGATCATCGAAAGCGTCTCCGTTCGAGATGAGCGGACCTTCCGTCCGCCCATCAGCATGCGCCGGGACGCCTGCGCAGAAAGAAGCCGAAGCCGGTTGGATGCCCAGTCGTGACCGGGCCACAACCCGCGGGGCTAAATCACCTGATATAGGCGCTTTTCATGCCCGCTCGGCCGCGTCGTCTATAACGATCTGAGCAACCTCCCGCATGCTCAGCCGCCGGTCCATCGACGCCTTCTGGATCCACCGGAACGCCTGCGGCTCGGTCCAGCCGTGCTGGGCCATCAACTGGCCCTTGGCCCGCTCGACCAGCTTGCGGGTCTCCAGCCGCTCGGAGAGGCTGGACACCTCCGCGCTGAGCGCCACCATCTCCTCGTGCCTGCTGACCGCCATCTCGATCGCCGGCACCAGGTCGGCCTTGGTGAACGGCTTGACCAGGTAGGCCATCGCCCCCGCGTCGCGGGCCCGCTCCACCAGGTCACGCTGGGAGAAGGCGGTGAGGATCAGGCACGGCGCGATCCGGTCGGCCACGATGCGCTCGGCCGCCGAGATGCCGTCGAGCACGGGCATCTTCACGTCGAGGATGACGAGGTCGGGCCGCAGGTCGGCGGCGAGCTGGATCGCCTGCTCCCCGTCACCGGCCTCGCCCACGACGACGTAACCGTCCTCCTGGAGCATCTCCTTGAGGTCGAGGCGGATCAGGGCCTCGTCTTCCGCGATCACTACTCGCCGCTGCGTACTCACGAGCAGAAGAGTACAGACGTCCGGTAGATTAGATCCACGCCGGTGCGGCCTCGGGCATTACGCTGCGAGATCACCAACCGGACGAAGTCGCCCCGGTAGACCAACGGCAGAGTCGATGGCCTCAAAATCCATACAGTGTGGGTTCGAATCCCACCCGGGGCACCGGCCTGACCGCCCGGCTCCCTCATAGGCCGGGCGGTTTTTCGTTCCCCATGACTGCCGCCTCGACGGGCAGGCCCGAAATGCCGACCGGTTCAGGGCGTCCAGGAGGGCGCGCGGCCGAGCAGGCCGACCACGCGATCGAGCGCCGTGGCGGCTCCCCCGGGCTCGACGCCGGACAGGAACGCCTTCCCCGAACCGCGCGATTCCGGCGTGTCGGGCACCTGCGCGGCCAGCGGGAGAGCGGCCGCGGCGAGGTCGTCGTCGATGCCGGGCGGCACGCCGAGCGCCCTGGCGAAGTCCCAGGCGTGCACCACGCAGTCGATGAAGTGGAAGCCGATCGCCATGGCCGCCGGGAACGGGCCGCCGTCGCGGATCTCGGGCAGGAAGAAGGCCCGGTCGAGCACGCCGTCCGCGGCGAAGGCGGCGACGACGGCCTGCGCGGAGGCGGCGTACTCGGCCGCGTGGTCCTCGCCCAGAGGGCGCGGCTGCCAGCTCGCCAGTTCCGACCGCGCGCCCGAGGCGGCCAGGGCGAAGCCGTGGTTCTGCACGATCTGGTGCTCCAGCAGGTCGCGGACGGCCCATCCGGCGCAGGGCGTCGGCCGGTCGAGGTCGGCGGGCTTGATCGTGTTCACCAGGTCGACGGTGGCCAGCACCGACCCCCGGTTGAGCTCGATGATGTCTGCCAAGGCGATGTCCCGTCATCGTCGAAGAACCCACCCGGCCGGCGCGTGCGGCCCGCGGGTGGCCAACCTGTCGATGATGGCGGCACCCTCGGCGGCGGTGCGAGTGGTTTTCACCCGTGAAGGCACCGGCGTGATCAAGGAGCCGAGGCGCGGGATTTCGCGGGCGGTTCGCCGGGAACAGTCCTTTGTGACGAGTTGCGACGGACGAGACGGGGGTGGCGGGGGATGCCGTTGAGCGTGACCGAACGGGAGACGTTCCTGGCCGAGCCGCACATCGCGAGCCTGGCGGTGGAGACGGGCGCGGGGCGGTCGCCGCTGGCCGTGCCCGTCTGGTACGACTACAGCCCCGGCGGCGAGATCAGGTTCCTGACCGACAGCGAGTCGCGCAAGGCGCGGCTGGTGGCGAAGGCGGGCCGGTTCACGATGCTGGTCCAGCGGGTCAGCCCGACCTACCGGTACGTGTCGGTCGAGGGCCCGGTGGTGCGCTCCGACCCCACGACGATCGAGGAGCTGACCCGCATCGCCGCCCGCTACCTGCCGCAGGAGGCGGTGTCGGGCTACGTGTACGGCTCGGACCTGCACGTCCTGGTGACGTTCCGGATGCGGCCCGAGCGGTGGCTGTCGGCGGACCTGGGCTCCTTGGGCTGAGCGGGCGCCCGGTATTTTTGGCTCGTGACTGCTATCGATCCCACCTCGACCGGCGCGTTCGGCGTCGGCCTCGCCACCATCGCCGACGACGGCACCGTTCTCGACACCTGGTTCCCGGCTCCCGAGCTGGGCGAGCCGCCCGCGACGGGCACCGAGCGGATCTCCGCCGAGGAGGCCGGCGAGCTGGCCGCGCTGACCGGCCGCGACGCGGCGCGGGGCGTCGAGGTGGTGGCGGTGCGCACGGGCGTCGCCAAGCTCTCCGAGCCGCCGGTCGACGCCCACGACGTCTACCTGCGGCTGCACCTGCTCTCCCACCGGCTCGTCCGGCCGCACGGCGTGAACCTGGACGGCCAGTTCGGCCTGCTGGCCAACGTGGTGTGGACCAACTTCGGGCCGTGCCCGGTGCCCGGCTTCGAGCGCACGCGGCTGCGGCTGCGGGCCAAGGGCGTGGTGACGGTGTACGGGGTGGACAAGTTCCCGCGGATGGTCGACTACGTGCTGCCGGAGGGCGTGCGCATCGCCGACGCCGACCGGGTGCGGCTGGGCGCCCACCTGGCGTCGGGCACGGTCGTCATGCACGAGGGCTTCGTGAACTTCAACGCCGGCACGGTGGGCACCTCGATGGTCGAGGGGCGCATCTCGGCGGGCGTGGTGGTCGGCGACGGCTCCGACGTCGGCGGCGGCGCCTCGATCATGGGCACGCTGTCGGGCGGCGGCAAGCAGGTCATCTCGATCGGCGAGCGCTGCCTGCTGGGCGCCAACGCCGGCATCGGCATCTCGCTGGGCGACGACTGCGTGGTGGAGGCGGGCCTCTACGTGACCGCGGGCACCCGGGTGACGCTGCCCGACGGCACGGTGGTCAAGGCGGCGGAGCTGTCGGGCTCCAACGGGATCCTGCTGCGCCGCAACTCGCAGTCGGGCGCGGTGGAGGCCCTGCCCCGCACGGGCTCCGGCATCACCCTGAACGCCGCCCTGCACGCCCACTGACCCATCACGGCCCTCTCCGCCGGCCATGTGCCACGGAGGGGGCCCACAGGGCGCTGCGTCACGGCGGCGCGCCGGTGAAGGGTCAGCGGGCGTTTCCTGGAGGGCCCCCGGCCGGAGTGCGGCGGGTGGCCGGCCGGGCGAAGCCGTAAGGAAGGAAAAGCCGCGGGACGCACCGGCGGAGGCTCGCCCGGACGGGCGAGCCCGCGCGGGGCGTGGGCGGGGCGGTCAGTTCGCGTGCGAGACCGCGGAGCCGATGGTGTGCACCCGCAGCGCGTTGGTGCTGCCCGGCGTGCCGGGAGGCGAGCCGGCCACGATGACCACCTTGTCGCCCTTCTCCAGCCGCCCGAGCGACAGCAGCGACGCCTCCACCTGCCGCACCATGTCGTCGGTGTGGTGCACGAACGGCACGTGGAACGTCTCCACGCCCCACGTCAGCGACAGCTGCCCGCGCACGTGCGGGGCCGAGGTGAAGGCCAGCAGCGGGATCGGCGAGCGGTAGCGGGCCAGCCGTCGGGCCGTCTCGCCGGACATGGTGAACGCGATCAGCGCCTTGGCGCCGACGATCGCGCCGACCTCGGCCGCGGCCCTGGCGATGGCCCCGCCGGTGGTCTCCGGCAGGCGCTCCAGGCTGTGGGTGGCGTGCAGGGACGACTTCTCGGCGGCGCAGGCGATGCGGTCCATCGTCGCGACCGACTCGATCGGGTAGCTGCCGACCGACGTCTCGCCCGACAGCATGACGGCGTCGGCGCCGTCCATGACGGCGTAGGCGACGTCGCTGGCCTCGGCGCGGGTGGGGCGCGGGGCGCTCATCATGGAGTCGAGCATCTGCGTGGCGACGATGACCGGGCGGGCCTTCTCGCGGCACAGCCCGATGATGCGCCGCTGGACGATCGGCACCTGCTCCAGGGGCAGTTCCACGCCGAGGTCGCCGCGGGCGACCATGATGCCGTCGAAGGCCTCGACGATCTCCGGCAGGCGGTCGACGGCCTGCGGCTTCTCGATCTTGGCCAGCAGCGGCAGGCGGACGGCCTCCTGCTCCATGATGTTGCGCACGACGTCGGCGTCGGAGGGACGGCGGACGAAGGACAGCGCGATCATGTCGAAGCCGGTGCGCAGCGCCCAGCGCAGGTCGGCCTCGTCCTTGTCGGTGAGGGCGGGCGCGCTGACGTTGACGCCCGGCAGGTTGAGGCCCTTGTTGTTGGAGATCATGCCGCCGATGACGACGCGGGTGATGACGCGGTCGCCGTCGACGCGGGTGGCCTCCAGGACCAGGCGGCCGTCGTCGACGAGGATCTTGTCACCGGGACGCACGTCGCCGGGCAGGCCCTTGTAGGTGGTCGAGACCTGCTCGCGGTCTCCGGGCACGTCTTCGGTGGTGATGGTGAAGACGTCGCCGAAGCCGAGGCGCACCGGCCCTTCCTCGAAGGTGCCGACGCGGATCTTGGGGCCCTGCAGGTCGGCGAGCACGCCTACGCCGCGGCCGAGGTCGGCCGCCACCTCCCGGACCCGGTCGTAGACCTCTCTGTGCATGTCATGGTTGCCATGGCTGAGGTTGAACCGTGCCACGTCCATGCCCGCGGAGATCAGCTCGTGGAGGCGTTCTTTGGACGAAGTGGCTGGGCCTAGGGTGCAGACGATTTTCGCGCGACGAGTCACGAGTCCTACCTTAATTGGTACAGACCACTTGGCAGTCACTGACGACGGAGAACGTACCCGACGTAGGAGAACAACACGAGAACGGCGAGTCCCAGCCGTACCAAGTTCGCGTACTGTTCAGGGTAGACGACGCCTTCGATGTAGTGGTCCACGAAGCCGCTCGGCGGCAGGCCCGGCAGCCCTCCCCTGCGCCGCGCCCAGTCCTCGGCGACGGTCAGCGGGCAGTCCACGTGGGTGACGAGCGTCACCACGGCCCAGCCGACGGCCGCGAGGTGGAGGTAGATCGTCCGCCGCCACCGCCAGGCCAGGAACCCGCCCAGGACCACGTAGGCGAGGAAGGCGAAGTGCGTCACCATCACCGCGTCCGCGAGCAGGCGGTACATCATGGCTCTATGGTGGCCGCCTTCCAGGCGTTCACGACGCCGTGCCCGTAGAAGCCGTTCCTGGCCTGGTCGCCCTCGCACTGGTGGGTCTCGTTCTCGCCGTACACCTTGTAGACGTAGGCGCGCGGGGTCGGGCAGGCCACGGGCGTCGCGGTCCGGTAGAGCAGGTCCTCCACGGCGGCCGGGTCCATGGACAGGCCCCCGGGGCCGGGCTTGCCGAACCGGCTGATCAGGATGGCGGCGACGCCGGTGGCGTGCGGGGCGGCCATGGAGGTGCCGTCGAGGTACTGGTAGTAGGAGCAGACGCCCTTGTGGCAGTCGCGCACGACGTCGGCGCCCTTGGGCTTGCCGGAGGCGTCGATCCGGCCGCCCGCCTTGAGCACGTGCTCGGGGGCGGCGGCCAGGATCGACCGGCTGGCCTCGGCGCCCTTGCCGTCCAGCGCGTCGCCGCCGGGGGCGGCCAGGTCGGTCTGCTCCAGGCCGTAGTCGCTGTAGACAGCCTTGCGTCCGGACGGCCCGACGGCGGAGATCGAGATCACGCCCTTGGACTCGGCCGGCACGTTGATGCACGAGTTGTCTATCTTGCGGGTCTTCTCGTCGCCGCGCGGGTAGCCGGGGCTCTGCTTGTCGGCCGTGGGGTGTCCGAGGTCGGTGGAGCCGTTGCCGAGTGCGGAGATGAGCGTGACGCCCTTGCCACGGGCGTAGTCGAGGGCGCGCTGCATGCCGACGACGACGGCCCGCTGTTCGAGCTGCTCCTTCTTGGTGTCGGCCGGGTTGGCGGCGCAGTTGAACAGCCAGGGGTCGACGTAGTAGCTCATGTTGACGACGTCCACGCCGATGTCGGCGGCGTAGGTGAGGGCGTCGAGGCTGGGCTTGAGGAAGAAGAAGCCGGAGTCCTGGCCGGCCCTGATGCTGACGATCCGCACGTCCGGGGCGACGCCGGCGATGCCGATGCCGTTGATCGGGGAGGCGATGGTGCTGGCGACGTGGGTGCCGTGGCCGTCGTCGTCCTCGTCCACGGGGTCCTTGCAGGAGGGGACCTCGCAGGGGCCGTCCAGGGTCTCGCCGCGCTCGTCCTTGGGCTTGTCGGTGACGAAGTTGCGGCTCAGTTCGCGGTCGAAGTTGGGCGCGATGTCGGGGTGCTTGCCGTCGACGCCGGTGTCGATGACGCCGACCAGCACCTTCTTGTTGCCGGGGGCCTTGGCGTTGGCCCGGTCGGCGCCGATCATCTTCATGTCCCACTGCAGGTGGGCCAGGGGCTCCTGGGCCAGGCCCTTCCCGGCCATGGATCCGGCGTCGGGGAAGCCCCTGCCGCCGGCGCGGGCGGCGAGGGAGGAGGTGGCGCCGATGACGCGGCGGTCGGGCGAGACGCCGACGACGGCCGGGTCGGCGCCGACGCTCTCGGCGAAACCGTCGCCGCCGCCCTGGGTGAGCACGTAGCCGAGCTTGCCGTCCTCCTCGACGACCGTGCCGCCGGCGCGCTTGACGGCCGCCAGGGCCTGGCCCTGCTTGCCGTCGGCGTAGAAGACCAGGTTCTGGTTCTGGCCGGCGGGGGAGGTCGCGCCGGGCTGCGCGGACTGGGTGGCCTGCGTGGAGCTGGTGGGGCCGTCCTGCGCGGGCTCCTCGGGGGTGGCCCGGTCGCCGGCGGCGGCCGAGCACGCGGTCAGCGCGGCGGCGACGGCCAGCGCCGTCAGTCCAGTGGCGACTCGCCGCATTGCTCCCCCATCCACCGACTGTCGCAGAATCTGCATCTTCCCGACAGTCAACGGCTGATGCAACTTAGGTGTGAAATTTCGGCTGATGGGGGGGTGACGCGGGCTCTGGGGGTTTTTGTCGGGAGCCCGCGTCGTACGGGGTCAGGAGTCGCGGTGCAGGCGCACGTTCGGCAGGCAGACCAGCAGCACGACGCCGGCCAGCATGACCGGCGTGACCCAGGCGAAGACCCCGGTGACCGCCTCGGCGAAGGCCGGCCGTACGGACTCGGGCACCGCACCCGCGGCCCCCGCGGCCAGGGCCGCCTGCCCCAGCCTGCCGGTGAAGACGCCCCCGAGCACGGCCACCCCCACGGCGCCGCCCACGTTCCTGGCGAAGGACACCACCGACGTGGCCGCGCCCCGGTCGGCGGCGGGCGCGCTGACCTGGACGGCCAGCATCAGGTTCTGCAGCACCATGCCGAGCCCGACCCCGAACAGCACCATGTACAGCCCGGACGTGACCGCCCCGGTCGCGAGCCCCATGGTCGAGAACAGGAACGCGGCCACCGTCGCCAGCGCCGCCCCGATCACCACGACCCACTTGTACGTCCCCAGCGCGGTCACCACCCGCCCCGCGACGGCCGAGGCGGCGATCATGCCCGCCATCAGGGGAAGCAGCAGCAGCCCCGAGTTCGACGCGCTGGCCCCGGCGGCCAGTTGCAGGTAGAGCGGGAGGAAGGTGGCCGCCCCCACCATCCCGGTGGCCATCAGCACGATGGTCGCCGTGGCGATCGTGAGCGTGCGGTCGCGGAACAGCCCGAGCGGCAGCACCGGCTCCTTCGCCCTCCGCTCCACCAGCACGAACAGCCCCGCCAGCACGACCGCCCCGACGCCCAGCCCGACGACGACCGGCGAGGTCCACGCGTACGTCGTCCCGCCCCACGAGGCGAACAGCGTCAGGCAGGTCAGCTCCCCGGAGATCAGCGCGGCTCCCGCCCAGTCGATCCGGTGCGGCGAGGTGCGCCGCGGCAGCCGCAGCACCGCGAACGCGACCGCCAGCGCGACGGCCCCGAGCGGCAGGTTGATGTAGAAGATCCAGCGCCAGGAGACGTGCTCGGTGAGGTAGCCGCCGATGATCGGCCCGAGGACGGCGGCCACGCCGATCACCGCCCCGAACAGGCCCTGGAACTTGGCGCGCTCGCGCGGGGTGGCGATGTCGGCCGAGATCGCCAGGGTCAGCACCATCAGGCCGCCGGCGCCGATGCCCTGGAAGGCGCGGAAGGCGATGAGCTGGGCCATCGTCTGGGCGAGCCCGCACAGGGCCGAGCCGGCGAGGAACAGGGCGATGGCCGACAGGTACAGGTTGCGGCGGCCGTACATGTCGCTGAGCTTGCCGTAGAGGGGCGCGACGATGCCCGAGGTCAGGGAGAAGGCCGTGACCAGCCACGACACGTTCTCCAGGCCGTTCAGCTCGCCCACGATGGTGGGGGTGGCCGTGGCCACCACCGTCTGGTCGACGGCGGCCAGGAACAGGCACAGCAGGAGCGAGCCCATGCTGAGCAGGAGGCCGCGCCGAGGTGCGGCCTCCTGGGCGATTGTCGATACCATTCAGTTGTCTCCTTGCTTCTTTCGCGAGGGCAGGAGGAATCCGCGGCGGTCGGGGGTGCCACCCCGATCGCCGCTTACTTTCCGGATGTGTCAGAGTCCGCGTTCGAGCAGCGTGAACGCCTCGTCGAGCAGTTCTTCGACCGGCTGGTCCGTGGCCGCCGACTCCTGGATGGCCGAGATCATCGCGCCGAACGTCGTGATGAGCAGCATCCGGGCGTGCATGCCGCCGGTCACCCCGGGCCTGGCCCGCACGGCGCCGAGGACCGTCTCCATGATCTGGGTCTGGTCGGCGGCGCGCGCCCTGGCGGCCAGTTCGGGATAACGGTTGTTGAGCTCCATGAACGGCTGCATGGTGTCCCAGATCGGGCGCACGCGCACGGCGAGCTCCCGGGCCACCGTCTTGAGCGACCGGAAGGCGGGCTCGTCGGCCGGGCGGTCGGCGAGCATGGCGGCGATGTCGTCGGGCCGCCAGATCGGCTCCATGACGAGCGCCTCCTCCTTGGAGGCGAAGTAGTTGAAGAACGTGCGGGGCGAGATGTCGGCCGCCGCGCTGACGGCCTCGACGGTCACGGCGTCGAGGCCCTCGTCGAGCGCCAGCCGCACCGCGGCCAGCCGGATGGCCTGCCGCTTCTCGGCCCGGCGGCGCTCACGGCGCTGTTCCGGACTCTCCATGCGTTGCACTCTACGCAGCTTTTGCACACTCTGCAAGACTTGCAGAGTGTGCAAAAGACGAAGGGCCCCGGAGCCGGCCGGCTCCGTGGCCCTTCGCGCAGGTCAGACCAGCGGACGCGCCGTCGGCAGGATCGGGTACGGCAGCGCCGTCTCCCCGCTCAGGTACCGGTCGACGCCCGAGGCGGCCGAACGGCCCTCGGCGATGGCCCACACGATGAGCGACTGCCCGCGGCCCATGTCACCGGCCACGAACACGCCGTCCACCTTCGACATGTACGTCTTGTCCCGGGCGACCTTGCCGCGGGCGTCGTAGAAGCCCTCGCCCGCGACCTCGGCCAGGTCCTCCAGCAGGGAGCCCTTCTCCGGCCCGACGAAGCCCATGGACAGCGTGATCAGCTCGGCCGGGATCTCCCGCTCGGTGCCGGGGATCGGCTTGAAGCCGTTCTGCGGCCCCTCGACCTCGACCAGGCGCAGCGCCCTGACGTTGCCCTCGTCGTCGCCGACGAACTCGGTGGTGGAGACCGCGTAGACGCGCTCCCCGCCGCCGTCGGCCAGCTCCTCGTGCGCGCTCTCCATCTTGAACAGGATGGGGAACGTCGGCCACGGCTGGCTGCCGGGCCGGGACGCCGGCGGCTGCGGCATGATCTCCAGCTGGGTCACCGAGGCGGCGCCCTGCCGGATCGCGGTGCCGATGCAGTCGGCCCCGGTGTCGCCGCCGCCGATCACCACGACGTGCTTGCCCTCGGCCGAGACCGGCGCGACCGCGTAGTCGCCCTCCTGGACCTTGTTGGCCAGCGGCAGGTACTCCATCGCCTGGTAGACGCCCTTGAGCTCGCGCCCGGCGACCGGCAGGTCGCGCCACTGGGTGGCGCCGCCCGACAGCACCACCGCGTCGAACTGCTCGCGCAGCTCGGCCGCGGTGACGTCGACGCCGACGTTCACGCCGGTGCGGAACCGGGTGCCCTCGGCCCGCATCTGCTCCAGGCGCCGCTCGATGTGGCGCTTCTCCATCTTGAACTCGGGGATGCCGTACCGCAGCAGGCCGCCGAGGCGGTCGGCGCGTTCGAACACCACCACGTCGTGCCCGGCCCTGGTGAGCTGCTGGGCGGCGGCCAGGCCCGCGGGGCCCGAGCCGACGACGGCCACCTTCTTGCCGGTGCGCACCCGCGGCGGCTGCGGGGTCACCCAGCCCTCGGCGAAGGCGCGGTCGATGATCTCGACCTCGACCCGCTTGATCGCCACCGGGTCGGAGTTGATGCCGAGCACGCACGCCGCCTCGCACGGAGCCGGGCAGAGCCTGCCGGTGAACTCCGGGAAGTTGTTCGTGGCGTGCAGCCGCTCGATCGCCTCGCGCCAGTCGGTGCGGTAGACGAGGTCGTTCCACTCGGGGATGAGGTTCCCGAGCGGGCAGCCGTTGTGGCAGAACGGGATGCCGCAGTCCATGCAGCGAGCCGCCTGCCTGGTCAGCTTCTCCTGCGGGAAGTCCTGGTAGACCTCCCGCCAGTCGCTGATGCGGACGTCGACCGGGCGGCGCGCCGGCAGCTCCCGCTCGTGCGTGAGAAAACCCTTGGGGTCAGCCATCGAGTACGCCTCCCTAGCCCTGAACCGCAGCCGCCATGACGGCCTCGTCGATGTCCCTGCCTTCGGCGCGGGCGGCCTCGGCGGCCTCCAGCACCCTCTTGTAGTCGGTCGGCATGATCTTGCCGAACCGGGCGAGCGCGGCGTCCCAGTCGGCCAGCAGCTGCTTGGCCACCGGGGACGCGGTCTCGGCGAAGTGCTTCTCGACCGTCTCCTTCAGGAACTCCGCGTCCTGCGCGGTCAGCGGCTCGATGGCGACCATCTCCCGGTTGACCCGCTCGGGCCGCAGGTCGAGCAGGTACGCCACGCCGCCGGACATGCCGGCCGCGAAGTTGCGCCCGGTCGGCCCGAGCACGACCACCCGGCCGCCGGTCATGTACTCGCACCCGTGGTCGCCCACGCCCTCGACGACCGCCGTGGCGCCGGAGTTGCGGACGCAGAACCGCTCGCCGACCACCCCGCGGACGAACACCTCGCCGGACGTGGCGCCGTACAGGGCGACGTTGCCGGCGATGATGTGCCCGTCGAGCGGGGCCTCCTCGTGCGGCCGGACGGTGATCCGCCCGCCCGACAGGCCCTTGCCGAGGTAGTCGTTGGCGTCGCCGGTCAGCCGCAGCGTGATCCCGCGGGGCACGAACGCGCCGAAGGAGTTGCCCGCCGAGCCGGTGAAGCCGATGTCGATGGTGTTCTCGGGCAGGCCCTGGCCGCCGTACCGCTTGGTCACCTGGTAGCCGAGCATGGTGCCGACCGTGCGGTTGACGTTGCGGATGGGCAGCTCCAGCGTGACCGGGGTGCCGTCGTCGAGGGCGCCCTCGGCGAGCTGGATCAGGGTGTTGTCGAGGGCGTGCTCCAGGCCGTGGTCCTGCTCGACGGTGCGCCGCTTGGGCGTGCCGGCGGGCAGCTCGGGCTGGTGCAGGATCGGCGACAGGTCGAGCCCGCCGGCCTTCCAGTGGTTCTCGGCGGCCGTCGTGTCGAGCATCTCGACGTGCCCGATCGCCTCGTCGAGCGAGCGGAAGCCCAGCTCGGCCAGGTACTCGCGGATCTCCTCGGCGATGAACTCGAAGAAGTTGACCACGAACTCGGGCTTGCCGCTGAAGCGCTTGCGCAGCTCGGGGTTCTGCGTGGCCACGCCCACCGGGCAGGTGTCGAGGTGGCAGACCCGCATCATCACGCAGCCGGAGACGACCAGCGGGGCGGTGGCGAAGCCGTACTCCTCGGCGCCCAGCAGGGCGGCGATGACGACGTCGCGGCCGGTCTTGAGCTGGCCGTCCACCTGCACCACGATGCGGTCGCGCAGGTCGTTCAGCAGCAGCGTCTGCTGGGTCTCGGCCAGGCCGAGCTCCCAGGGCGCGCCAGCGTGCTTGAGCGAGGTCAGCGGCGAGGCGCCGGTGCCGCCGTCGTGGCCGGAGATGAGCACCACGTCGGCGTGCGCCTTGGACACGCCCGCCGCGACCGTGCCGACGCCGACCTCGGCGACCAGCTTCACGTGGACCCTGGCCTCCGGGTTGGAGTTCTTCAGGTCGTGGATGAGCTGGGCCAGGTCCTCGATCGAGTAGATGTCGTGGTGCGGCGGCGGCGAGATGAGGCCGACGCCGGGCGTGGAGTGGCGGGTCTTGGCGATCCACGGGTAGACCTTGTGGCCGGGGAGCTGGCCGCCCTCGCCGGGCTTGGCACCCTGAGCCATCTTGATCTGCAGGTCGGTCGCGTTGACCAGGTATTCGCTGGTGACGCCGAACCGGCCGGAGGCGACCTGCTTGATCGCCGACCTGCGGGTGGCGTCGTACAGGCGCTCGGGGTCCTCGCCGCCCTCGCCGGTGTTGGACTTGCCGCCGAGCCGGTTCATCGCGATGGCGAGCGTCTCGTGCGCCTCCATCGAGATCGAGCCGTACGACATCGCGCCCGTGGAGAAGCGCTTGACGATGCTCTCGACCGGCTCGACCTCCTCGATCGGGATCGACCGGCCCTTGCGCAGCTTGAACAGGCCGCGCAGGGTCATCAGCCGCTCGGCCTGGGAGTCCACGAGGCTCGTGTACTCCTTGAAGATCTCGTAGCGGCGGGTGCGGGTGGCGTGCTGGAGCTTGAAGACGGTCTCGGGGTTGAACAGGTGCGGCTCGCCCTCGCGCCGCCACTGGTACTCGCCGCCGACCTGGAGCCTGCGGTGGGCGTTCTCCGCCCGCGGGTAGGCGTGGCGGTGACGCTGGGCGGTCTCCTCGGCCAGCACGTCGAAGCCGACGCCGCCCAGCCGGGACGTCGTGCCGGTGAAGCAGGCGTCGATGACCTCCTGGCTCAGGCCGAGCGCCTCGAAGATCTGCGCGCCGGTGTAGGAGGCCACCGTGGACACGCCCATCTTGGACATGACCTTGATGACGCCCTTGCCGTACGCCTTGATCAGGTTGCGCACCGCCTTGTGCTTGCCGATCTGCAGCACACCGGTGTCGACCAGGTCCTCGACGGTCTCGATCGCCAGGTACGGGTTGACCGCGCCGGCGCCGTAGCCGATGAGCAGCGCCATGTGGTGGCACTCGCGTGCCTCGCCGGTCTCGATGACCAGCCCGATCTTGGTCCGGGTCTTCTCCTGGATCAGGTGGTGGTGCACCGCGCCGGTGAGCAGCAGCGACGGGATCGGGGCGAGCGCGTCGGAGGAGCCACGGTCGGACAGCACGATGATGCGCGCGCCGTCGGCGATGGCCGCGGACGCCTCGGCCCTGATCTCCTCAAGGCGCGCGAGCAGCGCCTGGCCGCCGCCGGCCACCTCGTACAGGCCGCTGATGACGTGCGGGTGGAAGCCCGGCAGGTCGTGCTCGTCGTTGATGTGGATGATCTTGGCGAGCTCGTCGTTGTCGATCACCGGGTACGGCAGCACGAGCTGGCGGCAGGAGGTCGGGCCCGGGTCGAGCAGGTTGCCCTCGGGGCCGAGCACGCTGGCCAGCGAGGTGACCAGCTCCTCCCGGATGGCGTCCAGCGGCGGGTTGGTGACCTGCGCGAACAGCTGGGTGAAGTAGTCGAACAGCAGCCGCGGCTTCTCGCTCAGCACCGCGACCGGCGTGTCGGTGCCCATCGAGCCGATCGGCTCGGCGCCGGTCCTGGCCATCGGCGACAGGATGATCCGCAGCTCTTCCTCGGTGTAGCCGAAGGTCTGCTGCCGCTTGACCAGCGCCTCGTGCGTGGGGATCTCCCGCTGCCGCGCGGGCAGCTCCTCGAACCTGACCAGCCCGGCGTGCAGCCACTCCTCGTATGGGAGCGCGGCGGCCAGCTCGGCCTTGATCTCGTCGTCCTCGATGATCTTGCCGCGGGCGGTGTCGATGAGGAACATGCGGCCCGGCTGCAGGCGGCCCTTGCGGACGACGTCCTCGGGCTTGAAGTCGAGCACGCCGGCCTCCGAGGCCAGCACGACCAGCCCGTCGGCGGTCACCCAGAACCGCCCGGGACGCAGCCCGTTGCGGTCGAGCACGGCCCCGGCCAGGGTGCCGTCGGTGAACGTGATCGAGGCCGGGCCGTCCCACGCCTCCATCAGGGAGGAGTGGAACTCGTAGAAGGCGCGGCGCGCCGGATCCATCTCGGTGTGGTTCTCCCACGCCTCGGGGATCATCATCAGCACCGCGTGCGGCAGGCTCCGGCCGCCGATGTGCAGCAGCTCCAGGGCCTCGTCGAAGCTGGCGGTGTCGCTGCCGTCGGGGTCGCAGATCGGGAAGAGCCGCGAGATGTCGCCCGGGATGTGGGCCGATGACAGCATCGCCTCGCGGGCCCGCATCCAGTTGCGGTTGCCCTTGACCGTGTTGATCTCGCCGTTGTGCGCCACGTACCGGTAGGGGTGGGCCAGCGGCCAGCTCGGGAAGGTGTTGGTGGAGAAGCGCGAGTGCACCAGCGCGATCGCGCTCTCGTAACGCTCGTCGCTCAGGTCGGGGAAGAACGGCTCCACCTGGTCGGGCGTGAGCATCCCCTTGTAGACCACCGTGCGGGCCGACAGCGAGGGGAAGTAGACGTCCGCCTCGTGCTCGGACCGCTTGCGCAGGCAGAAGGCCAGCCGGTCGAGGTCGAGGCCCTGCTCGCCGCCGGGGCTCGAGACGAAGAGCTGGGCGAAGTGCGGCATGACGGCGCGGGCGCTCGGGCCCGGCAGGGCGCGGTCGACGGGGACGTCCCGCCAGCCCAGCACCGTGAGGTTCTCCTCGGCCGCGATCTCCTCGATCAGGCCGGTGGCGACGGCCCTGGCCTGCTCGTCGGCCGGCAGGAAGGCGATGCCGGTCGCGTACGCGCCGGCCTCGGGCAGCGCGAACGGCACGCTCGCGCGGTAGAACTCATCGGGGATCTGCGTCAGGATCCCGGCTCCGTCGCCGGTGTCCGGCTCGCTACCCTTGGCTCCCCTGTGATCGAGATTGCACAACGCCGTCAGCGCCTTGACCACGATCGTGTGCCCACGGCGTCCTGCGACGTCGGCGACCATGGCGACACCGCAGGCATCATGCTCGTTGGCGGGGTGGTAGAGGCCCTGAGGCTCGGGGAATCCGAGGTGGGCAGCAGGCATTGAATCCCTCCCGTCGTCTTCGTCTGTCAAGAACTGCTCTACAGGCGGGGACGACGTTGGCCCTGCTGCATATCGTGGGTAGAGATTACCGCACGATGCCGGAATGGTGCCCGCCACGTCCGCATTGCGAACATTGCGCAGGGTTCCAGCATCCGAACTCCTCATCCCAAACCCCGGACCCGGCCATCAGAATTCCCAGTTCACGCCCCTGTTGTCCCATGACCCTCACAGACCCCGGACGCTCCCCCGAACGGGCCCGCCCCTCCCCGGCGGGCGGCCGGAGCCGGGCCCGCCCCTCGATAGGGTTGGCGTATGGATCGTGACGGGGTGGAGCGCCTGCTCGCCGAGGCGGGCGTCGACGGCAGGCGGCTGCGGCACGCCCTCACCCTCCTGTGCGACGGCCAGTGGTGGTCCCTGGCAGGTCTGGTCAGGGAGACCGCCACCTCCCGGCGGACCGTCGAGGCGCTGCTGCGCGAGGTGCGCCTGGAGCGCTCGGGCGAGAGGTTCCGGGTGCCGCCCGGCGACACGCCCGCCTATCAGGACCTGCTGGCCATGGCGCCGCCGCCCGAAGACCCGGTGGCCCACCTGCTCCCCCACTACCCCGGCGTGCTCGAACGCCTGACCGCGCTGGTCGCGGGCGCGCCGCGGGCCCGTCACGTGCTCGACCACGTCTCGGCCACTCCCGAGACGGCCCTGCGGCGCGCGCTGCTGCTCGGGGCGCGGTTCTGGCTGCCCGGGGCGCGGCTGCTGTGCGTCGGCGACCACGACCTGACCTCGCTGGCCGTCAAGCTGGTCCATCCCGAGACCGACGTCACGGTGGTCGACGTCGACGAGCGCATCCTGGCCTACATCGACGAGCAGGGGCTCGGGGTCCGCACGCGCTGGGCCGACCTGCGGCTCGGGCTGCCGGCCTCGGCGCGGGAGCACGACCTGGCCTTCACCGACCCGCCGTACACGCCGGAGGGGATCGGGCTGTTCGCGGCGCGCGCCGTGGAGGGGCTGAAGGACGACGGGCGGGTGCTGGTGGCGTACGGGGCCAGCGAGCGTACGCCGATGCTGGCGTTCAAGGTTCAGCAGGCGTTGTCGGAGCTCAACCTCGCCTATGAGGCGATCTATCCGGATTTCAATCGCTATTTCGGGGCGGAGGCGATCGGCTCGGCGGCCGACCTCTACCTGCTGCGTCCCACCACCAAGACCCGCCCGGCGGTCAACGCCCGGCTGGGCCGTCAGGCCACGGCCATCTACACCCAGGGCCCCCAGTCGGTCGAGTCGGCCCCGGCGGCGGTCCCGGCCTCCGATCTGGCCGGGTTCGAGGCTGACCTGCTGGTGGGCGAGTGGCCCAAGGAGCTGCCCCAGGGCCGGGTGCGGCTGGCGACCTGGCTGGCCAAGCCGTACGCGGCGGCCGTCGAGCGGGTGGCCGTCGCGCTGCCGCCGGGGCTGGAGGCGGCGCTCCCCCGCGTGCTGCTCGCCACCCGCGCGGCGCACGTACGCGTGTGGGGGGCCGACCTGCCCTCGCTGCCGGAGGCGCTGTCCGCCGTCTACGAGTTCCGCCGCACGGGCGGGGCGCTCGACGCCGTACGCCGCCCGCAACCCGCCGGGGCGGCCGGCGCGGTGCTGCGCAGGATCCTCGACAACGGCCACGCCAAGCTGGCCAACACCTGGCGGGAGGCGCTCATCGCGGTCGCCCGCGACCAGGGCACGGCGCTCACCAAGAACGAGGCCCGCACCCTCATCCGCCAGACCGCTCCCTGGTCCGACGACCTGACCCCCCTGGAAGCCCCCCTCCACCGCCTGACCGGCCTCGCCGCCGCCGTCTCCACCACCGTCACCGCCCTCACCACCACAACCCCCTGACCTCCCGGAAGCCCGCAGGAGCGGGTGGCTGGACGGGGTGGGCGGTCAGGTGGCGGCGAGGATGCGGTTCTGGACCACGCGGCCGAGGCCGTCGAGGGCGACCAGCGCCGTGACCAGGTCGTCGGCGGAGACCGTGCCGCCCGCCCAGCTCACCGTCACGTAGTGGCCCATGGCACGCGCCTGGGCACGGCTGCGGGCGGCGTCGAACGCGGCGTCCTGCCGGACGAAGCCGTCCTTGCCCAGGGCCGCCACCAGGGCGTCGGCCGCGCGGCCGTCGGGCAGGTTGAAGATGGCGAACTGCCCGGCCAGCCCGTCGCCCTCGTACGCCGCCGCCAGCACCTGCGTGCACCCGGACGCCGACGCCCCCCACAGGACCTCGTCGCAGTCGTCGTGCTCCTGCGTGGAGACCCGCCGCAGCGCGCCGAGCGTCTGCGTCTCGGCGGTGAAGACCTCCTGCGCGGTCAGCGGCGCGGCGTCGGCCTGACGGGAGTCGACGGCCGCGTAGAAGGCCGAGGTGGGCTCGCCCCGGAAGGCGGCCGGCCGCGGCTCCCCCGGACGCAGCCACAACCACCCGGCCACGGCGACCGCCAGCGCCCCCACGGCCGCCCCCGCCACCACGACGACACGACGGGACATCACGCGCACCCCACCCCGACGCGGGACATCAGGGCCGCTCCCTTGATCGCGACCGCCCGAGGCGACGTCACGAGGCCGGTCCCGTGATCGCGACGACGCGGCGGTAGACGGACTTCTCGGCCCCGCGCAGGGCCAGGGTGACGGAGACGAAGTCGTCCCGGGCGGTGGGGTCGAGGCCGTCGGTCTTGCCGAGCCAGACCAGGCCGACGTAGTGGCCGAGCGCGTAGCCGCCGCCCTCGGAGTAGCCGCCCGCCGGGAAGGCCGCCTTGGACGAGGTCAACGGCCGTGCCCAGCCGCCCCGGTAGAGCGTCTTCAGGGATTCGACCAGGTCGCCGGCCGACTGGCCGTCCTTGAGATTGAGCAGCGTGTACTGGCCGACGTAGCGGCCGTCGGAGCTGACGTACAGGCCGCGGGCCGCCTGGAGGCAGTCGGCGTCGGCCACCTTCTCCAGCAGGGCCGTGCCCCACAGGGCGGCCGAGCAGTCGGCGTCGATGCGCTTGGCGGCCAGCTTGAGCGTGAGCTTCTTGGAGACCGCGAGCTCGCTCTGCCCGAAGACCTCCTTGTCGGTGAGCTCCCGGCTGTCCTTGGCCCGGTCGGCCAGCGCCGCGAACAGCTTGGGCGAGCTCCAGCCCTGGTAGGACATGGGCATGGCGGCGTCCGGGCCGAGGACGGCGGCGCTGGCCTCCCGCTCGGGGGCGTAGTCGCCGAGCGAGCCGACGACCGCCACCAGCCCCGCCGCGCCCGCGACGACGCCGATGACCGTGGCGATGATGACGATCAGCCGCTGCTGCTCCGGGCGCAGGCCCCACTCGGTGAGCACCGGGAACTGCCAGTCGGAACGCGGTGTGCGGCGTCGTTTGCGCGACCCGGAGCCGGTCGGGATCTCGGCGGACTCCCCGGTCCTTCCGGACTCCGCGGACGATACCGACGCCCCGAACGCGGCGAAACCCTCTGCGTCGTCGTGCCCGCCACCGTCCGCGGGGGCGCTCCGGCGTCCCGGACGGGACTGCGCGCCGCCGTCGGTGGCCGCGGCTCGACGACCCGTACGGGCGGCCTCGGCCAGGTCGTCCATGCTCGCGGCCCAGACGGAGTCGTCGTCGTCCGACGCCCGCCTCCTCCCGCGAGCGGTTTCCCCGCCGTCGTGGGCGCGTCTCCCTCGGGACGCCTCTCCGCCCTCCTGGGCACGCCTGCCCCGGCTGGACTCCGGGCCTGCCTGGGAACGTCTGCCCCGCTGGGAACGTCTGCCGCGCGGCGCGTCGGCGTCGTCGGCAGGCATGGACGCCGCCGGCGCAGCGGGCTGCGCGGCCCGTCCGGCATCGGAAGCCGGGGACGCGGCCCGCTGACCGTCACTCCGCTCACCCCGAGCCGCCCACTGCGCGTCCGACCTCTGCGCACCGGCCCCGGCGGGCCACTGCGCGTCGGACCCTTGCGACCCAGAACCCACAGGCCACTGCGCGTTCGATCCCTGAGAGGCAGCGGGCCACTGCGCGTTGGAACCCTGCGAGCCCGGACGAGCCGCCCCCTGTGCGTCGGACCCCTGAGAGGCGGCGGGCCACTGCGCGTTCGAGCCCTGGGAGCCCGGACGAGCCGCCCACTGTGCGTCGGAGCCCTGAGGGGCGGGATGCGAAGGCCAGGAAGCGTCGGGCCCCTGGGGGGCGGGTGGGCGGGCGGCCCAGCCTGCGTCGGCGGGCTGTTGGGGGCGGGCGGCGCGGCGGGCCGCCCAGAGGTCCTGTCCGCCCTCGGCACCGGCCACCGGCTGCTCGGGGGCCGCGGCCTCGGCAGCGCGAGCAGCGGCACGGCGACGAGCCCTCCCGGACCCCGCGCCACGCCCGCCACGCGAACCACCGCCTCGCCCGCCGCCGACCCCGCCAGCAGCACCGCCGTCGGCCCCGCCAAGAGCGCCGCCGCCACCGACGCCACCGGCAGTGCCAGGAGCGCCGGGAGCGCCGAGAACACCGGGAGCACCCGAAGCACCCGAAGCGCCCGCAGCACCGGGAGCACCGCTGGAACGGCCGGAACCGTCATAGGTGCCAGGAGCACCGCCATACCCGCCCGAAGCGCCGCCGGAGCCGAAGGGTCCGCCGGTGCCCGGAGTGTTGTCGCCGGCGGAGTCGCCGGAGCGTCGTCCCGATCTCACAGCCCTGACGCCCCGATCAGGTTGCCCAGCCCGTACGTGATGCCCGCGGCCACCGCGCCCACCACGAGCTGCCGCAACCCCGAGTACCACCAGCTGCGCGCCGTCACGGCGGACACCAGCGCGCCCGCCCCGAACAACGCCGCGCACGACACCACGGCCGACAAGGTAAGCCCCTCGACTCCGAACAGGTACGGCAGGAGCGGCAGCACCGCCCCCACACTGAACGACAGGAACGACGACACCGCCGCCACCTTCGGCGAGGGCAGCGCGCCGGGAACGACACCCAGCTCGTTCTGGGCGTGGACCTCAAGGGCCCGCTCGGGATTGCGGGAGATCTGCCCGGCCACCGCCGCGGCGAGGTCGGGCTCGACCCCCTTGTCCACGAACGACTGAGCCAGCTCGGCCAGCTCGGCCTCCGGGTTGCCGGCGAGCTCCCGCTGCTCCACGGCGATCTCGGCCTGGGCCAGTTCGCGCTGGCTGGCCACGGAGACGTACTCGCCGCCCGCCATGGACAGGGCCCCGGCCGCCAGCCCGGCCACGCCGCTGAGGGCGACGACCTTGGTGCTGGCGGTGCCGCCCGCGACGCCGGCGATGAGCGCGAAGTTCGACACCAGGCCGTCCATCGCGCCGAACACCGAGGGCCGCAACCAGCCCCCGCTGACGTCGCGATGGCGATGGTGGATCTCCGCGCCGCCGGTCATCGCGGGTTCTTCTCCTTCGTCGCGGCACCGTCGTCGGCGTCGTCATCCGCGTCGTCGTCCGCGCCGGTGCCGGTGTCGGCGGGTTCGGCGGACTCGTCCGAGGCGGCCGAGGCGGCCGGCGCGTCGGACGAGCCGGGATCGGCCTGGCCGCTCTCGTGCGCCGGATCCACCGCCAGGTCGAGCGGCACGACCCGCTCCTCGGTGTCCTTGTTCCTGGTCACCCAGAGGTAGACCAGCGCGCCGACGAACAGCACGATGGACGTCCACTGGTTGAGCCGCAGGCTGAGGAAGGTCACCGCGTGGTCGACCCCGCCGACCGGGTCGATGCGCAGGCCCTCGATCCAGAAGCGGCCCAGCGTGTAGCCGGCGACGTACAGGGCGAACAGCCGCCCGTGCCGCAGCGCGAACCGCTTGCCCGCCAGGATGAGCAGGAAGCCGAGCGCGACGTCCCACAACGACTCGTACAGGAAGGTCGGGTGGTACAGGACGCCCGGCTCGCCGCCGTGGTCGACGTCGATCTCCAGGCCCCACGGCAGCGTGGTCGGGCCGCCGTAGAGCTCCTGGTTGAACCAGTTGCCCCAGCGGCCGATGGCCTGCGCGAAGGCGATGCCCGGCGCGACCGTGTCGGCGACGGCGCTCATGGAGATGCCGCGCTTGCGCACGGCCCACCACACGCCGACGCCGCCGAGCGCGATCGCGCCCCAGATGCCGAGCCCGCCCTCCCAGATGAACAGGGCCTGGTACGGCTCCTTGATCGCACGGCTGCCGAAGTAGGTCTGCCAGTCGGTGATGACGTGGTAGAGCCGGCCGCCGATCAGACCGAAGATCACCGCGGGGACGGCGATGTCGATGATCGTCCCCTTCTGGCCGCCGCGGGCGACCCAGCGCCGCTCGCTCAGCCAGACGGCGACGACGACGCCGAGCACGATGCACAGTGCATAGGCCCGGATCGGGATGATTCCGAGATACCAGACCCCCTGGGAAGGGCTGGGAATCGAGGCTAGGGGCATGTCAGGTGAGGGTAGCGCAGCCTGCGGCTACTTGGCGGCCTTCGTGACCGCATCGCGAAGTTGCTGCGGCGAGAACGCCGCCTCGCCGATGCCGGTGCCGTTGAGCTTCACGGTGGGCGTGCCCTCGATCGACTGCGCCGACATGATCTTCGCACTGTCGGTCAGCACGGCGGGCGCGTGCTTCTGGGACGTGACGCAACTCTCGAAATCGGGCGAGGTGACCCCGGCCTCCTTTCCCCACTCGACGAGCTGGTCGGTCTTGAACCCCTCGACGGTCTCGGCCGGCTGGTTCTTGTAGATCAGGTCGTGGAAGGCCATCCACTGCTTGCCGTCGGCGACGCAGCGGGCGGCCGCGGCCGCGCGTACGGAGTTGCCCTTCGTCGGCTCCCTGGAGAAGATCGTGATCGGGTGGAAGACGACCTTGGCCTTGCCCTCGGCGGC
This sequence comes from Nonomuraea sp. NPDC049684, assembly GCF_044465345.1. NCBI lineage: Bacteria > Bacillati > Actinomycetota > Actinomycetes > Streptosporangiales > Streptosporangiaceae > Nonomuraea > Nonomuraea sp. NPDC049684. The sequence continues at coordinate 612,756 of NZ_JBITLO010000003.1, read as the reverse complement.
CAGGTTCTTGAAGGTCGAGCCGCTGACCCGCTCCAGCTCCTTGCAGACCGGGCACTGGAAGTCCTCGTAGACGTCGACCACCGGCTGCGTCACGCCCGCCTTGGCCATCACCGCGCTGCCGTCGGGCTGCAGGGTGATCGGCGCGAGCTCGGCCCCGGCCTCCTCCGACTTGGAGGAGCTGATCGTGTACCAGGCGCCGAGGCCGACCGCGGCCACCGCGACCACGGCCGCCGTGGTGTAGGTCACCAGCTTCCTGCGCTTCTCCTGGGCACGGGCCGCCGCCTGCTGCTCTCTGATCTTCTCGCGCGCCGACATGTTCTGGTCAGACTTGGTGCGCTGCGCTTTGTTCATCCTCGATCTCCTCTTCGTCACCTGTGTCCTCCTCGGCACCCGCCAGTCCGAGCGCCCCGTCGAGGGCGAACCGTCCCGGCGGGAAGCGGGCCGTCCATGCGCCGAGCAGCACCAGGCCGAAGTCGCGCAGGATGTCGAGCAGGTAGGCCGGCTCTTGCCCTGTCTCCAGCTGGCCGCCGCCGCCGAAGCAGCCGCAGTCGATCCGCAGGCCGTGCGCCCAGGCCCAGGCGATGCCGAACACGAAGGCGAACATGAGCAGCGCGGCGATCACCGCTGCCACCCTGGTCAGCAGACCGACGACCAGGAGCACGCCGACGACGATCTCCAGGATCGGCAGGACGTAGCCCACCATCTCGGCGATCGACTCGGGCAGCAACTGGTACGCCTTGACCGCGACCACGGAGTCGGACGGATTGCCGATCTTCAGCGCCCCCGCCGCGATCAGCACGCCCCCCAGGATCAGCCGGGCGACGGTCGTCACCCAGGGTATCGCCGATCTGCCGTTGTGTGACGGTTGTGACGCGGCCACGGGTGATCTCCTCTTTCTCTGCGCCGGGAATGCGCACAGTACCGGGACATCATCCGATCACGCTCGGGATAAGCGTCGGCTAAGGCAGAGTCCCGTTCATGAAATGGTAGGAAGTCCACGATACTGCTGCGCCCGGAATTCGCTCGGCGGCAGACCGGCGCGGCGGGTGAACAACCTGGTGAAATAGGCCGGGTCGTCGTAGCCGACACGCCGGGCCACGGCGGCGACCGGCAGGTCGGTGGTGGCCAGCAGGTCCTTGGCCCGGTTGAGCCTGATGGACAGCACGTAGTCCTTGGGGCTGCACCCGGCCAGCCGGCGCACGGCGCGGCGCAGCTCGGTCAGCGGCATGCCGAGGCGCCTGGCGTGCTCGGCGACCGGCACCGGCAGGCAGGCGTCCCTGGCCAGCCCGGCCAGCACCGGGTCGCCGTAGGGGTCCTCGTCGGCGCGGCTGCGCCTGAGGGCGACCAGGACCTCGTGCACGATGGCCGAGGTCTCCACCTCCAGGTACGGGCCGCCCCTGCGGCACGCCTGGGCGATGCGGCCGATGGCGTGGGCGGCCGGTTCGGCCGTGGTGAGCGGGGTGACGGGGTTGTCCGCGTCCACGAAGCCGAGGTCCTGGTAGGCGGTGGCGGCGGGGCCGGTGAAGTCGACGAACCACTCGTCCCAGCCGGCCTCGTCGGGCGCGTAGTGGTGGCGTACGCCGGGCAGGAGCCAGATGACGGCGGGCGCGACGACGTCGACGACGGGCCCCTCCCCCTGGCAGAACCAGCCGCGGCCCGCGGTCACCAGGACGGCAACGTGGTGCTGCAGGGTGCGCGGCCCGACCGTGGGCAGCCGCCCCTCCTGCCGCCCGACGCCGAGGCACACCAGGCCGAGCCCGCGATGGGCGGGGCCCGGGGTCAGGTACTGCATCCACTTGTCGTAGGGCGGGGTCATCCGGTCTCCGCGGGTGAGTCCAACAGGTTGTCTGGGTTTGTCCATGGCCGTTGACCTGCGGTCTTGGCAGGGTTGCGGGGCGCGAAATCCTACCGGAGGAAGAGTTATGGGTGTTTTCTCGGTCGAGAACGGAGTGTTCCGGCTCGACGGTGCGGAGTTCAGGGTGTTGTCGGGCGCCATGCACTACTTCCGGGTGCATCCCGGCCAGTGGCGGCACCGGCTGGCGATGCTGCGGGCGATGGGGCTGAACACCGTCGAGACGTACGTGCCGTGGAACCTGCACGAGCCGCGCAGGGGCGAGTTCCACCGGCTGGAGGAGCTGGGCGCGTTCCTGGACGCGGCGGCCGAGGAGGGGCTGCTGGCGATCGTGCGGCCGGGCCCGTACATCTGCGCGGAATGGGACAACGGCGGCCTGCCCGCCTGGCTCACCGGCCGGATCAGGACCTGCGACCCCGAGTACCTGGGCCACGTGGACCGCTACTTCGACCGGCTGCTCCCCCAGGTCGTCGAGCGGCAGGTGACCCGCGGCGGCAACGTGATCATGGTCCAGGTGGAGAACGAGTACGGCTCCTACGGCAGCGACCCGGCCTACCTGCGGCACCTGGCCGACGGCCTGACGGCCAGGGGCGTCGAGGTGCCCCTGTTCACCTCCGACGGCCCGGCCGACTGGTACCTGACCGGCGGCACCCTGCCGGGTGTGCTGGCCACGGTGAACTTCGGCTCCGACCCCGACCGGGCGTTCGCCGCGCTGCGCGAGCACCGGCCGGACGACCCGCCGTTCTGCATGGAGTTTTGGTGCGGCTGGTTCGACCACTGGGGCCACAAGCACATGACCAGGGACGCCGGTGACGCGGCCGCCGTCCTGGAGCGCATCCTCGAACTCGGCGCGTCGGTGAACCTGTACATGGCGCACGGCGGCACCAACTTCGGCACCTGGGCGGGCGCCAACCAGGCCGGCGAGCGGGCGATGGGCGACTGGCGGCCGACCGTGACCTCCTACGACTACGACGCGCCGATCGACGAGCGCGGGGCGCCGACCGAGAAGTTCTGGCGCTTCCGCGAGGTGTTGTCGCGCTTCGCGGGCGAGCCGCCGGCGGTGCCGCCGGTCCCGGCCGTGCTGCCGCCGGCGACGTTGCGGCCGGTCCAGTCGGTGCCGCTGGTCGACGCGCTGGAGGCGGTGGCGGGGCCGCCGGCGAGCGCGCCGGTGCCGCCGTCGTTCGAGGAGCTGGGGCTGGAGCACGGGCTGGTGCTGTACAGGGCGCAGGTGCCGGGGCCGCGCGGCGCGTACCGGCTGCGGCTGCCGGGGCTGCGCGACCGGGCGCACGTGTTCGTGGACGGCCGGCTCGCCGGGGTGTTCGAGCGCGACGCCGAGGAGCCGGAGGTGACGGTGTCCGGCCCCGCCACGGTGGAGCTGCTGGTGGAGTCGATGGGACGGACGAACTACGGGCCGCTGACCGGCGAGAGCAAGGGCCTGACCGGCGGGGTCCTGCACCACCAGCAGTACCTGAACGGGTGGAGCGCGCGGCCGATCCCGCTGCGGGACGTCTCCGCGGTGCCGTTCGCCGACGGCGCGCAGGCCGGGCCCAGGTCGTTCTTCCGGTTCGTCCTGGAGGTGGACGAGCCCGCCGACACGTTCCTGGCGCTGCCCGGCTGGGGCAAGGGGTACGTCTGGGTGAACGGCTTCTGCCTGGGCCGCTACTGGGACCGCGGCCCGCAGCGCACCCTCTACGTCCCGGCCCCGCTGCTGCGCGCCGGGACGAACGAGATCGTCGTCCTGGAGCTGGACCAGGTGGGCCCGGCCGTGGAACTGCGCGCGGAACCCGACCTGGGCTGACCCCCGCGGCACGACATGACGGAAGGCGCGCCCCCGCTCAGGGGACGCGCCTTCGTGATGATCGGGACAGCCCGCAGAGGGCTCAGCGGCGCACGCCGCGGGCCATGTCACCGGCCAGCGCCATGATCGACTCGCGCCCGGCGGCCTCGTCGGGCGCGTCGAGGATGCGGCGGATGAACGCCGACCCGACGATCACGCCGTCGGCGTAGCGGGCCACCTCGGCCGCCTGCGCGCCCGTGCCGACGCCCAGGCCCACGCACACGGGCAGGTCGGTGTGCGCGCGGGTGCGCTTGACCAGGCCCTCGGCCGCCGAGTTCACGCTCTCCCTGGCGCCTGTGACGCCCATCAGCGAGGCGGCGTAGACGAAGCCGGTGCAGCAGTCGACCACGGCCTTGATGCGCTCCTCCGTGGAGCTGGGCGCCACCAGGAACACCGTGTCGATGCCCGCCGCGGCCGAGGCGGTGCGCCACGGCTCGGACTCCTCCGGCGTCAGGTCGGGCGTGATCGTGCCCACGCCGCCCGCGTTGGCCAGGTCGCGGGCGAACCGGTCGGCGCCGTAGCGGTCGATCGGGTTCCAGTACGTCATGACGAGCGTGGCGGCGCCGGTGGCGGCGACCCCCTCGACGGTGCGCATCACGTCGGCGATGCGGGTGCCGTTGACCAGCGAGCGGTGCACCGCGTCCTGGATCGTCGGCCCGTCCATGAGCGGGTCGGAGTAGGGCAGGCCGATCTCGATGACGTCGCAGCCCGCCTCGACCAGGGCCGCGGCGGCGGCGATCGCGCCGTCCTTGGACGGGAAGCCGGCAGGCAGGTAGCCGACGAGCGCGGCCCGGTTGTCCGCCTTCGCCTTGGCGAAAACCGTCTGAAGAGTCGTCATGTCTGTCCGTTTCGAAGGTCGAGTCCCACCATGATGCCCTGACGCGGGCCGTCGTCCGGTCACCCGCGCCGCGCTGCCGAGGGCGTCAGAGGTTGAAGTACTTCATGGCGGTGCCCATGTCCTTGTCGCCGCGCCCGGACAGGTTGACCAGGATCGTCGACTCGGGGCCGAGCTCGCGGCCCAGCTTCAGCGCGCCCGCCAGCGCGTGGGAGGACTCGATGGCCGGGATGATGCCCTCGGTCCTGGCCAGCAGCGAGAACGCCGCCATGGCCTCGTCGTCGGTGACGCCGTGGTAGGTGGCGCGGCCGGAGTCCTTCAGCCAGGCGTGCTCGGGGCCGACGCCCGGGTAGTCGAGGCCGGCCGAGATCGAGTGGGACTCGATCGTCTGGCCCTCGTCGTCCTGGAGCACGTACGTGCGCGAGCCGTGCAGCACGCCCACCGAGCCGGCGGTGAGGGTGAGCGCGTGCTCGCCGCTCTCCAGGCCGTGGCCGGCCGCCTCGTAGCCGTGCAGGGCCACGCTCTCGTCGCCGATGAAGGCGTGGAAGATGCCGATGGCGTTGCTGCCGCCGCCGACCGCCGCGCACACGGCGTCGGGCAGGGCGCCGGTCAGCTCCTGCATCTGGCGGCGGGCCTCGACGCCGATGATGCGGGCGAAGTCGCGCACGATCTCGGGGAAGGGATGGGGGCCGGCGACGGTGCCGAACAGGTAGTGGGTGGTGTCGACGTTGGTCACCCAGTCGCGGAACGCCTCGTTGATGGCGTCCTTCAGCGTCTTGGAGCCGTTGTGGACGGGCACCACGGTGGCGCCGAGCAGCTTCATCCGGGCCACGTTGAGCGCCTGGCGCTCGCAGTCGACCGCGCCCATGTAGATGACGCACTCCAGGCCGAGCAGCGCGGCCGCGGTGGCCGTGGCCACGCCGTGCTGGCCGGCGCCGGTCTCGGCGATCACCCGCTTCTTGCCCAGGCGCCTGGTCAGCAGCGCCTGGCCGAGCACGTTGTTGATCTTGTGGGCGCCGGTGTGGGTGAGGTCTTCCCGCTTGAGCACGATGCGCGCGCCGCCGGCCTCCTGGCTGAAGCGCGGCACGTCGGTCAGCGTGGTCGGCCGGCCGGCGTAGGTGCGCAGCAGGTGGTCGAACTCGCGCAGGAACTCGGGGTCGGTCTTGGCCTTGTCGTAGACGGCGGCCACCTCGTCGAGCGCGGGGATCAGCGCCTCGGGCACGTAGCGGCCGCCGAAGATGCCGAACTTGCCGTGCAGGTCGGGGTCGTTGCCGTACGCGGCGCCACCGGCCAGGTCGGCGGCGCTGAGGATGGAGCCTTCGTTAGCCACTGCTATCCCTCTGCTGAGTGGTCGGGGCGCGTCGACGGGTGAGCGCCGGCGGTCACCAGCGCCTCCACGGCCTTGCGCGGATCCTTGCCGGTGACCAGGCTCTCCCCCACCAGGACGGCGTCGGCGCCACCCCTGGCGTAGGCGAGCAGGTCGTGCGGGCCGCGCACGCCCGACTCGGCGATCTTGATCACATTATCCGGGATCTTCGGCGCCAGCTTCGCGAAGACGTCGCGGTCGACCTCAAGAGTCTTCAAATTACGCGCGTTGACCCCGATGACCCGCGCCCCGGCGGCGACCGCCCGCTCCAGCTCCTCCTCGGTGTGCACCTCGACCAGCGGGGTGAGCCCGATGGACTCGGCCCGCTCGATCAGCGACACCAGCGCCTCCTGCTCCAGGCAGACGACCATCAGCAGCGCCAGGTCGGCGCCGTGGGCCCGGGCCTCCCAGAGCTGGTAGGAGGTGAGGATGAAATCTTTACGCAGGATGGGGATGTCGACGCGGGCGCGGACGGCCGCCAGGTCCTCCAGGCTGCCCCCGAACTTGCGCCGCTCGGTCAGCACGCTGATCACGTGGGCCCCGCCGGCCTCGTAGTCGGCCGCAAGCGCGGCGGGGTCGGCGATGGCGGCGAGCGCGCCCTTGGACGGGCTCGACCGCTTGACCTCGGCGATCACCGAGATCCTGTCACCCCCGAGGGCGGCCATCGCGTCTCTGGGCCCCTGGGCCCGCTCGGCTCGCCGCTTGAGCTCGTCGATCGACACGGCCTGCTGACGTGCGGCGAGATCGGCGCGCACCCCTTCGAGGATGTCGTCGAGGACACTCGGTCCTTCCGTCCGCTCACTCACGCGCTTGGGGTCCCTCCGGTTGACAGTGGGGGTGGCAGAGAGTTCGCCTCGCGTCCGCTCTCGGCCTTGTCCTGCGATGGTATCGGCCCCACCGGGGTCACCTCGCCACAGGGCCCGTACTACGGCGCGAGGAACGCCCCGAAGGGGAGGTTTCGGACGACCCAGTAGACCATCACGACCGCGAGGAAGGCCCACAGCCACGCCGGATGGGCCAAAGTGGTGCGCCGCGGCCTGCCCTGCCACGCCCGTACGACCCACCGGCCCCACCAGAACAGCAGGAACGGGATCATGGCGACGGCCAGCGGATTGAGCCCCAGGGCGGCCACCGGGTCGAGGTGGGCCAGCGCGTGGATGGTGCGCAGCGTGCCGCAGCCCGGGCAGTAGAGGCCGGTGACCCACAGGAACGGGCAGGTCGGATAGTGGCCGGGCTGGTTGGGGTCGACCACGCCGACCACCCCGAACACGGCGCCCGTCGCGGCCGCAACACCGAGCGGCGCGAGCAGGCCCTTCAGCCGCCCCGTCCCCCGCCGCCCGGTTGTTGCGATGTCCATGCTTTCAGTATCCCGCTTGTCAGTACGAGCCGTAGCTGCTCGTCGAGGCGGCGAGCAGCACGAACACCACCACGTAGAAGATGATGAGCAGGACGATGGCGATGATGCCGAAGATCAGGCTGCGCTTCCACCAGGTCTTGGCCTCCTCGGCGGCCTGCATGGCGCCCTGGACGTCGCCGACCTGCCACTTGGAGTTGACCTGCGACGACTTCACGATCGCCACGATGCCGAGGGGCAGGCAGCAGAACAGGGTGGTGAGGATCGCCGGGACCAGCTGGTTGTCCGGCGGGGTGCCGCCGGGGCCGTAACCGCCACCGGGGTAGCCACCGGGCGGCTGCCCGTAACCGCCGCCAGGGGGCTGGCCGTAGCCGCCACCGCTCGGGGGCTGCTGGCCGTAGCCGCCACCGGGGGGCTGCTCACCATAGCCGCCGCCACTCGGAGGCTGCTGGCCGTAGCCGCCGCCGTAACCGCCGCCGCTGGGCGGCTGCTGGCCGTAGCCGCCACCACCGCTCGGCGGCTGCTGCCCGTAACCGCCGCCGGGCGGCTGGGCGCCGTAACCGCCGTCGCCCTGGTTTCCGTAACTCATGCTCGTGACTCCTCATGTCGTCAGCGTGAAGCGAGTTGCGCGCGGCAGCCTAGCGATAAAGCATCCCCTACGTGGACTAACGCCCACGTTGCGGACAATTCGTAATCACACCGCAAGCGGGGCGTCACGCTGCGCCCCGCCCGTTCACGAGTAGTCGCTGACGGAGGCCGCCGAGCCGAGGCCGATCAGGGTCAGCCAGAAGCCGCCGAAGAAGATCCAGAAGAGCACGAACAGCACGACCATGATGTAGGAGGTCACCAGGCCGCCCATCGCCATGCCCTGGCCCTCCTCCCCCGTGCGCTTGATGCGGTTGAGCGCGATGTGGCCGAGGACGACGCCGACGATGCTGGTCGCGCCGCAGGTGACCAGGCCGACGATGCCCAGGATGAGCGAGGCCACCGCCATGCCGTTGGTGGAGCGGGGCTGGGGGGCGCCGTACTGGCCGTAGCCGGGCTGGCCGTAGCCCTGCTGCCCGTAATTCTGCTGGCCGTAGCCGGGCTGGGCGTAGCCGCCGCTCGGGGGCTGGGGCTGCTGGCCGTACCCCAGGGGCTCCTGGGGGTAGCTCGGCGGCTGCTGGTTGTAGCCGTAACCGCCGCCGCTGGGCGGCTGCTGGTTGTAACCGCCGCCGCTCTGGGGCTGCTGACCGTAACCGCCGCCGCTCTGCGGCTGCTGGCCGTAACCCCCGTTGTTCTGGGGCTGCTGGCCGTAGCCCGGGCCCTGGCCGTAGCCGCCGCCGGTGGGCGGCTGCTGGCCGTAGCCGCCGCCGGGGGGCTGCGCGCCGTAGCCCCCGCTGCCGCCCTGGTCCCCGTAGCTCATGAGCTGGCTCCTCTTGTCTTTTGACGAGTTGCACCGGCAGCTTATTGAGAAAACGTTTGCCAAGCAGACAGAGGTTCAGAACCGTGGAGATTTCGTAACTACCGACCTCAGCGGGGTTCCGGGGACTCCGTCGGGTCGTCGCCGCGGTCGAGCGCGTCCCACAGCTCGCGGTCCTCATGGCCCCTGCGGGCCGCGACCGCGCCCGCCCGCTCGCCGGCCGGCTCGCCCGCCCGCTCGCCCGCCCGCTCGCCCGTCGCGTCGGCCGCCCTGTCGTAGCGCGACGACATGCCCGCCCACCTGCCGCCGCGCACCGCGGCCAGCACGCCGCCGGCCAGGAGCAGGAACGCGCCGAGCCCGGCCACGACCGGCCAGCCCGGCACCGGCTCCCACGGCAGGCCGGCCACCGCGCGGACCGCGTTGTGCTCGCGCAGCCAGCCGGTCACGGTGTTCGAGGCCAGCCCCGCCCACGTGCCCGCCGCCGCGCCCGCGCCGCAGAGCGCGACCAGCGCGCCGACGACCCGGCGCCCGGCGCCCTTGGTCGCCGGCACGGCGACCACGCCCGCCAGCCCCGCCAGCCCCAGCGGCGAGAGCACGGGGCTCAGGTCGCCGCCGGTCGGCGCGGCCGCGTCGGCGGCCTGCGCGCCGAGCACCCGCACCCACACCTGACCGGCCGCCAGCAGCACGAGGCAGCTCCCCAGGACGGTCAGCGCCAGCCACGCCCACAACTCGCGCCGCCCGTTCCCGGAGCCTTTGCCGGAAACCTCACCAGACGTCATGCCGGAAGCCGCTAACCGAGCGAACCGGCGTCGAAGCAGGTGCGGTCGCCGGTGTGGCACGCGGCGCCGACCTGGTCGACCTTGAGCAGGATCGTGTCGCCGTCGCAGTCGAGGGCCACGCTCTTGACGTGCTGGACGTTGCCCGAGGTGTCGCCCTTGACCCACAGCTCGTCGCGGCTGCGCGACCAGTAGGTGGCCCGGCCGGTGGTGAGCGTGCGATACAGCGCCTCGTCGTTCATCCAGGCCATCATGAGCACTTCGCCGGTGTCGTGCTGCTGGGCGATGGCGGGCACGAGGCCGTCCGCGTTGCGCTTCAGCCGTGCGGCGATCTCGGGGTCGAGGGACATGCTGCCATTCAACCAGCCCGCCCCCGTGCTCCCGCCTCCGGCTGGGCCAGCGCCTGCGGCAAGGTGTCGTGGATGGGGAACAGGGCCGCCAGGTTCGTCCTGCGCAGCCGCCGCAGCACCTGGCCGTCGGAGGCCACCAGCGCCATCGTGCCGTCCCTGTCGCGCAACGCGGCGAGCTGGCGCACCAGGACCCCGAGCCCCGTGGTGTCGATGAAGGTCAGCCCGGTCAGGTCGACCACCAGCCGGGTGCCGTCGGCCGCCATCGCCTCGTCGAGGCACTTCCTGACCTGGGCGACGTTGTCCACGTCGACCTCGCCCGCGAGGGCGACCACCACGATCTCCCCGTGCCTGCTGTGCGTCGTCTCCAGAACGTCCACGCCCATGCCTTTCGTGACCCTTCCTGGGCGGCCCCGCCGAAAACGTACACCGGCGGAACGGGTGACGGTGTGTTTTGCCGAGAACGCGCTACGTGATCGCGGGCATCACGGTAATTTCTAGGCGACGCGTGCTAGGGAGGACACATCGTGGTGCACGTCGCGGGCTCGGTCCTCGACCCGGATCTGGGGGACCACGTCTGCCTGCCGTTCGAGGGCGAGCGGGAGCGCATGACGACGACCAGGCAGTTCACACTCAACGGGCTGCGCCGCCGGACCAAGGTGGTGATCATCACCCATGCGGAGACCCCTGAGCGCACCCGGGGCTGGCTGGCGCCGCTCGTCCCGGGGTTCGACGACGCCGAGGCGGCCGGGCAGGTGGAGATCCTGTCCTGCGCCGACACGCACTTCACCGACGGCCGCCTCGACCCCGACCGCCTGCTGCACGCCCTGGCCGACGCCCACCACCGGGCGCGCAGGCACGGCCAGCACGGCGTCTACGCCCTGATCGACGCCTCCTGGGGAGCGCGCGACGCGCAGGCCCAGGCGGCGTTCGAGGCCACCGCCAACGAGCTGTTCGGCGAGCGCTGGCTGGCCGCGGTGTGCCAGTACGACCGCGAGCTGTTCCCCCTCGACGCCATCGAGCACGCCACCGCGGTGCACCCCATCGCGCCCGAGCAGGCCCTGCTGCGCTTCGCCAGCACCTCCTCGCCGCCGGGGCTGCGGGTGTGGGGCGACGTCGACCTCACCAACAGGCCGGCGTTCGGCTCCGTGTTGTCGCCGCTGCAGAAGGAGCCGGGGCAGGTCGTGATCGACGCCTCCCACCTCGACTTCATCGACGCCGGCTCGGCCCGGCTGCTGACCGTCACGGCCGCGGCCAGGCCCTACGGCTCGACCGTGGTCGTCTGCGCCGAGCGGGTGGCCCGGGTGCTGCGGCTGGTCAGGGCGGACACGCACGTCGTCGTCCGCCGGGTGGGCGATGGGTAGGCAGGTGCTGCGCGCGACCTTCGCGCGCGGGCGCATCACGTTCCTGCGCAGGGCCGTGGCCGAGCAGGCCGCCTACGAGGGGCTGAGCGGGCGGCGCCTGGAGGACTTCGTGCTGGCGGTCAACGAGGTCACCACCAACGCGGTCCTGCACGGCGGCGGCCAGGGACGGCTGCGGCTCTGGTCGGGCGAGGGACGGCTGTGGTGCGAGGTCACCGACCAGGGCCCGGGGCTGCCGCCCGGCTGGATGGGCCAGGCGCGCCCGCCCGCGGGGCTGGAGTTCCGCGGGCGGGGGCTGTGGCTGACCCGGATGTTGTGCGACCACATCACGATCGTGTCCGGCCCGGCGGGCACGAGCGTGACGTTCGCCGCCGCCCTCGACTAGGACCGCGTGCTCAGGAGTGCGCCGCCGAGACCCAGGAGGCGTGCAGGTCGGCGTAGACGCCCGGCTGGGTGACCAGCTCGGCGTGCGGGCCGCGCTGCACCAGTCGGCCGGCGTCGAACACCAGCACCTCGTCGGCGTTCTCCGCCGTCGAGAGCCGGTGGGCGATCGAGACGGCCGTGCGGCCCCTGGTGACGCCCTCCAGCGCGCGGGCCAGGCGCACCTCGGTGGCCGGGTCGACGGCCGAGGTGGCCTCGTCCAGCAGCAGCAGGTCGGGGTCGGCGAGGTAGGCGCGGGCCAGGGCGACGAGCTGGCGCTCGCCCGCCGACAGCGACTCCCCGCGCTGGCCGACGGGCGTGTCCAGGCCCGCGGGCAGGCCCTCGACCCAGTCGGCCAGGCCCAGCTCGGTCATCGCGAGCTGGATCTCCTCGCGGGTGGCCGGCGGCCTGCCGTACCGGACGTTGTCCTCCAGGGTGCCGTCGAACAGGAAGCCGTCCTGGGGGACCATGACGATGCGTTCGCGCAGGGAGGAGAAGCGCACGTCGCGCAGGTCGTGGCCGTCCACCGTGACGCGGCCGCCGACCGGGTCCATGAGCCGGGTCAGCAGCTTGGCGAACGTGGTCTTGCCCGACCCGGTCTCGCCGACGACGGCGACGCGCGAGCGCGGCGGGATCTCCAGCGAGACCTCGCGCAGCACGGGCGGGCCGCCCGGGTAGGAGAAGTGCACGTTCTCGAAGGCCACCGAGATCGGGCCCCTGGGCAGCCGCACGCCCTTGTCGCCGGGGTCGGCGACGTCCGGCGGGGTGTCCAGGACGCCCAGGATGCGGCGGTACCCGGCCACCGCGTTCTGGGCCTCGTTCAGCACCTCGGTGGCGGTCTGCAGCGGCGAGACGAACAGCGTGACCAGGAAGAGGAAGGCCACCAGCTTGCCCGCGGTGATGTCGCCGGACACGCCGAGCCGGACCCCGAGCAGCACGATCCCGGCGATGGCCAGCGCCGCGACGATCTCGGTCAGCGGGAAGACGAAGCCGACGATGGTCTGCGCCTTGATCTGCGCGGTCCGGTTGGCGTCCACGGCCTTGTCGATGCGGTCGGCGGTACGCCGCTCTGAGGCGTAGGCCCTGATGACGGCCGCGCCGACCACGGACTCGCTGACCGCGGCCAGCATGTCGCCGGTCCGCTCGCGCACGGTCGTGTACGCCCGCGACAACAGCCGCTGGAAGCGCGGCAGCGCGATCATCAGCGGCACGAAGCACACCCACACCAGCAGCGTGAGCTGCCAGGAGTAGACCAGCATGAGCACGCTGGCCACGAAGAGCTGGCCGAACGCCACGATGATCATCAGCCCGCCCCACTGCATGAACGTGCTGATCTGGTCGATGTCGTTGGTGACCCGCGAGACCAGCGCGCCGCGCCGCTCGCTGTTCTGGGTGAGCACCGACAGGTCGTGCACGTGCCGGAACCCGCGCACGCGCAGGCTGGCCAGCGAGGACTCGGTGGCCTTGTACAGGCGCACGTTCATGACGTAGCCGGCCAGCGCGGTCAGCAGCACGGCCGCGGCGCACACCAGGACGGCCCGGGTGATGTACGGCAGGTCCGGCGTGCCGCTCTTGATGCCGGTGTCGATCGTCTGCTGCACCGCGATCGGCACGATGATCTTGCCGATGGTCGCCACGACGGCCAGTCCGAGCGTGCCGGCCAGGCCCTTGCGGAACTCGGGGGTGAGCGACAGGCCGTGCCAGATGGTGGCCAGCGCCGACCGCTCGACGTTGCCCTGGAGCGCCTCGCTCATGCGCTGACCTCTTCCTCTTCGGCGTCCCCCGCAGGCGACAGGTCGATGGCGGCCCGTTCGGCCTCCTCGCGCTCGTAGGCGGTCACCAGGTTGCGGTAGCCGGGGCAGCGCACGAGCAGCTCCTCGTGGGTCCCGCGGTCCACGACCCGGCCGTGGTCGAGGTAGACCACCTCGTCGGCCAGGGCGATGGTGGCCATCCGGTAGGCGACGACCACGACGGTGGAGGCGTGCGCGGTGTCCCGCAGCCCGTGCAGGATCTTGGCCTCGACCTGGGGGTCCACGCTGGAGGTGGCGTCGTCCAGGATGAGCAGGCGGGGGCGGCGGACCACCGCGCGGGCCAGCGCGATGCGCTGGCGCTGGCCGCCGGACAGCGAGGCGCCGCGCTCGCCGACGCGGGTGTCGAGCCCGTCGCCCAGGCGGCCGACGAAGCCGTCGGCCTGGGCCAGGCGCAGCGCCGCCCGCACGTCCTCGTCGGCGGCGTCCAGGCCGAGCGCGACGTTGCCGCGTACGGTGTCGTCGAACAGGAACGTCTGCTGCGGCACCAGGGCGGCGGAGGCGGCGATGGCGCCGTAGGGCAGGTCGCGCACGTCGACGCCGTCGAGCAGCACCTGCCCGGAGTCGGGGTCGACGAGCCGGACCAGGAGCTGGACCAGCGTCGACTTGCCCGACCCGGTCGGCCCCACCAGGGCCACGGTACGGCCGGGCGGCACGTCGAAGGTGACGTCGTGCAGCACCTCGGCCTGGTCGTAGGCGTAGGACACGCCGGCCACCTTCAGCTCGGCGGGCCCGGACGTGGCCACGGGCGTGTCGCCGTAGTCCATGGAGCCCTCGGCGTCGAGCACGGCCTGCACCCGCTGCCAGCCGACGACGCTGCGCGGCAGCTCGGCCAGCACCCAGCCCAGCGCCCTGATCGGGAAGGCCAGCAGCGTGAACAGGTAGGCGACCTGCACCAGATCGCCGGAGTCGATCGAGCCGGTGGACAGGCGCAGCGCGCCGACCGCCAGCACGGCCAGCACGCCGATCGTGGGCAGCGCCTCCAGCATGGGGTCGAACAGCCCGCGCACCCGGCCGACGGCGATGTTGGCGTCGCGCAGCTCGTGGGCGCGGCGGCGGAACCGGTCGGTCTCCAGCTCCTCGCGGCCGAGGGTCTTGATGACCAGGGCGCCGTCGAAGCTCTCGTGCGCGATCTCGCTCACCTCGGCGCGCAACTGCTGGGCGCGGGTGGCCAGGGGGCTGAGCCGGCGCTGGTAGATCAGGTTCAGCACGGCGATGGCCGGGAAGATCAGGAAGCCCACCAGCGCGAGCACCAGGTCGGTGAACAGCATGGCGACGGCCGCGGTGAACAGCATGACCAGCACGCCGACGGCCATCGGCAGCGGCGCGAGCGGCGCCCAGGCGGCCTCGGCGTCGGCGCTGGCGTTGGACAGCAGTTGCCCGGTCGGGTGCCGGTGGTGCCAGGACAGCGGCAGCCGCAGGTACTGCTTGGTCACGTCCCTGCGCGACCTGGCCTGCATGCGGTACTGCACGACGCCGGCCAGGATGCGCCGCCCCGCCACGCCGATCGCCTTGAGCAGCGCGGTGCCGATGATCAGCAGTGCTCCGGTCCACATGGCGCCGGCGGAGGTCCGGCCCTGGTCGAAGGCGGGCAGCACCACGTTCTGCGTCGCCCAGCCCAGTGCCCAGGCCGAGGCGACGGTCATGCCGCCGTAGACCGCGCTGGCCAGCGCGGCCATCGCGAACACGGCTCTCTCCGTGCGAATGGCCACCCCAAGGACCCGCAGTCCTTGACGCATGACGGCCGAGGTGACCTTGCTCGCCACTCGATATTTTTCCCTTCAAACGTCGATATTTCTATCTATGTCCCTATCACGGCCGATCGTCTCCTTATTCCCACAGGTAGGCTTGGCCGGGTGACTCACGCTCGTGGCGAACGCACCGCGCTCTGCGACCTGTTCGACCGGCTCGGCCCCGAGGCGCCCACGTTGTGCGAGGGGTGGACCACCTACGACCTGGCCGCCCACCTCGTCCTGCGCGAGCGCCGGCCGGACGCCATGGGCGGCATCGGGATCAGCGCGCTGGCGGGCTACACCGCCTCGGTCCAGAACGGCCTGAAGGCCAAGCACCCCTACCCCGAGCTGGTGGGCATCGTGCGGCGGCCGGGCGGCGTCTACGGCCTGCTGCCCTTCCTGGACACGGCGGTCAACACGCTGGAGTTCTTCGTCCATCACGAGGACGTGCGCCGCGCGCAGCCCGGATGGGAGCCGCGCGAGCTGCCGGCCGACCTCGACGAGCTCATCTGGAAGCGGGTGTCGGCGGGCGCCCGGATCATGCTGCGCCGCTCGCCGGTGCGCCTGGTGCTGCGCCGCACGGGCGGCGGAAGTGCGGCCGGCCGGGGTTCGGCCGGCGGGGTGGCGCTCGGCGGGGCGCGGGAGGGCGCCAAGGTGCAGGTCACCGGCACGGCCCAGGAGCTGCTGCTGTTCTGCTTCGGCCGGCAGGAGCACGCCCGGGTGGAGCTGACCGGCGACGACGCGGCGGTGAGCCGGGCAACCGAAGCCCGGCTCGGATTCTGACCGAAACCCTCGGCCCAGAAACCCCTCGTCTTAAACCTCCAGCCCGTACGATGGCACAGGAAAGAAGCCCCCCGGTTAGGATCTTGGACATCTTCACAGAAGATGACCGTGATCGCCCAGATCCGGGTATATACGGCTGGGAATGGACTGCAGGAGGCCCCCCATGCAGGTCAAGAAGGTGGCTACGTACGTTCTGGTGGCGTTCGTGGTCTTCTACCTGTTCACCCGGCCGGCCCAGGCGGCGGCCGCGGTCAACGGTGTGTTTGACGGAATTGTCCAAGGAGCCAACCAATTGGCGGTCTTCTTTACGAATGTTCTGACCTGATGTTCGCGTTCTGTCCGCGCTAGGTGCTTCCACGCGCTGACAGATCGTGTTACGCAGGCAGGATGAGAGATCGCCCCAGCGGCACCAAGATCAATCAGCTCGATCCGCAGGCCCGGCGCGTCCTCGAACGGGCAGAGCTTGAGGGCATCGAGCTGATCCGTTTCCTGTACGCCGACCACGGTGGCGTGGTCCGTGGCAAGGCGGCGTCCCGGTCCCGGTTGGCCGAACGGCTCAACTCGGGCATCGGGCACACGGTGGCCATGATGGCGATGAACATGCTCGACCAGCTCCAGGAGGTCGAGCATCTGGGTCCGGTGGGCGAGGTTCGCATTGTCCCCGACCCGGCCACGTTCGTCCCGTTGCCCCATGCACCGGGCGCCGCCGCGATGCTGTCGGACCTGCGCCGGCCCGACGGCTCGCCCTGGGAAGCCTGCGCACGCACGTTCCTCAAGGACGCCGTCGCGGAGCTGGCCGGCGACGGCTACCGGATCGAGGCGGCCTTCGAGCCCGAGTTCACGCTCGGCCGCCGCCTGCCCGACCTCAACGGCGGCCCCGACCGGCTGGTGCCGCTCGACGACTCTCTTTGCTATGCCGGCACGGGCTTCGACACCGCGCACGACTACACGATCAAGCTCATGCGCGCGCTGGAGACCCAGGGCCTGCGCGTCGAGCACTACCACCCCGAGCTCGGCCCCGGCCAGCAGGAGCTGTCGGTGCGCCACGCGCCCGCGCTGCGCGCCGCCGACAACCACGTGCTCTACCGGGAGACCGTGCGCGGCGTGGCGATGCGCATGTCGATGTGGGCCTCGCTGGCCCCCAAGCCGCTGGCCGACCAGGCCGGCAACGGCGCCCACCTGCACCTGTCGCTGTGGCGCGACACCCACAACCTGTTCGCCGAGGACGGCGCCGAACGCGCGCACTTCATCGGCGGCCTGATCGCCCACCTGCCCGGCCTGACCGCCCTGACCTGCGGCAGCGTCAACAGCTTCCGCCGGCTCGCACCCCGCATGTGGTCCAGCGCCTACGCGGTCTACGGCCCCGACAACCGGGAGGCGGCCGTGCGCGTGTGCTCGCCGCTGGGCGAGAGCGGCGAGCCGAACCTGGAGCTGAAGCCGTCGGACTCCTCGGCCAACCCGTACCTGTCGCTCGGCGCGGTCATCCACGCCGGGCTCGACGGCATCCGCCGCAAGCTCGACCCGGGCGAGGCCGTGGACGTCGATCCCGACACCGTGCCGGACCGCTATCCCCGCCTGCCCGGCTCCCTGGAGGAGGCGCTCGACGCGCTGGAGGCCGACGAGGTGCTCATGGAGGCGCTCGGGCCGTTGCGGCGCAGCGCGTACCTGGCGGTCAAACGCTCGGAGGCGGCCGCGTTCGCCGCCAAGGACGCCTCCTACGAGCTCTTCCACCACATGCGCGTGTTCTGACCGGCCGCCGGGCCCACGCCGCCGGCCCCGCACGGGCGGGGCCGACGGCCGGTCACCACGGACCAGGTGTCAATGGACCGGTGTCAGCGGACCGGGTGGCCCGCCATCCGCAGCGTCTCCTTGACGTCGCCGATCTTCAGCGTGCCGAAGTGGAACACGCTGGCGGCCAGCACGGCGTCGGCCCCGGCCTCGATCGCCGGCGGGAAGTCCTCCAGCCGGCCGGCCCCGCCGCTGGCGATCACCGGCACCCGCACCGCCGCGCGCACCGCGTGCAGCAGCTCCAGGTCGTAGCCGTCGAGGGTGCCGTCGCCGTCCATGGAGTTGAGCAGGATCTCGCCGACGCCCAGCTCCTCGCCGCGCGCCGACCACTCCACCGCGTCGATGCCGGTGCCGCGCCGGCCGCCGTGGGTGGTCACCTCGAACCCGCTGGGCATGCCCGGCGCCCGGCGGGCGTCGACCGACAGCACCACGCACTGCGCGCCGAACCGCCGCGACGCCTCGGTCAGCAGCTCGGGCCTGGCGATGGCCGCGGTGTTCAGGGACACCTTGTCGGCCCCGGCCCGCAGCAGCCGGTTGACGTCGTCGACCGCGCGCACGCCGCCGCCCACGGTGAGCGGGATGAACACCTGCTCGGCGGTCCTGCGCACCACGTCGAGCATGGTCTCCCGCTCGCCCGACGAGGCGGTGATGTCGAGGAAGGTCAGCTCGTCGGCGCCCTCCTCGTCGTAGCGCCTGGCCAGCTCGACCGGATCTCCCGCGTCGCGCATGTTCTCGAAGTTGACGCCCTTGACGACCCGCCCGGCGTCCACGTCGAGACAGGGGATCACTCTTACCGCTACGGTCATGCTCGCAGTGCCTCGATTTCGATCTCGACCAGCATTCGAGGGTCGACCAGCCCGGCGACCCTCACTCCTGTGCAGGCGGGCCGCACGTGCCCGAAGACTTCGTGAATGGCCCGGCCGACGAGGTCGAAGTGGCGCTGCTCCACCACGTAGTAGCGGACCATGACGACGTCCTCGCGGGTCAGGCCGCCGACCTCGACGGCGTCGAGCGCGATGTCGATGGCGGTCAGGCTCTGCCGGTAGGCGTCGCCGACGTGGCGTACCTCGCCGTCGATCGTGGCCGTGCACCCGGAGACGATCACGCGCTCGCCCACGACCACGGCGCGGGCGTAGCCGTACTTCTCCTCCCAGATGCCGCCCGAAAACACCCTCGGACCGGTGCTTTCCATGCTGACGCTCATTCCGCCCCCTCCCGGCGAAGCTAAACGCGTACCGCGGCCAGCGCGTCCTCCAGAGTGAACGCGTGAGCGTACAGGGCCCTGCCCACGATGGCTCCCTCCACTCCGTCCGGGACGAGAGAAGCCAGTGCCACCAGGTCGTCAAGACTGGACACGCCGCCACTGGCGATCACGGGCTTGTCGGTGTGTGCGCAGATCCGCCGGTAGAGGTCGAGATTGGGCCCCTGGAGCATGCCGTCCTTGGTCACGTCGGTGACGACGTAGCGGGGGCAGCCGTCGGCCTCCAGGCGGTCGAGCACCTCCCACAGGTCGCCGCCGTCCTTCGTCCAGCCGCGGGCGGCCAGCGTGGTGCCGCGCACGTCGAGGCCCACCGCGATCCGGTCGCCGTGCTCGGCGATGATCTTCCGGCACCAGTCGGGGTTCTCCAGGGCGGCGGTGCCGATGTTGACCCGGCGGCAGCCGGTGGCCAGGGCGGCGGCCAGCGACTCGTCGTCGCGGATGCCGCCGGACAGCTCCACCTTGACGTCGAGCTTGCCGATCACCTCGCTGATCAGCTCCTTGTTGGAGCCCCTGCCGAACGCGGCGTCGAGGTCGACCAGATGGATCCACTCGGCGCCCGCCTCCTGCCAGGCCAGCGCCGCGGCGAGCGGCTCGCCGAAGCCGGTCTCGGTCCCGGCCTCACCCTGGACGAGACGTACGGCCTGGCCATCGGCGACGTCCACGGCGGGCAGCAATACGAGCGACATTCAGGTCCTCCGGTCGAAAGCGAGGGTCACGACAACAGGTGCGAGCAGCAGGGAGAAGACGAACACGGCCAGGCTCACCGCCGGCGAGCCCCAGACCAGCCACGCGATCGCCTGCACGATCAGGAAGCCGAGCGCCACCGCGACGTTCTGGGCGCGATGGCGGCGGGCGATCAGGCCGCCCTGCCGGGCGAACCTGACCGGGCGCGGGATCAGACGGGCGGTCAGGGCGCGGCGCCGGGCGCGGCGCGCCTGCCGCTCCTCGTTGAGCCGGATCGCGCGCGCCCGCCCGGCCTCCCGCTCGGCCCGCCGGCGCGCCCGCTCCTTGCTCATACCGTCTCTAGCCAGTTCCTCAGCAGGGCGGCTCCGGCGTCGCCGGACTTCTCCGGGTGGAACTGGGTGGCCATGAGCGGGCCGTTCTCGGCGGCGGCCACGAACGGCACGCCGTGCTCGGCCCAGGTCACCACGGGCGCGGCGAAACCGGGGTCGGCCGGCTGCAGCTCCCACTCGCGCACGCCGTAGGAGTGCACGAAGTAGAAGCGGGTGTCGGCGTCGAGCCCGGCGAACAGCACGCTGTCGGCGGGCGCCTTGACCGTGTTCCACCCCATGTGCGGCAGCACGGGCGCCTCCAGCCGCTCGACCGTGCCCGGCCACTCACCGCAGCCCTCGGTCTCGACGCCGTGCTCGACGCCCCGAGCGAACAGGATCTGCATGCCGACGCAGATGCCCAGCACCGGCCGCCCGCCGGCCAGGCGGCGGCCGATGACCCGGTCGCCGTGGACGCCCTTCAGGCCCGCCATGCAGGCGGCGAACGCGCCGACGCCCGGCACGACCAGCCCCTCGGCGTCGAGCGCCGTGTCGAAGTCGGCCGTCACGGTGACGTCGGCGCCCACCCTGGCCAGGGCCCGCTCGGCCGAGCGCAGGTTGCCCGAGCCGTAGTCGAGCACCACGATCTTCTTGCTCACCACCACAACACCCCCGCCGTGATCGCCATCGCCGCGCCGAGCGCGCAGCACGCCGCGCCGACCTTGAGACCCTGCTTGGCCAGCGAGAACACGCCTCCGGCGAGGAACAGCCCGAGGAACACCATCACGCCCGCGATGAGGTTGTCGGTCATAGGACGCCCTTGGTGCTCGGCACGCCCGAGGCGCGCGGGTCGAGCTCGGACGCCTCGCGCATCGCCCTGGCCAGCGCCTTGAACTGGGCCTCGACGATGTGATGGGCGTTGCGCCCGTACGGCACGTGCACGTGCAGGCAGATGGCCGCCTGGGCCACCAGCGACTCCAGGATGTGCCGGGTCATCGTCGTGTCGTAGTCGGGGCCGATCATCGGGGCCATGCCCTCGGGCTCGGTGTGCACGAGGTACGGCCGCCCGGACAGGTCGACCGTGACCTGGGCCAGCGACTCGTCCAGCGGGCACGACGCGCTGCCGAACCGCCGGATGCCGGACTTGTCGCCCAGCGCCTGGCGGAAGGCCGCGCCCAGCGCCAGCGCGGTGTCCTCGATCGTGTGGTGGGAGTCGATGTGCAGGTCGCCCTCGGTCTTGACGGTCAGGTCGAACAGACCGTGCTTGCCGAGCTGGGCCAGCATGTGGTCGAAGAAGCCCACCCCGGTCGAGACGTCGACCAGGCCGGTGCCGTCGAGGCCCACCTCGACCAGGACCGAGGTCTCCTTCGTTGCCCGCTCCACGCGCCCTACGCGACTCACAGAACCTCCTCCATCGCGGCGCGGAAGGCCGCCATCTCCTCGCCGGTGCCGATCGACACACGCAGCCATTCTGGCGGGCCCACCTCGCGGATGAGCACACCGCGCGCCAGCAGCCCCTCCCACACCGCGCGCCGGTCGGGGAACCGCCCGAACAGCACGAAGTTGGCGTCGGAGTCGGCCACCGACAGCCCCTTGCCGCGCAGCCACGCGACCGTGGCGTCGCGCTCGGCGCGCAGCGCGTCGACCGTGCCGAGCAGTTCGGCGCGGTGGCGCAGCGCGACCCGCGCGGCCGTCTGGGTGAGCGTGGACAGGTGGTACGGCAGCCGCACCAGCAGCAGCGCCTGCACCACCGCCGGGTGCGCGGCCAGGTAGCCGAGGCGGGTGCCGGCCATGGCGAACGCCTTGGACATCGTGCGGGTGACGATCAGCCTCGGGTGGCGCGGCAGCAGCGTGAGCGCCGACGGAGTGCCCTGGCGGGCGAACTCGGCGTAGGCCTCGTCGATCACCACCACGCCCGGCGCGGCGGCGAGCACCGCCTCGATCGTCGACAGCGGCTGCGCGGTGCCCGTCGGGTTGTTGGGCGAGGCCAGGAAGACGATGTCGGGCCGGTGCTCCTCGATCGCCGCCACGGCCTTGCCGGGGTCGAGGGAGAAGTCGTCCTCGCGGGCGGCGCTGATCCACTCGGTGCTGGTGCCGGTCGTGAGGATCGGGTGCATCGAGTACGACGGCTCGAACCCGATCGCGGTGCGCCCGTGGCCGCCGAAGGCCTGCAGGATCTGCTGGAGCACCTCGTTGGAGCCGTTGGCCGCCCACACCTGCTCGGGGCTCAGCCCGTGGCCCAGGTAGGCGGCCAGGTCGGCGCGCAGCCCGGTGGCGTCGCGGTCGGGGTAGCGGTTGAGCTCGCCGGCGTTCGCGGCGACCGCCTCGGCCAGGTCGGCGACCAGCGCCGGCGAGGGCGGATAGGGGTTCTCGTTGGTGTTGAGCCGGACCGGCACGTCGATCTGCGGCGCGCCGTAGGGCGAGCGGCCCTTCAGGTCGTCGCGGATCGGCAGGTCGTCGAGCGTCACGTCGGTGGGCGTCACGCCGGGCGGCACGTCGGTGGGGTTCACTCTGACTCCGTGGGGACTCGCCAGTCGAAACGGGCGCGGATCGCGGCGCCGTGCGCCGGCAGGTCTTCGGCGTCGGCCAGCACCGACACGTGGGCCGCCGCGCCGGCCAGCGCGTCGCGCGTGTAGTCGACGACGTGGATGCCGCGCAGGAACGACTGCACCGACAGGCCGCTGGAGTGGCAGGCGCAGCCGCCCGTGGGCAGCACGTGGTTGGATCCGGCGAGGTAGTCGCCGAGCGAGACCGGCGCGTAGGGGCCGACGAAGATCGCCCCGGCGTTGCGGATCCGGGCCGCGACCTCGGCCGCGTCGGCGGTGTGGATCTCCAGGTGCTCGGCCGCGTACGCGTCGACGACCTTGATGCCGTCGTCGATCGAGGAGACCAGCACGATGCCCGACTGCCGGCCGCCGAGGGCCTCGGTGATGCGCTCGGAGTGGCGGGTGGCCGAGACCTGGCCCGGCAGCTCCTTCTCGACCGCCTCGGCCAGCTCAAGGCTGGTGGTGACCAGGACGGCGGCGGCGATCGTGTCGTGCTCGGCCTGGCTGATCAGGTCGGCGGCGACGTGCACCGGGTCGGCGGTCTCGTCGGCCAGGATGGCGATCTCGGTGGGGCCGGCCTCGGAGTCGATGCCGATGCGGCCCTTGAGCAGGCGCTTGGCGGCGGCGACCCAGATGTTGCCGGGGCCGGTCACCATGGTCGCGGGCGGGCACTCCTCGGTGCCGTAGGCGAACATGGCCACGGCCTGCGCCCCGCCCACGGAGTAGACCTCCTCGACGCCGAGCAGCGCGCACGCGGCCAGGACGGTGGGGTGAGGCAGCCCGCCGAACTCCTTCTGCGCCGGGCTGGTGACGGCCAGCGAGGCGACGCCCGCCTCCTGGGCCGGGACGACGTTCATGACCACGCTGGAGGGATAGACGGCACGGCCGCCGGGCACGTAGAGGCCCACGCGGTCGACCGGCACCCAGCGCTCGGTCACCGTGCCGCCGGGCACGACCTGCGTGGTGACGTCGGAGCGGCGCTGGTCGCGGTGGACCAGCCGGGCCCGCCTGATCGACTCCTCCAGCGCGGCCCTGACCCGGGGGTCGAGCTCGTCGAGCGCCCGCCGGACGGCGTCGGCGGGGACGCGGGCGGAGGCGATCTCGACACCGTCGAACCTGGCGGTCAGCTCCCGTACGGCTGCCGCCCCGCGATGGCGCACGTCGTCGCAGATGGGCCGCACCTTCTCCAGGGCGGCCTCGACGTCGAGCTCGGCGCGGGGCAGCACGTCGCGCAGGTCCGCAGGAAGGGAACCGCGCATGTCAATACGGGAAATCACCCTGACAGTCTACGGAGTCCGGGCCCCGGATCCGCTTCTGTCCAGAATGCGGGACGCAGGCAGGACGCCTTACGGGGGCCGCGAGCGCGGCGTTCGCCGACACCGCGCTCGCGGCCGCCGGAGCCCCGGACCGGGCCAAGCCGGGGCCGAGTGGCCGTGGCCGCCACGGGGGCGCGGTCACGGCCGGGGGAATGGCCTGGCCCCCTTCTGCCCGGCGCGCCAGGCGTCTAACACCCTGCGGCAAAGAAAACTCTCGGTGAGTTAAAAATAACCTTGCGGCTGTTTGCCCCGCTTGGCGCGGCGTAGGCGGTTCGTAACGCCTTTCGCATTACATGTCCATTATGTCCGCTCGCCTACTCTGGGCGGCATGGGACAGTGGCGAGCCCCCGGCGGCATCCTGGTGGAGGCGATCATCCTCGGTGATCGTCCACTGCTGCGCGTCTCCCACCGCGTCAACGGCCGGACGTACCTGCGCGGCTACTGCAAGACGGTGTCCGAACTGGACGAACACGGCGTGGACCTCGGCGAACTGGTGGAAGACACCCCGCTTGACCATTTGTAGACCCCGGCCCGCCACTGTCGATCAACCCCCCGGGGTACGGCATGATCCATGGTGGGGCTGCCGGCCTACGCGCCGATGATGGCCCAGCTGGGCACCCTGACCTCCGTCCAGGGCGAGGGCTGGGCCGTGGAGATGAAATGGGACGGCGTACGCGCCCTCGCCTACGTCGAAGGCGGCTCGGTCCGCCTGATGTCGCGCAACAACAAGAACATCACCCCCGCCTACCCCGAGCTGCAGCTCATGGCCGGCTCCACCGGCCGGCACGCGGCCGTGATCGACGGCGAGATCGTCGCCTTCGACGAGACCGGACGCCCCAGCTTCGCCGCCCTCCAGCCCCGCATGCACCAGCGCAACCCCGCCACCGTCGCCGAGCTCACCCGGGCGGTGCCGGTGACGTTCATGGCCTTCGACATCCTGCACCTCGACGCCGACAGCGTGATCGGCCGCCCCTACCGCGAGCGCCGCGAGCTGCTGGAGGGCACCCTGCGGCCCGGCTTCCGCTGGGAGGTGCCCGTGTGGTTCGCCGACCACGCCGACCGCGCCTTCGACTCCTCCCGCCAGCTCGGGCTCGAAGGGATCGTCTGCAAGCGGCTCGGCTCCCCCTACCGGCCCGGCCGGCGCAGCGGCGAATGGACCAAGGTCAAGAACGTCAGCGCCGCCGAGGTCGTCATCGGCGGCTGGCACCCCGGCGGCGGACGGCGGTCCGGCATGATCGGCTCGCTGCTGCTCGGCGCCTACGACCCGCGCGGCCGGCTGCTCTACGTCGGGCACGTCGGCACCGGCTTCACCCAGCAGATGCTGCGCGACCTCCAGGACCTCCTCACGCCCCTGGAACGCCCCGGCCCGCCCTTCGACGAGCCCGTCCCGCGCGAGCACGCCCGCCACGCGCGCTGGGTCGAACCCCGCGTCGTCGGCGAGGTCCAGTACGCCGAGGTCACCGGCGACGGCCGCCTGCGCCACCCGTCCTGGCGCGGCCTGCGGCCAGACCGCGAACCCGGCGAGGCGAGCACCGCCGAGTTCCTCGCCCCGGGGGACGCCGCGGCGGGCTGACCGGGCGCAGGACATGGCGCGACACGTCCCGCTTGGCCACGTTAAGCGATGAAGTCATGACTTACAGTGATCGGAATCGCTCCGGACCGCTCAAGGGGACATCGTGTCGAAGACCCTGGTCACCACGCTGGCCGCGCTCGCCGGCGTCTCGCTCACCACCGCACTCGCCAGCACGCTCACCACCGCACCAGCCACCGCCGAACCGCCCCCGCTCAGGGCCGCCACCGCGCAGAGCCCCGCCCAGCGGCCGGCGCAGAGCCCCGCCCAGAGCCCTGCCGCGACCAGAAACCGGGACCGCAGTCCGGGCGCCGCCTCGTCGCCGCTCATGCGACCCGGACGCGCCGCCCGCTACTGGACGCCCGGCAAACAGGCCAAGGCCAAGGCCGTCCCCCTCCCCCTCAGCACGTCCGTCCCCGACCCGGCCGACCACAGCGCCGCCGAGCGGCGCAGCGTGCCCGGCGCCAAACGGCTCACCCCCGGCGGCGACGCCAACGGCTACGCCCCCGTGCGCCGGCCGTACACCGCCGACGGCAGCAGCCGCGTCACCGGACGCCTGTTCTTCGTCAACGCCACCGGCCGCGACGACTCCTGCAGCGCCTCCGTCGTCCGCTCGGCCAGCAGGCTGCTGGTCATCACCGCCGCCCACTGCGTCTACAGCAGCCCCGACGGCTCGGCGTCCGGCACGTGGCACACCAACTTCGCGTTCGTCCCCGCCTACGACGGCCGCGCCGCCACCGCCGCGCAGCGCGAGCCGTACGGCAGATGGGGCGGACGGCGCGCCTGGAAGCCCGACGCCTACACCGGACGCACCGGCGGCGACTGGAACTCCGTCTACGACGTCGCGCTCGTCGAGGTCGGCGGCCGCAACCGCACCCTGCAGGACACCGTCGGCGCCCTCACCCCCCTGCGCAACGAGGGCGGCCGCTTCACCATCGCCACCACCGGCTACCCCGGCGTGCTCGGCCGCCGGCCCTACGACGGCCGCGACCAGCTCTGGTGCCTCGGCCGCACCCAGCAGGCCCGCGGCGAGAACACCACCGGCGACATGCTCGCCGCCCGGCTGGCCGGCGCCGGCGACCCGGCCGGACGGATGGAGACCTACAACTGCCACCTGGCCAAGGGCCACAGCGGCGGGCCATGGATCGTCCGCGGCAGCGACGACCTGGTCGGCGTGCTGTCGGCCGGCAAGGAGGACGGCGAGCCCGACGGCAACTCCGTCGCCACCGCGCTCAACGCCGAGGGCTACGGCGCGATCGTCCGCCAGGCCGACCCCAAGGGCGTCTACGACTCCCTCTCCCTCGACGCCGCCGGCCCCGGCGCGCCCGTCCGCCGCGGCGGCACCGCCACCGTCACCGCGACCGTCACCATGCGCGGGCTCATGGCCGCCGCCCAGGTGCCCGTCACCCTCACGCTCCCGTCCGGCGCCACCCTGACCTCCGTCGACGGCGCCGCCTGCCGCCACGGCGACCACCGCGCCGAATGCGTGATCGACGTCATCCACCCCGGCCGGCCGGTCCGCATCTCCGCCAAGGTCTCCGTCGGCCGCGACGCCGAGGCCGCCCTGCCGGTCACCATGCACGTCACCTCCACCCGCCTCGACCCCGCCCAGCGCGACAACTCCGCCGTCGTGCGCCTGCGCACCGCCACCGGTTAGGCCGCGGCCGGCGCCGGCTCCCGCAGCGTCCGCGCCAGCAGCCAGGCCAGCACCGGGAAGGCGATCAGGCAGGCCAGCGCCATCCTGAGCGAGGCGGCCTCGGCCACCGCGCCCACCAGCGGGCTGGTCAGGCCGCCCACGCTCACCGCCAGCCCCAGCGTGACGCCGCTCGCCGTGCCCACCCGGTTCGGCAGGAGATCCTGGCCCAGGGTCACATGCAGGGAGAACGGGACGTACAGGGCGACCGACGACGCGGCGACGAAGACGTAGACCAGCGGGCCCGGGGCCAGCACCACCCCCGCCACCGCGGGCGCCGCCGCCGCGTACGCCGCCCGCATCGCCGGCACCCTCCCCCACCGGGCCGCCAGCCGCCCGCCCAGCACCGTGCCCGCCGCCCCGCCCGCGAACAGCACGAACAACGCCGCCGCGCCCGCCGCGCCGCCGCCCACGTACAGGGCCACGAACGCGCTCAGACCGACGTACACCACCGACCGGAAGACGATCACCGACGTCAGCCGGACGAACCCCGGCCAGTCGTCACGACCCGCCGCCCGCACCGCCGGACGCGCCCCGCCCCGCCCGCCCGCCAGGGCCCGCACCGCCGGGAGCGTCAGCACCGCCCCCAGCACCGCCGGCCCGGCCAGCAGCGGCGAGGCCCCCAGCCCCCACGCCGACAACAGCGGCGTCACCAGCACCGGCGCCGCGGCGAACCCCAGCGTCCCGCCCAAGGAGAACCAGCTCATCCGCACATGACCGCCCTGGCTGGCGATCCTGGCCAGCCGCGCCGACTCCGGATGGTAGGCCGCCACCCCCAGCCCCGACACCGCCGCCGCCAGCCACGTCACCGCGTACGACCCCGTCACCCCGGCGCACGCCACGCCCGCCCCCGCCACCACCATGGCCGACGGGATCAGCCACGGCATCCGCCACCGGTCCGTCAGCAGCCCGAACACCGGCTGCACGACCGACGACGACAACGTGGCCGCCAGCACGATCCCCGACACCGCCACATAGCCGTACCCCCGCCCGGACACCAGGAACGGCACCAACGCCGGCACCGCTCCCTGGTAGAAGTCCACACACGCGTGCCCCGCAGCCAGCGACCGGATCCTGTTCACGCCCCCGATGATGTCCCCGGCCCGATCTGGCCTGCTTCCGATAAAATGCCAACCTATGCCGAATATCCGCCACACCCCCGTGGCGCCCACCGGCCGCCGCCCCCTGGCCCCCGGCACGGGCATCGACGCCCACCGGCACGACACCCACCAGATCGCCTACGCCTGCGCCGGCATGCTCTCCGTCACCACCGACGCCGGCACCTGGGTCGCCCCCGCCAACCGAGCCATCTGGGTGCCCGCGGGCACCGTGCACGAACACCGCGCCCACGGCAGCACCGACCTGCGCCTGGTCGGGCTCACCGGCAACCCGCTCGGCCTCGACCGGCCCGCCGTGCTCGCCGTCGGCCCGCTGCTGCGCGAGCTCGTCATGGCCTACACCGACGACGACGCCCCCGTGGGCGCGGAGCGCGAACGGCTGCTCGCCGTCCTGCTCGACCGGCTCAGACGCGCCCCCGAACAGCCCTTCCACGTGCCCGCCGCGCGCGACCCGCGCCTGGCCGCCGTCTGCGCCGCCCTGCACGACGACCCCGCCGACGGGCGCACCCTGGCCACCCTCGCCGCCGTGGCGGGCACCAGCGAGCGGACGCTCGCCCGGCTGTGCCGCCGCGAGCTCGGCATGAGCTTCCCCCAGTGGCGCACCCAGCTCCGCCTGCACCAGGCGCTGCTGCTGCTGGCCGACGGCCTGCCGGTGACCGTGGTCGCCCATCGCTGCGGCTGGGCCTCGGCCAGCGCGTTCATCGACGTCTTCCGGCGGGCGCTCGGGTACACGCCGGGCCGCGCCTTTACAATGTAGATTCGCTACACTTGTCAGACGTGAGCAAAACGAAAGGCAAGGGCGGCGGCACCCCGGCCACCATGGCGCTGACCAAGGCCAAGGCCGACTTCACGCTCCACCCCTACGACCACGACCCGAGCGCCCAGGCGTACGGCGAGGAGGCGGCCGACGCGCTCGGCGTGCCCTACGACCGCATCTTCAAGACCCTGGTCGCCGAGACCGACAGCGGCCTCGCGGTGGCGGTCGTGCCGGTGTCGGGCAAGCTCGACCTCAAGGCCCTGGCCTCGGCGCTGGGCGGCAAGCGGGCCGCCATGGCCGAGGCGGCCAAGGTCGAGCGGGTGACCGGCTACGTGGTGGGCGGCATCAGCCCGCTCGGCCAGCGCAAGCAGCTTCCCACCGTGGTCGACTCCTCGGCGCTCGACCACGAGACGATCTACTTCTCGGCCGGCCGGCGCGGGCTCCAGATCGAGACCGGCCCCGACAACCTGATCACCCTCACCCGCGCGGTCACCGCCCCCATCGGCAAGGCGGGCTGAGCCTCCCGCCGGGCGGCTACCGGGAGCGGTGGCGCGGGCGGCGGAACGACGGGTCGGGCGGGCCCTGCCCGAGCAGCCACTCGAACAGCCGCCGGTGGTGCCGGAAGAACGCGCGCTCGCCCTGCCGCCGGTTCTTCTTCTTGTCCTGCTCCAGCGCCTCGGCCTCCTTCAGGCCGGGCGTGAACCCGCCGCCGAACCGGCCCATGTCCGGCCCGGGGAACCCTCTCGGCCCGGTGTTCTCCAGGGCCTGCTGCATCGACTCCACCCAGATCGGGCCGGGCAGCGACGCCCCCTGCACGGCGCCGTAGTACTGGTCGCCGATCTGCACGCCCTGGAGCGGGTAGCGGTAGGAGCCCCGGATGTCGCCCAGGCTCACCGCCGCGGCCAGGTCCGGCGTGTACCCGGCGAACCAGGCCGAGGTGTAGCCGTTGTTGGTGCCGGTCTTGCCGGCGGCCGGGCGGCCGATGCTCTGCCCCTGCATGGTGCCCTTGTCGAACACCCCGGACAGGACGTGGTTGACCGCGTCGGCGACCGGCCGTTCCATGACCTGCTCGCAGGACGGCGGCACGTGCGCGCGCCGGCCGCTCCGGTCGGTGATCTCCACGATCGCCAGCGGCCGGCAGTGCACGCCGCGGGCCGCGAACGTGGCGAAGGCCCCCGCGACCGTCACCGGGTCCATCTCGTTGACGCCCAGTGTGAACGTCGGCACCTCGCGCAGCGGCCTGCCGTCGGCCCGCACCGCCCCGAGGGCCCTGGCCGTCTTGACCACGTTGCAGAGCCCGACCTTGCGCTCCAGCATCATGTAGAAGATGTTCACCGACTTCCAGGTGCCCGTCTCGATGCTGTGCGGGCCGCCCGAGCCCTCGCCGCTGGCGTTGAGAATGCGCGTGCCGGGGTCGTTGACCGGGCGGCCGGCGCAGTTGCGGTAGCCCTGCGCGGGCACCAGCTCGCCCGGCGTCTGGAAGCCGTCGCCGAACCGCCAGCCCTGCTGCAACGCCGTGGCCAGGGTGAAGACCTTGAACGTCGAGCCCGCCTGAAAGCCCTGGCCGCCGCCGTGCGCCACGTCGGCGGGCAGGTTGAAGGTGGTCCTCGGGCCGTTCTTCTTGTTGCCGCGGTTGCGGCCGAACTCCTTGCTGGCCGCCATCGCCCTGATCCGGCCGGTGCCGGGCTCGATCATGGCCTCCGCGGCCACCTCGGTGTCCTCCGGCGAGACGTGCCGCCGGATCGCGCGCTCGGCCGCGCGCTGCGCGACCGGGTCGAGGCCGGTCCTGATCACCAGGCCGCCCCTGGCCATCCTGGCCCGCCGCTCGGCCGGGGTGTTGCCGAACGCCGGGTTCGACAACATCTCGTTCTGGACGTACAGGCAGTAATAGGGGTACGGGCTCTGCCCGCAGCCGCCCGGCTCGGGCCGCAGCCGCAGCGCCAGCGGCGTGCTCTTGGCGGCGCCGGCCTGGGCCTGCGTGATCAGCTTGAGCCCGGCCATCCGGTCCAGCACGAGGTCGCGCCGCTCCTTCAGCCGCGCCTGGTGCGAGCGGCCGAGCGAGGGATCGGTCGAGTACGGCATCCGCACCGCCCCCGCCAGCGTGGCCGCCTGGGTCAGTGTCAGCTTGGAGGCGGTGGTGGAGAAGAAGCGCCGGGCCGCCGCCTCAACCCCGTGGGCGCCGGCGCCGAAGTAGGCGATGTTGAGGTAACGCTCAAGGATCTCGTCCTTGCGGTACTTGTGTTCCAGGGCCATCGCGTACCGCAGTTCGGTGATCTTGCGGGCCAGGTTGGGGGCGCGCGCCTTGTCCCGTTCAGCGTCGGTGCGTGCGCTCTCGACCAGGATGTTCTTGACGAGCTGCTGCGTCAGCGACGAGCCGCCCTGCCGGATGCCGCCCGCCTGCGTGTTGGTGAGCAGCGCCCGCAACGTGCCCCGGACGTCGAGGCCGCCGTGCTCGTAGAAGCGGGCGTCCTCGATGGCCACGATGGCCTTGCGCATCATGGGCGCCACGGACGCGAGCGGCACGGCCGTCCTGTTGGCCTCGTAGAACTGGGCGAACTGCCTGCCGTCCTTGTCCAGCAGCCTGGTCACCTGCGCCAGGGGCTCCTCGCGGGGCGCGGGCGGCAGGTCGACGAAGGTGTCGGCGACGTTCTTGGCGGCCAGGCCGCCGCCGCTCACCACGGGAACGGCCAGTGCCGCCGCCAGCACCCCGCCGAGCGCCCCCGCCATGGCGAGGCCACCGATGGATCTGAGTACGGTCACGCAGATGATCTGCAACCAGCAGATCATCGGCAAACGCCCACTTCCTCGGTCTTTACCGTTCTCTTCGGATGTTCAGACCAAGCGAGGCGAACTGCTCGTACGGCCGGTGGTAGCCCCGCTCGATGTGGTGCACGCCGCGCAGCGTGGACGTCCCGTCGGCCACCGCGGCGGCCAGCACGGCCGAGAACCCGGCCCGGATGTCGGGCAGCGTCACGTCGGCGCCCCTGAGCTTGGAGACGCCGCGCACCACGGCCGAGTGCCGGGCGTTGGTGTCGTGGTAACGGCAGGCAGGCCCGCCCAGGCACTGGTCGAACACCTCGATCTCGCAGCCCATCCGCTGCAGCGCGGGCACGTAGACCAGACGGTTCTCGAAGACCGTCTCGTGCAGCACCGACATGCCCTGGCTCTGCGTGAACAGCACCATGAGCGGGGTCTGCCAGTCAGTCATGAAGCCGGGGTGGGTGTCGGTCTGCACGGCCGCCGAGCGCAGCCCCTCGGGCGGGGCGGTGGCGCACAGGTACTCGTCGTTGATGTCGAACCGGGCGCCCATCCTGGCCAGCGTGGTGATCGCGGTGACCAGGCGGTCCTGGGGGCAGCCGTGCACGCGCACCTCGCCCCCGGTGATCAGCCCGGCCGCCAGGTAGGAGAACGCCTCGATGCGGTCGCCGTTCAGCCAGGTGGAGGCGCCGCGCAGGTGGTCGACGCCCTCGATGACGATCCGGCGGTCGGGCGACAGCTCGATCCGGGCGCCCATGCGCTGCAGGAACAGCGCCAGCTCCACCACCTCGGGCTCCATGGCGGCGTTCTTCAGCACGGTCTTGCCCTCGGCCAGCACCGCCGACATGAGGATCGTCTCCGTCGCCCCCACGCTGGGGTACGGCAGTTCGAGCCGGGCCCCGTTGAGCCGCTTGGCCTTGGCCGAGATGCCGGTGTCGCCCACCTCCACCTCGGCCCCCATCGAGCGCAACGCCTCCACGTGGAAGTTCACCGGCCGCCGCCCGATCGGGTCGCCGCCGACCAGCGGCACGAACGCCTCCCCCGCCAGGTGCAGCAACGGCCCGAGCATGAGGATGGGGATGCGGTTGAGCCCGGTGAACGCGTCGGGCACCCGCGGCCTGATCTCCGCCCCGCGCTCGATGCGGATCTCGGGACCGGCGATCTCGACGTGGATGCCGAGCGCCTCCAGCATCGCCGCGGTGATGCCCACCTCGCCCACGTCGGGGGCGTTGTGGATGCTGCTCTCGCCATTGCCCAGCATGGCGGCGACCATGTGCTTGGACACACCGTTCTTGGAGCCCCGTACGACGACGTCCCCGCGGAGGGGGCCGGAGGGCTCGATCAGCCAGACCTCTTCTGCAATCACGAAGCGAGCCTAACCGGGAGATACCATCGAGCTGGTTCGGATGCAGTTGTGAGGGGGAATGGCGTGACGAGGGAAGTACGCGCTTTTGCGGTAACTGTCCTCATACTCGCCACTCTCGGGGTCGCCGCCGGGCTGAGCTGGTCCGCGATCTCGCCGCGGGCTCCGTACCAGGTGACCGAGCACGGCCTGGTGCTGGCCGACCTCACCACGCAGGCGTTGATCGCGGCCGACGGCTGGTTCGCGGTGATCACGGGCGCGCTGGGGCTGCTCTGCGGCGGTCTGGCGTGGTTCGCCGGGCGGCGCTGGATGCTGGCGGTGCTGCTCGGGCTGTGCGCGGGCGGGGTGGCGGGCAGCTTCCTCACGTTGTGGGCCGGGTCCACGTTCACGGTCGGCGCGGTGGCGGTGGAGGCCGCGGCCGAGCCCGGGGTGCGGATCGTCCCGGGAGCGCTGAAGCTGACCGCCGAAGGGGTGCTGGTGGCCTGGCCGCTGCTCGCGGTCGGCCTGTTCGGGCTGCTGGAGGGCATGCACGGCTACCGCGAGTCGCCGTTGCGGCACCCGTACGGCATCGAGCCCTAGACCGGCGGGCGGCGCAGGCCGTGGCCGGTGGCCTGCTCGAACGCGCGGGCCACGCGCAGCACCCTGGCGTCGGCGAACGGCCGCCCGACGATCTGCACCCCGACCGGCAGCCCCTCGGGCGTGAACCCGGCCGGCACCGAGGCCGCCGGCGCGTGCAGCACGCTGATCCAGTACGCCGAGCGCATCCAGGCCAGGTAGTCGGGCAGCCTTTCGCCGTTGATCTCGCTCACGTGCGGCTGCTCCACCGGGAACGGCGGCACCTGGCTGACCGGCGCGATGAGCACGTCGTAGGTGTCGAAGAAGCCGGCCATGCGCTGGTAGAGGCCGCTGCGCAGCCGTTCGGCGCGGGCCAGGTCGGCGCCGGTGACCGTGCGGCCGCGCTCGACGTTCCAGCTCGTGTTGGGGCCGAGGCCGGTCAGGTCGCCGAAGGACAGCGCGTAGTACCAGGCGCGGTAGATCCGGAAGGCGTCCTCGGCGTCGGACAGGTCGAGCGCGACCTGCTCCACGTGCGCCCCCAGCGCCTCGAACACGGCCGGCGCCGTCGCGGTCACCGCGGCCGTGCGCGGGTCGACGGGCAGCCCGCCCAGGTCGGGGCTCCACGCCACCCGCATCCCGCGCACCCCCTGCTCGGGCTCGGGCGCGAAGGTCTCCTTGATCGCGTACGGCGAGCGGGCGTCGAACCCGGCGACGGCCCCGAGCATCAGCGTGAGGTCCTCGACCGTGCGCGCCATCGGCCCCGGCACGGCCAGCGTGTACCAGGCGGCCGTGTCGGAGGGGTCGGGGACGCGCCCCGGCGTGGGGCGCAGGCCCACGACGTTGCAGAACGAGGCGGGGTTGCGCAGCGAGCCGCCCATGTCGGAGCCGTCGGCCAGCGGGACCATGCCGGTGGCCAGGGCCGCCGCGGCCCCGCCGCTGCTGCCGCCGGCCGACCTGGCCAGGTCGTAGGGGTTCCTGGTGGCGCCGAAGACCTCGTTGACGGTGTGCGAGCCGGTGCCGAACTCGGGCGTGTTGGTCTTGCCGATCGTGATCGCCCCGGCGGCGCGCAGGCGGCGCACGATCAGGTCGTCCTTGTCGGGGACGTTCCGCGCGAACAGCGGCGAACCGTACGTGGTGCGGATGCCCGCGGTGTCCACCAGGTCCTTGTGGGCCACCGGGACGCCGTGCAGCGGCCCCTCGGGCTCGGCCGCGTCGGCCGCCCTGGCCGCCTCCAGCGCCCGCTCGGCCACCAGCGTCACGATGGCGTTGACCCGGGGGTTGACCTGCTCGATGCGGTCGAGGTGGGCCTGGAGCAGCTCGACGGCGCTCACCTGCCCGGCCCTGATCAGGCGGGCCATCTCGGTCGCGGTCAGGTAGTGCAGTTCGCTCACCCTGCGATCCTGCCCCACCCGCGCGCCGGGACACGACGGCGACCTTTGCCCACCTCCCCCGCCCGCCTTGGCATCCACGCACAAGACAGGCCGGGGAGCCTCGGCGCGGTCAGGCGCCGGGACGGGCCGGCCGGGGAGTCCGCAGAGGGTCAGGCGCCCAGGCAGGCCGGGCCGAGGAGCTGCTTGAGGTCGCCCATCAGCGCCGGTGACGGCGACACCCGCAGGCGGTCGTCGACCCGCATGACGGTCGTCTTCGGGCCGTTGTGCACCTGGAGGTGCACCTCCGAGGTGCCCGGATGCGTGGTGAGGATCTCCTTCAGCCGCCCGACCACCGGCGGCGTGCACCGGGTCAGCGGCAGGCTCACCAGCAGCGGCCCGCCCGCCTCCTGGGTCAGGTCGGGCGCGGTCACCTCCATGGCGATGATCTTCGCGACGTCCTCCCGCTTGTCGATGCGCCCCTTGACGAAGACGATCGCGTCCTCGGCCAGGATCGTCGAGCACAGCTGGTACGCCGACGGGAAGATCATCACCTCGATCGCGCCTTCGAGGTCTTCGAGCTGGGTGAGCACCCACGTGTCACCCTTCTTGGTGACCTTGCGCTGCACCCCGCTCAGGATGCCGCCCAGCGTCACGACCTGCCCGTCGGCCCGGCTCTCGTCCTGGACGGCGGCGATCGAGCAGTCGGCCCCCGCGGCCAGGATGTGCTCCACGCCGAACAGCGGGTGGTCGGAGACGTAGAGGCCGAGCATCTCCCGCTCGAACTGCAGCAGCGTGTTCTTGTCCCACTCCCCGGGCGGGATCTGCACGTCGAAGGTCTGGTCCTCGCCGCCGTCGATCGCGCCGAACAGGGAGTCCTGGCCGATGGCCTCGTTCTTCTTGATGTCGATGATCGCGTCGACGGCCTGCTCGTGCACCATGACCAGGCCCTTGCGCACATGGCCGAGCGAGTCGAAGGCCCCGGCCTTGACCAGCGACTCGATCACGCGCTTGTTGCACACGATCGCGGGCACCTTGCGCAGGAAGTCCTTGAAGTCGGCGAAGCGGCCCTTGGACTTGCGCGCCGCGATGATGCCGTCGACGACGTTGCCGCCGACGTTGCGCACCGCCGACAGGCCGAAGCGGATGTCGGTGCCGCGCGGGGTGAAGTCGAAGTCGGAGTCGTTGACGTCCGGCGGGAACACCTTGATGCCCATGCGGCGGCACTCGTTGAGGTAGAGGGCCGACTTGTCCTTGTCGTCCTTGACGCTCGACAGCAGCGCCGCCATGTACGCGGCCGGGTGGTTGGCCTTGAGGTAGGCCGTCCAGTAGGAGACCAGGCCGTAGGCCGCCGAGTGGGCCTTGTTGAAGGCGTAGTCGGAGAAGGGCAGCAGGATGTCCCAGAGCGTCTTGACGGCCTCGGAGGAGTAGCCGTTGTCCTTCATGCCGCTCTCGAAGGACTCGAACTGTTTGTCCAGCTCGGCCTTCTTCTTCTTGCCCATCGCCCGGCGCAGCAGGTCGGCTTTGCCGAGCGAGAACCCGGCGACCTTCTGCGCGATGGCCATGACCTGCTCCTGATAGACGATCAGGCCGTAGGTCGTGTCGAGGATCTCGGCCAGCGACTCCTTGAACTCCGGATGGATCGGGGTGATCTCCTGCTGGCCGTTCTTGCGCAGGGCGTAGTTGGTGTGGGAGTTGGCGCCCATCGGGCCGGGACGGTAGAGGGCGCCGACGGCCGAGATGTCCTCGAAGTTGTCGGGCTTCATCAGCCGCAGCAGCGAGCGCATGCCGCCGCCGTCGAGCTGGAACACGCCCAGCGTGTCGCCCCTGCCCAGCAGCTCGTACGTCTTGCGGTCGTCGAGCGGCAGCTTCAGCAGGTCGATCTGCTCGCCGGTGGTGGACTCGATCATCTTCAGGCAGTCGTCGATGATCGTGAGGTTGCGCAGGCCCAGGAAGTCCATCTTCAGCAGGCCGAGCGTCTCGCAGGTCGGGTAGTCGAACTGCGTGATGATCGCGCCGTCGGAGTCGCGGCGCATGATCGGGATGTGGTCGGTGATCACCTCGCGGGACATGATCACGCCGGCGGCGTGCACGCCCGTCTGCCTGATCAGGCCCTCCAGGCCCTTGCCGAGGTCCATCGTCGCCTTGACGTCGACGTCTTCCTCGTAGAGCCGGCGCAGCTCGCCGGCCTCGTTGTAGCGCGGGTGGTCCTTGTCGAAGATGCCCGACAGCGGGATGTCCTTGCCCATCACGGCCGGCGGGAACGCCTTGGACACCTTGTCGCCCAGCGCGTAGGGATAGCCCAGGACGCGACCGGCGTCCTTGATGGCGGCCTTCGCCTTGATGGTGCCGAACGTGGCGATCATGGCGACCTTGTCGGCGCCCCACTTCTCGGTCACGTAGCGGATCACGTCGCCGCGCCTGCGCTCGTCGAAGTCGATGTCGACGTCGGGCATGGAGACGCGGTCGGGGTTGAGGAAGCGCTCGAAGATCAGGCCGTGCGGGAGCGGGTCGAGGTCGGTGATGCCCATCGCGTACGCCACCAGCGAGCCGGCCGCCGAGCCACGGCCCGGGCCGACCGGGATGCCGTTCTGCTTGGCCCACATGATGAAGTCGGCGACCACGAGGAAGTAGCTCGGGAAGCCCATCTGCTCGATGATGCCGATCTCGTAGTCGGCCTGCCGCTTGTGCTCGTCGTCGTAGCCCTCGGGCCAGCGGCGGTCCATGCCCTCCCAGACGGTCTTGCGGAAGAACTCGCTCTCCGTCATGCCGTCGGGGATGGGGTAGGTGGGCATGAGGTTCTTGAACTCGAAGAACCCGGTCGGATCGACCTTCTCGGCCACCAGCAGCGTGTTGCGGCAGCCCTCGGCCCACAGGTCGGAGGAGTCGACGGCGCGCATCTCGTCGGCGGTCTTGATGTAGTAGCCGGACCCGTCGAAGCGGAAGCGGTCGGGGTCGGACAGCTGCTTGCCGGTCTGGATGCACAGGAGGGCGTCGTGGGAGGCGGCGTCGGACTCGTAGGTGTAGTGGGAGTCGTTGGTCACCAGCGGCGGGATGGCGAGCTCTTTGCTGATGCGGGTCAGGCCGTCGCGGACCCGGCGCTCGATGTCGAGGCCGTGGTCCATGATCTCCAGGAAGAAATTGTCCTTGCCGAAGATTTCCTGATATTTCGCGGCGGCCTTGAGGGCCTCGTCGTACTGGCCGAGCCGCAGCCTCGTCTGCACCTCGCCCGACGGGCAGCCGGTGGTGGCCATCAGGCCGTCGGCGTGCTCGGCCAGGATCTCGGCGTCCATGCGGGCCCACTTGCGCACGAAGCCCTCGGTGTAGGCGCGCGAGCTGAGCTTCATCAGGTTGTGCAGGCCGGTCTTGTTGCGCGCCCAGATCGTCATGTGGGTGTAGTAGCCACCCGCCGAGACGTCGTCCTTCTTCTGGTGCGGCTCGCCCCACAGCACGGGCTTCTTGTTGTGCCGCAGCTCCGGCGCGACGTAGGCCTCGATGCCGATGATCGGCTTGATGCCGGCGCCCGTGGCCTGCCGGTAGAAGTCGTACGCGCCGTGCATGTTGCCGTGGTCGGTGATCGCGATGGCGGGCATGCCCAGGTCGCCGACCTGTTTGAACATCTGCTTGAGCCGGGCGGCCCCGTCGAGCATGGAGTATTCGGTGTGCACATGCAGATGGACGAACGAGTCGCTGGACGACATGGAGCGGCGCCTCCCCGGGTCTGGATGCGATGGTGCGCTCCGACTCTAGTGGGCCTGACCGACATCCCGGAGCCGCCTCGCGCGCCCCGCGAACCCGGCGCGCCGGAAGCGTCGCGGCCACCGGCCTCGATATCGTCTCCCTCACGCAAAGTAATGAAGGAGACACCGGGTGCGCACGCAGTCCGACGAGGGGTACAGCCACGCGCTGGGCAACCGCCAGATCCAGATGATCGCGATCGGCGGCGCGATCGGGGTCGGCCTCTTCCTCGGCGCGGGCGGCCGCCTGGCCGCCACCGGGCCCGCGCTCGTGCTCTCCTACGCCACCGCCGGGCTGGCCGCCTTCTTCGTCATGCGGGCGCTCGGCGAGCTGGTGCTCTACCGCCCGGCCTCGGGGTCCTTCGTCGAGTACGCCGGCGAGTTCATCGGCCCGTGGGCGGCCTTCGCCAGCGGCTGGATGTACTGGGTCAACTGGGCCTTCACCGGCATCGCCGAGCTGACCGCCATCGCCGCGTACGTCCACTACTGGGCCGGCGGCTTCCCCCAGTGGCTGACCGCGCTGCTCGCGCTGGGGTTCGTGCTGGTGGTCAACCTGCTGTCGGTCCGCCTGTTCGGCGAGCTGGAGTTCTGGTTCGCGATGCTCAAGGTGCTGGCCATCGTGATCTTCCTGGTGGTCGCGCTGGTGCTGGTGGTCTTCGCCGTCGGCGAGGCCGGGCCGCGCAACCTGGTCGCGCACGGCGGCTTCTTCCCCACCGGCTTCCCGCTGGTGCTGATGAGCCTGCAGTCGGTGGTGTTCGCCTACGCCTCGATCGAGCTGGTCGGCATCACCGCCGGCGAGACCGCCCGGCCGCACGAGGTCATGCCGCGGGCGATCAACGGCGTCATCTGGCGCATCGCGATCTTCTACGTGGGCTCGGTGCTGCTGCTGGCGATGGTCCTGCCCTGGACGGCCTACAGCGCCGGCACCTCGCCGTTCGTCACGTTCTTCGCCGGGCTCGGGGTGCCCTGGGCGGCCGACGCGATGAACCTCGTGGTGATCACGGCCGCGCTCTCGTCCTGCAACTCGGGCCTGTACGCCACCGGGCGCATCCTGCGGTCGATGGCCACCAAGCGGGAGGCCCCCGCCTTCGCCGCCACGCTCAGCTCCCGGCACGTGCCGATCGGCGGGATCGTGTTCACCGCGGCCATGTTCCTCGGCGGCGTGGCGCTGTTCTACTACCTGCCCGAGCGCGCCTTCAACATCGCCACGGCGGTCGCCTCGCTGGGGGTGATCACCACGTGGGGGGTGCTGGTCCATTGCCAGACGCGGCTGCGCGCCACCGGGCACCGGTCGGCGTTCCCGATGCCGGGCTCGCCGTACACCAACTGGCTGACGCTCGGGTTCCTGGCGCTGGTGATCCTGCTGATGCCGTTCGCCGACCGCGATCAGCGGGTGGCCTTCTTCCTCATCCCGGCCCTGGTCGCGGGCATCGCGCTCGGCTGGCTGATGGTACGCCGCCGCCGCCGGACGCGGGAGGCCGCGCAGGAGGCGGGTTAGTCTCGTCCGGGCAGGATTCGCCACTCGGGGGAGGCCAAACTGGACAAGCTGGACGACACACTCGGCCGTACGGCACCCGCCACCCCCACCCCCAAGCCACCGAACGCCACCGGGCCCGTCACCGGGCCGCCGGACACCGCTGAGCCCGTCGCCGGGTCGCCGGACACCGTCGGGGCCGCCACCGCCACGGTGCCCGCCGCCATGCCCGCCACCATGCTTCCCGCGATGCCCGCCATCGAGCCCGCCATCGAGCCCGGCGCCGTGCCCTCGGCCCCGGTCGGAGCCGGGGTCGGGGCGGAGCGGCGGGGGCGGGAGCGGCGGGGGGCCGGATGGCGGGTCGCGGTGGCGGCCGCGGCGGCGGCGGGTGCCGCGCTCGCGCTGATCGGCGTGCCGCTGGGCGTCTACCCGAAGCTCGCCTGCGCCGTGCTCTCCCCCGGCTGCCCGTCGGGGCCGCTGCAGGAGCCGCGCGGCGACCTGCCGCGGCTGACCCGGCTGACGCCCGTCCAGGCCGCGCTGAGCGGCACGTACGTCGCGCTCGGCGACTCCTACTCCTCCGGCGAGGGCGTTTACGAGCAGGACGCCGGCCCGGTCAACGACGGCGCCGACCGCTGCCACCGCGCCCGCGGCTCCTACGTCCCGCTGGTGGCGAAGGCACACCCGTTCACCGGCGGCAGCGCCTTCTACGCCTGCAGCGGCGCCACCACCCGCCAGCTCCTGTCCGGCCAGTACGGCCAGCAGCCCCAGATCACCCGCGTCGGCCCGTCGGCCACCCTGGTGACGCTGAGCATCGGCGGCAACGACGCCGGGTTCACCGACGTCCTGACCGGGTGCATCGTCAAGCTGCCCTGGTCGTCGGCCTGCGTCGACCAGGACGCCGCGGTCGCCCGGCGCATCGCCGAGCTGCGGCCGAGCCTGACCAGGGTGCTCGGCGAGCTGCGCGCCCGCGCGCCGGGGGCCCGGGTCATCGTTCTCGGCTACCCCAGGCCGTTCCCCGCCTCGCCCGTCCGCACGGTCGACAACCTGAGCGTGGCCGACCAGCGGTGGCTCAACACCGTCACGCGCAAGCTCAACGACACGGTCGGCGCCGTCGCGGCCGAGCACGACCGCGGCCTGGCCGGCCTCGGCGCCCCCGGCAGCGTCGAGTACGTCGACGCCTACGAGGCGTTCACGGGCCACGAGGCCGGCACGCCGCAGC
Source organism: Nonomuraea sp. NPDC049684 (assembly GCF_044465345.1). Taxonomy (NCBI): domain Bacteria; kingdom Bacillati; phylum Actinomycetota; class Actinomycetes; order Streptosporangiales; family Streptosporangiaceae; genus Nonomuraea; species Nonomuraea sp. NPDC049684. The sequence goes on along the minus strand of NZ_JBITLO010000003.1, from coordinate 571,372 downwards.
CGTACCTCAACAGCCTGGCCGTCGACATGGACCCGCTGACCGTCAACGCCCGCAGCTTCCACCCCACCGGCGACGGCTACCGCCGCTTCGCCGAGCTGATCAACCACCAGATCGCCACCGGCCCCGGCCGCCCGTTGCACAACTACCACCTCACCACCCCCTGAGCCCCCAATGCACGCCCCCGCACGACGTCCGGTCCCCGGACGGGCAGGTGGCCCACCCGCGGCTCGGGGGTGGCTCAGAGCGGGCTGGATGAGGGATCAGCGGCGGGCGCGTTCCTCTGCCAGGTGGAGGCCCGCTTCGATGACGGCGTTCATGACGGCCGCCAGCCGCTCCTCGCCCAGTTGGGGGGCCCGCGTCGCCATCCGGGCCACCAGCGCACGCTCCCGCGCCAGGTCCCGTCCGGCGAACCCGCCCACCGGCTTGAGCCGCTGCACGACGCCCGCCAGGGCGGCGCGCCGCTCCAGGAGGGTCGCCAGCGCCGCGTCGACCCGGTCGATCGCCTCCCGGCACTCGGCCAGCGTCTCCGGCGACTCGGGCCGCAGCAACGCGCCGACCAGCGTCACGGCCTCCTCGGCCGCCCGCACGTCCGCAGCCTCCTCCCCGCGCCCGGACGCGCCCGAGCCACCGGAGCCGCCAGAGGTGCCCGAGCCGCCGGGCCCGGCGATCACGAGGCCGTCGGCGCCCGCCGCCACGGCCGCCGCCGCCAGCCCCGGGTCGCGCGAGACGTCGGCCAGCACCGGACGCCCCGACGCGGCCCGCGCCGCCCGCAGCACCCCGAGGTCGAGCCGGCCCCCCTCGCACAGGACCACCTGGTCGTTCCCCTCGGCCGCGCAGTAGCCGGCCAGGCCCACCCACTCCTCCACCGACGCCGACGGCCGCCGCTCGACCACCACCGGCAGCCCGAGCCCGGCCGCGGCCCGCACCAGCGGGATGTCGCGCGTCCACGTGGCCCCCACCACCACGGCGTCGGCCAGCGCCGCGATCGCCGGCAGGTCGGCCGCCGAGTACGGCTCCACCAGCGTGGCCCGCTCCCCCAGCGCCTCACGCGCGTCGACCTGCCCCCGATGCGGGCGCAGGCTCACCCGCCCGCCGATCACCACGGCCGGGCCGTGACCCACGCGCAGCCCGCCGATCGTCACCATGTGCCGCTCCAAGGTCGATGTCATCTCGACTCCCCACTCGGGCCGGCCCAGCGAAGCCGGCAGGAAAAACCAAAAGGCAGAGACGGGGCGTCTCTGCCTTGTGCCGACTCCAGGTGGTCGCTAGCTGACGACCGGCCCTCCCGGAGCCGGCTCGGTAAAGATGTAGCGACAAGTCATGTCTGAAACCTTACACCCGCCTCCACCTGCTGGACGTTCCTTCTCATATGGCGGACTGACCTTCCGGCGAGTCGCCGATGATCCCTCGCTATGGGAGTATTTCTTGGCCGAGAGGGAGGGTTTGAGGCCGTTGATGTCGGATCGCAAGCAGGACGGACGCCGCATCGCCGGCCGGTACGAGCTGCTGGAGCCCATCGGCAAGGGCGGCATGGGCATCGTCTGGCGCGCCCACGACGAGCTCCTCGACCGCACCGTCGCCATCAAGGAAGTCCGTTACGCCGCTGCCCTGGGCGACGAGGTGCAGCTGCTCAACCGGCGCACGATGCGCGAGGCGCGGGCCGCGGCCAGGTTCGAGCACCCCAACGTGATCGTCGTCCACGACGTGATCGAGGAGGACGGCCGGCCCTGGATCGTCATGCAGCTGGTCCAGTCGCGCTCCCTGGGGGCGGTGATCAAGCAGGAGGGGCCGCTGCCGCCCGAGCGGGTGGCCGAGATCGGCGTCGCCGTGCTCGACGCGCTGCACCGGGCGCACGAGGCCGGGGTGCTCCACCGCGACGTCAAGCCCGAGAACGTGCTGCTGGCCGACGACGGCAGGGTGGTGCTGACCGACTTCGGCATCGCCACGCTGGAGACCGAGACGCAGCTCACCGTGACGGGCCTGGCGGGCACCCCCGCCTTCATCGCGCCCGAGCGGCTCAAGGGGCTGCCCGCGCGCCGCGAGTCCGACCTGTGGTCGCTGGGCGCGACGCTCTACACGGCCGTGGAGGGCCGCTCGCCGCACGAGCGCGGCATGGCGCTGGCCACGATGCACGCCGTCCTGACCGACGAGCCCGACCCCGCGCCGCACGCCGGGCCGCTGGCCGGGGTGATCAGCGGGCTGCTGGTCAAGGAGCCGGTGCAGCGCCTGACGTACGAGGAGGCCGCGCGGATGCTGCGCGAGGCCGCCACCGCGTCGAGCCCGGCGGAGACCAGGCGCTTCCCCAGCCGGAAGCTGCGCGCCGCCGTCCCGGCCCCGGACCCCGTCGAGGACGAGGACGACACCCCCACCGACCCCGACCTGGCCGTCCCCCCGCCCCGGTCCGCGCCCCGGTCCTCGTCCCGGCCCGCGCCCCGGACCGCTCCGAGGCCCGCGCCCACGCCGAGGGGCAGGGCCGCCGGCACGCCGCCGCCCGTCGAGACCGGCCGGCGGATCCCACCCTCGACCAGGGACTCCGCGCTCCCCGACGAGCCCACCGGCGAGCCCACGGTGGGCAGCCGCCAGGAGGGCCGCAAGTTCGGGCCGATCGCGCTGGCCGCCGCGGCGGTCGTGCTGGTCGCCGGGGTCGGCGGCTATCTCGGCCTGAGATCGGCCCCCGAGGACCACTCGTCCAGGCCGCCGCAGGCCAGGCAGTCGGCCAAGGCCCACACCTCGCCGTCCGGGCCCGCCTCGGGCTCCGAGTCGAAGCCGCCGGCCACGAGCACGCCGTCGGCTTCGCCGTCCTCCTCGCCCTCGGCCACGCCGGACAAGACGGAGGAGTCCGACCCGCTGCCCAGCGGCTGGAAGATGTACAAGGACAAGGAGCTCGGCTTCTCCATCGGGCTCCCCAAGGGCTGGAACGTCTGGGACCGCGGCGGCCGTCAGGTCAAGTTCAAGGGCCCCGGCGCGGCCTCGAACGCGTACCTGATGATCGAGGAGGCGGCCAAGCCCGGCAAGGACCCGTACAAGGACTGGAAGAAGCAGGAGCCGTCGCTCAAGCACAACTTCGGCGGCTACAAGAAGATCGGCATCAAGAAGGTCGACTACATGAAGGCCGCCGCCGACTGGGACTTCACCTGGAACACCAACACGGGCAAGACCCGGGTGCGCGACCGCGGCTTCATCACCGAGAACGGGAAGGCGTACGCCATCTACTGGCACACCCTCAACAGCCACTGGAAGAAGGACTACCACTTCTTCGAGGGGTTCAGCGCGACCTTCAAACCCGCCAAGTAGGCTTCCCCGCGTGGAAAGGCAGGTCAGCAACCGGTATCGCCTCATCGAGCCCCTCGGGGAGGGCGGCATGGGGGTGGTCTGGCGTGCCTACGACGAGCTGCTCGACCGTACGGTGGCGATCAAGGAGGTCCGCTACACGGGCGTGGGCGACGCCAAGCGGGCCGACCTCAACCGCCGGACCATCAGGGAGGCCAGGGCGGCCGGCCGCCTCGACCACCCGTCGGTGATCGTCATCCACGACGTCGTCGAGGAGGACGGCCGGCCGTGGATCGTCATGCAGCTCGTCCGGTCCCGTTCGCTGGCCGAGGTGATCGGCGAGCGCGGGCCGCTGCCGGCGGCGCTGGTGGCGATGGTCGGCGGCCGGGTGCTCGACGCGCTGCGGGCCGCCCACGCCACCGGGGTGCTCCACCGTGACGTGAAACCCGAGAACGTGCTGCTGGCCGACGACGGCAGGGTGGTGCTGACCGACTTCGGCATCGCCGCGCTGGAGGCCGAGTCGGGGCTGACGGCGACCGGCGGGCTGGTGGGCACGCCGGCGTACATGCCGCCGGAGCGGCTCAACGGCGAGGCCGCCCGTCCGGAGTCCGACCTGTGGTCGCTGGGGGCCACCCTCTACGCGGCGGTGGAGGGGCGGCCGCCGTTCAAGCGCGACTCGTGGGCGGCCACGGTGGCGGCCGTGCTGCGCGACGAGCCCGAGCCGCCCGTGCGGGCGGGGGCGTTGCAGCCGGTCGTCATGGGGCTGCTGCGCCGCGACCCGGCGGCCAGGATGCCGGCCGGCGAGGCGGCGCGCCTGCTCCACCAGGTGGCCACCGGGCAGCCGCTGCTGGCCGACCAGACCCCCATGTGGTCGACGCCCTTCCCGGCCCCGGGCCCCGCCGCCCCCGGCCCGTACCCCCCAGGCCCGTACCCCCAAGACCAGGCCCCGCACGGCCCGCACGCCACACCCAGTGGCCCCCACCCCACACCCAGCGGCCCGCACCCGCACCCAATGCCGAGCGGTCCCCATCCAACCCCCAGCGGCCCCTACCCGCCGCCGCAGGGATCGCAGCCCGTCACCGGCGACGCGCGGCCGCCGCACCGGACGGTCCCGGGAGAGCCGCGGCGGCGCGCCCGGACGATGTGGATCGCGGTGCCCGCCACGGCGGCCGTCCTGGCGCTCCTGGGCGGCGGCGGCGTGCTGCTCTACGACCAGTTGTCAGGGTCCGCCACGCCCACCCCGACGGCCGGCGCCCAGCCGCCCGCCACCGGCGAAGCCACCGCCTCGACACCGCCGTCGACACCGCCGTCGACACCGCCGTCGACATCGCCGCCGAAGTCCCCGACGCCCGAGCCGAGCCCCCAGCCGACCGAGGAGCCCACCGAGGAGCCCACCGGCGAGCCCACCGCGACGGCCCCGGCGGTGCCCGCCGGCTGGCGACCCCTCACCAGCGCCGCCGGCCGCTTCTCCATGGCCATCCCCAAGACCTGGACGGCCGCCAAGAACCCGACCAGGGACAGCATCCGCCTGTCCGGCCCCGGCACCCCCGGCGCGATGATCGTCGAGTGGACCGTCCCCGACATCCCGTGGAAGGACCCGCAACAGCACTGGATCGGCCTGGAGAAGGAGATCAAGGCCAAGGGCGAGTTCGACCAGTACACCCGGATCGGCATCACCCCCACCGAATACCTCGGCCTGCGCGCCTCCGACTGGGAGTTCACCCACATGCGCAAGGGGCAGCTCATCCACGTGATCAACCGCGGCTTCCACACCGCGGCCGGCCGCCCGTACGCCCTGTACTGGGAGACCCTCGACTCCCGCTGGGCCGCCGACCGGCACTGGTTCGACGCCTTCGTCAAGACCTTCCGTCCGGAATGACGCCGGAGCACGACGGCGCGCGCGAACGGGCCCGGTTCTGGCGGCATCCGGCGGTCCCCGGGACCGACCTGCTCAAGGCCCGCTACGTCACCCACCGCTTCTCCCGGCACGTCCACGACGGGTACGCCATCGGGCTGATCGTGGCGGGCGTGGAGGAGTTCGAGTACCGCGGAACCCTGCATCGGGCGGGCGCGGGCGAGCTGGTGCTGGTCAACGCGGACTCGGTGCACACCGGTCAGGCGGGCACGCCGGGCGGGTGGGCGTACCGGATGCTGTATCCGTCGGTCGAGGCGCTGGCCGGGATCGCGGCCGAGCTCGACGCGCCGGCGGGCACCCCGTACTTCCCCGAGCAGGTGGTGCGCGACCCGGAGCTGGCGGTGCTGCTCGGGCGGGCGCACCGGGCGGCCGAGCGCGGCGACGCGCTGGCCGCCTCCACGCTGTCGCGCACGCTGTTCGCCCGGCTGCTGAGCAGGCACGCCGCGCCCAGGCCGGACGCGAGCCCGCCGGGCGCGGGCCGGCAGGCGGTGCGCGAGGCGATGGCGCTGCTGCACGAGAGCCTGCTCGACCCGCCGACGCTGGAGACGCTGGCCGCGGCGGTGGGGGTGCGGCCGTTCCCGCTGCTGCGCGCGTTCAAGGCCGTGACGGGCCTGCCGCCGCACGCCTACCTCACCTCGCTGCGGGTGCGGCAGGCCCGCCGGCTGCTCCTTGAGGGGGTACGCCCGGCGCAGGTGGCGGCGGACGTGGGCTTCACCGACCAGGCCCACCTGAACCGGCACTTCAAACGTGTCGTGGGCGTGCCGCCCGCCGCCTACCAAAAGGCCGCAGGAACGTACAAGACCGGATATTTGCCCAGTTCATAAGCTGTTTCCCATGGAACAGACAACTCGCCGTTCCGCCGCGGTGCGTGACGGCCTCGGTGTGGGACTGGCCGTGGGGTTGTCCGGTCTCGCGTTCGGCGCGGCGGCGATCACCGCCGGGCTCAGCGTGCCGCAGGCGTGCGTGCTGAGCCTGCTGGCCTTCACCGGCGCCTCGCAGTTCGCGCTGGCCGGGGCGATCGGCGCCGGCGGCGACCTGACGGCCGCGGCCGCGGGCGCCCTGCTGCTCGGCGGCCGCAACACCCTTTACGGCCTGCGCCTGGCCGACCTGCTGAACGTCCGCGGCCCGCGCCGCCTGCTGGCCGCCCACGGCGTGATCGACGAGACCACGGCCGTCACGCTGGCCCAGCCGGACGAGCCCTCGGCCCGCACCGGCTTCCTGACCACCTTCGCCAGCCTGTACGTCGCCTGGAACCTCACCACCCTGGCCGGCGCGGTCGGCACGTCCTTCCTGGGCGACCCGCGGGTGCTCGGGCTGGACGCCGTGGGCCCGGCCACGTTCCTGGCCATCCTGTGGCCCCGGCTGGCGGCCAGCGGGCGGCTGCGGGTGCTGGCGGTGGCCGGGGCGGCGGTCGCGCTGGCGGCCAGCCCGTTCTTCCCGCCGGGCGTGCCGGTGCTGCTGTCGGCCGTCGCGGTGCTGGTGGTGATGGTGCGATGACGGTCTGGTGGGCCATCGTCGCGGTCAGCCTCGGCTGCTACGCGCTCAAGCTGGCCGGGCTGGCCGCGCCGCGCCGGGTGCTGGACCATCCGGCGGTGCGCAGGTTCGCCGAGCTGGTGCCCGTGGCGCTGCTGTCGGCTCTGATCGCGGTGCAGATGTTCACCGAGGAGGGCAGGCCCGCGTTCGACCCGGCGCGTACGGCGGGGCTGGTGGCGGCCGTGGTCGCCCTGGTGCTGCGGGCGCCGTTCCTCGTCGTCCTGGCGGCGGCGGCCGTCGTCACCGCGCTTGCCCGGATGTTTCTTGGGTAGTCGCCGTGCATGTCCGATTCTGCGGGGATGGTCGGTGGCCGCTACCGGCTGCTCAGGACGATCGGCCAGGGCGGTATGGGAACCGTGTGGCAGGCGCACGACGAGGTGCTCGGCCGTGACGTGGCCGTCAAGGAGGTGCTGCCGCCACCGGACCTGAGCGGCCCTGAGCGCGAGGTGTTCGCCGTGCGCACGTTCCGCGAGGCGCGGGCGGCCGGCCGGGTGGCGCATCCGGGGGTGGCGGCGGTCTACGACGTGCTGGAGGAGGGCGGGCATCCGTGGATCGTCATGCAGCTCGTGCACTCCCGCACCCTGGGCGAGACCATCCGCGCCGACGGCCCGCTGCCGCCGGCCAAGGTCGCCGCCATCGGGCTGCAGCTGCTGGAGGCGCTGCGCGCCGCGCACGCGGCGGGCGTGCTCCATCGTGACGTCAAGCCCGACAACGTGCTGCTGACCGAGGACGGCCGGGCGGTGCTGACCGACTTCGGCATCGCCACCACCGAGGACGAGGCCCCCGTCACCAGGACCGGCATCCTCATCGGCACCCCCGCCTTCATGGCCCCTGAACGGGCGGCCGGCGGCCAGGCCAGGCCCGCCTCCGACCTGTGGTCGCTGGGCGTGACGCTGTACATGGCGGTGGAGGGCCACTCCCCCTTCCACCGGGACAACGCCCTGGCCACGCTCGGCGCGGTCATGCACGCCGAGCCGGAGCCGCTGGCCCGCGCGGGCGTGCTCGCCCCCGTCCTGCTCGGGCTGCTGCGCAAGAACCCCGCGCAGCGCATGTCGCTGGAGGAGGCCGAGCAGCGGCTGAGGCTGGTCCTGACCGGCGGGCCGCTGGAGCAGACCGGCCCGGTGCCGGTGCCCCCGATGGCCGTACGCCGCCCGCGCAGGACGCCGATCCTGGCCATCGCGGCGGGCGCGCTGCTCGTGGGCCTGGTCACCGGCGGCGCGGCCTGGTGGACGAAGCAGTCGGACCAGCCGGTGCAGGGCCGCGCCCCGACGATCCCGGCGGTCGTCACCCCGCCCGGCAGCGACGCCCCGACGGACGCCCCGACGGACGCGCCGAAGACCGCCGTCACCGACTCCGAGCCGCCCCCCGCGACCTCGCAACCCGCGCGTCCCTCGCAGTCCGCCGCCCCCCGGCGCAGCGCCCCCTCGCCCACCAGCGGCGAACGGACCAGCACCCCCGCGAAGTCCCCGGCGAAGAAGCCGACGCCGACCAGATCGGCGGCCGAGCGGGACGAGCAGGACGACAAGAAGGACGACGCCCCCTCCAGAACCCCCGGCCAGATCGACCCCTCGCAGGACGGCGAGGAGTAGCGCCCGGCTCAGGCGTCGGCGGCGACGGCGTCGAGCGCCTTCTGCAGGTCCTCGGGGTAGTCGGTGCTGAAGGACATCCACTCGCCGGTGGCCGGGTGCTCGAAGCCGAGCGAGACCGCGTGCAGCCACTGCCGGGTGACGCCCAGCCGGGCCGCGAGCGTGGGGTCGGCGCCGTAGAGCATGTCGCCGACGCAGGGGTGGCGCAGGGCCGACATGTGCACCCGGATCTGGTGCGTACGGCCGGTCTCCAGCTTGATGTCGAGCAGCGAGGCCGCCCGGAACGCCTCGATCGTGTCGTAGTGGGTGACCGACGGCTTGCCGCCCGCCACCACGGCGAACTTGCCCTCGCCCGAGGGGTGGCGGTCGATGGGCGCGTCGACGGTGCCCCGGAACGGGTCGGGGTGGCCCTGGACCAGCGCGTGGTAGCGCTTGTCGACCGTGCGCTCCTTGAAGGCCCGCTTCAGCACCGAGTACGCGTGCTCGCTCTTGGCCACGACCATCGCGCCCGTGGTGTTGGCGTCGAGCCGGTGGACGATGCCCTGCCGCTCGGCCGCGCCGCTGGTGGCGATCGTGTGCCCGGCGCCGAGCAGGCCGCCGATCACGGTCGGGCCGGTCCAGCCGACGGTGGGATGGGCGGCCACCCCGATCGGCTTGTTGACCACGATGATGTCGTCGTCCTCGTAGACGATCGTCATGCCCGGCACCGGCTCGGCCACCGGCATCGGCGTGCTGACCGGGGGCGGCAGCGTCACCTCCAGCCAGGCGCCGGCGTGCACGCGGTCGGACTTGGCCGGCTGCCCGCCGTCGACCTGCACCTCGCCGGCGGCGATCAGCTCGGCCGCGCGGGTGCGCGAGAAGCCGAACAGCCGCGAGATCGCCGCGTCGACCCGCTCGCCCTCCAGCCCGTCGGGGACGGGCAGGCTCCGCCGCTCAGCCATCCTGGGGCTCCTTCCCGGTCTCCGCAGTGCTTCCCGTGGTGGTGTCGGTCTCCCTGGTGCCGTCGATCTGCACGTTGCGCCAGGCCAGCAGCACCGCCAGGATGCCGCCGCAGACGATCGCCGAGTCGGCGACGTTGAACACCGGGAAGTAGTCGATCACCGGGAAGTGACCGGGCAGCACCTCGATGAAGTCCACGACGTGCCCCTGGAGCTGCGTGGACCGGCCGAACCCCGACGGGTAGCGCAGCAGCCTGTCGGTCAGGTTGCCGAGCGCCCCGCCGAGGAGCAGCCCGAGAGTGATCGCCCACGGCAGGCTGTGGAGCTTGCGCGCGGTGCGCACGATCGCCACCACCACGCCCGCCGCGATGAACGTGAACACGAACGTCATCCCCGTGCCGATGCTGAACGCCGCGCCCGAGTTGAAGATCACCCGGAACTGCAGGACGTCCTGGAGGACGACGAGCGGCGCCTTGCCTTCGAGCGCTCGCAGCACGATCGTCTTGCTGATCAGGTCAGCCGCGTAGACGACGACCGCCAGCGAGGTGAGGATCGCGAGGAGACGTCCGCGCGGCCTGCCTAGCGGCGTTCCTCCTTCTGCTTGCAGGCCACGCACAGCGTCGCCCTCGGGAACGCCTGAAGACGTTCCTTGCCGATCGGCTTGTGGCACGATTCGCACACTCCATAGGTCCCTGCGTCGATCCTGGCGATCGCACGTTCGTTCTGCGCGACCAGATCGCGCGCATTCAGGGTAAGGGCGATCTCGCGTTCGCGCTCGTACGTCTTGGCGCCGGCGTCCGCCTGGTCGTCGCCCGCGCCCTGGGTGACGTCACCAGAGGCTATCTCCGACTCGTGGCGGAGGATGTCGGCCTCGAGCTCGTCGATCTCGGTCCGCAGCCTGCCGCGTACCTCGGCCAGCTCCTCTTCCGACCACATCGACGGTGTAGCGGTCTGCGTGACTGCCGCCATGGCTGCCTCCATGCTGATCAAGGCCGTGAATGGTGCGGGCAGCTTAGGATCCTCATAACGGAACGGCAAACGACCCGCCGGATGGTTTACCTCACCCGTACTATCCCGCCTCGCCCGTTCAACTCCTCCCCGGGGACGTCCATTCCCACAAATTTCCTCCTTGCGTACCAACGGCGCCGGCAGCGGGAGGAAACCTGGAAGTCTTCGGCTCCACTCTGCGTTATGGTTTGAGACTGCAAGGCGTTGATGGGGCCCCACCGCGAGCGATGCTGTGAGGGATATCACCCCGGAGCCGCCGGAAGAACGGCTCGGCAGAGCTCACTAGACCCGGCAGCAAGCGAATGAAGAGGGCCTCCCCGGAGGCCAAGAAGGGTGGTACCGCGGAGCCGCGAGGCTTCGTCCCTTCGCGCACGCCACAACCGGCCGACGACGCGTGGAGGTCCCGCCCGACATGTCTTCCCCATCATTCCGCTCTCTTCCCGCGCAGGTCGACCTGCCCGCGCTCGAGCGCGAGGTCCTCGACCGCTGGCGGGACGGGAAGATCTTCGAGCGGTCCGTCGAGCAGAACGCCGGCAACCCCTCCTGGGTCTTCTACGAGGGCCCGCCCACCGCCAACGGCCTGCCCGGCGTGCACCACGTCGAGGCCCGGGTGTTCAAGGACCTGTTCCCGCGCTACAAGTCGATGCGCGGCTTCAGCGTCCCGCGCAAGGCCGGCTGGGACTGCCACGGCCTGCCCGTCGAGGTCGGCATCGAGCGTGAGCTGGGCCTGACCGGCAAGAAGGACATCGAGGACTACGGCATCGCCGAGTTCAACGCCAAGTGCCGCGAGTCGGTGCTGCGGCACGTCGACGCGTTCGAGCAGATGACCGAGCGCATGGGCTACTGGATCGACCTGTCCCAGGCGTACCGGACGATGGACCCGTCCTACATCGAGTCGGTCTGGTGGTCGCTGAAGGTCGTCTTCGACAAGGGGCTGCTGTTCCGCGACTTCCGCATCACGCCGTACTGCCCGCGCTGCGGCACCGGCCTGTCCGACCACGAGCTGGGCCAGCCGGGCGGCTACGAGAACGTCTCCAGCCCGTCGGTCTACGTGCGCATGCCCGTGACGTCCGGGCCGCTGGCAGAGCTGGGCGCGGCGCTGCTGATCTGGACCACCACCCCCTGGACGCTGGTGTCCAACACGGCCGTCGCCGTGCACCCCGACGTCACCTACGTCGCGGCCAGGACCGCCGACGGCGAGGTGCTGGTGGTGGCCGAGCCGCTGCTGTCCGTCCTCGGCGAGGACGTCACCGAGGTGGCCCGCTGCACCGGCCGCGAGCTGGAGCGCACCCGCTACAGCCGGCCCTTCGACCTGGTCGACATCCCCGGCGCCCACTACGTCGTGCTCGGCGACTATGTCACCGTCGAGGACGGCACCGGCCTGGTCCACCAGGCCCCCGCCTTCGGCGCCGACGACATGGCCGTCATCAAGCGGTACGACATGCCGATCGTCAACCCGATCGGCCCCGACGGCCGCTTCCTCGACGACGTGCCCATGGTCGGCGGCCGCTTCTTCAAGGACGCCGACGAGGAGCTCACCGAGGACCTGCGCCGGCGCGGACTGCTGTACCGGGGCACCCACTTCGAGCACGCCTACCCCCACTGCTGGCGCTGCCACACCGCGCTGCTGTACTACGCGCTCCCGTCCTGGTACATCCGCACCACCGCGGTCAAGGACCAGATGCTGTCGGAGAACGCCGGCACCAACTGGTTCCCCGAGACCATCAAGTGGGGCCGGTTCGGCGAGTGGCTGCGCAACAACGTCGACTGGTCGCTGTCGCGCTCGCGCTACTGGGGCACGCCGCTGCCGCTGTGGGTGTGCTCGGCGGACGAGAGCCACGTCACCTGCGTCGGCTCGCTGGCCGAGCTGGGCACGCTGGCCGGCCAGGACGTCTCCGCGCTCGACCCGCACCGCCCGTACGTCGACGACGTGAGCTTCGACTGCCCCTCCTGCGGCGCGCTCGCCACCCGCGTGCCCGACGTGATCGACGCCTGGTACGACTCGGGCTCGATGCCGTTCGCGCAGTGGGGCGAGCACGGCAAGCCGGAGGGCGTCTACCCCGCGCAGTTCATCTGCGAGGCCACCGACCAGACCCGCGGCTGGTTCTACTCGCTGATGGCGGTCGGCACGCTGGTCTTCGGCCAGTCCTCCTACGAGAACGTGCTCTGCCTCGGCCTCATCCTGGCCGAGGACGGCCGCAAGATGAGCAAGCACCTGGGCAACATCCTGGAGCCGATCCCGCTGATGGACCAGCACGGCGCCGACGCGCTGCGCTGGTTCATGGCCTGCTCCGGATCGCCGTGGGCGGCCCGCCGGGTGGGGCACAACGCCCTGGAGGAGATCGTCCGCAAGGTCCTGCTGACCCTGTGGAACACCTCCTCCTTCTTCACCCTGTACGCCAACGCCGAGTCCTGGAGCCCGTCCGAGCCGGCTCCGCCGGCCGCCGAGCGTCCGCTGCTGGACCGCTGGGTGCTGGCCGAGCTGCACCGGACGGTCGCCGAGGTCACCGCGTCCCTCGACGAGTACGACACCCAGCGCGCCGGCCGCCGCCTGGCCGACTTCCTCGACGACCTGTCCAACTGGTACGTCCGCCGCTCCCGCCGCCGCTTCTGGCAGGGTTCGCGCGAGGCGTTCGCCACCCTGTACGAGTGCCTGGAGACGGTCACCCGGCTGATGGCGCCGATCACGCCGTTCGTCACCGACTACCTCTGGGACGTGCTGCGCGCGCCCGGCGCGCCCTCCTCGGTCCACCTGACGAGCTGGCCGCAGGTGCGCGAGGACCTGCTCGATCCGGCGCTGTCGGACCAGATGGCCCTGGTCCGCCGGCTGGTCGAGCTGGGCCGCTCGGCGCGCGCCTCCTCCGGCGTGAAGACGCGGCAGCCGCTGCGCCGGGCGCTGGTGGGCGCGCACGGCTGGCCGTCGCTGCCCGCCGAGCTGCGGGGGCTGGTGGCGGACGAGCTGAACGTCCAGGCTCTTGAGGACATGTCCGGATTCGACGCCGATCTCGTGTCGTACACGGTGAAGCCGAACTTCCGGGCGCTCGGCAAGCGGTTCGGGTCGCGTACCAAGCTGGTGGCCGCCGCGGTGACCGCCGCCGACGCCACCCGCGTGGCCCGTACGCTGCGTGGCGGCACCCCCGTCATGATCGAGGCGGACGAGCTGGGCGAGATCATGCTCGGCCCCGACGAGGTGATCGTCACCGAGCAGCCGCGCGCGGGCTGGGCCGTGGAGACCGGCGCCATCGGCACCGGCACCGGCGAGACCGTCGCCCTCGACCTGGAGCTGTCCGACGAGCTGCGCCGCGCGGGCCTGCTGCGCGAGGTGATCCGGCTGGTCCAGGAGGCCCGCAAGTCCTCCGGCCTGTCGATCACCGACCGCATCGACCTGTGGTGGACGTCCTCCTCGCCCGACCTGGCCGCCGCGCTGCGCTCCGGCGGCGGCACGGTCGCCGAGGAGGTCCTGGCCGCGTCCCTCACCGAGGGCGGTCAGGAGGACCTTCCGGCCCACCACGACGAGGACCTGGGCCTGACGTTCCACCTCCGCCGCGCCTGACCCCGCCCGCCGCGGAGCCTTCGCTCCCGGACCGGCGAACGGCGTGCCGGACCTGATCCGGCCGGCGAACGCGCGGGGGCGCCACCGATGATCTCGGTGGCGCCCCCGACGCGCATGACCGCCTCCTCTCGCCCGCGATACGCCGCTTCGTCCGGACATGGTCGGACAATGGGCGCATGACGTGGACCGACACGCCATGGGGCCCTTGGGAGGCGGCGCCTCTGGAGGAGGTCGTCGCGCTGCTGCGCGGGTCGGCCGCGCCGTGATGGGTGGCGGCGGCCACGCGCTGGAACCGACCGCCGGACGCGCCTGCCGCGAGCACGACGACGTCGACATCGCTCCGCCGCCCCCTGACAGACCTGACAATCACGCGGGACGGCTTCCGGCGCCTCGCACCGGAAGTCCAGCTCCTCCACAGGTCCACGGCCCGCGCCCCAAGGACGAGATCGACTTCGAGACCGTCCTGCCGCTGCTGGACGAAGGCCGCCGCCGCTGGCCGGCCGCGGCCCTGCGTACCGAGCACGCCACCCACCCGTCGCTCACCCGCCTGCACCACGGCCTGCACGCCGCCGCCACCGAACGCCACCCCTGACGCCCGCCCTCCGCGGACCCGGACGAGCCCGAAAGCCCGCCGGCGAATGCGCGGCGGGCCGGGGGCGGTCGGGTGTTACTTGGCCGTCTCGCGGTCGTGCTGGCACACCGGGCAACTGGTCAGACCGGCGTCCTCGGCCTCGGGGACCGTCATGGTCTCCACGCCCGTCTCCCCCGCGCCCCTGATCAGCGGGCAGGTGGCGCTGTGGTAGCGGCGGGTGCCGGTGATGACCTTGACCGTCCTCGGGCGGGCGGCCGGACCGGACGCGGCGCCGGTCTCGCCCTTCGAGCCTTCGCCCGTCTTGCCGGGCTTGGCGCCGGACGTCTCGCCCTTCGCCGCGCTCTCCTTGCCGGTCGTGCCGGGCTTGGCGTCCTTGCTCTCGCCCTTCGCCGCCGGGGCGGCCGCCCCCGCCGGACGGGCGGAGGGGGCCGGCGCAGCCCCAGAGGGCCGCTCGGACGCCCCGGAAGCCCCACCGGAGGGTTCCGGCTGGACCGGCAGCCCGGAGGACGTCACACGAGGCTGCGGAGCCGTGTCGGGGTCGGACGCGTCGTCACCGTCATCGGCGGGCCGCTCGGGCTGCTCGGCGGGCCGTGCGGGCCGGTCGGCGGGCCGTGCTGGCCGGTCGGCGGGCCGTGCTGGCCGGTCGGCGGGCCGTGCTGGCTGGTCGGCGGGCGACGGCCGGGCTGCCGAGGACGGCTTGCCCGGCGCGCTCTCGCTCGACTTGCCGGAAACAGCCGCGTCATCGCCGCTCTGCCCCGAAGCCGCCGCATCCGCGCCGGCCTTGGCCGCAGCCGCGCCCTTGGACGACTTGGCCGCAGCCTCACCCTCACCAGCCCCGGCAGCCGACGAGCTCTTGGACGGGCTCTTGGAGGCGGGGCTCGCGGGGGCGGCCGACGGGCCCTTGGCGTCGTCCGGCGAAGCGGGACGCGCGGGCCGCTCGCGCTCCGACGGCGGCCGGAAGTAGGAAGTCTCGATCTCCCCCTGCTCGTCGTCGTCCGGACCGGTCCCGGAATCGGGCGCAGGATCAGGCACGGCGGCGGAGGGGGACTTGGCCGGGTCGCTCGCCTTCGCGGCGGCGGCCGGACGGCCGAACCACCCGGTGGCGCCCTCCTCGCGGGGGGCGGCGGGCTCCGGGGCGGGGGTGGAAGCCTTCGTGTCGGGCTTCGGCGGTACGACCGGCGGGCGCAGGTCCCGGGTCTCCGCGGAGGTCTCGGCCCGGCTCTCCGCCACGGCGGAGGGGGTGACACCGGGGCCGGGGGCGACGACGGGCTCGGGGTCGGCGGCAGGCGGCAACTGCCGTCCGCCGAGCGCGGCGTCCGGAAGGCACGTGGTGCAGGGCGTGAAGCCCTCCTCGCGTGCCTCCTCGTAGGTGAGCTCCTCGTGATCCCGTCCGGCCAGCTGGCGGCAGCCCGGCACGTGGTATCTCCTGCGGCCCGGGATCACCAGCACGATCGCGTCCGGCGAGATGCCGCTCGCCGCGGGGCGGTGAGGCGCGGAGGCCGGAACGGCGGTCCGCTGAAGCGTCTGCGGGTGCGGTTGCGGGTGGGGTTGCGGCCGCGGGTGCGGCTGGGGCCCGGCAGGACCGGTCTGGTTGTACGGCAGGCCGGGCGGCGGGAGCGGGGCCGGAGGGGTGGCCGGCGCAGCGGCCCGCCCACCACCGGGAAACAGCTCGTGACGCCGCAGCAACGCCCCGATCACCAGGAACAGCGCGGACAGCACGCTGACCACGATGGACCACATGATCAGGAACGGCTTAGCCAGTACGAAGCCCGCGATCAGCAGCACGACCGCCGCGAGCACCAAACCAGCACTGATAAGGATCACAGGGGGCTCTTTCGAGTGACAGGTCCTAGTGACCCGTTACTTTACCGGCGGTCGTTGTGCGGACCGTCGCCGCCGGGGAAGGCGCCCTGCGGAGCCTCGCCGCCGAACGGGTTGGGGCCACCGGGAAGAGGCTGCTGGCCACCCTGGGGAACCGCGTGCGACATGGCGGGAGCCTGACCCTGCGGACCGGACATGACCGGGAACCCGCCGCTGCCCTCCGCGGAGACGTTGAGCTCGGCGAGCTGGTTCTCCAGGTAGAGCTTGAGGCGGCTGCGGTACTCGCGCTCGAAGCTGCGCAGCTCCTCGACCTTGCGCTCGAGCTCGTCGCGGGTCTGCACCAGCGAGCCCATCGCCTGGCGGTGGCGCTCCTGCGCGTCGCGCTCAAGCGTCTCGGCGCGGGCGCGGGCGTCGCCGATGACCTGCTCGGCCTGGCGGCGGGCCTTGGTGAGGATCTCGTCGGCCTCGCGGCGGGCGCGGGTCACCGTCTCGTCCGCCTCCCGGCGGGCGTCGGCGATCGCCTGGTCGGCGGTCTGCTGGGCGAGGGCCAGCACGCGGGCCGCGGTGTCCATGTTGTCCTCGGCGGGAGGCATGCTCATGGCCACGGGCTGCGGCTCGGGGGCTCGCATCGGCTGCGGCTCGGGGGCCCGCATGGGCTCCGGCTGCGGCGGCGCCATCATCTCCGGCTTCGGCTGCTCCTGGACGGGCGCGGAGGCCATGGGCATGCCCATGCCGCCCGGCACCTTCCCACGCAGGCACTCGGCCAGTTTGGCGCGTAGCTCCTCGTTCTCTTGGATCAGGCGGTCGAGCTCAGCCTCCACCTCGTCGAGGAAGGCGTCGACCTCCTCCTCGTCGTAGCCCGGCCGCAGCCGGGTGGTACTGAACTGCTTGTTCCGCACATCAGCGGGCGTCAGCGGCATTTTTTGGTCTCCTTGGCGCGCTTGGAGTCTGTCCGGAGGGACGGTGAACCCGAATCACTTCAGCGCGGACACGAGTTGGATCACGACCGCCACCCCACCAGCCCGCCTCACCGGCCGCCCAGTGACCCAGCGATCTGGATCAAGATCAGAACGACGATGAACAGGACAGTGAAGCTTAGGTCAAAGGCCACCGTACCCAACCGGAGCGGGGGAATGAAACGGCGGAGGAACTTGAGAGGTGGGTCTGTCGCGGTGTACGTGGCCTCCGCCAGCACCAGCACGACCCCGGAGGGCCGCCACTGCCGGGCGAACGCCTGCACCGTCTCAAAGATCATCCTGCCGATGAGCAGTACCAAATACAGAGACAGGACTACGACCAAGATCCCACTCACGATCTCCACGGCCCGGCCGCGCCTCCACTTCTGGTGTGCCCTCCCGGCCGCGCGTGGACCCGGTTGGGTGCGATGGACATACAGAGACTCTAACTCTGGTTGAAGAACCCGCGTTCCGCGATTCGGGCCTTGTCCTCGGCGGTCACCTCGACATTGGCAGGGGACAACAGGAACACCTTGTTGGTAACACGTTCAATGCTTCCATGTAGGCCGAAGACCAGACCTGCCGCGAAATCCACGAGCCGCTTCGCGTCGCTGTCAACCATTTCGGTCAGATTCATGATGACCGGGGTGCCGTCGCGGAAGTGCTCTCCGATGGTTCGGGCCTCGTTGTAGGTCCGGGGATGGAGGGTCGTGATGCGCGCCAGGTCGGTCGTACGGCGCTCCAGGATCGTCGTGGCGGGCCTGGGCGCGGGGACCCCGGAGTCGGCCTCCTCGTCGCGGTCCTGGACCGCCACGGGCCGTTCCTCGCCGGTCCGCTGGACATCGTCGTCGTAGGCGTACTCGTCGGTGTAGGTCTCGTACCTCTCGTAGCGGTCGTCCTCCACGAGACCGAGGTAGACCGCCATCTTGCGCATCGCGCCGGCCATCGCTACGTCGTCCTCCTGCTCATGGTCGCACTGGCTCGGACCCGTCGCCGGGGCCGAGGCGGCAGCCGTACCCCCTTGGAGCTCACCGCGGATCGACCTCTACTTGATCATGGGCCTGAAGACCCACTTGAGGGGACATTACCTGACGAAGGGCCTGCGACGACCGAGCAACGCCGTACCGATCCGCACGTGTGTCGCACCGTACGCGACCGCCTCGTCGAGGTCCTGGCTCATGCCCGCGGAGACCATCGTGGCCCGCGGATGCTGCTCCTGGACGCGGTCGGCGACATCGCGCAGCACGGCGAAGGCGCGGGCGGGCTCCTCCCCCAAGGGAGCGACCGCCATGACGCCGCCCAGCCACACTCCGTCGGCCAGCGCCACCTCGTCGGCCAGCGCGAGCACGTCGGCGGGCCGGGCGCCGCCCCTGGAGGGGTCGTCGTCGAGCGCCACCTGGATCAGGCAGCCGACCTTGCGGCCCTGCCGCACGGCCTCCTTGCTGATCGCCTCCAGCAGCCGGAGGCGGTCGAGCGAGTGGATCACGTCGGCGTACCCGACGACGGACCGCACCTTGTTGGTCTGCAACTGGCCGACGAAGTGCCAGGTCAGCGGCAGGCCGGCCAGCTCGTGCGCCTTGGGCGCGGCCTCCTGGTCGCGGTTCTCGCCGACGTCGCGCACACCCAGCTCGCACAGGATGCGCACGTCGTCGGCCGGTCTGGTCTTGGTGACCGCGATCAGGGTGACCTCGCCGCGGTCGCGGCCCACCGCGTGGCAGGCCGCGCCGATGCGGGCCTCGATCTCGCCGAGACCGGCCGCGATCTCGTCCCTCCGCACGCCTGCCTCCCTCTCCGTGCCTCCATCGCCTCGCAGTTCGGCCTGTACGCCGTACGCCACGATGGCCCCCTTTCCGTGCCGCGGGTCGGATCCCGGCACACACGACGGCGCCGCTCCCGTATGCCTGCGGGGAGCGGCGGTGGGTGGTGAGCTACTTGAGGAAGTCGGGGACGTCGAGCTCCTCCTCCTGCTCCTCGAAGATCACCCGAGGACGTTTGGGAGGCTCCGACATGCGGGAGGTGATGGGCGTGGGCGGGTTGGCCGGTTCGGGCGTGGGCCTCGGGATGGAGACCGGGGCCTGCGGCTCGTCGTCGCCGAGTGCGGTGACGGGCTCGGCGGCCTGGACCGGCTCGACCGGGCGCACCGGCTCAGGACGCGGCTCCGGGCGGGGCTCAGGACGCGGCTCCGGCCTGAACTCGCGCGGCTCCGGGCGAGGCTCGGGGCGCGGCTCGGGACGGAACTCCTGCCGGGGCTCGGGCCTGAACTCCTGGCGCGGCTCGGGCCTGAACTCCTGGCGCGGCTCCGACCTGAGCTCGGCACGCGGCTCAGGCCGCGGTTCTGGCCTCGGCTCGGGGCGCGGCGCGGGCGGCTCGGACTTCACGCTGGGCGAGGCCGGGACGCCGGGCCGCAGGGCCGAGGACGACACCGGCGCCGCCTGCTGCGCGGCCGGCCGGGCGGCGGGCCTGGGCAGCGGCTTCTCGGCCGGCGGCGGCACGTCGTCGAAGCCCGCCGCGATCACGGTGACCCGCACCTCGTCGCCGAGGGCGTCGTCGATGACCGTGCCGAAGATGATGTTGGCGTCGGGCGCGGCGGCCATCGAGACGAGCTGGGCCGCCTCGTTGATCTCGAACAGGCCGAGGTCGGAGCCGCCCGCGATCGACAGCAGCACGCCGTGGGCGCCGTCGATGCTCGCCTCCAGCAGCGGGCTGGAGACCGCCATCTCGGCGGCGGCGACCGACCGGTCGTCGCCGCGCGCGTGGCCGATGCCCATGAGCGCCGAGCCCGCGCCCGACATGACCGACTTGACGTCGGCGAAGTCGAGGTTGATCAGGCCGGGCGTGGTGATCAGATCGGTGATGCCCTGGACACCGGACAGCAGCACCTGGTCGGCCGCCTTGAACGCGTCGAGCACGCTCACCTGGCGGTCGGAGATCGACAGCAGCCGGTCGTTGGGGATCACGATGAGGGTGTCGACCTCGTCGCGCAGTGTCTCTATGCCGGCCTCGGCCTGCGAGGCGCGACGCCGCCCCTCGAAGCTGAAGGGCCGGGTCACCACGCCGATCGTCAGCGCGCCGAGCGACCGGGCGATGTTGGCCACGACCGGCGCGCCGCCGGTGCCCGTGCCACCGCCCTCGCCGGCCGTGACGAAGACCATGTCGGCCCCCTTGAGGACCTCCTCGATCTCCTCACGGTGGTCTTCGGCCGCCTTGCGCCCCACGTCGGGGTTGGCTCCGGCGCCCAGTCCGCGCGTGAGCTCGCGGCCCACGTCGAGTTTCACATCGGCGTCACTCATCAGCAGCGCCTGGGCGTCGGTGTTTATGGCGATGAACTCGACGCCCTTGAGTCCCTCCTCGATCATCCGGTTGACGGCGTTCACTCCGCCGCCGCCAATGCCGACGACCTTGATGACCGCGAGGTAGTTCTGCGGTGCTGCCACGACGAGGGGCCTTTCCGCTCGTTGACTTGCCATTTCGGTGCGGATCGTCTCCGCTTTTTCTCAGTTTTCGTAACTCTCAACCTCAGGTTGAGATTTAGATTTATGTCAACCTGAGGATTGATACGGACAGTAGGAGGCCCCTACCAGGCGGGTCAACTAACCGCGCCGCAAGCACGTCCGGCGTGTCGCGGGCTGTCCGATTCGCTCCGAAGTCGCGCCTGGTCGGGGCCTTCCTCTGCCGAAGCTCCGATCTACAGGCTCTCACGCCGCGACCCCCACCTCGCACAGGCACGCGATGCCCTTGCCACGGAGTTGCCAGACCCTGACACTCGTGATCACTTCAAGGTCACGACGTCGGGAGAGCTGACGTCGTACAGGGTGGCCTTGCGGCCCAGGAGCGAGACCAGGATGCGGCCTTTCTCCTGCGGCCTGTCGGTCCCGCCCCACAGGACGGTACGGCCGTCGGACAGCTCCAGCGTCACGCCCTCGGCCGAGGCCGCGCGCACCTGCCGGACCTTGCCCGCCACCACCGGCGGCAGCGCCTGGACGACCTGGAGCGCCGCCATGGTGGCCGGGTCGCCCGCGGCCGGCCGGTCGACCTTGAGCAACGGCAGCATGAACGGCGACGCGTCCTTGACCTCGATCACCACGCCCTGCTTGTCGACCACGGCGAACCGGCCGCCCGCGGGGATCACCGCCACCGGCTCGCGCTCGACGACCTCGATCTTGAGCGTGCCGGGCCACACCCGGTCGACCTTCGCCGTCGCGAGCTGCCGGATGCCGAGCACGCGGGCCTGGACGTCGGCCAGGTCGACCGTGGCCAGCGGATGCAGGTCGGGGACGGCGGCCTGCTGCTTGATGCGCTCGCTGGTGACTGTGAGATTTCCCACGATCTCGACCGACCGCACGCCCAGCACCGGCGAGAAGAACACCAGCCAGGCGGCCGAGCCGACCACCCCCGCCGTCAACAGCACCAGGAACGCGTTACGCGCCTTCATCGCCCTCCTCGCACGCCGGCTTCGAACGTACGCCGCCGGACCGCCCGGCGCCCGCCCGCCACGCCCGTACGGCTCAGGACAGGCGCGCCACGAGCTGCGGCCCCAGCTCGGTCACGTCGCCCGCCCCCATCGTCAGCACGATGTCGCCCGGACGCGCCCGCCCGGCCACCAGGTCGGGCACCGCCGCCCGGTCGGGGGCGTAGGCCACCCGCTCGGCGGGCAGCGGCACGCGCCCGGCCACCATCGCGCCGGACACGCCCGGCTCGGGATCCTCCCGCGCGCCGTAGACGTCGAGCACGATGACCTCGTCGGCCAGCCCGAGGGCGGCGCCGAAGTCGTCGGCGAAGAACCGGGTGCGCGAGTACAGGTGGGGCTGGAAGATCGCGATGACCCGGCCGGTGCCCGAGTAGGAGGCCACGACGTCGCGCGCGGCCCGCAGGTCGGCGGCCAGCTCGGTCGGGTGGTGGGCGTAGCTGTCGAACACCGCGACGCCGCCCGCCTCGCCCTTGGCCTCGAAGCGCCGCTTGGCCCCCGTGAAGGCCGCCAGGCCGTCTCTGACGTCCTCGAACGCCAGCCCCAGCTCGTCGGCCACGGCGATGGCGGCGGTGGCGTTGAGGGCGTTGTGCGCCCCGGGGACGGCCAGCCGCACGTCTCCCCTGCCCTCGATGGAGAAGACCGTGCCGAAGCCGTCGGGACGCACGCCGGTCACCCGGTAGTCCTCGCCCCGCTCGCCGTAGGTCCTGACCCGCAGCCCGCGCTCGCGCGCCCGCCCGACCAGCTCGGCGGCGCCCGGGTCGTCGGCGCAGACGATGAGCAGCGAGCCCACCCGGTCGGCGAAGCGGGCGAAGCTGTCGTGCACCGCGCGCGGGTCGCCGTAGTTGTCGAGGTGGTCGGCCTCGACGTTGGTCACCACGGCGATGTCGGGGGCCAGCATGAGGAAGGAGCCGTCGCTCTCGTCGGCCTCGGCCACGAACACCCGGCCCGTGCCCTCGTCGGCGCCCAGCCCGGTGGTGACGAGCTGGCCGCCCACGCAGTAGGACGGCTCGGCGCCGCACTTCTGCAGCGCCACGGTGAGCATGGAGGTGGTGGTGGTCTTGCCGTGGGTGCCGGCGATGGCCACGCCGGTGCGGCCGGCCATCACCGAGGCCAGCGCGGCGGCCCGCGGGATGATCCGCAGGCCCTGCTTGAGCGCCTCGCCCAGCTCGGGGTTGGAGTCGCGGATGGCGGTGGAGACCACGACGGTGTCGACGTCGCGGATGTGCGAGGCGGCGTGCCCGATGTGCACGGTCGCGCCCAGCTCGCGCAGCTCGGTCACCAGCTCGGAGCTGCGCGCGTCGCTTCCGGTGACGCGGACGCCGCGCTTGAGCAGGATGCGGGCGATGCCTGACATGCCCGCGCCGCCGATGCCGATGAAGTGCACGCGGCCGAGGTCTTCGACGGCTACGGGATCGACCAGCTTGACGAGACTCATCGGGCTATCTCCAACACTTTCCTGGCAAGCATGATATCGGCGTCCTTGCGCCCCAGCCGGGAGGCGGCCTCCGACATGACGGCGACCCGTTCGGGGTCGTGGAGCATGGGCAGCACGTTCTGGATGATCCAATCGGGTGACAAATCGGAGTCGTCGACCATCAGGCCGCCGCCGCCGCGCACGACGCGCTCGGCGTTGACGGTCTGCTCGCCGTTGCCGTGCGGCAGCGGCACGTACGCGGCCGGCAGCCCCACGGCCGTCAGCTCGGCGCAGGTCAGGGCCCCGCTGCGGCACAGCGCGACGTCGGCGGCGGCGTAGGCGAGGTCCATGCGGTCGACGTAGGGCAGCAGCACGTACTGGGGGTCGCCGGGCGGCGGCTCGTGCTCGACGGTGTTGTTCAGGCCGAGCACGTGGAGCACCTGGATGCCGGCCCGGCGCAGCACCGGCGCGGCGGCCAGCGCGGCCTGGTTGAGCGACCTGGCGCCCTGCGAGCCGCCGAACACCAGCAGCGTGGGCCGGTCGTTCTCCAGCCCGAACCAGGAGCGCGCCTTGTCGCCGGTGGACAGCCGGTCGAGGGTGACGATCTCGCGGCGCAGCGGGGTGCCGATGAACTCGGCCTTGGGCAGCGCGGCGTCGGGGAAGCCGGTGAAGACGTGGTCGGTCAGCCGGGCGCCCAGCCGGTTGGCCAGGCCGGGACGGGGGTTGGCCTCATGGACGACGATCGGCAGGCCCTTGCGCTTGGCCGCCAGGTAGGCGGGCGTGGCGACGTAGCCGCCGAACCCGACCAGGATGTCGGCGCCGACCCGGTCGAGGACGCCCGACACGGCGTTGATCGCCCCGGCCAGCCGGCCCGGCACGGTCAGCAGGCTCGGGGTGATCGCCCTGGGCAGCGGCACGGCCGGCACCAGTTCGAGTTCGTAGCCTCTGGCGGGCACCAGCCGCGTCTCCAGGCCGCGCTCGGTGCCCACGCAGGTGATGCCGACGCTCCGGTCAAGATGGCGCAGCGCGTCCGCAAGGGCGAGCGCGGGCTCGATGTGCCCGGCCGTCCCCCCACCGGCGAGGACCACCCTCATCTCGGTCACTCCCTAACGTCTCACTCGGCCTCTGGACGTACCCCCCAGGCCAAGCCAGCTTAGGCCCCGTGCGGCGGGTCCGGGGCCACGCGCGGCCAAGGCTTCGCGCGCGCCGGGCTCGCGTTTGGCGAACGACAGCAGGATGCCCAGCGCGGCGAGCGTGGGGAGCAGGGACGATCCGCCGTAGGAGACCAGCGGCAGCGGGATGCCGGTGATGGGCAGGACGCCGAGCACGGCGCCCATGTTGACGGTCGCCTGCCCGACGATCCAGGCCACCATGGCCGCCGCGGCCAGGCGGACGAAGCCGTCGTTGACCCGGACCGCCACCCGCAGCCCCGCGTAGCCGAGCAGGCCGAACAGCGCCACCACCATCAGGGTGCCCATCAGCCCCAGCTCCTCGCCGAGGATGGCGAAGATGAAGTCGCTCTCGCCATGGGGCAGCCAGCTCCACTTCTGGCGGCTGCTGCCCAGGCCGAGCCCGAACCAGCCGCCCGAGCCCATCGCGATCTGCCCCTGCACGGCCTGGTAGCCGGCGCCCTGGGCGTCGGCCCACGGGTCGAGGAAGGCCCCGATGCGCGCCATCCGGTACGGCTCCACCTTGATCATGATGACCGCGGCCAGCACCGCCAGCGCCAGGATGCCGCCGAACAGCTTGATCGGCGCCCCCACCACCCACAGCAGCGCCAGGAAGATCATGAAGAGCACGAGGGTGGTGCCGAGGTCGCGGCCGAGCAGGACCATGACGACCAGGATCGCGGTGCCGGGCATGAGCGGGATCAGCATCTGCCGCCACTCGATCCGGCCCTGCCTGGCCCGTCTGGCCAGCAGGTCGGCCCCCCACAGCACGAGCGCCAGCTTGGCCGGCTCGGACGGCTGGAGGGTGAACGGCCCGAGGTAGATCCACCGCTGCGCGCCCAGCTCGGACTCGCCGATGAACAGCACCATGACCAGCGCCAGCACCGCCAGCGCCATGAGCGGGTAGCCCGCCCAGCGGAAGAACTTCGGCGGCAGGCGCGAGCAGGCGTACATGACGGGCACGCCGACGCCGGCCGACAGCGACTGCTTGATGAACCACGAGAACGGGTTGCCGGTCTTCTGCTGGGCCTCGATCGCGGAGGCCGACAACACCATCATGAGCCCGAGCGCGAGCAGCAGCGCGCTGCACATGATGATCAGGTAGTAGGTCGTCAGCGGCTTGTCGAGCAGTTCCTTCAGCACGGCGCGCTGCTCGCGGACCCAGCTCGCCGGGCCCTCCTGGGCCTTGGTCCTGGGGGGCTCGCCGGCGGCCGGACGGGCGCCGGCGGTGCCGGTGCTACTGCTCACGCCGCCGCCTCAGCTCGTGGACGGCACGCGCGAAGGCCTCCCCTCGTGCCGGGTAGCCGGGGAACATGTCGAGCGAGGCGCCCGCTGGGGAGAGCAGCACGGTGTCCCCGGGGGAGGCCAGCCGCGCGGCTTCGGTGACGACGGTGTCCATCACACCAGTGTCTTGGCCCGGGATGTCCACGACGGGGACATTCGGCGCGTGTCGCGCGAGTGCTTCGGCGATCGCCGCGCGGTCGGCGCCCAGCAGCACCGCGCCGCGCAGCCGGGGCGCGGCCCGCCGGACCAGGTCGTCGACGTCGGCGCCCTTGAGCTGGCCGCCGGCCACCCACACGATCGACGGGTAGGCGCTCAGCGCGGCAGCGGCTGCGTGCGGGTTGGTGGCCTTGGAGTCGTCGACGTAGTCGACGTCGCCGACCCGGTCGACGTGGGACAGGCGGTGGGGGTCGGGCTTGAAGGCGCGCAGGCCCAGCCGCACGGCCTCGGACGGCACGCCGAGCGAGCGGGCCAGGGCGGAGGCGGCCAGCGCGTTGGCCACGTTGTGGGGGGCCAGGGGCCGGATGTCGGCGAAGGTGGCCAGCTCTTCCGCCGCCTCGACCGGGTCCTCCACGAACGCCCGGTCGACCAGCAGGTCCTCGACCACGCCGATCTGGCCGCTGCGCGGCGCCCGCAGCGTGAAGCCGACGGCGCCCTCGTAGGGCTCGGCCAGGCGGGTGCACTCGGGGTCGTCGGCGTTGTAGATCACCGTGCCGGCGCGTTCGTAGATGCGGCCCTTGGCGGCGGCGTACTCGGCCATGGAGCCGTGCCAGTCGAGGTGGTCGGGGGCGATGTTCAGGATCGCCGCGGCGTGCGGGGCCAGGGTGCCGGACCAGTGGAGCTGGAAGCTGGACAGCTCGACGGCCAGGGCGTCGTACGGCTCGGCGACGGCGCGCACGACCGGGACGCCCACGTTCCCCACGGCCAGGGCGTCGAGCCCGGCGGCCTGGAGGATCGAGGTGAGCATGCGCACGGCCGTGGTCTTGCCGTTGGTGCCGGTCAGCGCGAGCCAGGGCGCGGCGTGCGGCGGGCGCAGCCGCCAGGCCAGCTCCACCTCGCCGACGACCTCGACGCCGGCCGCCAGCGCGGCGGCGACCAGCGGGTGGTGCGGGGCCCAGCCGGTGGTGACGAGCCTGGTCGCGCCCTCGGGCAGGACCATCTCGCCGAACCTGGTCTCGACCCCGGCCCGGGCCAGCTCGGCCGCGGCGGCGAGCTGCCGCTCCCCCTCCACGGCCTCCACGACCACGACCCGCTCGCCGCGTCCGGCCAGCGCCGCGGCCACCGCGGTGCCGGAGACGCCGAGCCCGGCCACGCACGTCAACGTCATGGCTTGGGCATCCACTCGACGTAGAACAGCCCGAGCCCGAGCGCCGCGCAGAGCCCGGCGATCAGCCAGAACCGCACCACGATCGTGGTCTCGGCCCAGCCCTTCAGCTCGAAGTGGTGCTGCAGCGGCGCCATCCTGAACACCCGTTTCCCGGTCATCTTGAAGAACCCGACCTGGATGATGACGGACGCCGTGATGATCACGCACAGCCCGGCCAGGATGATCAGCAGGAGCTGCGTGCGGGTGGCGATGGCCAGGCCGGCCAGCACGCCGCCCAGGGCCAGCGAGCCGGTGTCGCCCATGAAGATCTTGGCCGGCGGGGCGTTCCACCACAGGAACCCGACCAGCGCCCCCAGCACGGCCGCGGCCACCACCGACAGGTCGAGCGGGTCGCGCACCCAGTAGCAGTTGGGCCCGAGCTGGTCGATGCAGTTGTTGCGGAGCTGCCAGTTGCCGATCAGCACGTACGCGCCGAGCACGACGCCGGTCGCGCCGCTGGCCAGGCCGTCGAGGCCGTCGGTGAGGTTCACGGCGTTGGAGAACCCGACGATCATGAACAGCACCCAGATGGTGAAGCCGACGATGCCGATCGAGGGGCCGATGTCGCGCAGGAACGACAGCCGGGTCTCGGCGGGGGTGATGCCGTAGACGTTGGGCTGGCGGGTGATCAGCACGGCGAACACGGCGCCGACGACGAGCTGGCCGAGGGCCTTGGCGCCGCTGCGCAGGCCCAGGCTGCGCTGCTTGTAGATCTTGATGAAGTCGTCGAGGAAGCCGACCGCGCCGAGGCCGGTCATCAGGAACAGCACGAGCATGCCCGACACCGTCGGCGGCGACAGCGTGGCCAGGTGGGAGCCGCCGTAGGCCAGCAGCGCGGCCAGCACGAACACGATGCCGCCCATGGTGGGGGTGCCGCGCTTGCCCAGGTGGGCCTGCACCCCCTCCTCGCGGATCTCCTGGCCGTAGCCGCGCCGCGAGAACAGCCTGATCGCCAAGGGGGTCCCCAGCATCGACAGGACCAGGCCCACCGCGCCGGCGATGACGATGTTGATCACTGAGCGGCACCTCCGAGGAGGAGCTCCGCCGTGCGTTCCAGGCCCATCGCGCGGGGGCCCTTGACGAGCACCGCGTCGCCGGGGCGCAGCAGGCCGGCCAGTGCGGCCGCCGCTGCCTCGGCGTCAGGGACGTGTACGATCCGGGTCATCTGGGGAGCATATGGCCCTCCGCCACCTGGCGGTCCCGCGACGGCCGAGGCCGCCTCGTTCGCGCCCTCCAGCACCGGGCCCGCGTCGGGACCGACGACGACCAGGCCCGTCAGGCCCGAACCGCCCGCCAGCCGCCCCAGTTCGGCGTTGAGCGCCGCGCTCTCCTCGCCCAGCTCGCGCAGCGCCGCGATGACCGCGAACCGCCGCCGCTCCTGCCCCATCACGCCGAACATGTCGAACGCGGCCCGCATCGAGTCGGGGTTGGCGTTGTAGGCGTCGTTGACCACCGTGACGCCGTCGGGCCGGTCGGTGACCTCCATGCGCCAGCGGCTGCGCGGCGTGGCCTCCGACAGCTCCTCGGCGATCGTGGCGACCGGCAGGCCGAGCTCGTAGGCCGCGGCGGCGGCGGCCAGGGCGTTCTCCACGGCATGGGCGCCGTAGAGCTGGAGCGTGACCGGCGCGGCCCCCGACGGGGTGCGCAACGTGAACGAGGCCCGCCCGCGCCCGTCGACCGTCTCCTGCTCGGCCCTGATGGCCGCGCCCTCGCCGCGCCCGAAGTACGTGACGCGCGCGTCGGTGCGCGAGGCCATCTGCGACACCAGCGGGTCGTCGGCGTTGAGCACCGCCACCCCGGTGCGCGGCAGGGCCTCGACCAGCTCGCCCTTGGCCTTGGCGATGGCCTCCTTGCCGCCGAACACGCCGAGGTGCGCGGTGCCGACGTTGAGCACGACGCCGATCGTCGGCGGCGCGATGCGGGTGAGGTCCTTGATGTGGCCGATGTTGCGGGCGGCCAGTTCGAGCACCATGAAGCGGGTGTCGACGTCGGCGCGCAGCACGGTCAGCGGGTGGCCCAGCTCGTTGTTGAAGCTGCCGACGGGCGCGATGGTCGGGCCCATCCGGCCGGCCAGCCTGGCCAGCAGGTCTTTGGTGCTGGTCTTGCCCGCCGAGCCGGTCACGCCGATCACGGTGGCCTGCGGCAGCGCGGCGGCCTGCGCGGCGGCCAGCTCGGCCAGCGCGACCGCGGCGTCGGGGACGATCACCGCCGGCGCGTCGACCGGCCTGGAGGCCAGGACGGCGACCGCTCCGGCCCGGATCGCCTGCGCGGCGTAGTCGTGACCGTCGACCCGCTCTCCGGCGAGGGCGACGAACAGCGATCCCGGCTCCACCGCGCGTGAGTCGATCACTACGGGCCCGCGCACCACGGCGCGGGGGTCTGCCATGCCCGACAGGGCGCCCGAGGTTATCTCGGCGATCCTGGCCAGCGGCAACGGGATCATCGGTGCTTCCTGCTTTCCTTGCGTGCGTCGATCGCTTCGGCGACCACTTCGCGGTCGTCGAACGGGATCACTTCGCCTGAGACGTACTGGCCCTGCTCGTGACCCTTGCCCGCGACGACGATCACGTCGCCGCGGCCGGCCCGGCCGACGGCCAGGTCGATCGCGGCCGCGCGGTCGGGCTCAATGATCACATGGGCGCGGTCGCGGGGCGGAACGCCGAGCGCTCCCTCCATCATCGCGGCCAGGATGGCGAGCGGATCCTCCGAGCGCGGGTTGTCGTTGGTGAAAATCGCCACATCGGCCAGCCGGGCGGCGATCTCGCCCATGATCGGGCGTTTGCCGGTGTCGCGGTCGCCGCCGCAGCCCAGCACGATCGTCAGCGTGCCCGCCGTCACCTCCCGCAGCGAGCGCAGCACCGACTCCACGGCGCCCGGCTTGTGGGAGTAGTCCACGAGCGCCTGGAACTCCTCCTCGGCGGAGGTGATGCGCTGCATGCGGCCGGGCACCCCGGTGAGGCTGCCCACGCCGTGCACGGCGGTCTGGAGCGGCACCCCCGACTCCACCAGGCAGACGATCGCGCCGAGCGCGTTGGCGACGTTGAAGGGACCGGGCAGCGAGATCTGCGCGTCGGCCTCGACCCCGCCGGGACCGGCCACCCGGAACGCGCTGCCGTCGGCGCCGAGCCGGACCTCCAGCGCCCGCCACTCCGCCTCCGGGTCGCCGAGCGCCGAGAACGTGGTCATCGGCACCTTGGCCCGGTGCAGCAGCTCCCGGCCGTGCGGGTCGTCGATGTTGGTCACGCCGACGCGGCTCAGCTCGGGCTGGAACAGCCTGGCCTTGGTGGCGAAGTAGTCCTCGAAGTCCTTGTGGAAGTCGAGGTGGTCCTGGGAGAGGTTGGTGAACAGGGCGACGTCGTAGAAGATGCCGTCGACCCGGCCGAGCGCCAGCGCGTGGCTGGAGACCTCCATGGTGGCCGCGGTGACCCCCTGCTCGCGCATCAGCGCGAACAGGGCGTGCAGCTGCGGTGCCTCCGGCGTGGTCAGCGTGGGCTCGAAGCGCAGGTCTCCGGCGGCGATCTCGACGCCGCCGACCAGGCCCGTCGTGTGGCCGGCCGCCCGCAGGCCGGCCTCCACCATGAAGGTGGTGGTGGACTTGCCGCTCGTGCCGGTCACCCCGATCACCTGGACGTCGTGGGCCGGCTGGCCGTAGACCCAGGAGGAGACCTGCCCGAGCAGCGCGCGCGGATCGGGCACGATCAGCACCGGCAGGCCGGTGGCCACGGCGGCCTCCCGCCCGGCCGGGTCGGTGAGGACGGCCACGGCTCCGCGCGCCATCGCCTCTGCGGCGAAGGTCGCGCCGTGCACGCGGTTGCCCGGCAGCGCCACGTAGAGATCGCCGCGCTGCACGGCGCGGGAGTCGATGGTGACGCCGGTCAGGGCGGCATGGGGCGACCTCGACGTGCCGGAATCGGCGTCGAGCATGGTCGCGAGCCCGGTCAGCGGACGGGGCGGGCTGGTCTTGGGACGCATAGACGACGGGGGACGCACGGCGAGAGCGTACCTTCCCTGCTCACTGTCCCGCGCGCGTACGCACCGGCGGCGCGTCCGAGCCTGTGGGAGGAATCTTCCTGCTCTTGATGGCGAACGTCATCACATCCTTGAACACGGGGGCCGCGAGCTGGCCGCCGAAATGGCCGTTCTTGGGGTTCTGGAGCACCGAGAGCACCACCAGCCGGGGCGCGTCCGCAGGCGCGAAACCGACGAAGGAGGCCGTGTAGCCGTCGTAGCGGCCCAGCTCGGCGTCGTAGCGGTCGGCGGTGCCGGTCTTGCCCGCCACCCGGTAGCCGGGGATGGCGGCCAGCGCGCCGGTGCCCTCGGCGCTCACCGCGGTCTCCAGCATCGTCGTGATCTCCTTGGCCGTCGTCTCGCTCACCACTCTGGTCTGCCTGCCCGCGGGAGCCGGGACGAACCTGCCGGAGGCGTCGGTGGTGCCCGCCACGATCTGCGGATCGACGCGGACGCCGCCGTTGGCGATGGTCTGGTAGACGCTGGCGGTCTGCAGGGCGGTCACCGACACGCCCTGGCCGTAGGCGACCGTGCAGCTCTGGCTGCCCGACCAGTTCTTGTAGTTGGGCAGCAGGCCCGCCTCGGCGTTGGGCACGCCGCCCGCCGGGGTGGTGCCGAACCCGAACGCCCTGAGCATCGCGTACAGGCGCTCGCTGCCGACCTTGCGGGCGGCCATGATCGTGGCGACGTTGCTGGACTGGGCCATGGCCTGCCGGAAGGTCATCGCCTCGGGCTTGTGGGCGTGGGCGTCGCGCAGCACCCGGTCGGCGCACCTGATGTTGTCGGGCACCTGGAACACCGTGTCGGGGGTGACCTCCTTGGCCTCCAGCGCGGCGGCGGCGGTGATCACCTTGTTGGTGCTGCCGGGCTCGAACACGTCCGCGGCGGCCTTGTTGACGTAGGAGGAGGCGGGGGCCCTGCGCCAGTTGCCCAGGTCGAGCTCGGGCGCGTTGGCCATGGCGATGATCTGGGCGGTCCTGACGTCCATGACGATGACCGCGCCGCTGCTCGCGCCGGACTCGCGCACCTGCTCGGCGACCGCCTTCTGGGCGGCCCACTGGATGTCGCGGTCGATGGTGAGCCGCACGTCCTGGCCGTTGACGGGCGCGGTGCGCTCGCTGCTGGTCATGGGGATGCGCAGGCCGTCGCGGCCGGTCTCGACCCGCTGCTTGCCGTCGCGGCCGGCCAGGATCGTGTTCTTGGCCTGCTCCATGCCGCCCAGGCCGTTGCCCTCGTCGCCGACGAAGCCGATGAGGCTGCCGGCCAGGTCGCCGGCCGGGTAGTCGCGGCGGTAGGTCTTCTTCGCGCTGAGCGCGGGCACGCGGGCCTGCAGCAGGCGGGTGGCCACGACCGGGTCGACGTCTCTGGCCAGGAGCTGGTAGCGGCTGCCGGTCCTGGACAGCTTGGCGGTCATCTCCTCGACGGTCTTGCCGAGCTGCCTGGCCAGGATCGCGGCCACGTTGGCGCGGACGTCCGCGGGGACCTTGGAGGGGTCGATGGACACCTCGCGGGCCTCCGACGTACGGGCCAGCGCGTTGCCGTTGACGTCGGTGATCGTGCCGCGCTTGGCGGGGATCTCCTCGACGTGCTGGCGCTGGCCGACGGCGGCGGCCTCGTAGACCTTGGAGTCGAGGCCCTGCATCTGGATCAGCCGGCCGGCGAAGATCGACAGGATGAACGTCATGCCGATCAGGCCGATGTTGATGCGCCGGCGCGGGCTGCCCAGGCGCAGCACCAGCGGGGGCCGCGGCGGGCGGGGCGGCGTGGGCGGGCGGCGCGGGCCCCTGGGGGGCGGCACGTCCGCGCCGCGGCGCAGCATGCCGCGCTCACGCCCGCGTGCCTGGTCCAGCCCGGAGGCGCGCACCTGGCCGGAGGCCGGACCGCGCGCCTGACCGGCCCTCGGACCGCGGGTCTGCTCGGGCCTGCCGGCGCGCCCCTGATCTGATCGGGAGCCCCGGCTCTGACCCGGCCCCGACCCGGGCCGCGCCGGCTCGGACCGCGAGCTGCGCCCCTCGTCCGGCCGGGGGCCGCGCCCCTGGTCCGGCCTTGAGCCGCGCGCCTGGTCGGATCTTGAGCCGCGGGCCTGGTCGGGGCCGGGGCCGTCGCCGCGGCGGCGCGGCCCCTCCTGCGGCGCCCTGTTCCGGGCGCCGTCGTCTCGGCCCTGGGCGGCACGGCCACGCGTCCGGTCGCTCTCGTCGCGGCCCTGGGCGGCGCGGCCACGCGGGCGGTCGTCGCCGTCGCGGCTCTGCGGGGTGCGCCCGCGCGGGCGGTCGTCGTCGTCGCGGCCCCGGGAGGCGGCGCGGTTACCGGAGTCGTCGCGGGAGTCGTCGCGCGGACGGCGGCGCGGGCCGTCGCCCGGGTCGCGGCGCGAGCGGGCGCCCTCGTCGTCGTCACGGGGCCGGGCGCGGTCGCCGTCGTCGCGGCGCTGCCGGCCACGGGAGCCGCCCGCGGAGTCGCGGCGGGCGCTGCCGCGCGCGTCGTCGCCGGGTTCGTGGGGCCTGCGGCCCCTCAGGTCGTCGTCGAACGGCAGGTCGAACGGGTCGGGAGGACGCTTGCGCGGCGAGTCGTCCGGCGCCGCCGGGCGGCCCGTCCCGTCGGAACGGGCAGAGCCCCCTCGCCCTGCCCGCCCCGGACCGCCCGGCGTACGACGAGCGGCGCCGGGCCCTCCAGGAGAGCCGGCGCCGCCAGCGCCGCGGCCGGGACGCTGTCCCCTGCCGCCTGAATCCCTCACCGCTCCGGGACCGCCTGGCCACTCGGCTCGCCCTTGTCCCAGGGCCGCAGGTTCTTGTCCAGGTGGTAGCCCTGCGCCTCGGCACGGTCGGCGATGTTCTGGGGCTGCATCTTGCGCTCGTACTCCAGCCGCAGCGCTTCCTTCTCCTGCTGGGCCACCGCGATCTCCTCGCGCAGCTTGGCGTCGGTGATGGCGTCGCGGTTGAGCATGATGTTGAGCAGCAGCAGGCTCACCAGCCCGCCGCACATCAACCCGACGACGAGCAGCACGAACGGCGCCCGCTGCCGCTTGGTCGAGGGTCGCCGCGCGGCGGGACGGCGCGCGGGCGCGGCGCTCTCGCCGGGACGCGCGGCCGCCGGCCGCCGGCCGCCGGTGTCAGGACGGGGCCGCGGCTTGGTCTGGTGCGAGACGCCCGGCCTGCGCGTGCCCGGCTTGGGCATGGCGCGGCGGACGGGCGCGACCCGGCCGGTCTCCTGCTCAATCGTCAACGCGGATCCTCTCTGCCGCCCGTAGCCGGGCCGAGGCCGCCCGCGGGTTGCGGGCGAGCTCTTCATCGCTGGGGAGCTCGGCTCCCCTCGTCAGCAGGCGGAACCTCGGCTGGTGTGCCGGTAGCGGGACGGGCAGCCCTGGCGGGCTGGTGTCCTTGGTTCGCGCCGTGAGGGCCTGCTTGGTGAGCCGGTCCTCAAGGGAGTGGTAGGAGAGCACGACGACCCGCCCACCCAGCGCCAGCGCGTCGAGCGCCGCGGGCAGCGCCGCCTCCAGGGCGGACAGCTCCGCGTTGACCTCGATGCGCAGCGCCTGGAAAGTCCTCTTGGCGGGGTTGCCGCCGGTGCGCCTGGTCGCCGCGGGGATCGCGTCGCGCACGATGTCGGCGAGTCTCTTGGTGGAGGTGATGGGCTCCTTGGCGCGTTCCTTGACGATAAGCCCCGCGACCCTCGGCGCGAAACGTTCCTCGCCGTAGTCGCGCAGGATTCGTGCCAGGTCGGCGGCCGGATAGGTGTTGACCACCCGCTCGGCCGTCAGCTCCTGCTCGGTGTCCATGCGCATGTCGAGCGGGGCGTCGTAGGAGTAGGCGAAGCCGCGTTCGGCCTCGTCGAGCTGCGGCGAGGAGACGCCGAGGTCGAACAGCACGCCGTGGACCGCGGCATGCCCGGCCTCGGCGACGATCTGGGCCAGGTCGCCCGAGGAGGCGTGGACCAGGGTGGTGCGGTCGGCGTAGGGGGCGAGCCTGCGGGTGGAGAAGTCGATCGCGAACGGGTCGCGGTCGATCCCGATGAGGCGCAGGGAGGGGAAGGCGGCGAGCAGGGCCTCGGAGTGGCCCCCGAGCCCGAGATTGGCGTCGACGACGACCGGCTCCGGCCCCGTCAGCGCCGGGCCCAGCAGCTCCAGTACGCGCTCGAGCATCACCGGAACGTGACCGCCCGTGCCTGCGTTGTCGTCCATCTCCAACCCCCCCTCTCGCGTCCTGCTCGCGGATGACGCGTATCGGTCAATCGTCAGTCATTCCTGGGTCCCCACCCGGCGCCGCCCGGCCAGGTCCCCATCCGCACCCTCTTCGTGGACGCCCGCCCTCTGACACCGGGGAAGGTGCATCAGTTGGCAGGCAGTGGTTGCGGGTGGAGACCTCGCCGAACGACATCACCGACGGATCGACCGTGATCACTACAAGATCCCTGGCAGCACCTCCTCCGACAGATCGGCGAACGCCTGCTCCTGCGCGTTGAGATAGGTGTCCCAAGCCTGGGAGTCCCAGATCTCCAGCCGGGTGTTGGCCCCGATGACGACGCAGTCACGCTCCAGGCCGGCGTATTGACGCAGGCTCTGCGGGATCGTGACGCGTCCCTGCTTGTCTGGTTTCTCGTCGGACGCGCTGGCGAAGAAGACGCGGCTGTAGTCACGCACCGCCTTGGCGGTGACCGGGGCGGTGCTGAGAGCCTCGGTTATGCGCTGGAACTCCTCTACTGGAAAGACGTAGAGGCATCGCTCCTGGCCTTTGGTGATCACAAGACCCTCCGCCAGCTCCTCACGGTACTTAGCCGGCAGGAACAGCCGTCCCTTGTCGTCAAGACGCGGTTGATGGGTGCCGAGGAACATCGGCGCCACCTCCCGTGCCTCAGCGAAGCGCTCAGCGCTGGTGCACCGGGCCCTCCACTGCGCACCACCATACTCCA
Organism: Nonomuraea sp. NPDC049684; assembly: GCF_044465345.1. Taxonomy (NCBI): domain Bacteria; kingdom Bacillati; phylum Actinomycetota; class Actinomycetes; order Streptosporangiales; family Streptosporangiaceae; genus Nonomuraea; species Nonomuraea sp. NPDC049684. Next base: position 535,592 of record NZ_JBITLO010000003.1, on the reverse strand, counting down.
CTTCTCCCCACCGTCAACTGATTCGAACCGTCTTCATCATCAGTTTCCGTTGCGTTACCGCAGGTCAGGGCGGTGGAGCGGGGGTGGGGGGCGCCGGGGGGCGGGCCAACCCTCATGGGCGTGTCGAGGGTTGGAAAGACCGGCGGTATAGGGGCTCGCGGCAGACGCGAAGGCGGGGGTGGAGGAAAGTGGGGCGGCCGAGGGGGTCAGTGTCACGGGATTCGCACTGCTATGCGACAAGAACAGGAACATCAGCGGGGTTCCCTGGAATATCCACAAATGTCGCTCAAGAACCCGCAGCGTCGTAGGGTCGTACAGACAATGGAAAAGGAATGGCATGGCTCCCGTAATGGCACCGTGCGGGACAGCCGTCGCACTATGGAGGCCTGGTGGCACTAACCCATGACGTCCCTCCCCAGCTTGACGAGCTGGTCTCCACCGCCCACCGAATCCGGCAGGCCATCGAGTCGGTGATCGAGGGAAAGAGCGACGCCGTCCGTCTCACGCTGACCGTCCTGCTCGCCGAGGGCCACCTTTTGATCGAGGACGTGCCGGGGGTCGGCAAGACGATGCTCGCCAAGGCTCTGGCGCGCTCCATCGACTGCCCGGTGCGCCGCGTGCAGTTCACGCCCGACCTGTTGCCCAGTGACATCACCGGGGTCAGCGCCTACAACCAGCAGACGCGTGAGTTCGAGTTCAAGCCCGGGCCGGTGTTCGCCAACATCGTCGTGGGCGACGAGATCAACCGCGCCTCCCCCAAGACGCAGTCGGCGTTGCTGGAGTGCATGGAGGAGCACCAGGTCACCGTGGACGGCGTGACGTACCCCCTGGACGCCCCCTTCATGGTGATCGCCACCCAGAACCCCATCGAGATGGAGGGCACCTATCCCCTCCCCGAGGCCCAGCGCGACCGGTTCACCGCCCGGGTCGCCATGGGCTACCCGGAGCCGACCGCCGAGCTGGAGATGCTCGACGTGCACGGCAGCACCTCGCCGCTGGACAAGCTGGAGCCGGTCGCCACGACCGCAGAGGTGCGCGCGCTGATCGAGGCCGTGCGCGGCGTGTACGTCTCGCAGCCGGTCAAGAAGTACGCCATCGACCTCGTCGTGGCCACCCGTCACTCCCCCGACCTGCGGCTGGGCGCCTCACCCCGGTCCACGCTGCAGCTCGTCCGCGCGGCCAGGGCGCACGCGGCGCTGGCCGGACGCGACTACGTCATCCCCGACGACCTGCAGGACCTGGCCGTGCCCGTGCTGGCGCACCGGCTGCTGCCCAGCGTCGAGGCCCAGGGCCAGCGCCGGCTGCCCGAGCAGGTGGTGACCGACCTCGTCAGGCGCGTGCCGGTGCCGGAGACGCGAGCGTCGTGAGGGCCGGACTGCGGGCGCTGACCTCCCGCGGCAGGTCGTTCCTGGCCTCGGGGATCGCGGCGCTGCTGATGGCGCTGATCCTGGGTGAGAACGACCTGTTCAGGATCGGCGTGCTGGTCACGGCGCTGCCGCTGCTGGCCGCGCTGGTGGTGGCACGTACCAGGTACCGGCTGAGCTGCGCGCGGAGGCTGGACCCGCCCCGGGCGGAGGTGGGCGGGGAGGCCACGGTGACGCTGCGCCTGGAGAACGTGACCCGGCTGCCGACCGGGCTGCTGCTGATCGAGGACACCGTGCCGTACGCGCTGGGCGTGCGGCCGCGGTTCGTGCTCGACCGGGTCGAGTCCAAGGGCGTGCGTGAGATCGACTACCGGGTCCGGTCCGACCTGCGCGGCAGGTACACGATCGGGCCGCTGTCGGTGCGCATCGCCGACCCGTTCGGGCTGGTGGAGCTGACGCGGGCGTTCACGATCAGCGACACGCTGGTGGTGACGCCGCAGGTGGTGGCGCTGCCGCACGTACGGCTGTCGGGCGAGTGGACGGGCGGCGGCGACAGCCGCACCAGGAGCGTGGCCGCGGCCGGGGACGACGACGTGGCGCCGCGCGAGTACCGGCAGGGCGACGACCTGCGCCGGGTGCACTGGCGCTCGACCGCCCGGCACGGCGAGCTGATGGTGCGCCGCGAGGAGCAGCAGTGGCAGAGCCGCGGCGCGCTCCTGCTGGACACCCGCAGGCACGCCCACCGCGGCGAGGGCCCGCGCTCCTCCTTCGAGGTGGCGGTCTCGGCCGCCGCCTCGATCGGCGTGCACCTCGCCCACGAGGGCCTGGGCCTGCGGCTGGTGACCGACCAGGGCGCCGAGCACCTGACCGACCAGGGGCTCAGCTACTCGCTGCTGGACACGCTCGCCGTGGTGCGGCACAGCTCGGCCCGCTCGCTGGAGATGGGCGTCTCGGCCCTGCGCCAGGGCGGCGGCGACGGACTGATCGTGGCCGTGCTCGGCGCGCTCGACCCGGAGGAGGCCAGGGAGCTGGCCAGGCTGCGGCACAGCGGCGTCACCGGTGTCGCGGTCCTGCTCGACGCCGGCACCTGGGAGGGCGCCGGCCGGGGCTCGCACGAGAACTTCGACGCCGTGCAGGGCGTCCTGGCCGGTTACGGGTGGCGGATCGTCCGCCTGCCCGCCGGCACCTCCATCGCCTCGGTCTGGCCGGACGCCGCCAACCGCGGCAGGTACGCGCTCAACCCCACGGGAGGTGCGGCATGAGGCTGACGGCCGCCTCGGGTGTGGCCGCGTTCGCCGCGGCGATCCTGCTCTATCCGCTCTTCCAGGGCGGCGCCTGGTTCTGGACGTCGCTCGGCGCGGTGCTGGCCGTGATGGCCGCCGGGCTGGTCGGCTCCCGCCTGTCGCTGCCGGCCTGGGCCGCGCCGCTGGCCGGGCTGGCCGCGTTAGGGATCTTCCTGACCGTGGTCTTCGCCTCCGGCAAGGCGTGGGCGCTGGTCATCCCGACCAAGGAGTCGGTGTGGGAGCTGGGCCGGCTGCTCGGGGTCGGCTGGGCCGACATCCAGCGCTACGCCGCGCCCGTGCCGTCCACGGACGGCATCACGCTGCTGACCGCGGGCGGCGTGGGCGTCATCGCGATCGCCGTGGACCTGCTCGCCGCGCGGCTGCGGCGGGCGGCGCTGGCCGGGCTGCCGCTGCTGGCGCTGGCCACGGTCCCGGCGACGATCCTGGCCGAGCCGATCAGCTGGCCCGCCTTCATCATCGCCGCGCTCGGCTTCGTCAGCCTGCTGATCGCCGACGGGCGCGAGCGGGTGGGCCACTGGGGACGGGCGGTGCTCGTCCGCCGGACCAGGGCGGCGACCGGGCCGCGTCCGGACACCGGCGGGGCCAGGGCCGACACCAGCGGGCTGCGGCTGTCGGGCAAGCGCATCGGGTTCGCCGCCATCGCGCTGGCCGTGCTGCTGCCCGCCGCGCTGCCGGTGATGGAGCCGGTCTCCTTCTTCCAGTTCGGCGTGGGCGGCCGGGGCGGCGGCAAGGGCAACTCGATCAGCATCGCGAGCCCGATCGCGAGCCTGCGGGGGCAGCTCGAACTGCCCGAGCGGCGCGTGGTGCTCACCTACAACAACAACGACAACAAGCCCAGGTACCTGCGGATCTACGCGCTGGACACCTTCGACGGCCAGCAGTTCGGCATGACCGAGCCGAAGGGCTCGCCGGACAACAGGACGGAGAACGGCCCGCTGCCGCCGCCGCCGGGGCTGAGCGCGAGCACGAAGGTCAGCAACGTCGTCACCAAGATCCGGATGAGCGACGAGATCGAGCGGCTGCAGTTCCTGCCGCTGCCGTACCCGCCGCGGCAGATCCGGGTGGACGGCGACTGGCGCGCCGACGTGGGCACGCTGATGGTCTTCTCCATCCCCGACGAGGCGGCCGGCCTGGAGTACGAGGTCGCCACCAGCGAGCCGGCCGCCACGCCGGAGCTGCTGGAGTCGCTGGAGGGCGTCCAGCCGAGCGTGGACCGGCGCTACCTGAAGCTGCCGGACAACCTGCCGCCGGAGATCGTCCGGCTGGCGCGCTCGCTGACGGCGCAGACCAACTCCAACTACGAGGCGGCGGTGAAGCTCCAGCAGTTCTTCACCAAGGACGGCGACTTCCGCTACGACCTGCGCACGCAGGGCCACGGCAACTCCGCGCTGCGCGACTTCCTGCTGCGCGACCGCACGGGTTACTGCGAGCAGTTCGCGGCCTCGATGGCGGTGCTGGCCAGGATCGTCGGCATCCCGTCGCGGGTGGCGATCGGCTACACCGGCGGCACGAAGGTCGGCGACAACTGGACGGTCACGACCGGCGACTCGCACTCCTGGCCCGAGCTGTACTTCGAGGGCGTGGGCTGGCTGCCGTTCGAGCCGACGCCGGCCGGGTCGCTGGGGCAGGGCAGCGCGCGGGTGCCGGACTACACGGTCCCGCCGGCGCCTTCGACGACGCCGTCCACCTCGCCGAGCAGCGGCGCGACCGAGTCCGGCGCCGACGACCCGATCAACCCCTCGACCCGGCGCAACCCGCGCGAGCTCGACCGTGAGGGCCTGATCGCCACGGGCGGCCTGCCGCCGGACGACTCGATGCCGCTGATCGGCAAGCTCGGCATCGGCGCGGGCGCGCTGCTGCTGCTCCTGCTGGTCCCGGCGGCGCTGCGGCTGCTCACCAGGAACCGGCGGGTGCGCGCGCTGGGCTGGAAGGTCTCGCAACCGGCCGACGACCTGACGGCCAGGATCGCGACCGCCCACCACCCGTCGATCGCGGCCGTGTGGGCCGAGCTGGACGACGTGCTGTGCGACTACGGCATGACCCGCGGCGCCAGCGAGACCCCGCGGGCCCTGGCCCGGCGGCTGAGCCAGCAGTACGAGTTCGACGCCGAGTCGGCGGCCGCCATGACGGCCATCGCGACGACGGTCGAGCGGGTGCTGTTCGCCAGGGACCCGGGCACGATCGGGCCCATGAGAAAGGACCTGCGCAAGGTGCGGCAGGCCCTGGCGGCGACGGTGTCGCGGGGAAGGCGGGTGCGGGCGGTGCTGCTGCCGCCCTCGACGCTGCGGCGGCTGCGGGCGCTGGGCGAGCGCCTGCTGGACGGCTTCGACCTGCTGGAGAACATCAGGCTGCGGCGGACGGCGGCGCACAAGAGCGCCTGAGCCGCCCAGGACCGAGCGTGCGGTCGCTCCCCGGAAGGGGAACGGCCGCACGTTCGCGTATGGCGGAAGGTCCGGGGCCGGCGAGGAGCCGCGAGGAGGTCAGCGCTCGTCGTGACGACGGCGCCAGCGCTCCTCCATGCGCTCCATGAAGGTGCCCCGGTTGGCGCGCCTGGTCTGCCTGCCCGCGCCGCCCGCGCCCGGGGCCGGCGGCGAGTCGCCGAACCCGTTCATGCGCTTCCAGCTGGACAGACCCCACAGACACGCGGCGAGCATGACCACGAAACCGCCGACGCCGAGCGGGATCTGACTCATGACCACGCCGACCATCATGATCACGACGCCGAGCGCAAAGCCGATGGAGGCTTTGATCAGGCGACGCTTGTAATGGCTGCGCGGGTCACTGATCCTTACGGTGTTGGCCCACTTCGGGTCCTCGGCGTAGAGGGCCTGCTCGATCTGGTCGAGCAAGCGCTGCTCGTGCTCAGAGAGCGGCACGGCGCCTCCCAAGGACAGCCCCAGGACGGGGAAGACGGCAACGGACGACACGGGGTGTCCGAACCTCGCGGTCGGTTATCCCCAGAATACGAGGCTGTAGACGTAGGCGAAAGCAAACGTCCAACGCAGACCAAACCGGAGGTGACGTCATGGCTCCATTGTGGACCATCTCGCACCCCTTCCCCCAAAATCGCGACATCCTTCTCCTACCCGACTGACCGATCAAGTAGGACATGGGCGTCATGTCTCTATTTCATCAAGCTTGCCACGTACCAGCGACGCTGGGAGCACCGCATCGGGGCCAAATCTCCGGATCGCCTTGTCCATCGCCTGTTCGGCCTCGCGCCAGCCGGTCTCGCGCTCGCCCAGACCGAGCTGATGGGTGGCCTCGCCGGCCGGGCGGAGGTTCTCCATCCGGACCCCGACCAGGCGCAGGCGCACCCGCTGGAGACCGGCGGCCTCGAACAGCTCGCAGGCGGTCGCGTAGATCACCTGGGCCACGTCGGTCGGCTCCCGCAGGGTGCGCGACCTGGTGATCGTGGTGAAATCGGCCCGGCGCAGCTTCACACTTACAGTTCTGCCCACGTGGCCGCCCTTACGCATCCGGGCCGCCACGCGCTCGGCCAGGCGCAGCAGCTCGCGCCGGATCACCTCGGGGTCGTCGACGTCGGCCGCGAAGGTCTCCTCGTTGCCGATGCTCTTGTCGGGCACGTGCGCGGTCACCGGACGCTCGTCGCGCCCCCAGGCCAGCGTCGCCAGGTGGCCGCCGACGGCCTGCCCGAGCTCGCGCTGGAGCGTGCCCAGGGGCACCCTGGCCAGGTCGCCGACCGTGCGGATGCCGAGCCGTACGAGGGACTGCTCGGTGCGCTCCCCCACGCCCCACAACGCCGAGACCGGCAGCGGGTGGAGGAAGTCGACCACCTGCCCTTCTGGCACCACCAGCAGCCCGTCGGGCTTGCACTGCTTGGAGGCCAGCTTTGCCACGAATTTGCTGGAGGCCACCCCGACCGAGCAGGTGATGCCGTAGCGGTCGAGGACCTGCTCCCTGATCATGGCGGCGATCGCCGCGGGCGGGCCGAGCCGCCGCCGGGCGCCGCCGACGTCGAGGAACGCCTCGTCGGAGGCGATCGGCTCGACCAGCGGGGTGATCGAGTGGAAGATCTCCATGACGCCCTTGGAGACCTCGGAGTACTTGCCGTGGCTGGGCGGGATGATCGTGGCCTGCGGGCACAGCCGGCGCGCCCTGCTCATCGGCATCGCCGAGTGGACGCCGAACGCCCTGGCCTCGTAGGTGGCGCTGAGCACGACGCCGCGCCCGGCCGGCGAGCCGACGATCACCGGACGGCCCCGCAGCTCCGGCCGCTCCAGCAGCTCGACGCTGGCGAAGAAGGCGTCCATGTCGACGTGGAGAATCGGGCAGCCGCTGTCATCGACCCCGGTCCGCGGCGCGGGGCCGATGCCTGTGATCTGCTTGCGGGACACGCCTGCGAGTCTATCCGAACAGACGTTCCAGACTAGGGCCGGTGACCGAGGACGTGCACCTGGGTCGCGACGTCCCGCAGCACGGGGTGGACGGCGGCGGCCTGCTCCAGCGCCGCGAGCGCCTCGGCCGCGCCGGGCTCGCCGTCGACGAGCCGGCTGGGCACCAGGTCGGCGAAGACCCGCACGCCGTGGACCGCGCCGACGGTGAAGCCCGTGGCGGTCAGCAGCTGCGCCAGGGTCTCGGCGGTGAAGCGCCGCGGCGTGGGGTCGCGGTCGCCCCACGTGCCGCGCGGGTCGGCCAGCACGGCCCTGGCCTCGTCGAACTGCCCGGCCAGCGCCCGGTGGATCGCGCTGGCCACGGGGTTGGCGGCCAGCACGCTGACGGCGCCACCCGGGCGCAGCAGCCCGGCGACGGCGGCCAGCGCGCCGGTGGGGTCGTCGACGTACTCCAGGACGCTGTGGCACAGGACCAGGTCGGCGCTGTCGCGGTCGAGCAGGTCGCCGAGGTCGGCGGTGTCGCCCTGCAGGCCGCGCACGCCCACGCCCTTCTCCTTGGCCCGGCGCTCCAGCGCGGCCAGCGAGTCGGGGCTGGGGTCGACGACGGTGACGGTGTGGCCGAGCTCGGCCAGCGGCACGGCGAACCCGCCGGTGCCCCCGCCGGCGTCGACGATGTCGAGCGCGGCCCGGCCGACGGCCTCGGCACGCTCGGCCAGCACCGACCGCAACGCGCCCCACACGACGGCGGTGCGCACCGCCGGGGTCTTCGTGGTGACGCCTTCTGCTCGCAACGTCGGCTCGCCTCTCTCTCCTCCGCGGGCGGCCCTCGCCCTGTGCGGACGGGCCCAGCCTACGCCGTACGCGCCCTCGCCCGCAGGCCGGACCCTAACCGTCGAAGGCCGCCGCCACCCTCTTGGGCGCCCGCAGCCGCCAGGCGTCGGTCAGCAGCTCGGCCAGCTCGCCGGCCGCCACGGCCGCCAGGCGCACCAGCACCACGGCGTGCCCGTCGTAGTGGGGCGTGGAGAAGAACGTGCCGGGGACGGCGGCGATCAGCTCGTGCTTGAGCTCCACGCCGCCCACCGGCACCGCGAGCACGCCGTCCTCCTGCGTGATCCGGGCGAACCACCGGCCGCGCACGTAGAAGGCGGGCGTGCCGTACATGGGTTTCTCGGCGGTCTCGGGGAGCGCCAGGGCCAGGGCGCGCACCTCGTCTTCGGTCACCATGGGACCGATGCTCACACAGAAAGCCGGACAAGGCCGGAAAAGGGCGCGTCGCGGCTGGTGACGCGCCACTTCCCCGGACCGGCTCACGGCTCAGGGCTCGCGGCCCCGCGGCCAGGCCGGGGACCGCATCGGAAGGCCGCGCGGCGTGCCTTCCGCCGCCTCTTCGCGAGCCGTACGGACCGTCTGAGTGGAACGTACCCCGAAACGGCCTTCGCGGCCTTTGTCTAAAGGGTGAGGCTTGGCTTGAGTTGCTTGAACCGGGCCAGCAGCCCGTTGATGAACTGCGGCGACTCGTCGGTCGACAGCTCGCCCGCCAGGTGCACCCACTCGCTGATGACCACGCCCTCCGGCACGTCGGGCATCCACAGCAGCTCGTACGTGCCGCCGCGCAGCAGGTTGCGGTCGACGGCGGGCATGCGGTCGAGTGTCCAGCCCTCGGAGTAGGTGGTGATCAGCTCGTCGATGCGGGCGTGGTGGCGGGCCACGCCCTCGACGATGGCCGAGGTGTACTCGTTGACCGGCGGCTCCTGCCGCTCGACGCGCTCGGCGAGGATCCGCAGCGGATCCTCCGAGCGCAGCTCGGCCTCGAAGAGGATGTCAAGGGCGCGCCTGCGTGCTTTGCCGCGTGCAGACACCTCAGGCCCGGCCGAGGTATTCGCCGCTGCGGGTGTCGACCTTGACCTTCTCGCCGGTGGTGATGAACAGCGGCACCTTGATCTCGGCGCCGGTCTCCAGCGTGGCGGGCTTGGTGCCGCCGGTGGAGCGGTCGCCCTGCAGGCCGGGCTCGGTGTTGGAGATCAGCAGCTCGACGGCGGCGGGCAGGTCGACGTAGAGCGCCGAGCCCTCGTTGAAGGCGATCGTGGCGAGGGTGTTCTCCAGCATGTAGTTGGCGGCGGTGCCGACGGTGCGGGCGGGCACGTTGACCATGTCGTAGGTCTCGGTGTCCATGAAGACGAAGTCGTCGCCGTCCTTGTAGGAGTACTGCATCTCGCGCTTGTCGACGTTGGCCACGTCGACCTTCACGCCGGCGTTGAAGGTCTTGTCGACGACCTTGCCGGAGAGGACGTTCTTGAGCTTGGTGCGCACGAACGCGCCGCCCTTGCCCGGCTTGACGTGCTGGAACTCGACAACGCTCCAGAGCTCACCGCCCTCGAGCTTCAGCACCATGCCGTTCTTGAGGTCGTTGGTCGTCGCCACTCGTTCTCTCCCGCGTGTGGCCGCTCTAAAGGACGAGCAGCTCCTTGGTCGTCTTGGTGAAAAGTTCCGGCCCGCCCTCACGGGTCACGAGGGTGTCCTCGATGCGAACCCCGCCCCGCTCGGGGAGGTAGATCCCAGGCTCGACGGTGATCGGAACTCGATCCTCTAGTCTACCGGTCCTGGAGGGGCCCAGGAACGGGTCCTCGTGGATCTCCAGGCCGACGCCGTGGCCCAGGCCGTGCCGGAAGTGCTCGCCGTGGCCCGCCGCCTCGATCAGGCCGCGGGCGGCGGCGTCGACGTACTTGGCCGCGGCCCCCGGGGCCAGGGCGTGCCGGCCGGCCCGCTGGGCGCGCCTGACCAGGTCGTACAGGTCGCGCTGCCAGGCGGCGGGCGGGCCCAGGCAGACCGTCCTGGTCATGTCGGCGTGGTAGCCGTGGTACCGGGCGCCGAAGTCCATCGTGACCAGGTCGCCGGCGCGCAGCTCGCGGTCGGTGGGGGCGTGGTGCGGGATCGCGCCGTTCTCGCCGGCGGCGACGATCGTGTCGAACGCCGGCTTGTCGGCGCCCAGCTCGGTCATGCGGTTGTCGAGCAGGCGGGCCAGGGCGCGCTCGGTGAGGCCCGGCGCGATCAGCGGGAGCACGTCGGCGAAGGCCTGGTCGGTCAGGGCGCAGGCGGTGCGGATGAGCTCCAGCTCCGCCTCGTCCTTGACCGCGCGCAGCTCCTCGACCAGCGGGCCGAGCGGCACCAGGCCCCCGCCCTCGCCCCCGCCCTCCTTGAGGCCGGCCTCCAGGCGGCGGAAGGTCGCCACGGTCATGGCGGCGGCCTCGATGCCCACGCCCGGCGCGGCCAGCCGGCCGGCCACGTCGGGAGCCTCGACCGCGGGCACGTCGAGGGCGCGGGTCTTGTCGATGTAGCGGTTGTCGGTCGCCAGCAGCGCCGACCCGTCGGCCCTGACCAGGACGGCCGCGTTCGAGCTGACCAGCCCGGTGAGGTAGCGGACGTTGACGGGGGAGGTGACGAGGAGCGCGGGGACCTCGCGGGCGGGCAGCGCCGCGGCCAGGCGTGCCCGGCGCGCGGCGTGGTCGATGGTCATCCCGCCAATGTACGCGCGCCCCGGCCCCTCCCCCATCCCGGCCGGGCCGCCCCCGTCCCGGTCAGGAGAGGGCGAAGTCGTCCAGGAAGGAGGCGAGCGGGCCGGACAGGGGGACCTCGCCCTTCACCTGGGCGTTGCGCAGGTCCCGGTAGACGCCGGCGATCTGGCCGCGGGCGGGCTCGAAATGGCCGTCCTGGAGCTTCTTGGCGGCCTTCCTGAGCTTGTCGTGGACCTTCTCGGCGACATGGGGGTCGATGTCGCCGATGTCCTCCTGGGCCGTCACCGCCTCGTCGAACTTCACCAGCCAGTGGTCCCAGCCGCCCGCCGGGGTCTGCCCGGAGCCCAGGGTCGCCTTGGGGCCGACCGTCTGGACCAGGCTGGTGGAGTCGTCGCCCGGGGTGAGGTCGGTGGGAGTGACCTCGGGCGGCTCGGGGGTCGGGCTGGTGGTCGGCGTGACGTCCGGCGACAGGACGGGCGTGGGGGGCGTGCTCGCGCTCGGCTCGGCCACCGGCGTCTCCTTGCGCGAGCCGACCCACATCACCATGGCGACGGCCACCACCGCGATGACGGCGACGGCGATCCCCATCTGGAGCAGCAGCTTGTTCCCGGTACGCGGCGGCGCCTGGTCGAGCTCGGCGGACTCGTAGACGGCGGTGTCACCGGCCCGCGGGACGCCGTTGAAGTCGTAGACCTGGGTGTCGCCCGGCCGGCCCGCCGGGGCGCCGGCGGGGTTCGCGGCGGCGGCGTTCGCGGGGGCCGCTCCGGGAGCCGCGCCGGGACGGGCGATGGCGGCCAGGGCCCGGCGGACGGGCTCGCCGCCCGAGGGCCGCCTGGCGGGGTCGGGCGAGAGCATCGCGAGGACGAGCCGGTCCAGCTCGGCGGGGATCTCGGGCCGGATCGCACTGGGCGGGACGACCCCCTGCCCGGCACCCCCGGAACCCGCAGTTGCGGGGGCCGCGGGGGCCGCCGTCTCCGGGCCCTCGGTTCCGGGGGTTCCGGCGGCCGGGGTTCCGGGGGCGGGGGGCGGGGTGGCGCGCATGCCGGTTACCGGGAGGTCCGAGGCGGCGGGCGGGCGGCCGCAGAGGAGCTCGTAGCAGACGGCGCCGAGGGCGTACAGGTCGGCGGCGGCCGTGGCGGGACGGCCGGAGGCCCGCTCAGGGGCCAGGTAGCGGCGTTCGGCCTGGGACGGCTCCTCGTCCGGCAGCCCGAACCCGACGACCTTCAGCACGCCGCTGGCCGCCCGCCGGAAGCTGCCGGAGTCGATCTGCCCGTGGAACACCCCGGCGCGGTGCGCGGCGTCCAGCCCGGCGGCCGCCTGGCCGACCAGGTCGCACACCTCGACGATCGGCATGGGCCCCTCGGCCGCCAGGTCCTCCCCCACGCTGGTCCCGGTGAGGAACTCGGTCACCAGGAAGGGGGCGCCCTCCTGGTCGCCCACGTCGAGGACCATGGCCACGTTGGGGTGGATCACCCTGGCCACCGCCTGCGCGTGCTGCTTCAGCGCCTCCCTGGCGGCCTCGCCGGCCGCTCCAGCGCCCAGGATCTTCACGGCCACGACCCAGTCGGCGCGGGTGTCGTAGGCCCGCCACACCTCACCCATCGGACCGCTGCCGATGAGCTCGTCAAGCCGGTACCGGTCGGCGACCATCGAAGGCGTAGCGTCGGACATATCCCCGCCAAAAACTCGAAAAGTGGGCTATTTCCGACCCACCATAGGGCCCCCAGCCCCTCCCCGCCCCATGATCCACACTTCGCAGCCCCCGTCACGCCGCGCCGGCCGTCCCTCGACATGACGACTTTCGTTATTCACGATGAAGTGGATCGACCGGCTGGAGGTCCTGTTGAGCATCGGCCTCGTCCTCGGCCGCCTCGGGGCGCTCACCGCCCCGGGTCCGGCGTTCGTCCCGGCGCCGGGCGTGCCGCTCGCGGGGCTCGTGGCGGGCCTGTGCGCGCTCGGGGTCTCGGAGATCGTCCGCCGGGACGTGGCCCCGCTCACCGAGCTGTCGCACCAGGTCGAGATCGCCGTCGTCAACCTGTCGATCCTCAAGAACGGCCACGCCAAGGCCATCCGCTTCTCCACGCTGACCCGGCTGTGCGAGGCCCTGGGCTGTCAGCCCGGCGACCTGCTCACCTACGACTGAGGGCGGGCGGCCGTACGGCCACCCGCCCTCAGCGGAATCCCGGTCAGACCGCCGCGGGCTCCGGCGCGCGCGGCGCGCGGGCGGGCGCTGCCGGGGCGTCGTCGAGCGGCTGCGGCGGCGCGTTGAAGACCGCCTCGTCCAGACGGCCCTCCGAGCGGGCCACCAGGACCGGGACGACCATCTGGCCGGCCACGTTGGTCGCGGTGCGGATCATGTCGAGGATCGGGTCGATCGCCAGCAGCAGGCCGACGCCTTCCAGCGGCAGGCCCAGCGTGCTCAGCGTGAGCGTCAGCATGACGATCGCGCCGGTCAGACCGGCGGTGGCGGCCGAGCCGACGACCGAGACGAACGCGATCAGCAGGTAGTCCCCCACCCCGAGGTGCACGCCGAACACCTGGGCCACGAAGATCGCGGCCAGGGCCGGGTAGACCGAGGCGCAGCCGTCCATCTTGGTGGTGGCGCCGAAGGGCACGGCGAAGGAGGCGTAGTCACGGTCCACGCCGTTGCGCTCGACGGTGACGCGCTGGGTCAGGGGCAGCGTGCCGACCGAGGAACGGGAGACGAAGGCCAGCTCGATGGCGGGCCAGGCGTTGCGGAAGAAGGTGATCGGGTTGACCTTGCCCCAGACCGCGAGCAGCGTCGGGTAGACGGCCAGCAGGACGATGAAGCAGCCGACGTACACGCCGACGCTGAACTTGGCCAGCGGGGCCAGCAGGTCCCAGCCGTACGTGGAGACGGCCTTGCCGATGAGGCCGGCGGTGCCGATCGGGGCCAGGCGGATGACCCACCACAGGGCCTTCTGCACCAGTTCGAGCACCGAACGGCTGAGGTTGAGGAACGGCTCGGCCTTCTCGCCCACCGCCAGGGCCGCCGCGCCGAGGACGACCCCCAGGAACACGATCTGGAGGACGTTCACCTCGGTGAAGGCCGTGACGATGTTGGTGGGCAGGATGCCGGTGACGAAGTCGAGCCAGGTGCCGGCGCCCTCGGTGTCGACGGCCTTGGCCGCGCCGGTGTCGAGGGTGACGCCCTGGCCGGGGTTGATGATCAGGCCGAGCGCGATGGCGAAGGCCACGGAGACGAACGCGGTGATCAGGAACCACAGCAGGGTCTTGGTGGCCAGGCGGGCGGCGCCGTTGACGTTGCGCAGGTTGGCCACGCTGACCAGCACGGCGGTGAACACCAGCGGCGGCACGGCCAGCTTGAGGAGCTGGACGAAGATCTTGCCGACCTGGGTCAGCGTCTCGGCCAGCCAGGCCACGTCCCAGATCTTGGCGACGAACCCCAGGGCGACGCCGGCCACGAGGCCGAGCAGAAGCTGAAGGGAGAAGGTGAATCTCTTCACGGGAGGAAGGCTCCGGAAGTCAGGCATGCCACAGCGAAGGGGGCATGCGGGTGAGGAAGGGGGGAGTCTGGGGGACGCGCCGGTCAGCGACAGAGGGATCCGTGCAGACGGCACAGATCCACGTGCAGACGCTCGACGAGCCGCACGATGACCACAGAGAACCTCACGAGGACGTACAACACCATGCGAAACGGGGCATATTCCCGCTCGACATTGTGACGTGCGTCACACCCCTCCCGGAGCCCGTCCGATCAGCCGGCCAGCTCCTTGACCTTCTCCAGCAGGCGGACGCGCTCCTCGTGGGTACGGCCGAGCGGCGCGACGTTGAGCGTCGTCACCCCCGACTCCTTCAGCGCCGCGATCCGGTCGCGGACGAACCCCTCGCTGCCGATCAGCGACATGTTCTCCAGCAGCTCGGCGGGCACCAGCGCGGCGGCCTCGTCCTTCTTGCCCTCCAGGTAGAGGTCCTGGATCTGCTCGGCCTCCTTCTCGTAGCCGTAGCGCCGGGCCAGGTCGTTGTAGAAGTTCTTGCCCTTGGCGCCCATGCCGCCGATGTACAGGGCCGCCATCGCCCGGCCGAAGTCGCGCAGCCCGGCCACGTCGTCGCCGACGGCCAGCGCCGCCTGGGCGATCACGTCGAGCTCGCCCAGCTCGGGGTCGCGCTTCGCCCGGCCGGCGGCCAGCGAGGGGCCCCACACGTCGGCGGCCTTCTCCGGGTAGTAGAAGATCGGCTCCCAGCCCTCGGCCAGCTCGGCGGTCATCTCCACGTTCTTGGGGCCGATGGCCGCGACCACGATGGGGATGCGCGGGCGCACCGGGTGGTTGATGATCTTCAGCGGCTTGCCCAGCCCGGTGCCCTCCCCGGCGGGCAGCGGCACCTGGTAGTTGCGGCCCGCGTGCTCCAGCCGCTCGCGCCGCCACACCTTGCGGCAGATCTCGATGACCTCCCTGGTACGCCCGATCGGCGCGGTGTACGGCACCCCGTGGAAGCCCTCGATGACCTGCGGCCCGGACGTGCCGATGCCCAGCGTGAAGCGCCCGTCGGAGACGAAGTCCATGCCCGCGGCGGTCATGGCCAGCAACGTCGGCGTACGGGAGTAGATCGGCAGGATGCCCGAGGCGATCTGCACCCGCTCGGTCTTCGCCGCGATGTACCCCATCTGGCTGACCGCGTCGAAGCTGTACGCCTCGGCCACGAAGACGATGTCGAGGCCCGCCTTCTCGTAGTCGGCCAGCTCGGCGACCGTCTCCTTGAAACCGCCCGAGTAGTTGAGTGCCATACCGATGCGCATGCCGGGCTCCCGATGAACCGAATGTTGTTCCGTTGCGACGTCAACAGGTTAGCGTGTCGGCGTGTCGCGCGGCGAAGCACTAGCCTGGTTCGGGTGCTGAGCCGGGTCGTCGTCATCGCCTCCGCAGTGGTCGCCCTGGCCCTGGCGGGTCATTCGCTGATCCCGTCGCTCGGCGGGTTCACCCCGGTCCTGGAGAGCCTGCTCCCCTGGATGGGGGTGGCGGTGCCGCTGCTGCTGCTTCTCGCCCTGCTGGCGCGTTCCAGGGCGGCCGCGCTCGCGGCGCTGGCGCCCGGCCTGGTGTGGGCGGCGATGTTCGGCTCCACGCTGCTGGCCGCGCCGCCCGGCGGCCCCAGCGACCTGGCCGTCGGCACGGTCAACGTCGGCGTGCGCAACAGCGCCTCCGGTGAGGCGGTCAAGGCCATCGCCGAAGAGCTCGACCTGCTGGCCGCCCAGGAGCTGACCCCCGGCGGCCCCGCGGCCAAGCAGCTCAACAAGATGTTCCGCTACCACTACCCGGTCAGCACGGTCGGCCTGTGGAGCCGCTACCCGATCAGCGAGACCAGCCCCCTCGACGTCGGCATGGGCTGGCCGCGGGCGCTGCGCGCGGTGGTGACCACCCCCAAGGGCAAGGTCACCGTCTACGTCATGCACCTGGCCTCGGCCAGGCCCGGCCACACCGCCTCCCGCGACGCCTCCCTGGCCCACGCCCGCCGGCTCGTCGACGCCGACCCCAGCAAGCGCGTCCTGCTGCTCGGCGACCTCAACACCGCCACCACCGACCGCGGCATGCGCGGCCTGACCCCGCCGCTGACCGACGCCCAGAGCGTGGCCGGCGACGGGTTCGGCTTCACCTGGCCGGCCGAGTTCCCGATCACCCGGCCCGACCACATCCTGTTCAGGGGCATGACGGCGACCAAGGCGGGGGTGGCCCCGGCCACCGGCAGCGACCACCGCGCGGCGATCGCCTCGTTGCGTTTCTAGCGGCCTTCCAGCAGCTCCAGGTCCTGCGGCGTGTCGATGTCGGCCGGGTCGCCGTGCTCGTCGCAGGCGACCTCGGTGACCAGCCCGGGATGCGCCTTCATGAACGCCCGCGCCCCCACGTCGCCCACGGCCAGCTCCGCCACCCCGGCGAAGTGCTCGCGCGCGATCAGCACCGGGTTTCCCCGCCGTCCGCCGTACGTGGCCACCGCCAGCCCGGCCCCCGACGCGGCCAGCGCCCGCACCGCGCCCGCCCGGACGAGGGGCTGGTCCACCAGCGCGACCACCACGGCCGTCGCCTCCGGCGGCAGCGCGGCCAGCCCGGCCCGCAGCGAGGAGCCCATGCCGGTGCGCCAGTCCGGGTTGCGCACGCCGACCGCCCCGCGCACCTGCACGGTCGCCGCGCCCAGCACGACCACCACCGGACGGCAGCCGCCCTCCGCCAGCAGGCGCACCCCGCGGTCGACCAGCCGTTCGCCGCCGAACTCCACGAGCGCCTTGGGCGTGCCCAGCCGGGCGCCCTCCCCCGCGGCGAGCAGCAGCCCGGCGATCACGCGGGCTCCCCGTGGATGCGCCCGCCGGTCTGCGACAGGGGCCGGCCCGAGCCGCCCCACCGGAGCTGGATCAGCTCGGCGGCGATCGACACGGCCGTCTCCTCCGGCGTGCGGGCGCCCAGGTCGAGGCCGATGGGCGATCTCAGCCGGGCCAGCTCGGCCTCGGTGAGCCCCGACTCGCGCAGGCGGGCCAGCCGGTCCTCGTGCGTACGGCGCGAGCCCATGGCCCCGATGTAGCCCGCCTCGGTCCGCAGCGCCACCTCCAGCAGCGGCACGTCGAACTTGGGGTCGTGGGTCAGCACGCAGATCACCGTGCGCTCGTCCACCTGCACCGAGGCCAGGTAGTCGTGCGGCCACTTGACCACCACCTCGTCGGCCTCGGGGAACCGCTTGGCGGTGGCGAAGACCGGCCGGGCGTCGCAGACGGTGACGTGGTAGCCGAGGAACTTGCCCACCTTGGCGACGGCCGCGGCGAAGTCGATCGCGCCGAAGACCAGCATGCGCGGCGGCGGCGCGAACGACTGGACGAACACCGACAGGTCGTCCAGCCGCCGCTCGCCGTGCCCGCCGTAGTGCCTGATGCCGGTCAGGCCCTGGGCGAGCATGCCGCGGGCGTCGTCGTCCACGGCCTCGTCGAGGCGGTCGAGGCCCAGGGTGCCCGACGAGCGGCCGGGCCAGACGATCCGGCGGGCGCCGATCGGGCCGGGGCCGGCGACGATGGTGGCGACCGCGACCGGCTGGTGCGCCTCGACCGAGGCGAAGATCTCGCCCAGCTCCGGGAAGGTCTCGATGGAGACCGGCTCGACCAGGATGTCGATGATGCCGCCGCAGGTCAGCCCGACGGCGAAGGCGTCGTCGTCGCTGACGCCGTACCGCTGCAGGACGGGCGCGTCGGCCTCGGAGGCCAGCTCGAAGACCGCCCCCTCGACGCACCCGCCCGAGACGCTGCCCACCACCTCGTCGCCGCGCACCGCCATCGCCGCGCCCGGCGGGCGTGGCGCGCTGCTGAACGTGCTCACCACGGTCGCCAGCCCGAACCTGAGCCCCGACCTCCACCACCGCATGATCTCCGGGAGCACGTCACGCATGGGCGAGCCTTTCGCTGAGTTCCTCGTAGGCGGCCAGGCTGTGCCCGGCCACCAGATCGTCCAGATGCGGCAGGGCGGCCCGCATGCCTCCGGTCAGCGGCTGGTAATCCTCATATCCCTTGTGCGGATTGACCCAGATGAGCCGGTACGCCTGCCGGGCCAGCCTGGCGAGCTGTGCGCCCAGCAGCGCGGGGTCACCGCGTTCCCAGCCGTCGGAGGCGATGACCACGATCGCCCCCCGGGCGCTGTGCCGGGTCAGGTACTCCTTGAACTCCTCTCCGAGCCGGGTCCCGCCGCTCCAGTCGGGGATGGCCGCGGACGCCGCGTTCAGCGCCGTGCCGGGGTCGCGGTGGCGCAGCTCGGCGGTGACCTCGGTGAGCCGGGTGCCGACCGAGTAGACCCTCGTGGCCCGCGGCTCGCTCCTGACCAGCGCGTGGGCGAAGCGCAGCAGGGTCTCGGCGTAGGGGGCCATCGACCCGCTGACGTCCACGAACAGCACCACCTGCCGGGGCCTGGTCGTGTGCCTGCGGCGGCGGAGCCGGGCCACCTCGCCGGTGCGCAGCGCCTCGCGCACGGTACGGCGCCGGTCCAGCCCGCCCCGGTGGGCCCGCTCGAAGCGGCGGGAGCGGCGCGCGGCCCGGCCGCGGCCGAGCAGGGCCAGCATGCGGTGCACCTCGGCCCGTTCGGCCTCGGTGAGCCGGGCGACGTCCCGGTGCCGCAGCACCTCGGCGCGGCTGGCCGTGGCCGGGGCGGCGGCGTCCTCGCCCGGTCCCGCCTCCTCGCCGTCGCCGGCCGCCAGGTGCCGGGTGACGCTGGTCGTCCCGGCACGGGCCGCCGCCGCCCGCCGTCCGCCGAAGTAGGCGGCGAAGCAGCGGTCGTAGCGGGGCAGGTCGTCGGGCGTGGCGCACAGGGTGAGCCGGCCGGCCCAGTAGAACGCCTCCCGGTCCCCGGCGTCGAGGTGGCCGAGGGCCTGCAGCAGGCTCCGCGTCCGCTCGTGGTCGGCGTCCACGCCCGCCGCGCGCAACGTCCTGACGAAGCCCGTCACGGTCCGGACCGGCTCATCCACCGGACAGCAGCCCGTCGCCCAGGACGGCGGCGACGTCCTCGCGGTACTTCAGCGCGGCGCCCAGCGTGGCCGCGGCCAGGTCGGGGTCGAGCTCCCTGGCCCCGAGCGTCAGCAGCGCCTCGGTCCAGTCGAGGGTCTCGGCCACGCCCGGCGGCTTGACCAGGTCGGCCCCGCGCAGCCGCTCGGCCGCCCGCGCCACCTGCAGGGCCAGCTCCTCGGTGCAGCCGGGCAGGCGGCGCAGCAGGATCGCGACCTCACGGTCGAAGCTCGGGTGCTCCAGCCAGTGGTAGAGGCAGCGCCGCTTGAGCGCGTCGTGCACCTCGCGGGTGCGGTTGGAGGTCACCAGGACGACCGGCGGCGTGGCGGCCCTGATCGTGCCCAGCTCGGGGATGGAGACGGTGAAGTCGGACAGCACTTCGAGCAGGAACGCCTCGAACTCGTCGTCGGCCCGGTCGATCTCGTCCACCAGCAGCACGCTCGGCTGGGTCTCCACGGCCTTCAGCAGGGGACGGGCGATCAGGAAGCGGCGGTCGTAGATCTCCCCCTCCAGCCGGGCCGCGTCGGTGATCCCGGCGGCCTCGGCGGCCTTGAGGTGGAGGAGCTGGCGGGCGAAGTCCCAGTCGTACAGGGCCTGGGAGGCGTCGAGGCCCTCGTAGCACTGCAACCGGATCAGCGGGGCCTTGAGCAGCGTCGCGAGGGTCTTGGCCAGCTCGGTCTTGCCGACGCCCGCCTCTCCCTCCAGGAACAGCGGCCGCCCCATCCGCAGCGCCAGGAAGGCGGCCGTGGCCAGCCCCCGGTCGGCCAGGTAGTCGTGCCGGTCGAGCAGCTCGATGAGCTTGTCCGGCGACTCGATGTCCATTGCCCTGATTGTCCGCCGCAGCACGCCTTCAGGCTACGTCGCAACCCCGCTCCGGCGATATCGGCTCGCCCTCGTCATCGGGTTTCAGTCGCCGGACTCGGACGCCTCGCCGCGCTCGCGGATCAGCGCGGCCAGCTCGGCCGTGGCCCGGCGGGCGCGGGCCTTCTCCGAGCCCTGGATGCCCATGGCGCCGATCGTCCGGCCGTCGGAGAAGTCGATCTTCGGCCACGGGTCGCCCACCAGGAGGGTCACGTCGATGACCTCGGGCCAGGTGTAGCGGTGGACGCGCAGGGCGTTGACGACGGTCAGGCCCTTGTCGTCGGCCTCCACCCGGACCCGGCCCAGCAGGTGGAGCACGTACGCCACCGCCAGGCCGAAGCCCACGATCGCCACCCGGTCGGGCAGCTTGAACGGGTCGGCGATGAAGATCGCCATGAGGACCGCCCCCGCCACCACCACCAGGGCGAAGGCGTAGGGCACGATCCGGCCCCGGCGGGGACGCCAGGTCACGGGCAGGGGCGGCGGGGTCACGGGCTCGGGCACGAGGGAAACCTACCGCAGGTCAGTGGAGGTCCCTCAGGAGGAGTGCGGTCTCCAGGGCGGCCAGCGCCGACTCGTAGCCCTTGTCCTCCTTGCTGCCCGGCAGCCCCGAGCGGTCGAGCGCCTGGTCCATCGTCTCGCAGGTGAGCACGCCGTTGCCGACGGGCGTCTCCTCGTCGAGCGAGACGCGGGTCAGCCCGCTGGTGACCGAGTCGCAGACGTAGTCGAAATGGGCGGTCTCGCCCTTGATGACCGCGCCGAGGGCGACCACCGCGTCACAACGCCGGGCCAGGGCCTGGGCCACGACGGGGATCTCCAGCGAGCCGGGCACGCGGACCACGGTCGCGGTGGCGCCGCTGTCGTCGCACGCCTGCACGGCCCGCGCCACGAGCTGGTCGGTGATCTTGGCGTGCCAGCTCGCCGCCACCACGCCCACGACCAGGCCCGCCGCGTCCACCACGGCCACTCCGGGACGGCCTTCTCCACTCATGACGCCTCCGAGATCTCGTGCGGGACGCTGGAGGAGATGTCATGGCCGAGCCGCTCGCGCTTGGCCTCCAGGTACCGCTCGTTGTGCGGGTTCAGGGCCACGGGCATGGGCTCGCGGCCGAGCACCTTGATGCCGTAGCCGTCCATGCCCTTGAGCTTGGCCGGGTTGTTGGTGAGCAGCCGCACCGAGCGCACGCCGAGGTCGGCCAGGATCTGCCCGGCGTTGGAGAACTCGCGGGCGTCCACCGGCAGCCCCAGCTCGACGTTGGCGTCGACGGTGTCGCTGCCGTTGTCCTGGAGGCTGTAGGCCCGGAGCTTGGCCAGCAGGCCGATGCCCCGGCCCTCGTGGCCGCGCAGGTAGACGACGACGCCCCGGCCCTCCCGCGCGATGGCGCCCATGGCGTGGTCGAGCTGCACGCCGCAGTCGCAGCGCAGCGAGCCGAACACGTCGCCGGTCAGGCACTCGGAGTGGGCCCTGACCAGGATGTTCTCGCCGCCGCCGAGGTCTCCATAGACGAGCGCGACGTGCTCGCCGCCGTCGAGGGCGCTGGAGTAGCCGTAGGCCCGCCACATGCCGTACGCGTTGGGCAGCCGGGTCTCGGCGACCCTGGTGACCATGCTCTCGGCGCGGCGGCGGTGGTCGACGAGCTGCTC
Organism: Nonomuraea sp. NPDC049684; assembly: GCF_044465345.1. NCBI lineage: Bacteria > Bacillati > Actinomycetota > Actinomycetes > Streptosporangiales > Streptosporangiaceae > Nonomuraea > Nonomuraea sp. NPDC049684. The sequence continues at coordinate 514,049 of NZ_JBITLO010000003.1, read as the reverse complement.
GATGGAGACCAGCGCCAGGTCGTGCTCGTCGGCGAAGCGGCGAAGCTGCGGCAGCCGGGCCATGGTGCCGTCGTCGTTGACCACCTCGGCCAGCGCCCCGGCGGGCGACAGCCCGGCGAGCCTGGCCAGGTCGACGGCCGCCTCGGTGTGGCCGCGCCGGGCCAGCACGCCGCCCTCGCGGTAGCGCAGCGGGAAGATGTGGCCGGGCCGGACCAGCTCGTTGGGCTCGGTGGCCGAGTCGGCGAGGGTGCGGATGGTCCTGGCGCGGTCGGCGGCGGAGATGCCGGTGGTGACGCCGTCGCGGGCGTCCACGGTGATCGTGTACGCCGTGCGCATGCGCTCGCGGTTCTGGGACACCATGAGCGGCAGCCCGAGCCGGTCGAGCTCCTTGCCGTCCATGGCCACGCAGATCATGCCGCTGGTGTGCCGGATGAGGAACGTGCACAGCTCCGGCGTGGCCTTCTGGGCGGCGAAGATCAGGTCGCCCTCGTTCTCCCGGTTCTCGTCGTCCACGACCACGACGGGACGGCCGTTGCGGATGTCCTCGACGGCCCGCTCGATCGGGTCGAGCCTGAACTCGCTCATGCCGCTGCCACCACTTCCGGACGGGCGGCGCGGTACTCGCGCAGCCACTTGGCGAAGCCCGTGAGGACCATGACGAAGAACACGGCGTAGACGGCGCCGGAGACGTAGAGGCCGGAGTTGAACGCCACCGGCACGCCCACCAGGTCGACCAGCACCCAGACGATCCAGAAGTCGACCAGCGCGCGGCCCTGCGCCCAGGTGGCGACTGCGCCGCCGACGAAGATGTAGGCGTCGGAGGCCACGACGGCCGGCGGCGCGCCCGGGTACCACGACAGGTCGAACGTCTTGAACAGCACCGTCACCACCGCGGTGCCCACCGCGAGCGCCGCCAGCATCCGCCACCGCTCGCCGCCCGTGGCGGGCCGGACGGACAGGGCGTGCTCCTGGGTGCCCTGCCGCCACTTCCACCACCCGTAGACGGCCAGCACGGCGAACAGGGCCTGCTTGAGCGCGTTGCCGGTGACGTGCGCGCTGATCGAGGCGAGGAACAGCAGCACCGAACCGGTGAACTGCACCGGCCAGGTCCACATGGACTTGCGCATCGCGAACGCCACCGTGGCGAGGGCGAACACGTTGCCCACCAGGTCGGTCCACTTCACCGGCAGACCGAAGATGTCAATCGATGCGTCCACCCAGCTCATCGGGTGCCCACCAGCCTCTCCACATACTTGGCGATCACGTCGACCTCAAGGTTCACCACGTCGCCCACCTGGCGGTCGCCCATGGTGGTCAGCTTCAGCGTGGTCGGGATGAGGCTCACGCCGAAGCTGTCGTCGTCAACCGTCGTGACGGTCAGGCTGATTCCGTCGATGGCGATCGAGCCCTTCTCGGCCACGTACCGGCTGAGCGGGCCGGGCAGGGAGAAGCGCAGGTCGTCCCAGTTCTCGCCGGGGGCGCGGGACAGCAGGCGGGCGGTGCCGTCGACGTGGCCCTGGACGATGTGGCCGCCGAGGCGCTGGTCGGCGCGTACGGACCGTTCGAGGTTGACCGCCGAGCCCGCGGTGAGGCCGCCGAGCGAGCTGCGGTCGAGCGACTCCCTGATGACGTCGACGGTGAACACGTCGTCCTTGACCTCGACGACCGTCAGGCAGACGCCGTTGACGGCGATCGAGTCCCCGTGGGCGGCGTCGGAGGTGACGAGCGGGCCGCGTACGGACAGCCGGGCGCCGCCCCCGACGTGCCCGCCCGCCGGCTCGATGGCGACGACCTCGCCCTTCTCCTCGATGATTCCGGTGAACATCACTTCTCCCTGCCTTGATGCGGAGCGGGCCGCGCGGTCAGCCGCAGATCCGGCCCGATGGGGGAAAACTCGTCGAAGGTGAGGCGGTGGGCGCCGCTGATCGTGCCGACGCCCGCCGGGCCGAGCGCGGCCCTGCCCTCGCCGAGGAGGGCGGGGGCGAGGTAGGCGATCACGCGGTCGATGAGGCCCTGCCGCAGGAACGCGCCGGCGAGGGTGGGGCCGCCTTCCAGGAACACGCCGACCACCTCGCGGGCGGCCAGCTCGCGCAGGAGGGCGTGCAGGTCGAGGCCGCCGTCCGCGTGCCGGGGCAGGCGCAGCAGGCCGGTCTTGAGCTCCGTCACGGCGTCGTCGGCGACGGCGACCAGCGTGGGGGCCTCGTCGTCGAGGACGCGGGCCGCGGGCGGCGTCCTGCCCTCGGTGTCCACGACGACCCGCAGCGGCGGGCGGGCGCCCAGGGGCCGGCCGGCCAGCGGCGGGCTCCCGGCCAGCAGCGCCCCCGCGTCGCCCTCCCCCGCGTCCGCCCCGGCGTTCTCCGGCAGGCGGACGGTGAGGTGGGGGTCGTCGGCCAGCACGGTGCCGATCCCGGCCACGATCGCGTCGCAAGCGGCGCGCAGCCGGTGCACGTCGGCCCGCGCCTGGGGCGAGGTGATCCATTGGCTGGTGCCGTCGGCGGCGGCCGACCTGCCGTCGAGGGTCGCGGCGAACTTCCAGGTCACGTGCGGCCTGCCGAGCCGGGCGTAGGTGAGCCATTCCTCGTTGACCCGCTCGGCCGCCTCGGCCAGCACGCCCTGCGTCACGCTCACCCCGGCCGCGCGCAGCCGCGCCGCGCCGCCGGCGGCCTTCGGGTTGGGGTCGGCCACGGCGACGACCACCCGGGCCACGCCCGCGTCGAGCAGCGCCCGGCTGCACGGCCCGGTGCGGCCGGTGTGGTCGCAGGGCTCCAGCGTCACGTACGCCGTGCCGCCGCGCGCCCGCTCGCCCGCCTGCGCCAGCGCCACGACCTCGGCGTGCGGCCCGCCCGCGTACGCGTGGAAGCCCTCGCCGGCGACCTGCCCGGCGGCCGACAGCACGACGCAGCCGACGACGGGGTTGGGGCTGGTGCCGCCATGTCCGCGCGCGGCCAGCTCGACGGCGCGCGCCATGTGCGCGGCGTCGGCGGCTGAGATGTCCACCCGGGTCTCCTACTCGCCAGTAGCTTCAAGCCACGGCGGGCCCCGGGGGTTTTCGGGTGCCGGCACGGCACCACGTCAGGCGCCCGGCTGGGACGCCGGACACCTCGCGCGCTTCCTCCCATCCGGACTTTAACCGTCGGTCCTGGAATTTCACCAGGTCAACCGGCCGATGGCATCGGCCGGGTCGCGGACTGTAACCGCCGGTTCGGACTTTCACCGACCCCGGAGCACGCTAGCTCTCTTCTTGTACCAGTTTGCCATGCCGATTACGGAAAGCGCGACCGCCCCCGTGCTATTTGAACAAGCGCTCGCTCAGGCGGCCATCAGCTTGCGCGCCCGGCGGGCCGAGGGCGCGTAGCGGACCTGCTCGGGGACCAGGCCGATGCCGGTGTGCAGGGCGCGCAGCGTGGCCGAGGCCCACAGGTCGCCGACGGGCGTGGCGGGCAGGCCGTACAGGCGGCGGGCCCAGCGCGGCAGCGTGGCCAGCGCCAGCACGGTCAGCGCGGGCACGGCGGGCCGCAGCGCGGACAGCGCGCCGGGCAGCGGCGTGTGCAGCGACAGCCGCAGCGGATGGGCCGCCTCGGGCACCAGCCGCAGTTCGGGACGCCGGCCGTCGATGTAGCCGCGCAGCTCGGCCACCGAGCCCGGCACGTCCTCCGCGCTCAGGCCCACGACCTCGGCGGCGCGCCGCCACTCGGCGACGAACCGGTCGGCGTCGGCGTCGGACAGCCGCACGCCGGCGCGGCGGGCCACCGTCAGGTAGGAGTCGACCTCGCCGACGTGCACCCAGCGCAGCGCTTCGGGGTCGTCGAGGTGGTAGGTCTCGCCGGTGTCGGGGTCGCGGGCGGTCAGCGTGGCGTGGATCTTGCGCACCCGGCGGCCGGCCCGCTCCACCTCCGCGCGGGTGCCGTACGTGCGCACCCGGACGAACTCGCTGGTCCGCAGGAAGCGCGACCACGCCTCGGCCGGGTCGAGCAGCGCCGAGTTCTGCAGCACGCCGCGCATCGCCCTGGGGTGCAGCCCCTGCATCAGCAGCGCCCGGAAGCCGCCGACGAGCTGGATCGGCTCCCCCATCACCCGCCAGGTCACCGACTCGGGGCCGAAGATCCCATAGTCGTCGTCCATAAGTGAACAGTTACCCCGATAGGTGGCGAAGCATGCCGAAAACCCCCGGCCGGGAACCGGCCGGGGGCTTTCGTCGAGGCTACGGAGATCAGCCGGTGAAGCCGATCGCCGTGTAGTCACGGGCCTGGTACCCGAAGGTGCCGAAGTTGGCCAGCGTCTTCTTGGTCGCCTGGATGGCCGGACGCTGGTACAGCGGGATGGTGTGCACCTGGTCCCAGATCAGCTTGTCGGCGGCGTTGGCCAGCTCGTAGGCCTTGGTCTGGTCCATCTCACCGACGGCGGCGTCGATCGCGGCGTCCAGCGCCGGGTCGCTGCCCTTGGGGAAGTTCGACTCGGAGCCGGTCTTGTAGATCTGCGGCAGGCCGCCGAGAGGCAGCGGCGTGCCGATCCAGGAGAACGGCACCAGGTCGAAGTCGCCCTTGATGATGTAGTCGGTGAAGAACTTGTCATCGGGGACCGGGCGGATCGTCAGCTTGATCCCGGCCTCCTTGAGCATGGCCTGGGTGAGCTCGCCCTCGGTCTTGGCGTACGGCACGCCCGCCGGGACGACGAAGCTCAGCGAGAACTCCTTGCCGTCCTTCTTGCGGACGTCGCCCTCCTGCTTCCAGCCGGCCGCGTCGAGCAGCTCCTTGGCCTTGGGCAGGTTGTACTTGCCCAGCTCGCCGGAGTTGTCGACGTACGCCTTGTGGTTGTTCATGAAGACGTGGTTGCCCAGCGTCTGCAGCGGCCACTCCATGTCCTTGAGGTCGGACTGGGTGATCACGTCACGGTTGATCGCGTACGCGACGGCCTGGCGGACCGACTTGTCCTTCAGGAACTCGCTCTGGTTGTTGACGGTGATGTGCCGCCAGTTCGGGCTGAGCGACTTGCGGATGTCCACGTTCGGGACTTCCTTGGCCCGCTTGAGGTCGGCCGGGCTGCCCGGCGGGATCTCCACCGCGTCCAGCTCGTCGTTGGCGAAGGCGTTCACCTGCGCGGCGGGCGTCTCGATGGTCCGGTAGATGACCTTGTCGAGCTTGGGCTTGCGGCCCCACCACTTGTCGTCGCGCACCACGGTGAGGGTCTTGGTGCCCTCGTTGATGCTCTCGACCTTGAAGGGCCCGGCGGTGACCGGGATCTTCTGCAGGTAGTCCTTCTCGTACTTCTCCGGGGTCTCCATGTGGGAGGCCGGGTAGAGGTGCGGCGAACGGGAGAACTGGCCCTGCCACTCGGGGTAGTTCTTGCCGTAGGTCACGATGGCGACCTTGTCGGAGTCACCCTTGGTGACCGACTCGATGCGGTCCCAGCCGTCGGTGGAGGCCGGCTTGAACTTCTTGTTCTTGCCGCTGTTGGCCTTCCACGCCGCCTCGAGGTCCTTCCAGGTGATCGGCGTGCCGTCCGACCACTGGGCCTTCTCGTTCAGCGTGTAGGTGACGACCTGCTTGCCCGACGACAGGTCCATCTTGACGTCGGTGAGGTAGTCGGGGTTCGCCTTGAAGTTGGCCTGGGAGTCGGCGACCATCAACATCGGCATCAGCGAGTCGAGCATGTCCGCCGTGTCCAGCTGGTTGCCGTCGACGTGGTTGCCGTTCCACTGGCTCGGCCACTGGCCGACCGCCAGGGTGAGCGTGCCGCCGTCCTTGACCTGCTCGTACGGGACGGGGTTGATCGAGATGCCCGGCAGCTCCGACATCTGCTGCTGAGCCTGCTGCGACTGCTCGGCGCTCGGCTTCTTGGCCTCGCCGCCACCACCGCCACAAGCCGCCGCGGCCATGGCGAGGACGGCGATACCCGCCGCCGCCCGGTAACGAACCTTCACTTTTCCTCCTGATCGTCCGAGGCCGTGATGACCTCGACTTCCTCCGCGTAGTGGCAGGCGGCGCCGTGGTCCACGGCGGTCGCGAGCCGGGCAACCGAGGGCTCTTCGTCCACGCAGCGCCGGCGTTCGGCCTCGGTGAGGAGGGCGAACTTGGGGCAGCGCGTGCGGAACCGGCAACCCGATGGCGGGTCGGCCGGGCTGGGCAGGTCGCCTTCGAGCAGGATCCGCTTGCGCGTGCGCTCCATGTCGGGGTCGGGCAGCGGGATCGCTGACAGCAGCGCCTGCGTGTAGGGGTGCGCGGGGCGTTCGTAGACCTCCTCGACCGTGCCGATCTCGGCGATCCTGCCGAGGTACATGACCGCGACGCGGTCGGCGAGATGCCGGACCACGGCCAGGTCGTGCGCCACGAACAGGTACGACAGCCCCAGGGTGTTCTTCAGCTCGTCCAGCAGGTTGATGACGCCGGCCTGGATGGACACGTCCAGTGCCGAGACCGGCTCGTCCAGGACGAGCAGCTTGGGCTCCAGGGCCAGCGCGCGGGCGATGCCGATGCGCTGGCGCTGGCCGCCGGAGAAGCTCTGCGGGTAGCGCTCGGCGTACTCGGGCGCCAGGCCCACCAGTTCGAGCAGCTCGGCGACCCGCTGGTTGACGTTCTTGCGCCCGTGGGCGCGCAGCGGCTCGGCGATGATGTCGCCGACCGGCATGCGCGGGTCGAGCGCCGCCATCGGGTCCTGGAAGACGATCTGCAGGTCGCCCCTGAGCGCCTTGCGCCCGGACGGGCCGAGCTTGGCGCTGTCCTGGCCGAGCACGACGATCCGGCCGCTCTGCGGCGGGGCGAGCTGCATGATCTGCTGCAGGGTCGTGGTCTTGCCGCAGCCCGACTCGCCGACCAGGGCCAGCGTCTCGCCCTCGGCGATGTCGAAGCTGATGCCGTCCACGGCGTGCACGGTGCCGACGCGGCGCTTGAACACCGCGCCCTTCATCAGCGGGTAGTGCCGGATGAGGTTGTCCAGCTCCAGCACGGTCGCGCGCTGCTCGCGCGGCACGCGGACCACCTCGCTGACCGGGATGACCGGGACCGGGAACACGTCCGTGCCGGTCAGGCCCTTGTACTCGATCTCGCGGGAGCGGATGCAGGCGACGTGCCTGCCGCCGCCGACGTCGGTGAGCGGGGGCTCCTCGTCGTCGCACGAGTCGATCTTCATCGGGCAGCGCGGCGCGAACGGGCAGCCCGGCGGCAGCGCCGCCGGGGAGGGCGGGTTGCCCTCGATCGGCACCAGCGGCCCCTCCTCGCCGTCGATCCTGGGGATCGAGGCGAGCAGTCCCATCGTGTACGGCATCCGCGGCCGGTAGTAGATGTCGTCGACGTTGCCCTGCTCGACCGGCTTGCCGGCGTACATGACCAGCACCCGGTCGGCCATGCCCGCGACGACGCCCAGGTCGTGCGTGATCATGACGATGCCGGCGCCCGTCTCGCGCTGGGCGGTCTTGAGCACCTCCAGCACCTGGGCCTGGATGGTCACGTCGAGCGCGGTGGTCGGCTCGTCGCAGATCAGCAGGTCGGGGTCGTTGGCGATGGCCATCGCGATCATCGCGCGCTGGCGCATGCCGCCGGAGAACTCGTGCGGGAACGCCTTGGCCCGGACGTCCGGGTGCGGGATGCCGACCAGGTCGAGCAGCTCGACGGCGCGCTTGGCGGCCTTGTCCTTGCCCAGCTTCTGGTGGACGCGCAGCGCCTCGGAGATCTGGTCGCCGATCGTGTACACGGGCGTGAAGGCCGACAGCGGATCCTGGAAGATCATGCTCATCGACTTGCCGCGGACCTTGACCAGGTCGTCTTCCTTCATCCCGATCAGCTCCTGGCCGTGGAGCTTGACCGAGCCGCTGATCTGGGCGTTGCGCGGCAGCAGGCCCATGATCGCCAGGGACGTGACGGACTTGCCCGAACCGGACTCGCCCACGATGCCCAGGACCTCGCCGCGGGCGACGTCGTAGCTGACGCCGCGCACGGCCTCGATGCCGCCGGGGAACGTCACGGTGAGGTCGCGTACCTCCAGGATGCTCATGAGTTGCTCCCCGGGTCGAGTGCGTCGCGCAGGCCGTCTCCGATGAGGTTGATGCTCAGGACCAGCAGCACCAGGAGCCCGGCGGGGAAGGCGAACAGCCAGGGGTAGCCGGTGGCGTTGCGGGAGCCCTCGGCGATCAGCGTGCCGAGCGAGACGTCGGGCGGCTGGATGCCGAAGCCGAAGAAGGACAGCGCGGCCTCGCCGATGACCGCGCCACTCACGTTGAGGGTGGCGTCGATGATCAGCAAGGAGGACAGGTTCGGCACGATGTGCCGGAAAATGATCTTCCAGCGGGGGATGCCCATGTAGACGGCCGCCTGCACGTACTCGCGCTCACGGAGCGAGAGCGTCATGCTGCGCACCACCCTGGAGGTGATCATCCAGGCGAACGCCGCCAGCAGGACCACGAACCAGAGCCAGGAGGCGCCGCGCAGGCGCGGCGAGGCGATCGCGATGATCAGGAAGCTGGGCAGCACGAGGAGCAGGTCGACGCCCCACATGAGGACGCGGTCCACCCAGCCGCCGAAGTACCCGGCGAAGGCGCCGACCATCGCGGCCAGGCCGGTCGAGATGAGCGCCACGAGCAGGCCGATGATGATCGACTTCTGCATGCCGCGCAGGGTGACGGCGTACATGTCCTGGCCGATCGAGGTGGTGCCCCACCAGTGGTCGGACGAGGGGCCCGACAGGAAGGCGAGGAAGTCCTTGTCCCTCCAGTCGTAGGCGCCGAAGGAGGGGCCGATGTAGGCCAGCGCCACCAGCAGCAGGAGGGCGATGAAGCCGTAGCGGGCCTGCCGGTTGCGCAGCATCCGCCCGAGAACAACCTTGGAACGCACTTAGCTCACCCGCACTCGAGGGTCGAGGGCCGCCACCAGCAGGTCCGACAGGAAGCCGGCGAACAGGACGCAGACGGAGGCGAACATGCTGACCGCGGCCACCGAGTTCACGTCGTTCTGGTTGATCGAGTCGACCAGCCAGGCGCCCATGCCGTTCCAGGCGAAGATCTTCTCGGTGAAGGTGGCGCCGGTGAGCATCGTGCCGAAGGCGAAGGCGAAGTACGTGGCCGCGGGGATCAGCGCGGTGCGCAGCGCGTGCTTGATCAGGGCCGTCCTGCGCCGCAGGCCCTTGGCCATCGCGGTGCGGACGAAGTCCTGGCCGAGCACGTCCAGCATCATGTTGCGCTGGATGCGGCTGTAGAAGGCGATCGAGCCCAGGCTGAGCGAGATGGTCGGCAGGATCAGGTGGTTCAGCCTGTTGGCGAACTGGTCCCAGCCGGACAGCTTGGGGTTGTACTCGCCGGTGAACTCGATCAGCGTGAAGCCGAGCCCGCGGTTGAGGTTGTAGGCGGCGATCGCGAGCAGCGTGGCCAGCACGAACACCGGCACCGCCATGATCACGAACGAGCCGACCCCGATCGCCCGGTCGGTTATCCGATACTGCTTGACCGCCGACAGCGCGCCGAGCGCCACTCCCAGGACGAACCCGACGATCGTGCCCACCAGCAGCAGCCGGAGGCTGACGAAGATCCGCCGGCCCATCTCGTCGTTGACCGAACCGCCGTTCCAGGTCTTGCCGAAGTCACCCGTGACGACGCCCTTGGCCCAGGTCGCGTAGCGCTCCAGGACGGGCGTCTTGTCGTTGAGGTTGTAGCTGTCGAGGGTGGCGTCGATGACTTCCTCGGCGACGGGAGGCTGGCGGCCTTCGTACGCGCCGCGGGGGTTCATGGTCGTCGCGGCGAGCATGTAAGCCAAGCTGGCCGCGATCGCGACCAAGATCAGATTGATCGCCAACCTGCGGAGCAGGTACTTGCCCATTACCCTCCGTTCGCACTGAACGAGGGCCCGGAAACCCCGGTAGGAGAAGACCCCCGCAATGGAAAAAGACCGTCTTACGCCGCGAAAAGTCATGACGCGGAACGGCGATCAAAACGCAGGATATCTAGCCAAACATCACAGTCAGCAATAGTTCGACATAACGGTAAGGTCACTAAGCATGGTGGGGGGCTGCCGTCGGTCATGGTCCTACATGGGGGTTGACCTGGGGAAATACGCGTTACCAAGATCGGTAACCGGCGCTATCGGATCAGCGTATGTCACAGAATCCTGACAAAAAATAACCCAATCTCAAAGTGACGCACGTCATACTGATCAATAGGCTGGGGATTGATATTTCGCGACGTCGCGGCTTTTGATCTCACGCGGGTGGTCGAGGCGGCTCCGTCGGAGGGCACGCTCCCGCCCGCCCGAAGCCGTCCCCGGGCCCTTCCCCCCACGCTCACGCTCCGCTCACCACCCCACCCGGCCCCACCCCCGCCTCCGCCCAAACCGGCCCCGCCACCCACCCCGGCTCCAAGTAGGCGGCGAACTTCCAGCGGGCCACATAGCGAGCCCCGCCTCCAGCAGGCCCACTCCCCCAGCCCCGCGCCTCCAGCAGGGCCACACCCCAGTGAGCCCCACACCCCCGGGGGCTTGCACCCGAGCGGACCTGCGCTTCCCTGAGCCCGCACCCGAGCGGGCCTGCACCCCGGGTGAGCCTGCACCCTCAGTGGGCCTGCACTCCCCTGGACCGCACCTTCAGTGAGCCGCACCCCAGTGGGCGCGCACCCAGCACACCGAGGCGCGGCGGCAGGACTGTAGTGCGCGCCTCATGGAGGGGTGGAGGAGTCACGGGAGCGCGCGGGGCACGCCCGTGGCGGGAAGGGACAGCGGGAACACGGGCAAGGGTGGAGCGGGTGGCGGCGAACGGTCGGCGAGCGCCAGGGAACCGCAGGCGAGCGCCGGGGAACGGTGGACGAGTGCCGGGGAACGGTGAGCGAGCGCCCGGAACGACAGGCGGGGGTTGAGGGGTGGGCGGTCAGCGGGTGGCGGCGGCGCGGAGGGCGTCGATGGCGGCCACCGGGTCGTCGGCCCCGTAGACGGCGCTGCCGGCCACGAACACGTCGGCGCCCGCCTCCGCGCAGCGCTCGATCGTCTCGGCCGTCACACCGCCGTCGACCTGCAGCCAGACCGACCCGCCGTGCCGCTCGATCATCGCCCGCGCCGCCCGCACCTTCGGCAGCACCATGTCGAGGAACTTCTGCCCGCCGAACCCGGGCTCGACCGTCATCAGCAGCAGCATGTCGATCTCACCGAACAGCCCCTCGAACGGCTCCACCGCCGTGGCCGGGTTGAGCGCGAGCCCCGCCCTGGCGCCGAGCGACCGGATCTCGCGCAACGTACGCACCGGCGCCTTGGACGCCTCCGCGTGGATGGTCACGCTGCCCGCCCCGGCCTCGGCGTACTGGGGGGCCCAGCGGTCGGGGTCGGCGATCATGAGGTGGCAGTCGAGGGGTGTCTGGGTGGCTTTGCGCAGGGACTCCACCACGGGCAGCCCGAGGGTGAGATTGGGCACGAAGTGGTAGTCCATGACATCCACGTGCAGCCAGTCGGCGTTCGGCACGGCGGCGGCCTCGTCGGCCAGCCGCGCGAAGTCGGCGGCGAGGATGCTGGGCGAGATCTGTACGGCCATGATGCGCCAGTCTATTGAACGGCCCGTCCCCCCTCGACTCCCCCTCCCACCGCCTCACCCGCGCCCACCGCACGGGCGCGCGACCAAGGGGCGGACGTGCGCCCAGCACGCGTGCGTCCGGCAGGCGGGCGTCCGGCAGGCGGGCGCCCAGCACGGCGCGGGCGAGAGACTAGCGGAGTCAGGGGCGTTTGCGGAGGAGGGCCAGGAACATGGCGTCGGTGCCATGGCGGTGGGGCCAGAACTGCGCGTGCGGGCCGTCGCCGAGCCCGTCGACCTCCGGCAGGTAGTCGCGCGCGTCGAGCTGCTCCACGTCGCCCCTGCGGCCCATGACGTCGCCGACCACGACGCGCGTCTCGGCCAGGTGCGGCGAGCAGGTCACGTACGCCACCACCCCACCCGGGCGCACGGCGTCGAGGGCCGTGCCGAGCAGCCGCCGCTGCAACGCGCCCAGCTCGGCGATGCTGGCCGGGTCGCGTCGCCACCGGGCCTCCGGACGCCGCCGCAGCGCGCCCAGCCCCGTGCAGGGGGCGTCGAGCATGACCCGGTCGAACACCCCGGGCCGCCAGGCGGGTTCGGTGCCGTCGGCGGTGACGACCGAGGCCGTCCTGGTGGTCTGCCAGACCAGCCGCGCCCGGTGGTACTGCACGTCGGCGGCCAGCACCCGCGCCCCACCGGGGAACGCCACGGAACCGCCGCCCGCCGCACCGCCGCCGCCCGGACGGCGCTCGCCGTCGAGACGCGCCACGTCACCGTCGAGGCCCGCCAGGTCGCCGTAGGTGGCGACGGCGTCGAGCAGGCCCGCCTTGCCGCCCGGACCGGCGCACATGTCGAGCCAGAGCTCGTCCTCGCCGTCGAGCGGCACGCGGGTCAGGGCGAGCGCCACGAGCTGGCTGGCTTCGTCCTGGACGGCCGCGCGCGTCTCGGCCACGGCCTCGATCTGCCCGGGATCGCCCTCGCGCAGGTAGGCCGCGTACGGCGAGTAGCGGCCGGGCGCGGCGCCGGACTCGGCCAGCTCGGCCACCGAGCTGCGCCCCGGCCGGGCGACCAGCGTCACCAGCGGCCGGACGTTGTCGGCGTCGAGCAGGTCGGCCAGCTCCCCGCCGCCGCCCAGCGCGTCGCGGAAGGCCGAGACGATCCACCGGGGATGCCCGTAGGCGACGGCCAGATGGCCGACCGGGTCCTGCTCGGAGTCGGGCGCGACGATGGGGATCCAGTCCTCCAGCTCGCGCGAGCCGATCTTGCGCAGCACCGCGTTGACGAACTTGGCCGCGCCCTGGCCGATGCGCAGGCGTACGAGATCGACGGTCGTGCCGACCGCGGCGTGCGGCGGGACGCGCATGCGCAGGAGCTGGTGGGCCCCCAGCCGCAGGGCGTCGCGCACGGCCGGGTCGGGCGCGCGGTCGCTGCACATCTCGATGATCGCGTCGTAGGTGCCGAGGCCGCGCAGCGTGCCGTAGGCCAGCTCGGTGGCCAGCGCCGCGTCGCGCCCGCGGATGTCGCGCTCGCGCAGCAGCCGCGGCAGGAGCAGGTTGGCGTAGGCGTCGCGCTCGTCGACCGCCCGCAGGAGGTCGAAGGCGGCGTTGCGGGCGTGGTCGCGGGCGGGGCGGCGCGGACCGCCGGCTCCGCGGGGCTTGGTGCCCGTGGATCCGGCCGGCGACCGGCGGGGGTCACGCGAAGGCATCGTCACTCGCAAGCCGGACGCCGCGCGCCCACTCGACCGCGCTCATCGCCCGCTTGCCCTGCGGCTGCACCTCGCCCAGCTCGACCGGGTCGGTGGCGGTGCCGACGAGCACGTGGCTCTTCGTGGCCAGGATCCGGCCGGGCGCGAGCCGGTCGGCCCGGACGGCGACCTTGGCCGGGCCGAGCTTCACCCGCTGCCCCCTGAACTCGCTCCAGGCTCCCGGCCCGGGGGTGCAGGCGCGGATCAGGCGGTCGACCCGCATGGCGGGCTTGGACCAGTCGACCCGCGCGTCGGCGACGTTGATCTTGGGCGCGATCGTCACGCCGTCGAGCGGCTGGGGACGGGCCTCCAGCGCGCCGTCCTCGACGCCGTCGAGCGTGGCGGCCAGCAGGCCGGCGCCGGAGACCGACAGGCGTTCGAGGAGGGAGCCGCTGGTGTCGGAGGTCAGGATCTCCTCGGTGACGACGCCGTAGACCGGGCCCGCGTCGAGCTCCTTGACGATCTGGAACGTCGTCGCGCCGGTGATCTCGTCGCCGTGCAGCACCGCGTGCTGCACGGGCGCCGCGCCGCGCCAGGCGGGCAGGACCGAGAAGTGCAGGTTGATCCAGCCGTGGCGGGGCACGTCGAGGGCCGACTGCGGCAACAGCGCGCCGTAGGCGACCACCGGGCAGCAGTCGGGCTCCAGCGCGCGCAGCGTGTCGAGGAAGGCGGGGTCGCCGACCTTGGCCGGGCGCAGCACCTCGATGCCGGCCTCCTCCGCGAGCTCGGCCACCGGCGAGGGGTGGACCTTGCGCCCCCGCCCTGACTGGGCGTCGGGACGGGTGATGACGGCCACGACCTCGTGCCGCGGCGAGTCGATCAGCATGCGCAGCGACGGCAGCGCCGTCTCGGGTGTGCCCGCGAAGACCAGCCGCATCGTCAGAGCGCCCTTCCGCCGGTGGCGTGCGGCGACATCTTGATCACGGGGGCGGACAGGCCGCTCCACTCGGCCTCGCGGATCGCCTTCATGGCCAGCTTGCGCTGCTTGGGATCCATGCGGTCGATGAACAGGATGCCGTCGAGGTGGTCGGTCTCGTGCTGGAAGCAGCGGGCCATCAGGTCGGTGCCCTCCAGCGTGACCGGCTCGCCGTGCATGTCGAAGCCCTTGGCCACGGCGCGGACGGCGCGCGGCGTCGGGTAGGACAGGCCGGGGAAGGACAGGCAGCCCTCCTCGCCCTCCTCGTCGAGGTCGGCGGACAGGTCGAGGTCGGGGTTGATGAGGTGGCCGAGCCGGTCGTCGACGTAGTAGGTGAACACCCGCAGGCCGACGCCGATCTGCGGGGCCGCCAGGCCCGCGCCCGGGGCGTCCATCATCGTGTCGGTGAGGTCCTTGACCAGCTTGCGGAGCTCCTTGTCGAAGTCGACGACCGGGGCCGCCGGGGTGCGCAGCACCGGATCTCCGAACAGCCGGATCGACTGGATCGCCAAGGGGCTCACTCCTGTTCTCGAACGTGGATCAGCCCAGTTTACCGGCGGTGGGCCGGCGGCCGGTCGTGGCGCAGGGAGCGGGCCTTCATCGCGGCCTTGCGCGCCGCCTTGGCCACCGCCCGGTCGTCGTGGGCGCCGGCGAGCATGTCGAGCACGGCCAGCGTGTCGGGGTGGCCGACCGCGGGCATCTCGCCGACGAGCTTGATCAGGTCTTCGCCCGGCTCGGGCATGTCGAGGCGGCCGGCGGCCGGACCGGACAGGTGCATGAGCGCGGCGAGGTTGTCGACCGCGATCCAGGTATGGTCCTCGGGGCTCAGCGGCGGGGCCTCAAGGTCGCGGATGTGCAGCCAGGAGGCGGCGTAGCGGCGGGTGAGCGGGTGGTCGAGCGCCTGCCGCACGGGCTGCTCGGCCTCGGGGCCGAGCTCCTCCAGGATCGCGCCGACCGCGCCGCGCTGCCCGGCGGTGCCGGAGGCGGCGATCTCGATCAGCTCGCGGGCGGCCTCCTCGGGGGGACGCCGCTCCAGCCAGCCCGCCACGGCGCTCTGCGTGGCGGTGCCCTTCACCAGCGCCTCGACCAGCTCGGCGGCCGACAGGTCGGCGAAGACCTGCACCTCGGCGGCGGTGGGCGCGTCGTGGCCCTCGCGCAGCAGGTCGCGCCGGACGGCCCAGACCCCGAGCGGCGTGAGCGCCGTGCGCCCGGCCTCGGTCTGCTCCACCAGCCCGCAGTACGTCAGCAGCGAGACCGCCTCCAGCAGCTCGGCCGGCAGCGCGGCGGCCAGCCTGCGCATCTCGACCGGGCCCGGCGCGCAGGCGACCTCGTGCGACTGCAGGATGCCCCTGGCCAGGTTGCCCACGGCGACGCCGGAGCGCACCGAGTAGATCGTGGCCAGCATCTCGGCCAGGTGGTCGTCGACCACGGAGGAGCCGGTCAGGCCCTCGTCGGCGCGGTCGAGGACGTCCATCACCACGCCGTCCCAGAACTCCAGCGTGGCCTCGACCGTGAGCTGCATCGACAGCGGGCCGCGGGAGGCCCGGCCGCCGAGGATGCGCAGCAGGCCGGTGTTGACCGCGACGATCCAGATCAGCCGCAGCCGCGACTCCTGGAGCCCCAGCTCTTCGGCGGCGGCCCTGGCGTCGGACTCGCTCAGCATGCCGTCGGCGCCCACCTCGCGGCTGCCCGTCCAGGCGGTCAGGCGGATGGCGTCGGCGACGAGCGGCACCGCGGGCACCGCGCGGGCCAGCTCGGCGTCGCTCGCCAGCAGGACCGGCGGGAAGGTCAGCGCCTCGTGCTCCACGGAGGTCTCCTCAGGTGGCCGTGGAGGCACGGCGGCCTGCTCATCGATCAGCTTGCGCAGCTCGGCGAGGTCGAAGACATTGTTTGCCACCCAGGAAACTTACTGCACAGCAGTCACAAGGACGTACTCAACGGATGGCCCGGGAGCGCGCCTTGAACGCCGCCTTGCGCGCCGCCTTGGCCACCGTGTCGTCGGGGATGGAGCGTCCGAGCAGCTCCAGAACCTCGACGACGTCGGGGTGGTCGACCCGCCACATCTCCTCGATCAGATGGGCCGGCGGACCGGACGCCGCCATGTTCTCGGCGAAGATCTCCGGATCCTCCCGCGCGGCCGGCATCGCCAGGGCGAGCATGTCGACGCTGACCCAGAGCAGTTCGTCCTGGGTGAGCGGCGGCGCGCCCAGACCACGTGCGGCCAGCCAGTGTATGACGTGCGGGCGCAACTCCTGGTCGTCGAGGTGGTCGCGCACCTGCGGCTCGGCCTCGGCGCCCAGCCGGTCGACGATGGTGATCGCGATGCCGCGGGCCACGGCGGGCGCGCCGGAGGCGGCGCTCAGCAGCTCGGCGGCGGCCTCGCCCGGCGCGCGGCCGGACAGCCAGCGGGAGATGTCCTGCTCGGCCAGCTCGGCGGGCAGCCCTTCGAGCAGCCCCTCGATGAGGCCGCGCGCGTCGGCCTCGCCCAGGTCGGGGGCCACGGGGGCGTCGAGGCCGAGCGAGAGGTAGTGCTCGCGCAGGCCCCAGACCGCCAGGGGCGTCAGCTCGGCCGACTCGCCGTCGATGCGGACCATGCCCCACCCGGCCAGCCGGTCGAGCGCCCCGGCCACGTCGATGCCGCCCTCGCCCGAGACCTCCTCCAGGTAGTCGGCGACTACCTGGAGCGGCACCGGCGCCTGGAGGCGGTAGAGCATGTCGAACAGGTCGTAGAGGCCCTCGTCGAGCTCGGCGTGGCCGGTGATCTCGCCGCCGGTGTCGTCCTCCAGCAGCCGGGCCACGGTCGCGGCCCAGGCGTCCAGCGGCTCGCCGTCGCCCGGTGGGGGGCCGCCGGCCAGCTTCGGAACGGTCCGCAGCGCCTCGGTCAGCTCCTCCTCCGAGGCCAGCCGGACGGCGGGCAGCGGGGTGCAGCCCGGGCAGTCGCACGGCGCCTCGCCCAGGTCGGGCAGCTCCCCGGACGGGATCGGCACCGCCTGTTCGAGCGATTCGGGCCCGATCGAGCTGAACAGGCTCTTGGCCATGCCGAAGTTGGCCGGGTCGGCCAGCGCCTCGGGCATGCGGGGGCCGATGTCGTCGAGCCGGGCGCGCATGCCGGCCACGGTGGCCGGGCTGGCGTGGCCGGCCTCGCCGAGGTAGTCCACCAGCGTGCGGGCGGCCGCCACGGTCTCGGGCGCGCTCTCCGGCGGCGCGATCACCTTGCGCGGGTAGATGGACAGCAGCAGCTCGTCGAAGGTCTCCGGCGTGAAGTCGCGCAGTTCGTTGACGTTGAGATAGTCGCTGGCGTAGTCGCAGAGCAGGCGGACCTCGTCCGCGTCCACTTCGACTTCCCGCGCGCGCCCCCATGCGCGCAGGTCGTCGATGGCCTGGTTCACCCATTCGATCGACACAGGGGCACGCTAACGGCTGACCAACAGATGAGCGAATCGGGGAAACGGTCTAAATCAGGTCGAGTGGGTCGACACTCACCCTCACGACATCTGGTGTCTTACGCGCCGCACGTACCCCACTGGCCCCCTTGAGGGCGGCCGACAACGCCGCCCCGCCGCCGCGCCGTACCCGGATCATGGCCCGCTCCAGGCCCGACTCGTCGACCGGGACGGGGCCGAGCACCTGGGCGTCCGGCGGGAGGCGCACCTCGTCGAGCATCTGCCGGACGGCGCTCGCCGAGCCCGTCAGCGTCGCCATCCGCACGGCGGGCGGGAACCCCAGCTCGGCCCGGTCGCCCAGTTCGCGCTCGGCGTGCGTGATCGGGTCCCACCGCAGCAGCGCCTGCACGGACGGCAGCCCGGCGTCCCCGAGCACCACCAGCTCGGCCGACGGCCGCAGCAGCGCGGCGGCGTTCATCCACCGGCGCAGCGTCTCCTCCCCCGCCCGCAGGTCGGCCCGGCCGAGCAGCGCCCACCCGTCGAGCAGCACGGCGGCCGCGTAGCCGCCCTCGGCCACCGGCTCGGCGCCGGGCGTGGCGACCACGAGGGCGCGCGCGGCGGGCACACTGGCCAGCACCCCGTCGCGGCCCGAGGTGCGCACCTGCACCGACGGGAAGGCCCGCCCCAGCTCTTCCGCGGTGCGCCGGGCGCCGGTGACGACCGCCCGCAACCGGGGGCTGCCGCAGGACGGGCACCGCCAGTCGGCGTCCACCCGGCCGCACCAGCGGCAGTAGGGGGCGGCGTGCCCGGCCCTGAGCGCGAGCGGCCCGTGGCACAGCGACTCGCCGCTCCCGTGCCCTTCCGGCGTCCCGCCCGTCGCGTCCGTGGCGGTGGCCAGAGCTCCGGCGTCCGGCTCCGCCGCGCCGAGAGCCGCCTGCGGACCCCCCGTGACCGGCGCGGCCAGGTGCGGGGCGATCCTGGTGGGCGGCAGGACGCAGCGCGCCGGGGCGCGGCAGTGCCGGCAGGCCAGCGCCGGGAGGTAACCGCGCCTGGGCACCTGCACCAGCACCGGCCCGCTCTCCAGCCCCTGGCGCAGCGCCCGCCAGGCCAGGCTGGGCAGCCTCGCCTGCCGGGCCGCCTGGTCCTTGGCCAGCTCGGCGTCCTCACCCGCGGGACGCACCCGCGGGGCCAGGCTCCTGATCGTGGTGCGCGCGGCCACGATGGGCCTGGCCCAGCGCGCGGCGATGAGCTGGGTGGCCTCGGCCGTACGCGCGTAGCCGCCGATCAGCATGGCCGCGCCCGTCCGGTGGGCGCGCAGGCCGAGGACCTCCCTGGCGTGGGGGTAGGGGGCCAGGCGTTCGGCGTGCAGGTCGTCGCCGTCGTCCCAGATGGCCACCAGGCCGAGCTCCGCGACGGGGGCGAACATGGCGGCCCGGGTGCCCACGACGGCGCGCACCTGGCCTCTGAGGACCTTCAGCCATCGCCTGTACCGCTCGGCGGGGCCGAGGTCGGCCGTGAGCGCCACATGCCTGCCGGGGCCGAGCAGCCGCTCGAACGCGGCGTCCGCCAGCGCGACGTCCTTGCCGTCGGGCACCACGAGGACCGCGCCCCGCCCGCCGTCGAGGGTGGCGAGCACCGCCTCCGCCATCGCTCCGGCCCATCCGGTGGCGCCGGGCAGCGCCGACCACACGGCCCGGGGGGCGCGGCCGTGGCGCAGCGCGTCCAGGAAGGAGGGGCCGGTCGGATAGGCGCCCCAGGCGCTCTTACGGCTTTCCGCCGCCCGTTCGTGGGCGTCCGTCCCGTTCACCCGCTCCGGACGAGCCTCCGCCCGTCCGCGCCCGGGGGCCTCCGCAGGTTCGGCCGCGGCCTGGTGCGGCGCGCCGACCCGTTGCGGTGCGCCGACCTGTTCGGGCCGCCCGTCCGCCGGGGCCACCGCTTCCAGCCCCCCTCCCGAGAACGCCTCGCGCGGGCCAGACGAGCCCTCCACGCCCCCGCTCTCCGCAGGCGTACCCGAAGCAACCTGCGCGACCGCAACAGCGGCAGGCTCGCTCCCGCCGACTCGGACGATGTCGGGCCCCCCGCTCCCGGCCACCTGGCCCGCGACAGGAGACGCACTCGCGACGGCCCGGGCCACGGCGGCGGAAGCACTCCGCGCCGCCTCACTTGAGGCGTCGGGCGCCGGGGCCAGGTCGGTGGTAGACGGGTCGGCGGCGGACAGATCGGCGGCGGACGGGCCAGCCGCAGACGGATCAGCGGCGGACGGGCCTGCGGGGGGCGGGTCAGCAGAAGGCGAGCCGGCGAGGGGCGAGGCGACGGAAGGCGGGCCGACAGGCGGCGGGGCGACGGAAGGCGGGGCGGCAGGCGGCGGAACCTCGGCCTCGGCCTTGGCGTGGCGCGGCGGAACGGCCAGGCGCAGCACGTCGGTGAGGGTGCCCGCGTAACGGTCGGCCACCGCGCGGGCCAGACCGGCGATCTCCGGCGTGAGCACCTGCTCGGGAGAGACCACCCGTTCGAGCGGCGTCAGCTTGCCCTCATGGTCGCTCTCGTCCACGCGCTCCAGCAGGAACGCGTCGATCAGCTTGCCCGCGAACCGCACCCGCACCCGCACCCCCGGCCGGGCCGCCTCGTGCATGGCGGCGGGCACCAGGTAGTCGAAGGGCCGGTCGAGGTGCGGCAGGGGACTGTCCACGACCACCCGCGCCACGGGCCGCTCGGGCGCCGCGACCACCGCCCCCTTGGTGTCCTTGGACGACGCAGGAGGCCGCACGGCGTCGAGCGGCAGGAGGGCGTCGTCGGAGTGGGTCACGCACTAACGTCTACCAGACCCCGCGCCCCGCCATCCCCACACCGCCGTCGCAGGGCACCGCGACGCGCCCCACCGTCCACCCGCTCCCCCACCAGCCCGAACAGCGCTCCCGCACCCCCACAGGACGACCGCGCAAAGGCGCGCAGACGCGACCGTTCGGCCTTCCGAGGCCGTTCCCGGTCCCGACGCCCGACGCCCGCCGACCGCCCCGACAAACCAGCCCGAGATCGTCACAGGGCCGCAGGCACGCCAGAAGAGAAAGTCAGCCCAGCAGGAACCCGAGAGCCCTCGGCCCAAGAGGTCAGGCGAACGCCCGCATTCAACCACCCCGGCCCACGACAAGTGCCGCACCCAACCCTCAAAAGGGCCGAATGCGGCACCTGCACGAAAACCAGAAACCCAGTGGGTCAGAGACCGGCAGCCGTCCGAAGGGCCTCGGCGCGGTCGGTGGACTCCCAGGAGAAGCCCTCACGGCCGAAGTGCCCGTACGCGGCGGTCTCGGAGTAGATCGGGCGCAGCAGGTCGAGGTCGCGGATGATCGCGGCCGGACGCAGGTCGAAGACGCGCAGCACGGCCGCCTGGATCTGCTCCACCGGCAGCTTCTCGGTGCCGAAGCACTCCACGAACAGACCCACCGGCTGCGCCTTGCCGATCGCGTACGCGACCTGCACCTCGCACCGGTCGGCCAGCCCGGCCGCGACGACGTTCTTGGCCACCCAGCGCATCGCGTAGGCCGCCGAGCGGTCGACCTTGGACGGGTCCTTGCCCGAGAACGCGCCACCGCCGTGACGGGCCATGCCGCCGTAGGTGTCGATGATGATCTTGCGGCCGGTCAGGCCGGCGTCGCCCATCGGGCCGCCGATCTCGAAGCGACCGGTCGGGTTGACCAGCAGCCGGTAGCCCTCGGTCTCGATCTCCAGCCCGTCGAGCACGGGGTCGACCACGTGCTCCTTGATGTCGGGGGCGAGCATCTCCTTGAGGTCGATCTCGGCCGCGTGCTGGGTGGAGACGACCACGGTGTCGAGGCGGACGGGCTTGTCGCCGTCGTACTCGATGGTGACCTGGGTCTTGCCGTCGGGGCGCAGGTAGGGAACCTTGCCGGTCTTGCGGACCTCGGACAGGCGCTGGGCGAGCCGGTGCGCGAGCGTGATCGGCAGCGGCATCAGCTCCGGCGTCTCGCGGCAGGCGTAGCCGAACATCAGGCCCTGGTCGCCGGCGCCCTGGCGGTCGAGCTCGTCGGCGTCGCCGCCCACGCGGTGCTCGTAGGCGTCGTCGACCCCCTGGGCGATGTCGGGCGACTGCGCGCCGATGGACACCGACACGCCGCAGGAGGCGCCGTCGAAGCCCTTGTGGGAAGCGTCGTAGCCGATCTCCAGGATCTTCTCCCGGATGACGCCGGGGATGTCGACGTAGGTCTCGGTCGTGACCTCGCCTGCGACATGGACCTGGCCGGTAGTGATCAGCGTCTCGACGGCGACCCGGCTCTTGGGGTCGTCCTTGAGCATGGCGTCGAGAATCGCGTCACTGATCTGGTCGGCGATCTTGTCCGGGTGGCCTTCGGTGACCGACTCGGAGGTGAACAGGCGACGTGACAACTCAGTGGCTCCTCATGCAGCGGCTGCTGACGGATGTGGGGCCCGGGACGGAAGAACACGCCAGGGCCTCGCCGAAGTCTAGCCCCACCCGGCGTCCGGTCGCGAAACCGTCCCGTGTCCGTGTCCGGTCACGTGTCCGGTCACGTGTCCGGTCACGTGTCAGGCCGTATGCCCGCTCACAGGTCGGGGAGGGGATCCGGCGGCAGCGTCTCGGGCGCGAAGACCTCGGCGTCGGCGGCGGAGACCACCGCCGCGTACTCCTCGTCGAACTCGAACACCGTGTTGCCGAGCTCGATGAACGGGCCGGGCAGGATCGGGCCGAGCCTGGTGTGCCGCGGGTACGTGGCGAACACCGCGACCGGGCGGTCGCTCCTGAGGGTCCGCGTGGTGAGCACCGAGACGGACGAATCGGTGACGACGATGAGGAAGTGGCCCGTTCCCGTCGGCCCCACGGACAACGCGGGGAAGACGTAACGGATCCCTCCCTGGTCTTCCAGCAATCTCCTGCAACGATCCCTGACAGCGGAACCCACCGGCATTCCGTCCCCCTTTGCCCCCAAGTATCGGTAGGCGTCCGGGGTGCCGCAACTGGCGATCAGGTAATCGTTCTTGCACGAAGGCGCGCGTCAGGACAGACGGGGCGCGACCAGGTCCCAGACGGCGTCGGCGACGTCGTCCTTGGGGCCGCGCGGCACCTCGACCGGCTCGCCGCCGGCGACCAGGACGGTGGCGGCGTTGTCGGGCGTGCCGAACGCCAGCCCCTCCCCCACCTGGTTGACGACCAGCAGGTCGCAGCCCTTCCTGGCCAGCTTGGCCTGCCCGTTGGCGAGCACGTCGTCGGTCTCGGCCGCGAACCCGACGATCACCCGGGGAGCTGCGCCGCCCTCGCGCCGCAGCCGGCCCAGCTCGGCCAGGATGTCGGGGTTCTTCGTCAGGCGGATGGGGTCGGGCTCGCCGTCGGTCTTCTTGATCTTCGTCTCGTGCCGGGACGCCGGGCGGAAGTCGGCCACCGCGGCCGCCATGACGACGGCGTCGGCCTTCTCGGTGGCG
Source organism: Nonomuraea sp. NPDC049684 (assembly GCF_044465345.1). NCBI lineage: Bacteria > Bacillati > Actinomycetota > Actinomycetes > Streptosporangiales > Streptosporangiaceae > Nonomuraea > Nonomuraea sp. NPDC049684. Next base: position 491,086 of record NZ_JBITLO010000003.1, on the reverse strand, counting down.
GACAGCACCGCCTCGCGCAGCTCGGCCGTGGACCCCACCCGCACCACGGCGGCCCCCGCGGGATCGGGGAGCGCGACGTTGGCCGCCACCAGGGTCACCTCGGCGCCGCGCGCGACCGCCGTGCGGGCCAGGGCGTACCCCTGCAGGCCGGAGGAGCGGTTGCCGATGTAGCGGACCGGGTCGATCGCCTCGCGGGTGCCTCCTGCGGAGATCACCACCTTGCGCCCGGCCAGGTCGCGCGGCCTGCCGCGCAGCACGCGCAGGCAGACCTGGAAGATCTCGGCGGGGTCGGGCAGGCGGCCGGGGCCGGTGTCGGCGCCGGTGAGGCGCCCCACGGCCGGGTCGATGACGACGGCCCCGCGCTCGCGCAGGGTCGCGACGTTGGCGCGGGTGGCCGGATGCTGCCACATCTCGGTGTGCATGGCCGGGGCGAACACGACCGGGCAGCGCGCCGTCAGCAGCGTGTTGGTCAGCAGGTCGTCGGCGAGCCCGTGGGCCGCCTTGGCCAGGGTGTTGGCGGTCGCCGGCGCCACCACGACGAGATCGGCGCGCTGGCCGATGCGGACGTGGGGCACCTCGTGAACGTCGTCCCAGACGTCGGCGGTCACGGGGTTGCCCGACAGGGCGGCCCACGTGGGCTCGCCCACGAAACGCAGGACCTCGCGGGTCGGCACGACCCGCACCTCGTGACCTGACTCGGTGAACAGCCGCAGCAGCTCACATGCCTTGTACGCGGCGATGCCGCCGCTGACGCCGAGGACGACCTTCATCGAAGGGGTCAGACCGCGCCTTCGATGGGCTCGGCGTTGAGCAGGCCCTCGGAGACCTCGCGCAGCGCGATGGACAGCGGCTTCTCCTGAGCATGCGTCTCGACCAGCGGCCCGACGTATTCCAGCAGGCCCTCGCCGAGCTGGGAGTAGTAGGCGTTGATCTGGCGGGCGCGCTTGGCGCCCATGATCACCAGGGAGTACTTGCTGTCGACGATGTCGAGCAGCGCGTCGATCGGCGGGTTGGTGATGCCCTCCGCGGCCGGGGTGGTGCCTGCCACGATTGTCAGACCTCTCGGTTGATGGTGGTGGTGACCCCCTGAGGGTCAGTCATCAAGGCTATCAGCCGGTGACACACTTCTTGGACACTCGTGTTCACCAGCGTGAGGTCGAACTCCGACTCGGCCGCCATCTCGACCCGTCCGGCCTTGAGCCGGCGCTCGATGACGTCCTCCGGCTCGGTGCCGCGGCCGCGCAGCCGCTTCTCCAGCTCCTCCCACGTCGGGGGGGCCAGGAAGACCAGCAGGGCGTCGGGCATGGTGGTGCGCACCTGCCTGGCGCCTTCCAGATCGATCTCCAGGACGGTCGGCACGCCCTGGGCGAGCTTGTCCAGCACCGGCTCGCGCGGGGTGCCGTAGCGGTTGCCCGCGAACTCGGCCCACTCCAGCAGCTCGCCGGCCTCGACCAGGCGGTCGAACTCCGCGCCGTCGACGAAGAAGTAGTGGACCCCGTTGACCTCGCCGGGACGGGGCCTCCTGGTGGTCACCGAGACCGACAGCCACACCTCGGGGTGTGCCCGCCGGAGCTCGGCGACGACCGTGGACTTGCCGACGCCCGACGGCCCTGACAGGACCGTCAGACGCCTCCTGCTCAGGGGGAGGAAGCCGACCTTCGCTCCCGATCCGACTGCCTCGTGGGCCCTTGCTTCGCCGGACCAGGACCTGTCGGTCACTTCCTACCCCCCGTTGAACCTGCGCTTTCTTGTGGAACAGAGATTAGCTCTCGTTGCCACCGAACTCGCGCTCGAGGGAAGCCCTCTGGTTCGCGCCGAGACCCCGCACGCGGCGGGACTCGGCGATGGCAAGCCGCTCCATGAGCTGCTTGGCGCGGACCTTGCCCACGCCGGGGAGCGATTCCAACAGTGCCGACACCTTCATCTTGCCGATGACGTCGTCGGTCTGCCCATCCTTGAGCACCTCAGCCAGAGAAACCGCGCCATGCTTGAGCCGGTTCTTGACCTCGGCACGCTCTTTACGGGCCTTGGCAGCCTTCTCAAGGGCTGCGGCGCGCTGCTCAGGGGTCAGGGGAGGAAGAGCCACGCCGGGTCACCTCGAATTTCTGTCGATGTACTCGGACGGGAAGGGAAACTAGCTGGTCATCGCCCCCTAAGCAACGTCAAGAGCGGTTTCTCTCCTCACAAAATCCACTTCATCACTGTCCGTGAGCGTAAAATTACACACTGCTGATCAAATCGCCCTCACTTCCCGCTTCGCGCGTCCGCTCGGGACGGCGTCCCGGAACAGGGCGAAGATCGCTGGCGCGATGCCGGCCGATGTCCGAAACCAGGGCCGGACCAGGACCGAAACCAGAATCGGGAAGGGTGCGCGAACGCCCGGCGGATGCATTACGATCTTGTGAAGCGAGGGCTGCGCGAACGGTCCGGCGACACCTGCCGCCATGCCCCCGCCCGCACGGAGAACCACCCTCCGCGCACGCGAAGCTCGTGCCCCCGCCCCCCGCGGACAAGCACCTCTCCGCCGCACGCCAGAAGCGCGCCTCCGCCCGCACGGAGAGGCTCAGCCGAGCGCACGCCGGAAGCGCGCCTCCGCCTGCGAGGAAGGCGGGTCTCCACGCCGCGGAGACCCCTCCCCTGCCTCGCGCCAGAACGCGCGCGCCGGGAGCCGGCACGGCGGCCCGGAGGCGGACGCCCGACCCCAGAACCGGCGCAGCAAGCTGGAGGCGGATGCCCGAGCCCAGGGCCGGCGCGGCGGACGGAAGGCGGACGCCCGGGACAGGAGCCAGCGGGACGCGGGTGGGTGCCCGGGGTGGTGGCCCGGGCGCCGGGGTCAGGAGGTGGTCGTGCGGCGGAGTGAGGCGGCGATGGCGGCGGCGGCCGCGCCCGGGTCCGCCGCGCCCGTGATCGGACGCCCGATCACCAGCAGGTCGGCCCCGTCGGCCAGCGCCTGCTCGGGCGTCGCCACGCGCACCTGGTCCTGGACGTCGGCCCCCTGAGGCCGCACGCCCGGCGTGATGAGGGTGATGCCGGGCCCCACCTCGGCCCGCACCGCCGCGACCTCGTTGGGCGAGCACACCAGCGCCGTGGCCCCGGCCTCGACCGACAGGGCCGCCAGGCGGCGCACGGCCTCGTCGGCCGGTCCGGCCAGGCCCATGCGGTCGAGGTCGGACTCGTCCAGCGAGGTGAGGATCGTCACAGCGGCGATCTTGGTCTGCGGGGCGGACTCGACCGCGGCCCGGATCATCGCCGCGCCGCCGGCCGCGTGCACGGTCAGGATGGCCGGACGCAGGCGGGAGACGGCCTTGGCGGCGCCCGCGACGGTGTTGGGGATGTCGTGCAGCTTGAGGTCGAGGAAGATCTGGACGCCGCTGGCGCCGCGCACGGAGGCGATCACGTCGGGGCCGTAGCGCAGGTACAGCTCCAGGCCCACCTTGATGGTGCTGACGTGCGGCGTCACCAGGCTCGCCCACCTGGCGGCGGTCTCCAGGTCGGGGGCGTCGAGGGCGACGGCGATGGGTGCGGGCGTCAAGGGGAGCTCTCCTCGGAGTCGACTAGAAGGTGCCGGGGAGCGCTCCCCGGCGGCCGGTGTGCCAGGCCGACGGCGTCGGCGAGGCGTTGGAAGCCGCGTGCCCGCAGCAGGTCCTCAAGCTCGCGCTCGATGCGCAGGCACGCGTAGGGGTCGTGGAACAGCGCGGTGCCCACCCCGACCAGGCAGGCGCCCGCCAGGATGAGCTGGAAGGCGTCCCGGCCGGTCATCACGCCGCCCATGCCGATCAGCGGCACCCCGGGCAGGGCCGCGTGCACCTGCCACACGCACCGGACGGCCAGGGGCAGGATGGCGGGCCCCGACAGCCCTCCGGTGACGGCGGCCAGCGACGGGCGCAGCGCCTCGGTGTCGATGGCCATGCCGAGCGGGTTGTTGATCATGGACAGGGCGTCCGCCCCGGCGTCCACGCAGGCGCGGGCGACCGAGACGATGTCGGCCACGTCGGGCGCGAGCTTGGCCACCACGGGGACGTCGTAGCGCATGATGGAGCGCACCGAGGCGATCACCTCGGCCGCGGCGCTGCCCTCGCGCGCGAAGACACGCCCTCTGTCCTCCATGTTCGGGCAAGAAAGGTTGACCTCCAGCGCGGTCACCCCGGGCGCGTCGGCGAGCCTGCGGGCCAGCTCGGAGTACTCGGCGACGGTGCCGCCGCCGATCGAGACGATGGTCTTGATGCCGCGCTGGGCCAGCCAGGGCAGCTCGCGCTCCAGGAACGCCTCGATGCCCGGCCCCTGGAGCCCGACGGCGTTGAGCATGCCGGAGGGCGTCTCGGCCATGCGCGGGGTCGGCCGGCCCGCCCGGGGGGCCATGGTGATGGACCGGGTGGTCAGCGCGCCGAGCCGGTGGAGGTCGAAGAACTGGGCGAGCTCCCGTCCGGAGCCCGCGCAGCCGGCGGCCGTGGTGACGGGGTTCGCCAGCTCGACGTGCGCCAGAAACGTACGCATATCAACTGACATGTCGTGCACCGCCTCCGGGGGCGCCGAGCGCGTCGAACGGGATCGTTCCCACGTCCTCGAAGCGCACCCGCTCCCCCCGGAACACCGGCCCCTCCGCGCACGCGCGGACCATCCTGGTCGCGCCGTCGTCGCCGATGACGGGGATGACGCACGTCATGCACACCCCGATGCCGCAGGCCATCTGTTCCTCGACGGCCACCTGCACGGGGATGTCGAACTCCATCGCCACCGCCGTCACCGCCCGCAGCGCCGGCATGGGCGCGCAGGCGTAGACGGCGTCGGCCCGGGTGTCGGCGATCACCGAGGGCAGCGCGTCGGTGACCTTGCCGCGCAGGCCGAGCGAGCCGTCCTCGGTGGTCAGGGTCGTCGTCTCGGCGATGCGGCGGGCCCGCATGGCGCCGAAGACGCGGTCGGCCCCGGCGCCGCCGAGCACGAAGTCGACCCGGCAGCCGCGCGCCAGCAGCGCGTCGGCCAGCGGGAACAGCACGGCCGAGCCGTACTCGGCGCCGACCAGCACGCAGTTGACCGGGTCGCGCGGCAGCGGGAAGGGCCGGCCGAGCGGCCCGACCAGGTCGAGCGTGTCGCGGGCGCGCCGCTCGGCCAGCCAGGACGTGCCCGGCCCGGCGGCGGTGAAGACGAGCTCGACCGTGCCGCCGTAGTCGGACTTGACGTCATGGATGGACAGCGCGCGGCGCGTCACCATCGACGTGTGGGCCCCGCCGACCGCCACGGAGACGAAGTGGCCAGGGCGGTAACGCTCGGCGATGCCGGGCGCCACCACCGTCAGCGCATGGTAGGCGTCGACCCGGCGCGTCGTCAGCACCGTGCCCGTCACCTGCACAGGTGTGCCGGCCAGTCGTCTTCACCTCCCGCGCGGGTCAGCCGCGTAGTGCCTGTGCGTGCTCCTGGAGTGACCGCACGCCGACGTCGCCGCGGACGATCGCCTGGATCCCGGCCGCCGCCGCGGCCAGCCCCGCGACGGTGGTGATGCACGGGATGCCGCGCAGCACCGCCGCGGTGCGGATCTCGTAGCCGTCCAGGCGCGGCCCGGACTGGCCGGGGCTGCCGAACGGCGTGTTGACGATCAGGTCCACCTCGCCGTCGAGAATCGCCTGCACGCTCGTAGGCTCACCTCCGGGCCCGGTCCCCTCGCTGTGCTTTCGCACGATCTTGGCATGGACACCGTTGCGGCGCAGCACCTCGGCCGTGCCCTCGGTGGCGAGGATCTCGAAGCCGAGGTCGGCCAGTGCCTTCACAGGGAAGATCATCGCACGCTTGTCCCTGTTGGCCACGGACACGAACGCGCGTCCCTTGGTCGGAAGTTCGCCGTAGGCCCCGGCCTGGGACTTGGCGAACGCCACGCCGAAGAACGCGTCGATGCCCATGACCTCGCCCGTGGAGCGCATCTCGGGCCCGAGCACGGTGTCGACGCCCCGGAAGCGGTTGAAGGGCAGCACGGCCTCCTTGACCGCGATGGACGCCTCCAGCGGCAGCGTGCCGCCGTCGCCGGTGGCCGGCAGCATGCCCTCGGCGCGCAGCGAGGCGATCGAGGAGCCGAGCATCACCCGGGCCGCCGCCTTGGCCAGCGGCGTGGCCGTCGCCTTGGACACGAACGGCACGGTACGGCTGGCCCGCGGGTTTGCCTCCAGGACGTACAGGACGCCGGCCGACATGGCGTACTGGACGTTCAGCAGCCCGCGCACGCCCACCCCGGCGGCGATGGCCTCGGTGGCGGCGCGGATGCGCTTGACGTCGTGGCTGCCGAGCGTGAGCGGCGGCAGCGCGCAGGCCGAGTCGCCGGAGTGGATGCCGGCCTCCTCGATGTGCTCCATGACGCCGCCGAGGAACAGCTCCTGGCCGTCGTAGAGCGCGTCGACGTCGATCTCGATGGCCTCGTCGAGGAACTTGTCCACCAGGACCGGGTGGCCGCCCTCCTGGGCCGCCATGTACGTCGTCAGCGTCTCGTCGTCGTAGACGATGGCCATGCCGGCCCCGCCGAGCACGTACGAGGGCCGCACCAGCACCGGGTAGCCGATCTCCCCGGCGATCTCCAGCGCCTCGGGCACCGTCAGCGCGGTGCCGTGCTTGGGCGCGGGCAGCCCGGCCTCGGCCAGCACCCGCCCGAACGCGCCGCGCTCCTCGGCCAGGTGGATCGACTCGGGCGAGGTGCCGACCACGGGCACGCCCGCGTCCTTCAGCGCCTGCGCCAGGCCGAGCGGCGTCTGGCCGCCGAGCTGCACGATCACGCCCACGACCGGGCCGGTCTGCTGCTCGGCGTGCACGACCTCCAGGACGTCCTCCAGCGTGAGCGGCTCGAAGTAGAGCCGGTCGGAGGTGTCGTAGTCGGTCGAGACGGTCTCGGGGTTGCAGTTGACCATGACGGTCTCGAACCCGGCCCGCGACAGCTCGAAGGAGGCGTGCACGCACGCGTAGTCGAACTCGATGCCCTGCCCGATGCGGTTGGGCCCGGAGCCGAGGATGATGACCTTCTCCCGCTCGCCGGAGGGGACCTCGGTCTCCTCGTCGTAGGTGGAGTACAGGTACGGCGTCCTGGCGGCGAACTCGGCGGCGCAGGTGTCGACGGTGTTGTAGACCGGCCGCACGCCGAGCGCGTGCCGCAGGCCGCGCACGTGGGCCTCCTCGACGCCGCGGAGCTCGGCGATCTGCACGTCGGAGAAGCCGTGGTGCTTGGCGCGGGTCAGCACGTCGGCGGTGAGCTCGGGCGCGGCGGCGATCTCCTGGGCCTCCTCCTCCAGCAGCAGGAGCTGGTCGAGGAACCAGGGGTCGACGCTGGTGGCCTCGAACAGCTCGGCCGCGGTCGCGCCCGCGCGCACGGCCTGCTGCATCGTGCGCAGCCGCCCGTCGTGCGGGGTGCGGCAGGCCGCCAGCAGCTCGTCCTTGTCCTGGACGGGCCCGGCCCAGGTGAAGGCGGAGTCCTTCTTCTCCAGCGAGCGCAGCGCCTTCTGCAGCGCCTCGGTGAAGGAGCGGCCGATGGCCATGGCCTCGCCGACGGACTTCATGTGCGTGGTCAGCGTGCGGTCGGCCCCGCGGAACTTCTCGAAGGCGAAGCGCGGCACCTTGACCACGATGTAGTCGAGGGTCGGCTCGAAGGAGGCCGGGGTCTCCTTGGTGATGTCGTTGGGGATCTCGTCGAGGGTGTAGCCGATGGCCAGCTTGGCGGCGATCTTGGCGATCGGGAAGCCGGTGGCCTTGGAGGCCAGCGCGCTGGAGCGGGAGACGCGCGGGTTCATCTCGATGACGATCATGCGCCCGGTGCGCGGGTCGACGGCGAACTGGATGTTGCAGCCGCCGGTGTCCACGCCGACCTCGCGGATGACCGCGATGGCCACGTCGCGCATGTTCTGGTACTCGCGGTCGGTCAGGGTCAGCGCGGGCGCGACGGTGACGCTGTCGCCGGTGTGCACGCCCATCGGGTCGATGTTCTCGATGGAGCACACGATGACGACGTTGTCCGCCTTGTCGCGCATGACCTCCAGCTCGTACTCCTTCCAGCCGAGGATGGACTCCTCCAGGAGCACCTCGGTGGTCGGCGAGGCGTCGAGGCCGGCGCCGGCGATGCGGCGCAGGTCGTCCTCGCCGTAGGCGAAGCCGGAGCCGACGCCGCCCATGGTGAAGCTGGGCCGGACGACCAGCGGGTAGCCCAGCTCGCCGGCGGCGGCCAGGCAGTCCTCCATCGTGTGGCAGATGACCGATCTGGCCGACTCGGCGTTGAGCCCGTGCTCGCGGGCGACCTTGGCGACGATCTCCTTGAACTTCTCGCGGTTCTCGCCCGCCTGGATCGCGTCGAAGTCGGCGCCGATCAGCTCGACCTCGTACTTCTCCAGCACGCCCGACTCGTGCAGCGCGACCGCGGTGTTCAGCGCGGTCTGGCCGCCCAGCGTGGGCAGCAGCGCGTCGGGGCGCTCCTTGGCGATGATCTTCTCGACGTACTCGGGGGTGATCGGCTCGACGTACGTGGCGTCGGCGAACTCGGGGTCCGTCATGATCGTGGCCGGGTTGCTGTTGACCAGGATGACGCGGAAGCCCTCGGCCCGCAGCACGCGGCAGGCCTGCGTGCCCGAGTAGTCGAACTCGCACGCCTGGCCGATCACGATCGGGCCGGAGCCGATCACCAGGACCGACCGGATGTCCTCACGCTTGGGCACGGCTCATGACCTCACAGAACTCGTCGAAGAGATAAGCGGCGTCGTGCGGCCCCGCGGCGGCCTCGGGGTGGTACTGGACGCTGAAGGCGCGCCCGTCGAGCAGGCGCAGGCCCTCCACGCACCGGTCGTTGAGGTTGACGTGGCTGACCTCGGCCGGGCCGTAGGGGGTCTCGAACGGCTCGCCGATCGGCGCCTCGACGGCGAACCCGTGGTTGTGGGCCGAGATCTCGACCTTGCCCGTGCGCACGTCCTGGACCGGCTGGTTGACGCCGCGGTGGCCGTAGCGCAGCTTGTACGTGGACAGCCCGAGCGCCCGGCCGAAGAGCTGGTTGCCGAAGCAGATGCCGAAGAACGGCACCCCGGCCTCCAGCACGCTCCGCAGCGCCGACACGTCGGCGGTGGCGGGGTCGCCGGGGCCGTTGGAGAAGAACACGCCGTCGGGCCCGACCGCCATGATCTGCTCGTACGTGGCCGTGGCGGGCAGCACGTGCACCTCGCAGCCGCGTTCGGCCATCCGGTGCGGGGTCATGCCCTTGATGCCGAGGTCCACGGCGGCGACGGTGAAGCGCTTGTCGCCGACCGCCGGCACGACGTACGGCTCGGCGGTGGCCACCTCGGCGGCCAGGTCGGCGCCCTCCATGGCGGGCGCGCGCCGCACCCGCTCGACGAGCTCCTCGACCGTCGCGGAGGGGGCCGAGAAGATGCCGGCCCGCATCGCGCCGCGCTCGCGCAGGTGGCGGGTCAGGGCGCGGGTGCCGGTGATGGCGATGCCGACCACGCCCTGCTGCTTGAGGTAGTCGTCGAGCGAGCGGTCGGCCCGCCAGTTGGAGACGACCCTGGACGGCTCGCGCACGACGTACCCGGCGACCCAGACGCGGCCCGACTCGGGGTCTTCGTCGTTGACGCCGGTGTTGCCGATGTGCGGGGCCGTCATGGCGACGATCTGCCGGTGGTAGGAGGGGTCGGTGAGGGTCTCCTGGTAGCCGGTCATGCCGGTGTTGAAGACCATCTCGCCGAACGTCTCGCCTTCGGCGCCGTAAGGAGTTCCGTGGAAGACGCGGCCGTCTTCCAGGACGAGCACCGCGGTGTTCAAACCAGCTTCCCTTCGAGAACGGTCGGCGTGCCGCGCAGGAACGTGGCGACCACCCGGCCGGGCAACGTCATCCCCTCGTACGGGGTGTTCCTGCTCTTGGAGGCGTAGGCGGAGGGGTCCACCTCGGTGCGGGCCGACGGGTCGTACAGCGTGATGTTGGCCGGCGCGCCCGGCTCCAGCGGACGGCCGTGGCCGGACAGGCGGCCGATGCGGGCGGGGGTGATCGACATGCGCTCGGCGACCCCGGCCCAGTCGAGCAGCCCGGTCTCGACCATGGCCTCCTGGACGACGCTCAGCGCGGTCTCCAGGCCGATCATGCCCATGGCCGCGGCCGGCCACTCGGTCTCCTTGTCCTCGACCGGGTGCGGGGCGTGGTCGGTGGCGACGACGTCGATCGTGCCGTCGGCCAGCGCGGCGCGCAGCGCCTGGACGTCGGCGTGCGTGCGCAGCGGCGGGTTGACCTTGTAGATCGGGTTGTAGGCGCCGACCGGGGACTCCTCGACGAGGTCGTCGGTGAGGAGCAGGTGGTGAGGGGTGACCTCGGCGGTGACGTTCCAGCCCTTGGACTTGGCCCAGCGGATGATCTCGACCGAGCCGGCGGTGGAGACGTGGCAGACGTGCAGGCGGGAGCCGACGTGCGCGGCCAGCAGGCAGTCGCGGGCGATGATCGCCTCCTCGGCCACGGCCGGCCAGCCGGTCAGGCCGAGCCTGCCGGAGACGACGCCCTCGTTCATCTGGGCGCCCTCGGTGAGCCTGGGCTCCTGGGCGTGCTGGGCGACGACGCCGTCGAACGCCTTGACGTACTCCAGGGCGCGGCGCATCAGCACGGCGTCGCTGACGCACTTGCCGTCGTCGGAGAAGACCCGGACCCGGGCGGCCGAGTCGGCCATCGCGCCGAGCTCGGCGAGCTGCCTGCCCTCCAGGCCGACGGTCACCGCGCCGACCGGCTGCACGTCGCAGTGGCCGAACTCGCGGCCGAGCCGCCACACCTGCTCGACCACGCCGGCGGTGTCGGCGACGGGCGAGGTGTTGGCCATGGCGTGCACGGCGGTGTAGCCGCCGCGGGCCGCGGACTGGGTGCCGGTCTGGACGGTCTCGGCGTCCTCGCGGCCGGGCTCGCGCAGGTGGGTGTGCAGGTCGACCAGGCCGGGCAGCGCGATCGCGCCGCCGCCGTCGACGCTCTCGCCGCCGGGGCCGGCGTCGAGGCCGGCGCCGATCTCGGCGACGCGCCCGTCGGCGATCCGGAGGTCCACCGGCTCCCCGCCGAGGATCCGCACGTTCTTGATGATCACTGGATCTCTCCCCCGAGCAGCAGGTACAGGACGGCCATGCGGATGGTCACGCCGTTGGCGACCTGCTCCACGATGGTGGAGCGCGGCGAGTCGGCCACCTCGGCGGCGATCTCCATGCCCCGGTTCATCGGCCCGGGGTGCATGACGATGGCCTCGTCCGGCATCTTGGCGAAGCGGTCGCGGTCGAGGCCGTAGCGGCGGGAGTACTCGCGCTCGCTGGGGAAGTAGGCGGCGTTCATCCGCTCCTTCTGCACCCGGAGCATCATGACCGCGTCGGACTTGGGCAGCACGGCGTCGAAGTCGTAGGACACCTCGCACGGCCAGGTGCCGACCGAGACGGGCAGCAGCGTGGGCGGCGCGACGAGGGTGACCTCGGCGCCGAGCGTGTTGAGCAGCAGCACGTTGGAGCGGGCGACCCGGCTGTGCAGCACGTCGCCGACGATGGTGACCCGGCGGCCGTCGAGCCCGCCGAGGCGGCGGCGCATCGAGAAGGCGTCGAGCAGCGCCTGCGTGGGGTGCTCGTGGGTGCCGTCGCCGGCGTTGACGACGCTGCCGCGCACCCAGCCGGCCAGCCGGTGCGGCGCGCCGGAGGAGCCGTGGCGGATGACGACGGCGTCGGCGCCCATGGCCTCCAGGGTGAGCGCGGTGTCCTTGAGCGACTCGCCCTTGGACACGCTCGACCCCTTGGCCGAGAAGTTGATGACGTCGGCCGACAGGCGCTTGGCCGCCGCCTCGAAGGAGATCCTGGTGCGGGTGGAGTCCTCGAAGAACAGGTTGACCACCGTGCGGCCGCGCAGCGTGGGCAGCTTCTTGATGGATCGTTCCGAGACCCTGGCCAGCTCCTCGGCGGTGTCGAGGATGAGCAGCGCGTCGTCCTTGGTCAGGTCGCCCGCCGAGATGAGGTGCCGGTTCATCGGTCGTCCTCCTTCATGAGCAGGACGGCGTCGCGGTCGTCGATCTCGGAGAGGTAGACCTTGACCTTCTCGCTCTTGGCGGTGGGCAGGTTCTTGCCCACGTAGTCGGCGCGGATGGGCAGCTCGCGATGGCCGCGGTCGACCAGCGTGGCGAGCTGCACGGCGGTCGGGCGGCCGAGGTCGTTGAGCGCGTCGAGCGCGGCGCGGACGGTGCGGCCGGAGTAGAGCACGTCGTCGACGAGGACGACCACCTTGCCGTCGATGCCGTCGGGCGGCAGCTCGGTGCGCCCGAGCGGGCGGACGGGGCCGCGGCGCAGGTCGTCGCGGTACATGGTGATGTCGATCGAGCCGACGGGGATCTTGAGCCCTTCGAACTGCTCGACGCGGTCGCCGAGCCGGCGGGCGAGCGTGGCGCCGCGGGTGGGGATGCCGAGGAGGACTACGTCACCGGCGCCCTTGGTGCGTTCGAGGATCTCGTGCGCGATCCGGGTCAGCGCCCGGTGGATGTCCGGGCCTTCGAGCACGGCCCTGGAATCGGACATGGAGGGATCTCACCACCTTTCCCGCCTCACGGGACGGGTCTTAAAAGGGTGTTGGTCGGGACACACAGTACCAGGGGCTACCTGGTACAACGTGAGCGCCCCGCCCTGCCGTCCGGGTGTGGCGGACGTCCCGGCCGGCCGTTCAGGCAGGCCGGCCCGGCGAATTTGGCAATTACCGACATACAGGTATAAAACCTGCTCTAAGTCTTCTCGGGGGAGGTTTCACATGGCGCTGTCGGCACGCGAGCGGTCGGTGCTCAAGGCCATCGCCCGGCAGGTCAGGGACGAGGACCCCGAGCTGTACGCGGCCATGTCCCGGCACGGCGCCCCCGCGTCGCTGGCCTGGCCGCTGGCGCTGATGGCGCTGTGCCTGGCGGTGTTCGCCGTCGTGCTGCTGCTGACCGGTTCACCCGGCCCCCTGCCGCACGCCGTGATCAGGTAAAACCCCCGCGACCCCGCGTGTCGGCGTCCTTCCCGTAGGGCACGTCCCCGAGGGCCGTACGCGCTCGGCGGCGGCTCTTCCTGGGGACTCGCGCGGGGGGCACGCATGGGGGAACCACGTCCGCCCTCGGAAGGCGTGACCACGGCGGCGCGCGGGAGGCGCCCGGCGGTGGCCGGCGGCCTCGGCCTCGGCGCGGCCGTCGCGCTGGTCATGGGGAACGTCGTGGGCACCGGCATCTTCCTGCTGCCCGCCTCGCTGGCCGCGTTCGGCACGGTGAGCCTGGTCTCCATGGTCCTGGTCACCGCGGGCGCCATCGCGATGGCGATCGTCTTCGGCCGCCTGGGCGGGCGCGTCCCGGCGGCGGGCGGCCCCTACGCCTACGCCCGCGAGGCGTTCGGGGAGTTCGCCGGGTTCTGGATCGCCTGGTCGTTCTGGCTGACCGCGTGGATCGGCAACGCGGCCATCGCCGTGGCCTGGGTGGGCTACGTCCAGTACCTGGCCCACGGGCTGTTCGGGCTCGACTGGGGCAGCACGCTCGGCGCGATCCTCATCGGCCTGACCGGGCTGTGGATCCCGGCCGTGGTCAACCTGGCCGGCGTGCGCAACGCGGCGGCCTTCCAGGTGGTCACCACGGTCCTGAAGTTCACGCCGCTGCTGTTCGTGGCGATCGTGGGCCTGTTCTTCGTGCACAAGGACAACTACCCGCCGTTCAACGCCAGCGGAGGCGGCTGGGTGTCGGCCGTCTCCCTGGCGGGGGCGGTCACGCTGTTCATCTACTCGGGCGTGGAGAGCGCCGCCATCGCGGCCGACCGGGTCAAGGACCCGGTCCGCACCATCGGCCGGGCCAGCGTCATCGGCGTGCTGGCCTGCGCCGTCATGTACATCCTCAGCACGGTCGCCGTCATGGGCACCGTGCCGCAGGAGGAGCTGGTCGGGTCCACCGCGCCCTTCGCCGCGGCGCTGGACCACATGTTCGGCGGCACCGGCGGCGGGCTGCTCATGGCGGCGTGCGCCGTCGTCTCCGGCATCGGCGCGCTCAACGGGTGGACGCTGCTGGTCGCCGAGATGCCGCTGGCCGCCGCCAAGGACGGCATGTTCCCGCCCGCCTTCTCCGCGGTCTCCCGCCGCGGCGCGCCCCTGACGGGCATCCTGGCCGGGACCGTCCTGACCTCGCTCATGCTGCTGGTGGGCTACGCCTCCGCCAACGCCTTCGACACGATCGTGCTGCTGGCCTCCTTCACCACGGTCATCCCCTACTTCTTCTCGGCCGCCGCGCAGCTGTTCTGGCTGGTCACCCGGGAGCGGCGGATCGACCGCGGGCGGCTGGCCCGCGACCTGGCCGTCGCGCTGCTCGCGCTGCTGTTCTCGTTCTGGATGGCGTACGGCTCTGGGCCCCCCGCCGTGCTCGGCGGGACGCTGATGCTGTTGGTCGGCGTGCCCGTCTACATCTGGCTGAAGGCCAGGCACGGCGAGTACGGCCCGCGTGATGTCCGCCGCGCTGAGGGGATATCTGAAAAATGACCTTTCATGTCGATTCAGAGGTCGGCCGACTGCGCCAGGTCCTGCTGCACAAGCCGGAGCTGGCCCTCAAGCGGCTGACCCCCAGCAACAAGGACGCCTTCCTGTTCGACGACGTGCTCTGGGTGCAGCGCGCGGTGGAGGAGCACGAGGAGTTCGAGCGGGTGCTGCGCGGCCGCGGCATCGTCGTCCACATGCTGGCCGACCTCCTGCGCGACGTGGTCGACATCCCCGAGGCCCGCAAGCACATCCTGGACGCGGTCATCGACGAACGCTGGCTCGGCCCGACCGCCATCGACGACATCCGCAACACCCTCGACGGCATGGACGCCGGCACCCTCCAGATGCACCTGACCGGCGGCATCACCAAGCGCGAGCTCGTCGCGATGGGCTGCGACCCCAAGTCGGTGGCCTTCCACACCACCGCCGACGACGACTTCGTCCTGCCGCCGCTGCCCAACCACCTGTTCACCCGCGACACCTCCTGCTGGATCTACGACGGCGTGTCGATCAACGCGATGCGCAAGAAGGCCCGCATGCGCGAGACGGTCAACCTGGAGGCCGTCTACCGGTTCCACCCCATGTTCGCCGCCGGCTTCGACCGGCCCTACGAGGGCGGCTTCCACTGCTGGCTGCCCGGCCACGCGATGGCGCCGGCGACCCTGGAGGGCGGCGACGTGCTGGTCATCGGGCGCGGCGCGGTGCTGGTCGGGATGAGCGAGCGCACCCAGCCGCAGGCGGTCGAGATGCTGGCCCAGCGGCTGTTCGCCGCCGGGTCGGCGAACCGGATCGTGGCGCTGGACATGCCGAAGGCGCGCGCGTTCATGCATCTCGACACGGTCATGACCATGCTCGACGTCGGGGTGTTCACCAAGTACGCCGGGCTCGGGATGTTGCCGGCGTACACCATCGAGCCGGGCGAGACCTCCAAGGAGCTGAGGGTCACCGACCACCCGCCCCAGGACATGCACAAGGCCATCGCCCACGCCCTGGACATGGACGACATCACCGTCCTGACCCCCCACCAGGACGTGTACGCCGCCGAACGCGAGCAGTGGGACGACGGCTGCAACGGCCTGGCCGTCGAGCCGGGCGTCGTCATCGCCTACGAGCGCAACACCACCACGAACAACCACCTGCGCGACAACGGCATCGAGGTCATCACCATCCGGGGCAGCGAGCTCGGCAGAGGGCGCGGCGGCCCGCGGTGCATGAGCTGCCCGCTGGAGCGCGACGGCATCTAGCGGACGTCCGGCCGGCACCCGGGCGGCCACAGGAAGGGGCGACATGGCGTTCAACCTGCGCAACCGCAGTTTCCTCAAGGAACTGGACTTCACGCCGGAGGAGTTCGGCTTCCTGCTGCACCTGTCGGCGGAGCTGAAGGCCGCCAAGTACGCCGGGATCGAACGGCAGCGGCTCAAGGGCAAGAACATCGCGCTCATCTTCGAGAAGACCTCCACCCGCACCCGCTGCGCGTTCGAGGTGGCCGCCCACGACCAGGGGGCGCACGTCACCTACCTCGACCCGGCCGGCTCGCACATCGGGCACAAGGAGTCGGTCAGGGACACCGCGCGGGTGCTGGGCCGGATGTTCGACGGCATCGAGTACCGGGGCAGCAAGCAGTCCTACGTCGAGGACCTGGCGGCCTTGTCCGGCGTGCCGGTGTGGAACGGCCTGACCGACGAGTGGCACCCCACGCAGATGCTGGCCGACATGCTCACCGTCCAGGAGCACAGCGACAAGCCGCTGCGCGAGGTGTCCCTGGCCTACCTGGGGGACGCCCGCAACAACACCGGCCATTCGCTGCTGGTCACCGGCGCGCTGCTCGGCCTGGACATCCGGCTGGTCACCCCGGCGGCGCTGCGGCCCGACCGGGACCTCGCGGTGCGGCCCGCCGAGGAGCTGGCCCGGTCCACCGGCGCCCGGATCACCATCACCGAGGACGTGGCCGAGGGCGTCAGGGGCGCCGACTTCCTCTACACCGACGTGTGGGTCTCGATGGGCGAGCCGAAGGAGGTGTGGGACGAGCGGATCGAGCTGCTGCTGCCGTACCAGGTGAACGACGACGTCGTCCGGGCCACCGGCAATCCGGACGTGAAGTTCATGCACTGCCTGCCCGCCTTCCACAACCGGGAGACCGGCGTCGGCGCCGACATCCACGCCAGGACCGGCCTGGAGGCGCTGGAGGTGACCGACGAGGTCTTCGAGTCGCCGCGCTCCATCGTCTTCGACGAGGCCGAGAACCGGCTGCACACCATCAAAGCGGTCATGGTCGCAACCCTGGGGGACTGAATGCGGGTCATCGTCGCACTCGGCGGCAACGCGGTGCTCAAGCGCGGCCAGAAGCCGGACGCCGACGTGCAGAGGGACAACATCGCCACCGCCGTCAGGACGCTGGCACAGCTGGCCGGCGAGCACGAGCTGGTCATCACCCACGGGAACGGCCCCCAAGTCGGCATGCTGGCGCTGGAGAGCGCCGCGGACCCCAACCTGAGCCGGCCCTATCCCTTCGACACGCTCGGCGCGCAGACGCAGGGCATGCTCGGCTACTGGATGCAGCAGGCGCTGCAGAACGCCCTGCCCGGCCGGCAGGTGCTCGCCATGGTCACCCAGACCCTGGTCAGCGCCGTCGACCCGGCCTTCGACGACCCCACCAAGTTCGTCGGCCAGATCTACGAGGAGGACGAGGCCCGCAAGCTGGCCGCCGAGTACGGCTGGACCGTCAAGCCCGACGGCGACCACTGGCGCCGCGTCGTCCCCTCCCCCGCGCCGCAGCGCATCGTGGAGACCCGGCTGATCCGCAAGATGATCCGCGAGGGCGTCGTGGTGGTCTGCGCGGGCGGCGGCGGCATCCCGGTCGTGCGGGACGCCCGCGGCCGGCTCGCCGGCGTCGAGGCCGTCATCGACAAGGACCTGACCGCCTCGATGCTGGCCGAGGCGCTGGAGTGCGACGCCTTCCTCATCCTGACCGACGTCCCGCGGGTGTACCGCGACTTCGGCGCCCCGGACCAGCGCGAGATCGCCTGCACCACCCCGCACGAGCTGCGCGGCCTGCGCTTCCCGGCCGGGTCGATGGGGCCGAAGGTCGAGGCGGTGTGCCGGTTCGTCGAGACGACCGGCGACATGGCCGCCATCGGCAGGCTGGACGAGGCCAAGGACATACTCGCCGGTTCCGCGGGCACGATTGTCACGCCCAACGGGATGTGGCCGTTGACGAGCACCCTCTAGGAGACCGACGTGACACTGGCCGCACGGCTGCTGCGCACCAAGCCGACCGAGCGCATCGTGGCCGAGGGCGGGCAGGGCGAGGGCGGCGAGCTGCGGCGCACGATGACGTTGTGGCAGCTCACGCTGTTCAGCGTGGGCGCCACGCTGGGCACCGGCATCTTCGTCATCCTCGGCCAGGCGGTGCCCAAGGCGGGCCCGGCGGTGGTGCTGGCGTTCGTGCTGGCGGCCGTCACGGCGCTGTTCTCGGCCCTGTCGTACGCCGAGCTGGCCGGGACGATCCCGGTGTCCGGGTCGTCCTACTCCTACGCGTACGCGACGCTGGGCGAGCTGGTGGCCTGGGTGTGCGGCTGGTGCCTCATGCTGGAGTACGCCGTGTCCGTCGCGGCCGTGGCCGTGGGCTGGGGCGAGTACCTCAACGCGTTCCTGCGCAGCCTGTTCGGCTGGACGCTGCCCGAGGCCGTCACCCGCTCCCCCGGCCAGGACGGCGGCGTGGTCAACGTCACCGCGATCCTCATCGTGCTCCTGGCCACCTGGCTGCTGCTCTACGGGGCCTCGGAGTCGGCCACCGCCAACGCGGTGTTCGTGCTGATCAAGATCGCGGTGCTGGTGTTCTTCTGCGTGGTGGCGTTCACGGCGTTCCAGGCCGGGAACTTCACCCCGTTCGCGCCGCTCGGGGTGGCCGGCATCACCGCGGCCGCCTCGCAGGTGTTCTTCTCCTACATCGGCTTCGACGCCGCCTCCACCGCCGGCGAGGAGGCCAGGAACCCCAAGCGCGACCTGCCCCTGGCCATCCTGCTGTCCCTGCTCATCGTCACCGCCGTGTACGTCCTGGTCGCCGTGGCCGCCGTCGGGGCCAAGCCGTGGACCGAGTTCGACCCGGAGAGCACCGAGGCGAGCCTGTCGCAGATCGTCGACCAGGCCACCGGCGCCGCCTGGCCGGGCATGATCGTCTCCTTCGGCGCGGTGATCGCCATCGCCAGCGTCGTGCTCACGGTCATCTACGGCCAGACCCGCATCCTGTTCGCGATGTCCCGCGACGGGCTCATCCCCCGGATCTTCCAGCGGGTGAACCCGCGCCACCAGGTGCCGGTCGCCAACACGCTGATCGTGGCCCTGTTCATCTCGGTCCTGGCCGGGCTGGTGCCGCTCGGCCAGCTCGCCGAGGCCACCAGCATCGGCACGCTGTTCGCCTTCCTCATCGTCAACGTCGGCGTGCTGGTCCTGCGCTACCGCAGCCCGGAGCTGCCGCGCAGCTTCCGCACGCCGCTCTTCCCCCTCACCCCGGCGCTCGGCGCGGTCTTCTGCGTCATCGTGATGGCCGGGCTGGCCGGCGTCACGTGGGCCGCCTTCGGCCTGTGGATGCTGGTCGGCCTGATCTGCTATTTCCTGTACGGCTACAGGCATTCACGGCTGAATGCCGAGGTGCGGTGACATGAAGTTCGACAAGGTGCTGGCCGGGTACATCGCCGAGCCGCGCGGCGGGGACGGGCTCGCGCTGGCCGTCGTGCTGACCCGGCAGACCGGGGGCAGCCTGACGGTCGCGACCGTCCAGCCGCCCGTGACGACCACGCCGGGCCCCGCCCGCGCCGACGAGGGCGCCTGGCGCTCCTATCTGCGCGAGCAGGCCGAGGCCGCGCTGGCGCAGGCCCGCGAGCTGGCCGGCGACCAGGCGGAATACGTCCGCCACACCAACAAGGGCAGCGGGCGCGGCCTGGTGGAGGTGGCCCGCAGGCGCGGCGCCGACGTCGTGGTCATCGGCTCCGCGCCCGGCGGCACCCGGTCGCGCATCACCGTCGGCAGCACCGCCGACCAGCTCCTGCACTCCTCGCCGGTGCCCGTGCTGCTCGCCCCGCGCGGCTACGGCGACGACCCGCCGGCCGCGTTCGAGCGCATCACCGTCGCCTACCGCCGCGGGCCCGGCGCCGACGCCGCCGTCCGGGGCGCGGCCAAGGCCGCGGTCACCCTGGACATCCCGCTGCGGCTGGTCACCCTGGTGGTCAGGACCGGCCGCCGCGTCCAGGTCGAGGAGGACATGCTCGTACGGCTGCGCGACCAGGCCGCCGCGGACCTGCGGGCGGCGGCGCGGGGGCAGCGGCGCAGGCTCCAGGTCGAGGTGGAGCTCCTGGAGGGCCGGAACGTGGCACAGGCGCTCGGCACGACCACGTGGCTGCCGGGAGAGCTGCTGGTGTGCGCCTCCAGCGACGCCGGGCCGCTGCGCCGGGTCTTCCTGGGCGACACGTCCATCAAGATCGTCCAGGCCGCGACCTGCCCGGTCATGATTCTGACCCGCGAGACCTGACGCTCGATTTCACTCGTCAAACTATGACGAAGTAGTGTTGCCATCGGTACAAGAGGGGCGTTTGTTGCGTTCCCTCCCGGACCGGATTCGGCATCTTTTTTCCAATCAGCTTGACCTTAGGCTCCCACCCCTTTACCGTCACTGTGCGTAACCACACCGCGCGGCGTTCTGGGGTAAACCCAGGGCCACGGCTACCGATGGTGCCGAGCCTGGCACCGTACCCCCCGGTGGCTGGGGCATATGCCGCAAGGGAGCACAATCTACTAAGAGCGATACATACGAGAGCCGGGGGGCCACACGATGCCGTCTGAGTACGCAAAGTCGCTGGGTGCACGACTCCGCGCCATCCGCACCCAGCAGGGCCTGTCCCTGCATGGAGTCGAAGAGAAGTCGCGCGGCAGGTGGAAAGCCGTGGTCGTGGGCTCTTACGAGCGTGGCGACCGAGCTGTCACCGTGCAGAAACTTGCCGAGCTTGCCGACTTCTACGGGGTGCCCGTCTCCGAGCTGCTGCCCGGAGGCGCCGCGCCGAGCCCGCTCGGGCCCACTCCCAAGCTTGTGATCGACCTGGAGCGCCTGGCGACACTGCCGAAGGAGAAGGCCGGAGCGCTTGCCCGTTACGCCGCCACCATTCAGAGCCAGCGTGGCGACTACAACGGCAAGGTCCTGTCGATCCGCCAGGAGGACCTGCGTTCGTTGGCTGTGATCTATGACAAGTCGCCCAGCGAGTTGACCGAGGAGCTCATCAGCTGGGGTGTGCTCGACGCCGAGGCGCGCCGGGCCGTCGAGTCGTTCTAGAACCCACCGCTTCACCCCCGAAGGGCCCGCCAATTCCCCTGGCGGGCCCTCCGTCGTACCGCCCCAAAATGAACTTTCAATTACCTCGGCGAACGCGACATTTGCCCCACCGAATCCTCAAAACCGATTCCCCGGCCCTCACGCACCCCCGACAGGCCAATGGGGCCGACGAACCGGAGCCCCACCGGCCCGACAGAGAGCCGGCAAAGACGCCCTAGAGGCAGCACGGGAGCCGCATACCGCCCCGCAGGCGTTGCGGACGGTCCCCTGCCCCCTTTTGGGCACGCGTGTCAGTGACAGCCGCCTTGCTTACGTTCATCGGCTTGGTTAGACCCCGCCACCCGCGCTCTTCCGCGCGGCGGCGTCGCCTGGAGAGCCGGGCGGCGGGGTCAGCCCGCCAGCGGCACGTCCACCGGAAGCTGGGGCTGGGCGGGGACGCCGAGCAGGTCTTCCACGGTCGAGACGAACGTCTCGGCCTCGGCCAGGATCTCACTGGCGTCGGCCGCGCTGATGCCACGGACGACGCCCGCCTCCGCGGCCGCGCGCTTGGCGGCGCTCACGGAGAAATAGGCGGCCCACTCGGCGAGGTGCGGCTCGGCCTCGGGCAGCAGCTCCCACGCGCTGCGCAGACGGCGCCTGCGGCCCTCCATGGGACGGGGACGGGCGGCCAGGATCGCCGCAGCCGCACGAAGAGCCGCCAGGTGGGCGGCCACATATCGGGATGCCGGGGTGCGAGCGGCGGTCGCCTCCGCCAGGCAGGAACGTGAATCGGTCAAGTGTGCCCGAACCGCAGGCGACAGCCGGGGCCCGGGCGTTTCTCTAGGCCGTGGTGCCATCTTGCGCGCCTCCTTGGAGTCGTGGGCGGCGGCCGGCGTCTCCGCCGGTGAGGCCAACACTCTCAGACGCCACCGACATTTCCGCCGGGCCGGCCGGACGAGGAGCTTCCCCTCTCCCCGTCCGGCCAGGACACGCCCACTCGTCTCCGCCGACGACGAGGACGCGCCCTTCGCCCGTGGAGCCTGGCCGCGGGAATCGCTTGGGGAAGCGAACGGCCGCGGCCAGGCCCTTGGGTGACGTTGAG
Source organism: Nonomuraea sp. NPDC049684 (assembly GCF_044465345.1). Lineage (NCBI taxonomy): Bacteria > Bacillati > Actinomycetota > Actinomycetes > Streptosporangiales > Streptosporangiaceae > Nonomuraea > Nonomuraea sp. NPDC049684. The sequence goes on along the minus strand of NZ_JBITLO010000003.1, from coordinate 469,210 downwards.
CCGCGAGCCTCACCGCCACTAGGTCGAACATAATTTCGATCACGCTCGGTGTCAACCTGTTCCACGAACACAGGTTCGATGACCATGGAGCGAAACGATCGATCCGTCCCGTGACGTCCCTCCGTTCGGACATGATCGCCGCCCGGAACGCGCAAAGCCGCCGCCACCGGGGAAGGTGGCGGCGGCGGGACGGCCGGACCGGACGAGACGGCGGCTCAGGAGACGGAGATGGCCCCCGACGGACACAGGGACACCGCGCGCCGCACCGCCTCCTCCTGCCCTTCCTCGGGCACCTCGCGCAGCAGCACCACCGTGCCCTCGTCCTCACTCTGGTCGAACACCTCCGGCACCGTCAGGGCGCACATGCCCGCCCCGATGCACACCGTCGTATCCGCTGTGATCTTCATCGTGACCTACCAAGTGACAGGGAGGCGGTGCACTCCGTAGACGCTCATGTCCGAACGCATCGGCACCTCCTCAGGCGTTACGGCCAAGCGTAGGCCAGGCAGGCGGCGCAGCAGCGCCGGGTACGCGATGCGCATCTCGGTCCGGGCGAGCTGCTGCCCGAGGCACTGGTGGATGCCGTGGCCGAACGTCAGGTGCCCGCCGACCGGCCGGTGGACGTCGAGGCGGTCGGCGTCCTGGAAGCGGGAGGGGTCGCGGTTCACGGTGGGCAGGTGGAGGGCGATCGACTCGCCCGCCCTGACCAGGTGGCCCTCGATCTCGACGTCCTCCAGGGCGCTGCGCACCGGGCCGATGTGGATGATGGTGAGGTAGCGCAGCAGCTCCTCCACGCCGTTGTCCACCACCGAGGGGTCGTCGCGCATGGCGGCGAGCTGGTCGGGGTTGGTGAGCAGCGCGTACGTGCCCAGCCCCAGCATGTTGGCGGTCGTCTCGTGCCCGGCCAGCAGGAGCAGGAACGCGACCCCGGTCAGCTCCTCGTGGTTCAGCTCCCCGACGAGCCCGCTGAGCAGGTCGTCGGCCGGCTCGGCCCGCTTGCGCCCGATCAGCTCCGACAGGTACGCCCCGATCCTGGTGAACGCGGCCAGGGCGTCGTCGGCCTTGGTCTCCAGGTTGACCAGGATCCTGGTCTCCTCCTGGAACACCGCGCGGTCCTCGTACGGCACCCCGAGCAGCTCGCAGATCACCAGAGACGGGATCGGCAGCGCGAAGGACTGCACCAGGTCCGCGGGCGGCCCGGCGGCCTGCATGGCGTCGAGGCAGGAGTGGGTGATCTCCTCGATCCTGGGTTCGAGCGCCTTCATCCGCCGGACGGTGAACTGTCCCATGAGCAGCTTGCGGTAGCGCGTGTGCTCGGGTGCGTCCATGCGCAGGAAGAACCCGGGCGGCAGTTCCCGCTGGAGCTGCACCCGGGCGGGCACGACGGGGTGCAGCCGCTCAGGACGGTTGCTGAAGCGCGGGTCGGCCAGGATCGCGCGGGCGGCCGAGTAGCCGGTGACCAGCCAGCCGAGGTGGCCGTCGGCGAAGGTCAGGCGGTGCATGGTGCCCTGTTGTCGCAGGGCTGCGGCTTCCTCCGGCGGATCGAACGGCCGCCGGCGGGCGATGGGAAAGGTCAGGTCGGACATGCTGGCTCCCTTCCGAGCTCACCTCCCAGAAAACCTCAACCGATGCAAAACTTCAATGCATGAAATTCGTATATCGGTGTAGAGTTCCGTCATGGTAGGACTGCGGGAGCGCAAGAAGCAGCGCACGCGCCGGGCGCTGATCGAGGGCGCGCTCCGGCTGTTCGGCGAGAAGGGCTACGAGGAGACCACGCTGGCGGAGATCGCCGCCGCCGCCGAGGTCTCCACGCGCACCTTCTTCAGCTACTTCGCCAGCAAGGAGGACGTGCTGTTCTACGACTCCGAGCACCAGATCGAGCGCGCGCTGGCGTTCCTGTCCGCGCCCGCCCCCGGACAGCCGCCCGCCGACCTGCTGCGCGCCTTCATCGAGGACACGCTCTCGACGACGGACGACGGCCGCGACACCTGGTCGGAGCTCACGGCGCTGCGCCTCGACCTCATCATGCGCGAGCCGCCCCTCCAGGCGCGGGCGCTGCACCTGCTGTTCGACAGCCAGCTCCGGCTGGCCGAGGCCCTGTCGGCGGCCTATCCCGGCCGGCTCGACCGGGTGGAGGCGGCGGCGGCCGTTGGGTCGCTGATCGGCGCGGTGAAGCTGGCCGTGATGACCACGCTCAACGACGGCCTCCCGATGGAGCAGGCCCGCGACGCCGCCCGCCGGGCCGCCGACATCGCCCTCCACGGCCTCCCCCGCTGACCCGCCCCCGCCGATCCCCCGGCACGGCCGCGGGTGGCGGGTGACGGCGCGCGTCTGACAGGCTGTCGGCGCGGGCGGCGGACGACGGACCGGCCGTACGGGAACGGCCGCGTGAGGGGGATCGGTGCGAGAACGGACGGGCACTGTCGTCCTGCTGCTGTCGGGGCCGGTTCTGACGGCGGCGTACGCGGCCCTCAACTACGCGGCCCTGCGCACGGCGTCGGGGGCGCAGGGCGCCGGCCCGGCCGACCGGATCGTCTCCGGCGGCCTGACGTCGCTGGGCTCGGACCTGTGGTGGATCGTCAGGGGCGTCGCGCTGGTGGCGGGCGTCGCGACCGCGGGGATCGCCGTGGTGGGCCTGCTGCTGCGCCGGGCGGCCCGGGGGCGCGGCGCGCTGCTGGTGTCGTCGGGCGTGCTCATCCTGCCGTACACGCTCGGGCTGGCGGCGGCCGTCTACAACCCCGTGCCGCGGCTGGCCGGGTTCTACGACCATCCGGCCTTCGCCGACGCGCTCCCGCCGTACCAGTATGTGTCGGCCCTGCTTCTGCTGGTGGCGGCCCTGGCCCAGGCCGTGGGCATGGTCCGCGCGCACACCGCGGCCCGGAGGGTGTCACCGCCCCCGCGCTGACCCGCCGGGGCAGCGGTCGCTGACCCAGGTGGTCCAGCCCTGGCGGGCGCCGCCCGCGCCGGTCGCGGCCCACCCCGCGGGCGCCGGCCCAGAGCCGGGCGGGACGACGGCGGTGCAGACGCCGGCCGGCGGCGTGCCGTCGTAGAGCTCGGCCTCGGTCCAGGAGACGCGGTAGGCCAGGACGGCCCGGACGTTCCACGGCACCCGCCGGTCCACTCCCACCCGTCCCGGGCCCGTGAGGACGGGCAGCCAGTCGGACCCGGCGGCGGGCGCGGCCGGCGCCGACTTCGGCGCCAGGTCGGCGGCGAAGACCAGGTTGACCGCCGCCAGCACGGCCAGGACCCCCGGCCACCCCCCGCGGGCGGTCAGCAGGGCCGCGCCCGCCAGGCCCGCCAGCAGGGCGAGCGCCGCGAGGGAGGCGGCGACCAGGTCGAAGGAGTCACGCACCCGGCTGAGGAAGATCACCTCGGGGAAGTCGAAGGCGATGAACGCGTACCGCTGGAGCCGGTCCCCCGCGTACCAGACGACCACGCCGCCGGTCGCCGCGAGCAGCCCGGCCGCCGCGAGCGCGTGCCGGACGACGGTCCCGCGGCCGGCCCTGGCCAGCACGAGCAGCCCGGCCAGGGTCCAGGCGAGCGCCACGCAGGCCAGGTAGCGGCCGTAGGCGTAGTTGCCGATCCGGTGCTCGTCGGGGAGCGCGGCCGAGGAGGCGTAGGCGATGCCCAGGGTCGTGGCCAGCAGGACGGCCGCGAGCACGCGCCGCGGCCCCGGCGTCGACCGCCTGGTCACGAGGGCGACGGCGCCCGCGAGCCCGACCCCGGCCAGCCCCCAGGTCGCGGCGATCAGGTACCAGAGCTGCCCGGCCGCCCCCGCCAGCGCCCACGCCTGCCCGTCGAGGCCGCTCACCCGCTCGGCCAGCAGGCCGGACAGGTCACGCGCCCCGCCCGGGTACAGCGCCGCGGACAACGCCCGGTTGAGCACCGTCGCCGCCCCCGCCGCCGCCAAGGCCGCCACCAGCCCGGCCGCCGCACCCCTGCGGCACGCGAAGAACGTCCCCGCCGCGCCCCTGCGGCGGGCGATGAGCATCCCCGCCATCGCCAGCAGGGTCACCGCCAGGACGACGGTGCCGCGCAGGTGCACCGCCATGGCGTACCCCGCCAGGCCGCCCGCCAGCGCCCCCGCCCTGACCGACCCCCTGGCCACGAGGTCGTGCAGCGCGACCAGCCAGGCCAGGATCAGGGTGGGCAGGACCGCGTCGGCCAGCGCCAGCCCCGAGAACAGCAGCAGCGACGGCGACAACCCGCCCGCGAACGCCGCCGCCATCGCCGCCCGCGGCCCCGTCCCCAGCCGCCGCAGCAGCAGGTACGCCAGCGGGAACGCCCCCGCCGCCACCATCGACCCCACCGCGACGACCAGCCGGTAGGCCACCGCCGGGTCCGACGTGAACCAGAACACCGGCGCCAGCAGCAGCGCGTATCCGCCCTGGTAGAAGGTGAAACCGGTCAGATCCGCCCCGGGCCCGCCGGCCAGCCAGCGGGCGGCGATCAGGTATCCGGTCTCGTCCGGGTTGGCCACGGGCCCGGCGTGCTGCCGGAACAACCACAGCCGCAGCGCGACCTGCGCCACCCACCCGATCGCCGGCAACCACCACGAACGCGACCGGCCCCTGCGCCGCATGCGCGGGGCAGGAGCCGGAACACGCTCGACGAACGTCGTCGTCATGGAATTCCCCCTCAAGTCGGGGGAAGTCCAGCAAGAGGCGGATAACCCGGCCGTCACCGGATCCGGTTATGCGGACGTTATGCGCGCCTGAACGCACCTCTCACGTGCACCGGAACGCCCTTGCCGAGCAGGCCGGGCAGCACCTCGGCGACGTTCATCGGCATGCGCACGCAGCCGTGCGAGGCCGGGGAGAGCGGCACCGACAGCGCGCCGTGGAAGGCGATGCCGCCGTTGAAGAAGATCGGGTTGTAGAGCTGCCCCAGGTAGGACTTGTGCCAGCCGCTGGCCCGCCACGTCGTGCGGAAGTCGCCGGTCGGCGTGCGGGCCGAGCCGCAGAACCGCTGCTCCTTGCCCTGCCAGGTGGTCGTCTCGCAGTACGGGATGCCGCTGCCGGAGGAGACGTGGGTGATCAGCCGCACCTGGCCGCCGACGTACAGGACCATGATCTGCCTGGTCAGGTCGACCTCGGCGCGGGTCGGCTTGCCGTTGGCCACCAGCACCTTCGGGGTCCTCGGCTGCTCCAGCGCCTCCCACGTCCTGCGGGCGATCGTGCTGGTCGGCGTGATGCCGTTGACCTTCTGGAAGGCCCAGACGGCGGCGAGCGTGGTGCCGCCGTAACTGCCGTCGGCCTTGCCGGGCAGGTAGCCCAGAGCCGCCAGTCGCCGCTGCAACCAGGTGACGGACGTGCCCTTCGCGCCCAGCTTCAACGTCTTGCGCGGCGCCGTGACGGGCGCCGTGACGGGCGCTGCGAGGGGCGTCGTCGCCGGGCCCGCCTTGGCCCCCGCCGCGCTTGGCGCGGCGGGGGTGCCCGGCGCGCCGGCGATGCGGGTCGTCGCGGCTGACGGGTCCGCCTGCGCGCCGCAGCCCGTGAGTACGACGGCCCCAGCCGTCAGCAGAGCAGCCACTCCGGGCAGCCGTCGAGCCCCCACCGGTACCACCTCTCTTATCACGAACTATCCGGATCGATGGACCCTACACCACCCACCATGAACAGGTAATAAGCCGGTCAACCTGTTTAGAGTGTCCTCATGTCCGAGAAGTTGCCGGCGAACGCCGTCGTCGTGGAGGCCGCCCTGCGCGCGGCGGGCGCCACCGGAGAGATCGTCGTCCTGCCCGAGAAGGCTCCTACCGCGGCGACCGCGGCCGCCCAGCTCGGCTGCGAGGTGGGGGCGATCGCCAACAGCCTGATCTTCGACGCCGACGGCGCGCCGCTGCTGGTCCTGACCAGCGGCGCCCACCGGGTGGACGTCGAGCTCATCGCCCGTACGGCTGGCGTCGCCGAGGTGCGGCGGGCCACGCCGGAGTTCGTCAGGGCCGCGACCGGTCAGCCGATCGGCGGGGTGGCCCCGGTCGGCCATCCGGCGCCGGTCCGCACCCTGGTGGACAACTGGCTGAGCAAGCACGAGGTGGTGTGGGCGGCCGGCGGCCACCCGCTGACGGTGTTCCCGACGACGTTCGAGGAGTTGGTGGCGATCACCGGAGGCACTCCGGCCGACGTCGAGTAATGTGCGACGGGTGATCGAGTTTCGCGGGGCGGGCCCGGCCGAGTTCACCGAACGCCTGGACACGGTGATCGACATCTACACGGCGGCGATGAACCCGCCCCCCGAGCAGATCTTCGGCCGCAAGACCATCATGCGAAATCACGGCACATACCCCCATTTCCAGTGCTATCTCGCAGAACTGCGCGACCCGGCCGGGGTGGCGCGCCCCCGGATCGTCGGCTTCGCGTACGGCTTCCGCGGCGCGACCGGCCAGTGGTGGCACGACGTGGTGAGCAGGGCGCTGGCCGAGGAGGCGGGCGAGGAGGCCGCGCACGCCTGGATGGGCCACGCGTTCGAGCTGGCCGAGATCCACGTGCACCCCGACCACCAGGGCAAGGGCGTCGGCCGGGCGATGATCCGCACGCTGTGCGCCGGCCGCACCGAGCGCTCGGCCGTGTTGTCCACGCACGACCGCCCCACGGCCGCCCGCCACCTCTACGCCAGCATGGGCTTCACCGACCTGCTGACCCGCTTCGTCTTCCCCGGCGGCCACGAGGAGTACGCGATCGTCGGCCGGCCACTCCCCCTCGGCTGAGGGAGCCGCACATCACCGCAGGTAAAGCCGGTACTTGCCGGGTTTGCCGGAGCATGCCCGAGGGCATCTTCATGACAGAAAGTGACGGACACGTTACCGCGTGGATACCACCCCCTTGCCCGTCACCCGCCCGGTCCCCCTGCGGGCGGGTGACGGGCATTCGCTTGTACGGGGTGGGGCGGCGGGTCAGGCGGTGGCGGCGACCGGCGTCAGGCGCTGGAACACCTCGCGCGAGGCGCTGGACCGATTGAACGTGATGAAGTGGATGCCGGGCGCGCCCTCGTCGAGCAGCCGCTGGCACAGCTCCGCGCCGTGCTCGATGCCGAGCGCCCGCACCGCGGCCGGGTCGTCGGCGACCGCCTCGAAGCGGGCCGCCACCTCGGCCGGGAACGGCGCCCCCGACAGCTGCTCCGACCGCGCGATCGTGCTCATCTGCGTGACCGGCATGATGCACGGGATGATCGGCGTGTCACAGCCCTGGGCCGCCACCCGGTCGCGCAGCCGCAGGTAGTCGTCGGCCTGGAAGAACATCTGGGTGATCGCGTAGTCGGCCCCGGCGCGGCACTTGCGCACGAAGTATTCGGTGTCGGACTCGATCGACGGCGAGCGCGGATGCTTGTACGGGAACGCCGCCACCCCCACGCAGAATTCGCCCGCCTGCCGGATGAGCCGCACCAGCTCCTCGGCGTAGAGCACGCCCTCGGGATGCCGCACCCACTCGGCGGTCGGGTCGCCGGGCGGGTCGCCGCGCACGGCCAGGATGTTGCGCACCCCCGCGTCGGCGAAGCGGCCGACCAGGTGGCGCAGCTCGCGCAGCGAGTGGTTGACCGCCGTGAAGTGCGCCACAGGGGTGAGCGTGGTGTCGTGGGCCAGGCGCTCGACGATGTCGACCGTGCGGTCGCGGGTCGAGCCGCCGGCCCCGTAGGTCACCGAGACGAACGTGGGGCGCAGGGACTCCAGCTCCCTGATCGCCTTCCACAGCTGCCGCTCGCCCTCGTCGGTCTTCGGCGGGAAGAACTCGAAGGAGAACGACCGGCCACCGGTGGCGAGCAGCTCGCGGACGGTGGGGACACGATCGGGCAGGATGGAGGGTCGACCAAGCGCCATGTCCCAAGCGTACAGGCCGGTGTCCGGATCGGCCGCCCCTAGACCGGGGACCCGACCCCGAGTCCGCGCCCACTAGTCTCAAGGCATGACCACTGACGCCGCGAGCATGGACGCCCTGCGCACCCAGGTGGAGCGCGCCCTCGGGGAGTTCGTCGAACGGCAGCTGCCCGCCTCGGGCGACGCCGAGCTCGAACCGCTGCGCGCCGCCGCGGGCGACCTGCTGGCCGGCGGCAAGCGCCTGCGTCCCGCGTTCTGCTACTGGGGCTGGCGCGGCGCGGGCGGCACCGACGTGCCCGAGATCTTCACCGCCGCCGCGTCGCTGGAGCTGTTGCAGGCCAGCGCGCTCGTGCACGACGACGTGATGGACAAGAGCGACCTGCGCAGGGGCATGCCGGCCGCCCACCGCCGCTTCCAGTCCCTGCACGAGAAGGAGGGCTGGCACGGCTCGGCCGAGCAGTTCGGCGAGGGGGCCGCCATCCTGCTGGGCAACCTGCTGCTGGTGTGGTCGGGCGAGATGTGGCGCACCAGCGGCCTGCCGCCGGCGTCGCTGGCCGCCGCCCAGCCCGTCCACGACCACATGCGCACCGAGCTGATGTGCGGCCAGTACCTCGACCTGCTGGAGCAGGCCCACGGCGAGAACACCTTCGAGTCGGCGCTGCGGGTGGCGCTGTTCAAGAGCGGCAAGTACTCGGTGGAGCAGCCGCTGCGGCTCGGGCTGGTGCTCGCGGCCGGCGCGCTGGAGCCGTGGATGGACGAGCTGTGCACCGGCTACGGCCGCCGCGTCGGCATCGCCTTCCAGCTCAGGGACGACATCCTCGGCGTGTTCGGCGACCCGGCCCAGACCGGCAAGCCGGCCGGCGACGACCTGCGGGAGGGCAAGCGCACGATGCTGGTGGCCCGCACCCTGGCCGCGGCGCCCCCGGAGGCGGCCGCGACGGTGCGCAGGCTGCTCGGCGACCCCGCGCTCGACGAGGACGGCGTGAGCGCCCTGCGCCAGATCATCGCCGACAGCGGCGCGCTGCGGGAGTGCGAAGACCTGATCGCCGGTTATCTGGCCGACGCGCTGGCCGCGCTCGACGAGGCGCCGGTCACCGCCGGGTCGCGCGCGGCGCTGACCGAGCTGGCCATCGCCGCGACGTCCCGCAGGACCTGACCGCGCCGCCTGGCCTCAGGGAAAACCCCGGCATCTGGCCTCGACAAAAAGGCGGGCGCCCGTCGTAAACGGGCGCCCGGTCGGGTCAGGGGGTCAGGCGTTTGGCGAACTCGGCCGCCGCCGCTCCCGGGTCGTCCGCGTCGGTGATCGCGCGGACGACCACCACGCGGCTCACGCCGTACGACATGACCTCGTCGAGGTTGGCGAGGTCGATGCCGCCGATCCCGAACCACGGCCGCGGCGATCCGGAACCCGGGGCCGGGCCCAGCGAGGCCGCGTGCCGCAGCAGCGCCGGGCCGGGCGCGTGGCGGCCCGGCTTGGTCGGCGTGGGCCAGATCGGGCCGCAGCAGAAGTAGTCGACGCCCTCCTCCACGGCCGCGGCGGACGCCTCGGCGACGGAGTGGGTGGACCGGCCGATGACGATGTCGTCGCCGAGTATCTCTCGCGCGACCGTCACGGGAAGGTCGTCCTGCCCCAGGTGGAGCACGTCGGGCCGGGCGGCGAAGGCGATGTCCGCCCGGTCGTTGACGGCCAGCAGCTTGCCGTGCCGGTCGCAGGCGTCGCGGAAGACCTCCAGGAGCGCGAGTTCTTCGCGTGCCTCCAGGCCCTTCTCCCGCAGCTGGATGATGTCCACGCCGCCGGCCAGCACCGAGTCGAGGAACTCTGCCAGGTCGCCGCGGTCGCGGCGGCCGTCGGTGCAGAGATAGAGGCGGGCCTCAGAAAGCGAGGGCCTGGGCACGCCGCTTGACCTCCGTGTGACGGCCGGCCTTGATCGCCTCGATGGGCGACCCCGGCAGGGACTCGTCTGGGGTGAAGAGCCAGCGCAGCGACTCGACGTCGTCGTAGCCGGCGTCCTGCAACACGGTCAGTGTGCCGGGCAGGCCCTTCATCACGTCCTTCCCGTCGAGGAACACCGCGGGAACCTGTGGCCCGCCGCCGCCGCGGCGCACGCCGAGCAGCTTGTGGTCCTTGAGGAGTTGCTTGGCCCGCCCGATCGAGAGGTCGAGGCGTGAGGCCACTTCGGGGAGAGTGAGCCACTCGTCGACGAGCTGGTCGGTCTCCCGGTCGATCTGTGCAACAGAAAGCGTCACGAAACCACAACTACCACATGCCGTCCTTGCTCAAACAACACAATCCCGTAGGGGGACCTCTGGATCTACCAGGCGTTCTGTGTCGAGGCGATGCCCGCCTTCGATGATCCTACGGCCCTGCACGTAGTCCCGGGGCCGGTCGACGGCGAGCACGGCGGCGAGGGTGTCGCCGGACGTCAGCCAGACGGCCGACCACTTGCCCTCGGGCTCGCCCCGGTAGAGCAGGCGGTCGCCGGAGGGGTGGTGGCCGATGTACTGGACCATGTGACCGAACTGCTCGGACCAGAAGTAGGGCGCCGGGTCGTAGACGGCCTCCTCCCCCAGCAGGGTCGCGGCGGCGACCTCGGGCGAGCCGAGCGCGGTGTCCCAGTGCTCGACGCGCAGCCGGACGCCGTAGCGGCGCGACCACCAGGCCGCGCAGTCGCCGGCGGCGACCACGTTCGGCATGGACGTGCGCAGGTGCTCGTCGGTGACGACGCCGTTGTGCAGGTCGATGTCGGAGCCGGCCAGCCACTCGACGGCCGGCCGCACGCCGATGCCCGTGACGACCACGTGCGCCTGGACGAACTCGCCGCCCACCAGCCGCACGCCGCCCTCGTCCACCTCGTCGACCATGGTGTTCAGGCGCAGGTCGATGCCGTCGTACCAGTGCCGGGTGCGGGCGCCGATCTCCGGGCCGACGGCGTTGGCCAGCGGGGCGGGGCCCGCCTCGATCACGGTCACCGAGCAGCCGGCCTTGCGGGCGGCGGTGGCCACCTCGGCGCCGATCCAGCCGGCGCCGATGATCGCCACGTGGGCTCCGGCCACGAGCCCGGCGCGCAGCTCGTGGGCGTCGTCGAGGGTGCGCAGGACGTGCTGGGGGCCGTCGCCGGGCACGGTGATCGGCTCGGTGCCGGTGGCGATCACGAGACCGTCGTAGCCGAGCTGGCCCTCGGTCGTCTCCACGACGCCCTCGCGCAGGGCCTTGGCGGTGACGCCGGGCCAGAAGTCGACCTCCAGCGCGTCGAGGTCGGCCTCCAGGAAGCTGGAGTCGGCCGCGCCGGACAGGACGGCCTTGGACAACGGCGGACGGTCGTAGGGCCGATGGCGCTCCTGGCCGATCAGCGTGATCCGTCCGGTGAAGCCGCGCCCGCGCAGCGCCTCCGCGCTGCGCAGCCCGGCCAGGCCCGCTCCCACCACTACGACATGGTTCACGTTCATGACCATAACGGGGGCGGTGCCGGTGCGTCGCGCCGAGGCCGTAGGCTGGAGGCGCAAGACGCGCGGGAGTCCGGCCGTCACCGGGCTGAGAGGAAGGCTTGAGCGGGCCTTCGACCGCAAGACACCTGATCCGGATCATGCCGGCGAAGGGAGCGCGGATGAATGTGATCGTGGGCGGCGGGGTCGTCGGGTTGTCGATCGCCTGGCGGCTGGCCCGCGAGGGGTTGCCCGTCACGGTGGTCGATCCGGCCCCGGGCCGTGGGGCGTCCTACGCGGCGGCCGGGATGCTGGCGCCCGTCAGCGAGGTCGCCTACACCGAGGAGCCGCTGCTGCGGCTGGGGGCCGCCTCGCTGAGCCGGTGGCCGTCCTTCGCCGCCGAACTGGCCGCCGACGCCGGTCTCGCTTCGGGGCTTGGTGCAGGGCTTGGTACGGGCCTCGGTGCGGGGCTCGGGCCGGGTGGCGGCGCGGGCCTGAGCGGCGGTTCCGGTGGTCGTCCCGGTGGTACCGGTGGCGGGGCCGGGCGCGGGGGCTGGGAGGCGTTCGGGGGCTCGTTCGGGGTGATCGGGCCGGAGGGGGCCGCCGGCCGTGCGCTCGACCTGCGCGCCGACGGCACGCTCGACGTCGCCTTCGGGGCCGACGACCTCGCGGCGCTCGACGACCTGGCGGCGTTCATGGACAAGCTGGGGCTGCGGGTCGAGCGGCTGACCGGGCGCGAGTGCCGCCGTCTGGAGCCCATGCTGGCCCCTTCGGTGCGCGGCGGGCTGCTGGCCCCCGGTGACGCCTGGGTCGATCCGCGCCGGGTCACGGCGGCGCTGCTGGCCGCGCTCGACCGGCTGGGCGTACCCGTGGTGCGCGCGCGGGTGACCGGACTGCTGCGCGACGGCGACACCGCTCCAGACGCCGCGACAGACGCTGGGACCGGCTTTGGAACCGGCTCTGGGATTGGCCCTGGGTCCGGTGCTGGGCTCGGTGCTGGGACAGGCGGTGTGGCAGGGCCTGTGCCGGGGGCTGGGGCAGGTGCCGCGACGGGAGCTGTGACCGGGGTGCGGCTTGAGCCTGTGCCCGGTCAGCCTGAGCCGGCGGCGCGGGTGATCGAGGCCGAGCGGGTGGTGCTGGCCGCCGGGGCGTGGAGCGGAGAGCTGGCCGACGTGCCCGTCCGGCCGGTCAAGGGGCAGATCATGCGGTTGCGGTCGCCGCAGCCGCTGCTCGGCCGGTGCGTACGCGGGACGGTGCACGGCGCGCCCGTCTACCTCGTCCCCAGGGGCGACGGCGAGCTGGTGCTCGGGGCGACCCAGGAGGAGCTGGGGTTCGACACCCGGGTCACCGCTGGCGGGCTCTACGAGCTGCTGCGCGACGCCAGGGAGCTGGTGCCGGGCGTCACCGAGCTGGAGGTCGCGGACGTGGTCGCCGGGCTGCGTCCGGGCACCCCCGACAACCTGCCGATCATCGGGGCGGGCGGGGTCCCCGGGCTGGTGCTGGCGACCGGCCACCATCGGGGCGGCGTGCTGCTGGCCCCCCTGACGGCCGCCCTGGTCACAGCGACGGTGCTGACACCGGCCGCGACACCCCCGGCCACGACGACCCCGACGGCCACCTCGACAACGGCCCAGAAAGCCACACAGACAGCCACACAGACAGCGGCCCACACGGCGGACCAGGCGGCGGGTACTTCGGCGGGCGCGGGGATTCTGACGGGTGAGGAGGGCGAGCTGGCCGCGCTGTGCTCGCCCGCGAGATTTCGGGATATTTCATGATTGTGACGATCAACGGCGCCGCGCACGAGGTGGCCGACGGCACCACAGTGGCCCAGGCCGTACGGACGCTGACCACGGCCACCACCGGAGTGGCCGTGGCCGTGAACGACGAGGTGGTCACGCGCAGCTCGTGGGAGACGACGGCGCTCGGCGACCGCGACCGCGTCGAGGTGCTGACGGCGGTGCAGGGTGGATGAGCTGATCATCGCCGGGGAGAAGTTCGCCTCCCGGCTCATCATGGGCACCGGCGGCGCGCCCTCCCTCGACGTGCTCGACCAGGCCCTGGTCGCCTCGGGGACCGAGCTGACCACGGTGGCCATGCGGCGGCTCGACCCCGGCGCCCGCGGCTCGGTCCTCGACGTGCTGCGCCGCCGCGACATCAAGGTGCTGCCGAACACCGCGGGCTGCTTCACCGCGGGCGAGGCCGTGCTGACGGCCCGGCTGGCCCGCGAGGCCCTGGGGACGAACTGGGTCAAGCTTGAGGTCATCTCCGACGAGCGCACGCTGCTGCCCGACCCGATCGAGACCTTCGACGCGGCCGAGCGGCTGGTGGCCGACGGGTTCGTGGTGCTGCCGTACATCGGCGACGACCCGGCGCTGGCGCGGCGGCTGGAGCAGGCCGGCTGCGCGGCGGTGATGCCGCTGGGCGCGCCGATCGGCTCGGGGCTCGGGATCAGGAACCCGCACAACATCGAGCTGATCGTGGAGGCCGCCGGGGTGCCGGTGATCCTCGACGCCGGCATCGGCACGGCCAGCGACGCCGCCCTGGCCATGGAGCTGGGCTGCGACGCGGTGCTGCTGGCCACGGCGGTCACCCGGGCGCAGCGGCCCGAGCTCATGGCCTCGGCGATGAGGGCGGCCGTGGCGGCCGGGCGCCAGGCGCGGCAGGCGGGCCGCATCCCGCGTCGCCGCTACGCCGAGGCGTCCTCGCCGACGACCCCCTAGAGATCCCTTGATGATCCCCCTGAGGTCCACGGAGGGACCGGCTCGCGCCGGCCCTCCCGCCGGTCGGGGCCGTTCCGGCGGGAACGTCTCCGCATCGGTTTCGGGCGCGCGGGCCCTGCCGGTGGCAAAACGCCCGTAAACTCAGGGGGGTGGTGGATAAGACGACTGCGGACCCCCTGGTCGGGCGGCTCCTCGATGGGCGCTACCGCATCGAGAGCCGGATCGCCCGGGGCGGTATGGCGACCGTCTACCTGGCGCTCGACGTCCGGCTGGATCGCACTGTCGCGTTGAAGGTCATGCACCGCTCGCTCGCCGAGGACCCGGCCTTCGTCCGCAGGTTCATCGGCGAGGCCAAGTCGGTGGCCAGCCTGTCCCACCCCAACGTGGTGCACGTCTTCGACCAGGGCACCGACACCGACGTCGTCTACCTGTCGATGGAGTACGTGCCGGGCCGCACGCTGCGCGACATCCTGCGCGAGCGCGGCAGGCTGCCCGCCCGCGAGGCGCTGGAGATCATGATCCCGGTGCTGGCCGCCCTGGGCGCGGCCCACCAGGCCGGGATGGTCCACCGCGACGTGAAGCCCGAGAACGTGCTGATGACCGACGACGGCCGGGTCAAGGTCGTCGACTTCGGGCTGGCCAGGGCGATCGAGGCGACCAACCAGACCCGTACCGGCGTGATGATCGGCACGATCGGCTACATGTCGCCCGAGCAGGTCACCACCGGCGGCGCCGACGTGCGCAGCGACGTCTACGCCGCGGGCATCATGCTGTTCGAGCTGGTGACCGGGCAGCAGCCCTACGACGGCGAGACGCCGATGTCGGTGGCCTACCGGCACGTCCACGACACCGTGCCGCCGCCGTCGTCGCTGGTGCCCGAGGTGCCGCCGCTGATCGACACGCTGGTAGCGCACGCCACGGCCCGCGAGCCCCACGACCGTCCGGCCGACGCCACGGCGATGCTGGTGGAGGCGGTCGACGCCCACCGGATGCTGCCCCGGCTGAGCACCCCGCCGGCCATGACGGCGGTGTTCAACCAGTCGATGCCGCCGCGGCCGAGCGGCGCGGGCGCCCCGTCGATGCCGCTGGCCGCGCCGGCCCACACGCTGATCCAGCCGCGCGCCGAGGTGGCGCCGCCGGTGTCGCCGCCGCCGTCCAAGCGGTCGTTCCGGCCCAACTGGTTCCTGGTCCTGCTCGCCGCGGTCATGGTCGTCGCGGTGGCATTCACCGGCTGGTACTTCTCGCAGACCCAGTACGTGCAGGTGCCCGACCTGATCGGCCAGAACATGGTGGTCGCCGAGCGCGCCGCCACGAGCAAGGGCTTCAAGGTCAAGAAGATCGCCGGCGAGTACGACGAGGACACCGCCGAGGGGCTGGTGCTGCGTACCGACCCCGAGGGCAAGACCGAGGTCGAGAGCGGCAGCACGATCACGCTGGTGCCCTCGCTCGGCCCCAAGCGGGTGATCGTCCCCAGCGTCAGGGGCCTGACCAGCGACGAGGCCCGCATCAAGATCGCCGAGGCCGGGCTCACCGTGGGCAGCGTCAAGCGCCTGCCCAACGGCGAGGTCGAGCGGAACAAGGTGATCCGCAGCTCCCCCGAGGCCGGCGAGAAGGTCAAGGAGGGCGCGAAGGTCGGCATCTTCGTGAGCGCCGGCATGGTGATGCCCGACGTCACCGGCATGCCGAAGGACGAGGCCGCCGCCTACCTCGGCGGCCAGGGCTTCCAGGTGCAGGTCAACGAGGTCGACGACGACGCCGAGCCGTGCACGGTCATCGCCCAGGCGCCGAAGGCCAAGTCCGAGGTCGACAAGGGCACGCCCACGATGATCACGGTGGCGCGCTGCCAGACCGACTTCTGGGACTGGTTCAAGGGCGACAACGAGGCCCGCGACGACCAGGACTTCCGCCTGGTGCCCGCGGTCATCGGCAAGAACGTCAAGGACGCCAAGGCGGAGCTGGAGTCGCTGGGCTTCCACGTGCGGGTCCAGCGGCTGGCCAACGGCGGCGTCGTGCAGTACCAGCGGCCGTTACCGAACAGCGAGCGGCCGCCCGGCGCGACGGTCTTCCTCTGGCAGTAGCGCGCCGGGTCAGGCCAGGTGCCCGTGCAGGCGCACCCTGGCCAGCCCGCCGTCGGGGTAGATGTCGACCCGTACGTGGGTGACCGGTTCGGGGTGGCCGAGCCGGAAGCGGTGGGGCGTGTCGGGCTGCAACCGGGTCCTGGGCAGCAGCGTGACCTCGCGCCCGCCGGACAGCCCGGTGAGCGCGACGTGGCCGGGGGCGTTGAAGATGAGGTTCGTGGTGTCGATCTCGGCCAGGCGCACCAGACCCGGCCCGGCCAGGCGGATGAGCAGCCAGTCGTTGCCCGGCTCGCGGCGGCGCGCGGTCTCCCAGCCCTCCGCCTGGTGGCGGGCCAGGCCGGGGGCGATGACGTTGTTGGGCGCGGAGTAGAACTCGTCGGAGCAGGCGGTGACCAGGCCGCCGTTCTGGAGGGCGGCCAGGTCGAGGCTCAGCCCTTCGTAGACGGACAGGTCGGGGCGTACCTCGCCGTGCACGCGCAGGCGGGCGATGCCGCCGTCGGGATACATGTTCAGGCGTACGTGGGTGTAGCGGGTGTCGTCGCCGGTGACCTCGACATGGTGCTCGGCGTCGCCCTTGAGCGCGGTCCTCGGGACGATCTCCGTCCAGTCGGCGGCGGCCAGCTCGGCGGGCGAGGGATGGCCGGGCACGGCGGCGGCCTCGACCGAGGCGTACGGCGGGTAGTTGCCCTTGAACCAGGCCGTGTCGATCACCACGCCGCGGATCGCGCCCGGCAGGCCCAGCCGCACCAGCGCCCAGTCGTGGCCGGGGGTGCGGCGGCGGCGGGTCTCCCAGCCGTCGTACACCTGCCCCTTGTTGCCGAAGGTCTCGGCGCGGAAGCCGGGACGGCCCGGCCTGATCAGGCTCTCCTTCTCGGCGAAGGACTCGTCGCTGGCCGCCACGACCGCGCCGCCGAGGGTGCGCAGGGCCAGGTCGGGCAGGGTGGTGAAGCCGGGCATCTACTGCTCCCCGAGGATGAGTCGGCCGTGCGGCTCGCCGTCCACGGGACGGCCGCGCAGCCAGGTGGTCAGCACCGCGCCTTTGAGCACGCGGCCGTGGTAGGGGGTGACGGGGTTGCGGTGGTGCAGGCGGGCGGCGTCCACCGGGTTGTCGGCGTCGGGGTCGAAGGCGACCAGGTCGGCGTCGCCGCCGGGGCGGATCGCGCCCTTGCCGGGGAGTCCGGCCGTCTCGGCGGGCGCGGCCGACATCCAGCGGACGACGTCGGCGAGGGTGTGGCCGCGCCGGGCGGCCTCCGTCCAGACCGCGGACAGGCCGAGCTGGAGGGAGGCGACTCCGCCCCAGGCGGCGGCGAAGTCGGGCACCTTCAGGTCGGCGGGCGAGGGCGAGTGGTCGGAGACGACGCTGCTCAGCACGCCGCGGGCCAGGCCGTCCCACAGCAGCTCGCGGTTGGCCCGCGAGCGGATGGGCGGGCAGCACTTGTACGCCGTGCGCCCCTCGGGCACCTGCTCGGCCTCCAGCGTCAGGTAGTGGGGGCAGGTCTCGGCCGTGACCGCCACCCCGTCGGCCTGGGCCCGCGCCAGCACGTCGAGGCATTCGGCGCTGGAGACGTGCAGGACGTGCACGCGCGCGCCGGTCTCGGCGGCCAGCCCGACGACCGTGGCGACCGCGCTGCGCTCGGCGGCTCCCGGCCGCGACTCCAGGAACTCCCGGTACGTCGGCCCGCCCGGCTCGGCCAGCAGCTCGGGGTCCTCGGCGTGCACCACGACGAGCCCGCCGAACCCGGCCACCTCGGTCAGCACCGCCCGCAGCTCGGCCGTGGCGAGCGGCGGGAACTCCTCGACGCCCGAGGGGGACATGAAGCACTTGAAGCCCCGGACGCCGCGCTCGTGCAGCGGCCGGAGCTCCTTGAGGTTGCCGGGCACCGCGCCGCCCCAGAACGCGACGTCCACGTGGCACTGCCCGCGGGCGGCCCGCAGCTTGGCCTCCAGCGCCTCCACGCTGACGGTCGGCGGCACGGAGTTGAGCGGCATGTCCACGATCGTGGTCACCCCGCCGGCGGCGGCCGCCCTGGTGGCCGAGGCGAAGCCCTCCCAGTGGGTGCGGCCCGGCTCGTTGACGTGGACGTGCGCGTCCACCAGGCCGGGGAGCAGGGGCAGGTCGCGCAGGTCGATGTCCGCGGCGGCGTCGAGGGGCTCGGCGTAGTCGTACAGGGCCTGGACGCGTTCGCCCCGCACGGCGACGGCCGCGGCCCGCTCCCCCTCGGGCGTGACCACCCTGCGCGAGCGGACGACGAGGTCGTGGACGGTCATCCGGCCTCCAGATGCTCGGCGGCCACCCGGGCGGCCAGGCGTTCCAGCAGCGGCCCGGCCTCGGCCATGCACCGGGCCGGGTCGGGCTCCAGGTCGGTCAGGGCGTAGGCGGCCTCGATGCCGGCGTCCTTGAGCTCGGTGTCGCCGAGGGTGCGCCGGCCGCAGACCGCGACCACCGGCACGCCCGCCCTGGCCGCGGCCTGGGCCACGCCGATCGGCGCCTTGCCGCGCAGGGACTGCTCGTCGAGCGACCCCTCGCCGGTGATCACCAGCCGCGCGCCCTGGACGAGCGCGCCGAAGCCGAGCAGGTCGAGCAGGTACTCGATGCCGGGCCGCAGCTCGGCGTGGAGGAAGGCCAGCGCCGCGAACCCGACGCCGCCCGCCGCGCCCGCCCCGGGGGCTCCGGCCACGCCCATGGCGCGCGGGGTGTCGTCGTGCTCGACGGCGCCGAGCAGGCCGTGGGTCTGGGTGGCGACGGCGGCCAGCCGGGACAGGCCCGCCTCCAGCACCTTGACGTCCTCGGGCGTGGCGCCCTTCTGCGGCCCGTAGACGGCGGCGGCCCCGTGCGGGCCGAGCAGCGGGTTGTCCACGTCGCCCGCGACCACGAACTCCACCCCGGAGACGTCGGCGAACCCGGACAGGTCGATGCGGGCCAGCTCGCGCAGCGCGGCGCCGCCGTCGGGCAGCTCGGTGCCGTCGCCGTCGAGCAGGCGGGCGCCGAGCGCGCGGACCATGCCCGCTCCCCCGTCGGTGGAGGCGCTGCCGCCGAGCCCGAGGACGATCCGCCGGGCGCCCCTGCGCAGGGCGTCGGCGATCAGCTCCCCGGTGCCGTAGGAGGTGGCGGTCAAGGGGGCCGGTCCGGCGGACAGCCGCCGCAGCCCGGACGCCTCGGCCAGCTCGACCACGGCCGTCGGCGGGCCTCCGGCCGCCCGCCAGGCGTAGGCCGCGGGCACGCGTTCGCCGGTGGGCCCGGTGACCTCCACGGTGACGCGGTCGAACCCGCAGGCCACGGCCGCCTCGACGGTGCCGTCGCCGCCGTCGGCGACCGGCAGCTCGACCGTGGGCACCCCGAGCCCGGCCGACACCCGGGCCGCGACCTCGGCGGCCGTGAGGGAGCCCTTGAACTTGTCGGGTGCCACCAGAACCTGCTTTACCACTACGAACTCCCACAAGATGCTGAACAATGGCCGGACACGCCTTCCTGCCCGGTGCGAGCGGGCAGGAAGGCGTGACTCATCATCACATCAGCCCCCCGGCCGGCGGCGGCCGAGGGTAGGCGCCCTCGGTGAAAGTGCCCTCAAGGAGGGTGCCCTCAGTGAAACAGGCGTCCGCGCCCGCCGCCCATGGGCCGCGCGCACGAACCTGAGCCGTTCTGACGGGTTCTGAGGTGTGTGATCCTCCAATTAGGCTCACATCCCGTAAGGAGGCGTTTGATGCGCATATCTGAGCGGGAGAGGCGGCGCCGGCTGGGCGTGCGCCACAGCCTGGCGGCCAAGGCGGCGACCCCTGAGGAGGCGACGGCGTCCGTGGTGGCGCTGCACGCCACCGACCCGGCGACGGTGTTCCTGTCGGCGGGCGCCCGGCTCACCGCGCCCGGGACCGAGCCGGTCGAGCGGGCCCTGTACGAGGACCGCACGCTGGTGCGCATGCACGGGATGCGCCGCACGGTGTTCGTGGTCCCGGCCGCGCTGGTGCCCGTCGTGCACCACTCCTCCACGCTCGCGGTCGCCACGCGGGTGCGCAAGGCGCTGGTCAAGGAGCTCGCCGCGGCCGGCGGCTGGGACGAGGCGTGGCTGGCGGAGGTGGAGGCGTCGGTGCTGCGCGCCCTGGCGGCGGAGGGCACGGCGACCGCGGCCCGGCTCGGGGTGCTGGAGCCGCGGCTGCGCGAGCAGTTCCGGGTGGCCGCCGGCAAGCCGTACGAGGCCATGCACAGCGTCGGGCAGCGGCTGATCACGCTGATGGGCATGGAGGGCCGGCTGGTCCGCCAGGGCCGCCCGTCCGGCTCCTGGACGAGCACGCAGCACCTGTGGGCCGTCGCCCCGCCCATGGACGAGACCACGGTCCCGCAGGCCCAGGCGGAGCTGGTGCGCCGCTGGCTGGCCGCGTTCGGCCCCGGCACGGAGGCCGACGTCAAGTGGTGGACCGGCTGGACGCTGCGCGAGGTGCGCGCCGCGCTGGCCGCCGTCGGCGCGGTCGAGGTCGAGCTGGACGAGGGCGCGGGATACGTCCTGCCCGGCGATCTGGACGAGACGCCCGAGCCCGCGCCGTGGGCGGCGCTGCTGCCCGCCCTGGACCCCACGCCTATGGGCTGGCAGGGCCGCGACTGGTACCTGCCGAAGGAGCACCGGGCCGAGCTGTTCGACCGCAGCGGCAACGTCGGCCCGACCGTGTGGTGGGACGGGCAGGTCGTCGGCGGCTGGGGGCAGCGGCCCGGCGGCGAGATCGTGTGGCGGGCGCTCACCGACCTGGGCTCCGACGCCGTGGCGGCCGTGGAGGCCGAGATCGCCGGTCTGGCCTCCTGGCTCGGCGGCGTGCGGATCACACCCCGCTTCCGCACACCCCTGGAGCGCGCCCTGGCGGAGTAGGGCGCGCGAAGCCAGCACGGAGGCAGCGCAGGGGCCGCCCGCAGGCCGCCCGGGAGCCGCCCGCGGGCCGTCAGGAGACCACGCGGATGAACTCCTCCAGGGAGTAGCGCCCGTCCTGGTCGGAGTCGGCCTCCTGGCTGAGCGCCCCGAGGGCCTCGGCGGGCAGGTCGGGGAAGTGCCGCTTCAGCTCGGCCTCGCTGACGAAGCCGTCGCCGTCGGTGTCGATCTCGGCGAAGGTGCTCTTGAGCTGCGCCAGCCGCTCACCGGGGAGTTCTGCCGACACGGGACCGCCTTTCGGTACTGAATGCCACGTTCCGGACATTCACCACCCTAGTGCTGGATCTCCCTGCCCGCCGAGTGCCCGCGCTCGGCCGCCAGCCGCATCAGCCTGCGGTGGGCCTGCGCGCCCGCCCGTCCGGCCGCGTCGTGGGACGTCGTGCGCAGCTCGCCGTCCTCGACCACGGTCCGGCCGCCGACCAGGACGCGGGCCACCGGCGGCGGGGGCCCGAACACCAGCGCGCACACCGGGTCGGCCACGGCGGCGGCGAAGGGCCCGCCGGTGCGCCACAGGACGACGTCGGCCAGCTTGCCCGGCTCCAGCGAGCCGAGCTCGGCCTCGCGGCCCAGGTTGCGCGCCCCGCCCAGGGTGGCCAGCTCCAGCGCCTGACGGGCCGACAGCGCGCGGGGGCCGTACCTGGCCCGCTGGAACAGCAGGGCCTGCCGCATCTCCCCGGCCAGTGAGGTCAGCTCGGCGGAGGCGCTGCCGTCCACGCCGAGGCCGACGTTCACGCCCTGGCGCAGCATCTCCGACACGCGGGCGATCCCGGAGCCGAGGCGGCCGTTGGAGGAGGGGCAGTGGGCCGCGCCCGTGCCGGTGCGGGCGAGCTTGGCGATGTCGGCGTCGCTGAGGTGCACGGCGTGCGCGAGCCACACGTCGGGCCCCAGCCAGCCGAGCTTGTCCATGTAGTCGACCGGACGCAGCCCGAACCGCTCGACGCAGTGCTCGTCCTCGTCGAGCGTCTCGGCCAGATGGGTGTGCAGGCGGACGCCCTTGGCCCTGGCCAGGGCCGCCGACTCGGTCATCAGCTCGGCGCTGGCCGAGAACGGCGAGCAGGGCGCCACCGCGACCCGCACCATCGAGGACGGCGACGGGTCGTGGTGGGCGTCCACCGCCTGCGCCGTCGCGGCCAGCACGTCGTCGAGCTCCTCGACCACCTCGTCCGGCGGCAGCCCGCCCTGCGAGCGGCCGAGATCCATCGAGCCGCGCGCCGGGTGGAAGCGCAGGCCGATCTCCCGCGCCGCCTCGACCTCGGCCGCGAGCAGGTCGCCCCGGCCCTTGGGGAAGACGTAGTGGTGGTCGCTGGAGGTGGTGCAGCCGGCCAGCGCCAGCCAGCCGAGCCCGGCCGTGGCCGCGCCTTTGACGACCTCGGCGTCCATGGCGGCCCACACGTCGTAGAGCGCCACCAGCCACTCGAACAGTGTGGCGTCCTGGGCCAGCCCCTGGGAGGCCCACTGGTAGAGGTGGTGGTGGGTGTTGACCAGGCCGGGGGTGGCCAGGCAGCCGGAGCCGTCCACGCGGCGGGCGCCGGGGGTGGCGGGCGCGGGGCCGGGGCCGAGCGCGGCGATCCTGTCGCCCTCGACGACGAGGTGGCCGGACGGGATCTCGGGGCCGGCGACGGGCGCGATGTGCACGTTCTCGATCAGCAGGGTCATCGGGCCGCCTTCCGCGCGGCGGCCAGCCGGACCGCGTCGAGGATCTTCTCGTAGCCGGTGCAGCGGCACAGGTTGCCCGCCAGCGCCTCGCGGATCTCCGCGTCGGACGGCCTCGGCACGCGTTCGAGCAGGTCATGGGCCTGGACGACGAGCCCCGGGGTGCAGAACCCGCACTGCACGGCCCCGCACTCGACGAACGCCTCCTGCACCGGGTCCAGCCGGCCGCCCGCGGCCAGCCCCTCGACCGTACGCACCCGCCGCCCCTCGGCCTGCCCGGCGGCGACCAGGCACGAGCAGACCGGCAGCCCGTCGAGATAGACCGTGCACGAGCCGCATTCGCCCTGCTCGCAGGCGTTCTTGGAGCCGGGCAGCCCGATCCGCTCGCGCAGCACGTACAGCAGGCTCTCCCCCTCCCAGACGTCGTCCACGCTGTGGGCGCGGCCGTTGACGGTGACGTTCAGGCGCATCAGGCGGCCCTTCTCGCGAGGTGGTCGTTCCAGGCCCAGGTGAGCGTGCGCCGGGCCATCACGCCGACCGCGTGCACCCGGTAGGCGGCGGTGCCGCGCACGTCGTCGATCGGCGCGGCGGCCCGCGCGCACAGCTCGCCGAAGCGGGCCAGCAGGGCGGGGTCGAGCGGGGCGTGCCAGTCCAGCTCCCGGGCCAGCAGGTCCTCCGCCTCCAGGGCGCGGCGCGGCGTGGGCGCGGCCGAGCCGATCCCGGTGCCGACCCGCCGCTCGCCGGGGTGCAGCGCGACCGCGAACGAGCACACCGCGATCACCATGGCGTTGCGCGTGCCGACCTTGGAGAAGTACTGCGGCCCCCGGGCCGGTTCGACGCGCACGGCCCTGATCAGCTCGTCCGGCTCCAGGGCGTTGCGCTTGACCCCGAGGTAGAACTCGGCCGCGGGGATCAGCCGGGTGCCGCGCTCGCGCGACTCGACCTCGACGACCGCGCCCGCCGCCAGCAGCGGCGGATGGCTGTCGCCCGCGGGCGAGGCCGCGCCGAGGTTGCCGGCCACCGTGCCGCGGTTGCGGATCTGCGGCGAGCCGACCGTGCGCGCGGCCTGCGCGAGCCCCGGCAGCACGCCGCCCAGCTCGTCGACGACCGTGGCGTACGTGACCCCTGCCCCGATCCGGCAGACCCCGTCGGTCATGTGCCATTCGCGCAGCTCGGCCACCTGGTTGAGGTCGAGCAGCGCCTCCGGCCTGCGCACGTCGAAGTTGATCTCGACCATCACGTCGGTGCCGCCCTGGACGGGCAGCGCTCCGGGCCGGTCCGCCTTGGCGGCCAGCGCCTGCGCCCACGTGGTGGGCCGCAAGAAGTCCATCGTCCTCACTCCCAGGCGAATCCCGCGTCGGGTGCGTCCTCACGCAGCACACTGCCCTCGATCAGCCCGTAGGGACGGTCGGCGGCGTAGAAGACCTCGTTCTCGTTGTCCAGGCCGAACGGCGACAGGTCGACCAGGAAGTGGTGCCTGTTCGGCAGCGTGAGCCGCACCTCGCAGACCTGCGGGCAGGTCGTCAGCACCCGCTCGCCCATCGCGTAGAGCGTCTGCTGCAACGACAGGCTGTGGGTCTGCGCGAAGGCGTCCAGCAGGCAGGCGCGCACCTCCGCGTACGGCGGCCGCTCGCCCGTCCCGGCGTGCCGCCAGCGGGCGGTGACCGCGGTGGCCAGGACGCGGTCGGTCGTCGGCTGGAGGGTGGTGTACTCGTCCACGATGAAGCCGTGGAACTCCGAGCCGGTCGAGTTCAGCACGACCAGGTCCGTCAGGCCGGACACGACGGTGCTGCGGCCGTCCCTGTCGTGGTGGACGACGCAGGTGCGCACCTCGCCGCCGTCGCGCACGAAGGAGTGCCGCGACTCCCCGGGGATGCGGTTCCAGGCGTACTCCTCGATCTCCACCCGCGCGTGGTGGATGGACGGGTGCGCGGAGACGTAGTGGCGGGCCAGTAAGAGGGCGAAGTCCTCGATCTCGCCGACGCCGTGCTTCCTGGCGAAGGCGTAGGCGGTGTTCTTCTGCGTGTCGGTGGGCAGGACGGCGGCGTTCCCGCCGTTCCTGTGCGCCTCCTCCATGTCGCCCGACAGCGCGGTGCTGACGTTGATGTCCTTGAGGTGGTGGACGGCCCCGTCCCTGACCACGCGGACCAGCCTGGTCTCCGCCTTGCCGTAACGGTTGGGCCCGAGCTTGACGGTCATCTAGCTCCCTCGGTAGGTGGAGTAGGCGTACGGGCTGAGCAGCAGCGGCACGTGGTGGTGCGCCCCCGGGTCGGTGACGGTGAAGGCGATGACGACCTCGGGGTAGAAGGTGTCGGCCAGGTAGGCGCCGGTGTCGAAGACGACGCGGTGCACGCCCTCCCGGGTGTCCCAGCCCTTGATCCGGCCGTCCTCGTCGGTGCTGCCCCGGGCCAGCACCCGGCCCTCGTGCTCCAGCCGGACGCGCACCCCGGCGGCCGGGCGGCCCGAGACCGCGTCCAGGACGTGCGTCGAGAAGCTCAACTCCCCTCCCCTTCCATGAGCCTTCCCAGCCGCAGCCGGGTGATCTTCACCAGTTCGTCGCGGACGACCCCGCGCTCGGTCTCCTCGTCGTTGTCCAGCCGGGCGCGCAGCCGGGCCAGCAGCTCGGCCCCGCTCAGGCCGGTGGCGCAGACCAGGTAGACGTACCCGAACCGCTCCTCGTACGCGCGGTTGCCCGCCGCCAGTGCGGCCCGCAGCTCCGCGTCCCCTCGGGCGTCTCCTTGGGCGCCCGCCTGCTCCTCGCTCGACCAGCGCGCCTCCCGGCCGTCCCCGGACGGGCGTTCCCCGATGCGCGGGTGGGCCGCCAGCGCCTCCAGCACGTCGGGCCACGTCAGCTCGCGCACCGCCGTCTCGGCGGCCTCGGCGAGCCGTTCGCGGGCGGCGTAGGGCCTGCCGGCGGCCACCGCCGCGGCGAACGCGCGGGAGGCGCAGCAGGCCAGCAGCTCGGCCTCCGCCTCCGCGCGCGGCCGCCGGTTGAACCCGGCCAGGGAGTTGGACATGTCAGCAGTACACACACGGGCCCGGTTCCCGGTCCATCCGTGAGAACTCCCAAGTACGCAACGGGATGGCCAGGACTTTTCGTGTCATGCTCCAACCCGGCCCCGGCCGGGACGCCCCTGAGCTGCGCCTACACTGGGAGCCATCATGACCTTGACATCCCTGATCGGCGGGCACGTGTCCGTCACCGGCGGCCTGGCGACCGGCGGCCTGAAGTACATGGCCGAGATCGGCGCCGAGATGATCCAGGTGTTCGTCACCAACCCGCGCGGCTGGGCGCTCAACGACGGCAAGCCCGCCGAGGACGCCAAGCTGGCCGAGTCGGGCGTCACCGCGTTCATCCACGTGCCGTATCTGGTGAACTTCGGCTCGCCCAACCCCGAGACGCTGGCCAACTCCATCGCCGTCGTCCGCCACGGGCTGCGGCGCGGGGTCGAGACCGGCGCCAAGGGCGTCGTCGTCCACACCGGCTCGGCCGTCACCCAGTCCCGCGACGACGCGCTGCGGCAGATCCGCGAGACCCTGCTGCCGCTGCTCGACGAGATCCCCGAGGGCGGCCCCGACCTGCTGCTTGAGCCCATGGCGGGCCAGGGCGCGATGCTCTGCGCGACCGTCCAGGACCTGGAGCCCTATCTCGCCGCGCTCGACTGGCACCCGCGGGCCTGCGTCTGCCTCGACACCTGCCACGCCTTCGCGGCCGGCCACGACCTGGCCGCCGAGGGCGGGGTGCGGGAGACCTTCGACGCCCTGCACGCCATCGCGCCCGGCCGGCTCAAGCTCATCCACGCCAACGACAGCAAAGACGTGTGCGGCGCCAAGAAGGACCGGCACGAGAACATCGGCGCGGGCCACATCGGCGCGCAGCCGTTCGCCGAGATCATGCGGCATCCGGCGGTGGCGGGCGTGCCGATCTGCATCGAGACGCCCGGCAAGGCCGACAAGCACCGCGAGGACATCGAGCTGCTGAAGAAGCTGCGCGACGAGGAGTGATCCGGCGCGATCCCCGGCAACGGGGATGAAAGCCCGTCCTGGTCATCAATCGTGATAGGGGCGCCTGCTCGCACGATCCGGCCGCCCCCGAAGGCCGGATCGCGGGGCCGGGGTCCGTGGCCTCCGCAGGCGCCCCCTCACCTGATCGGCAGGCGGGCCCTACCCCCCGGTCAAAGGCCCGACAGCCGTGGTGACCTGGTTGGTCACCGGTGAAGCCGACGCATCAGGCCCTTGCTTGGGCCTTGCGGCCCGTCCCCCCCGATGCGCCGGGTGGCTTCCGATGCCGAAACACTACGGTCGCGATCTTGTGGGCGAAACCCTGTTTACGGTCAGCTCGCTGAACGGTCTGTAGTCATCGACATACGGAGGGTGTCCGGACGACGAGCGGTCACCGGGGAGCGACGAACGGCTCGTTCATGGGTCCTCCCAGCGCCCGGCAGCCCCCTGGAGGGCGCCACGGGAACCGGCGCCGAGGACCCGAACCCGACGTGACCTGGGGAATCTTTTACCATCGCGGCGGCGGACCGCCCGCCGCCCGAGGCCCGGCGCCCGCCGGACGCGCCCAGCTTCACGCCCACCCGTCGGTGCCGGCCCGCGCGGACGCGGGCGGGCCGGCGGTCAGGAGAAGGCGCCGCGATGCTGGCGGACGAGCTGCTCGCGCACCTGACGGCTGTGCCGCCGGCTGACCTGCAACGTCTCGGTGCCGACGGTGAGCGTGACCCGGCCGCCCTCGAAGCGCAGCTCGGTGACGTGCCGGGCCGAGACCAGCGTGCTGCGGTGGACGCGGATGAACCCCGCCTCCGACCAGCGGCGTTCGAGCGCGGCCAGCGACATGCGGACGAGGTAGCTGCCGTCGCCGGTGTGCAGCCGCACGTAGTCGCCCTTGGCCTCGGCGAACCAGATGGCCTGCTGCGGCACGAACCTGGTGCGGCCGCCCAGCTCGACCGGGATCACGTCGTCCTGGCTGGGCTCGGCGAGCGGCGCGGAGGCCGCCTCCAGCCGCCTGACCGCCTCCGCCAGGCGCTCGGCCCGGACCGGTTTGAGCAGGTAGTCGACGGCCTCCAGCTCGAACGCCTGCACCGCGCACTCCTCGTGCGCCGTGACGAACACCAGCTTGGGCGGGCTGGGGAAGCCGCCGACCAGCCGGGCGAGGTCGAGCCCGTCGAGGCCCGGCATCCGGATGTCGAGGAAGATCGCGTCGAGCCGCTCGCCGCCGCCGATCATCTGCACCATGTCCTGCAGCGCGGTGACGCCGTCGGACGCGGTGGCGACGTGTTCGATTCTCGTGTCCTGGCGCAGCAGGTAGGCGAGCTCCTCGAGAGCGGGCACCTCGTCGTCGACCGCCAGGACCCTCAGCATGGGCTCCACGCTGCCGTATGAAAGCAAAGGTCACAAGCGACACGCCAGCTCAGCGTAAGGAATTGGCTACAAGGAGGTAAGTTGCGTCTTCGGGACGCGCAGCCGTACCCGGGTGCCGGCGCCGAGGGCGGTCTCCACGACGAGGCCGTAGCCGTCGCCGTAGATCTGGCGCATGCGCAGGTCCACGTTGGCCAGGCCGATGCCGCCGCCCTCGCGGGCCGGCTCGCCGTCGAGCATGCGCCTGGCGCACTCGGGGTCCATGCCGGTGCCGTCGTCCTCGACGGTGATGTGGGCCTCGGGGCCGGCGTCGCGGACCACGACCCGCACCTCGCCGCCGCCGCGCCGGCCGCGCATGCCGTGCTTGATGGCGTTCTCCACCAGCGGCTGCAGGCACAGGAACGGCACCGGCACCGGCAGCACCTCGGGCGCGACCTGGAGGCTGAAGCGCAGCTTGTCGCCGAAGCGGGCGCGCTCCAGCAGCAGGTACCGGTCGACGCAGGTCAGCTCGTCGGCCAGGGTGGTGAAGTCGTGGGCCCGGCGCAGGGCGTAGCGGGAGAAGTCGGCGAAGTCGAGCAGGAGCTCGCGGGCGCGCTTGGGGTTCGTCCGGACGAACGAGGCGATCGTGGTCAGCGCGTTGTAGACGAAGTGCGGCGAGATCTGGGCGCGAAGGGCGCGCATCTCGGCCTCCAGGGCCCGCCTGCGGGAGGCGTCGAGGTCGGCCAGCTCCAACTGCCCCGACACCCAGCGGCCCAGCTCGGTCACGGCGCGCACGAGCGCCGCGCTGACCTCCTCGTCGAAGGCCGCCAGCGTGCCCACGACCGTGTCGTCCACGGTCAGCGGCACGACCACGGCCCCGTACGGCCGCCCGGCGAACACCTGCGCCCGCCCGGCGGCCAGGGTGGTGCGGGCGTAGGTGAGCACGTCGTCGGTGCACGGGCCGTTCCAGGCCAGCGCGGCGTCGGTGGAGGTGATCGCGACGGCGCGGGTGCCGAGCAGCGCGTGCAGGTGACGGACGGCCTTGCGCGCCGAGTCGCGGTCGAGCCCGCCGCGCAGGGCGGGCGCGGCCAGCCCCGCGACGTGCAACGCGGTGAAGGTGGCCTCGTGCTTGCCGCCTTCGGCCAGCGCGGGGCGGCGCGTCCTGGCGCAGGCGTAGCCGAGGAGGAAGAGCAGGAGGGAGAGCGCCACGCATGCGGTGGTCTGCATGCGCCAAACCGTAGCCAATAACCGGTCGTGTTCGGGTGGAAACCCACAGTGAAGTCTACGGGGGGCCCTCGCCGGGTTCCTCCTGGTAGGAGTAGCGCTGTTCCTGCCAGGGATCGGCCAGGTTGTGGTATCCGCGTTCCTCCCAGAAGCCGCGCCGGTCCTCCAGGAGGTATTCGACGGCGCGCACCCACTTGACGCTCTTCCACGCGTACAGGTGGGGGACCACGATGCGCACGGGGAATCCGCGGTCGGGGCTGAGCGGCTTCTCGTCCAGCTCGGTGGCGAACAGGGTGTCGGGGGCGGCGAAGTCGGACATGCGGAGGTTGGCGCTGTAGCCGTACTCGGCCCAGATCATGACGTGGCGCACGCCGGGGTCGGGCGGCGCCAGCTCCATGATCGTGGCCGGGGTGACGCCCCGCCATTCGTTGGCCATGAGGGAGAACTTGGTGACGCAGTGGAAGTCGGCGATGCGCGTGGCCCGGGGCAGCAGCTCGAAGTCCGCCCACGTCAGGCAGTGCTCCTCGCCGGAGGCCGTGGCGCCGAAGACGCGGAAGTCCCAGCTGTCCGGCTTGAACGCGGGCACCCTGCCGTAGTGGATCACGGGGCGGCCGCGCGGGACGTACTGGCCTGGAGGCAGGCGCGACTCCTCCACGATCACTCCCCTCACCGATCTCGCGTCTTGGGCCATCCTGCCATCGGCCCGCCCGCCCCCCGCGTCCGGGGCTGCGGCCGGGCCTTCCGTACTCAGGAGTAACTTGAGTACGGAAGCTCATGCGACGGCCTGGCCTGCGAGATCACCATGAACTCATGACCAAGCCCATCCGTCCCACGCAGACCGCCGCGTTCTACGTCCAGGCGGTCCTGTCGTTCGCCGTGTCCGTGTCGTCCGTGGTGATCGCGCTGATCTACCTGCCGGCCTCCGGCTGGATCAGGGCGTTCCTCGCGCTCGGCCTGCTGTACGTGGTCACCTCCACGGTCAACCTGTGCAAGGTCGTCCGCGACCGGCAGGAGCTCGCGGAGGTGACCAACCGCGTGGACCAGGCCAGGCTGGACAAGCTGCTGGCCGAGCACGACCCGTTCAAGGTCGACGCGGCCTGAGCTACAGCGTGTACTCCTGGATCGAGTCGGCGAGCTGCACGCACAGCTCCTCGGCGTCGAGCCGCTTCTCGATCTGCTTGAGGTCGTCGATCTTGGCCCGCGTCTCGGCGCGCTTGGGAGCCAGCAGGGAGCAGCAGTCCTCGTCGGGCAGCTCCGAGATCTCCAGCGTGCCGATGCGCCGGGCCTCGGCCATGATCTCAGTCTTGTCCCAGCCCACGAGCGGGCGCAGGATCGGCAGGTCGACCGCGTTGTCCTGGGCGGTGATGTTGGCCAGCGTCTGGGAGGAGACCTGGCCGAGCGCGTCGCCGGTGATCAGCGCGCCGGCGCGGATGCGGTGGGCGACCTCCTCGGCCGTCTTCAGCATGAGCCGCCGCTGGGCGATCACGGCCAGGCGGTCCTGGCCCGAGTTGCGGATCGACTGCTGCGCCTTGCCGAACGGCACCACCCACAACCGCGACCTGCCCTGGAACCTGTCGAGCTTCCTGACCAGCGCGTACGCCTTGTAGATCGACTCGGAGGTGGTGAACGGGATGCCGGAGAAGTGCAGGAAGTCGACGTGCAGGCCGCGCTTCATCATCCGGTAGGCCGCCACCGGCGAGTCGATGCCGCCCGACATGAGCACCAGCGCCCGGCCGCTGCTGCCGACCGGCAGGCCGCCCTGGCCGGGGATGCCGTCGGTGAAGACGAACACCTCGTCCCGGTCGACCTCGATGAAGACGGTCAGCTCGGGGTTCTTCAGGCTGACAGGCAGGTCGTACTCGTCGTTGATCGCGCCGCCGACGAGCC
Source organism: Nonomuraea sp. NPDC049684 (assembly GCF_044465345.1). Classification (NCBI taxonomy): domain Bacteria; kingdom Bacillati; phylum Actinomycetota; class Actinomycetes; order Streptosporangiales; family Streptosporangiaceae; genus Nonomuraea; species Nonomuraea sp. NPDC049684. Next base: position 438,162 of record NZ_JBITLO010000003.1, on the reverse strand, counting down.
GGTCGAGCTCGTTGGAGCGCAGCGGGAAGCGCTTGTCGCGGCGGCGGGAGCGCACCGCGAAGCTGGCCTTGCGCGCCACCTCCTCGCGGTCGCGGATCAGCTCCAGGCCGGCCTTGAGCACGGTGTCGGGGTCCTTGGCCACCCGCCAGGCGCGGTGGATCCAGACCAGGCCGGGCACGTCGGCGACCCGCCGGGCCACCGCGTCGGCCTGCTCGACGTCCGAGCCCTCGGGCAGGAAGATCGCCACGACGCCGTGGCGGCGGCGCACGTCCGTCTTCAGGCCGAGGTCCTGCAGCGCGAAGCGGATGTTGTCGATCAGGCGGCGCTCGAACAGCTCACGGTTCTTGCCCTTGAGAACGATCTCGCCCAGCTTGAGCAGAACGCATGGCTCGCCCAGGGCGGACATCGTCATGGTGGAACCTCCGGGGAAGACGGGGAAAGCGCGGCCGCTAGGAAGGCAACGCCGCGACCTGTCGAGTTTAGTCCGCGTCGAGGCCCTGCTCGATCGCATATCGGACCAGTTCCACCCGGTTGTGCAGCTGGAGCTTGCTCAGCGTGTTCTGGACGTGGTTCTGGACCGTGCGGTGGGAGAGCACCAGGCGGTCGGCGACCTGCCGGTAGGTCAGGCCCTTGGCGACCAGCCTGAGCACCTCGGTCTCGCGCTCGGTCAGCCTCGGGCCGTCATTGTCCGCGCGTCCGGCGGCGGGGCTCGCGGCCAGCCGCCGGTACTCCCCGAGCACCAGCCCGGCCAGGCCCGGGGTGAAGACGGCGTCGCCCTCGGCGGTGCGGCGGACGGCGTCGAGGAACTCCTCCCGGCCGGCCGACTTCACCAGATATCCGGACGCGCCCGCCTTGACGGCCGCCAGCACGTCGTCCTGCTCGGCGCTGGCCGACAACACCAGGACCTTGGGTGCCGGCTCGGCCCCGGCCAGCCCGGCGGCCACCTCCGCGCCGGACATGTCGGGCAGGCGCAGATCCAGCACGACGACCTGGGGGCGTACGGCCGCGGCCGCCCTGATCGCCTGCCGCCCCTCCCCCACCACGGCCACGACCTCATAGCCCGCCTCGGACAGATCCCTGGCCACGCCGTCGCGCCACATGGGATGGTCGTCCACCACCATGACCCGCACCATGACGCCACTCTAACCGGGCCGGCCCCCGCCCTTCCGCGCCCGCCCGCAGGGAAGGCTGATCTCGATCTCGGTCCCGGCCGGCGTGGAGGCGACGGCGACCGTCCCGCCCAGGTCGGCCACGCGCCCGCGGATGGACTGCGCGACGCCCAGGCGGCCCTCGGCGGCGGCCCGCTCCAGGCGTCCCGCCGGGATGCCGGGGCCCTCGTCGCGGACGGTCACCATGACCACGTCGTCGCAGGACTCGGCGAACACCCAGGCCCGCGCGTCCGCGCCGCAGTGCTCGCGCACGTTGTCCAGCGCCGCCCCGACCGCGGCCGCCACGCCCGCGGCCGCCGGGGTGGGCAGGACGAGCGGCGTGGCCGGAGTGGAGACCGTCACCAGCGGCGAGCCGTGCCGCATGAGCAGGGAGCGCAGGTCCGTGGCACCGGTCGGGGCGGGACGGGCGGCGATGAGCTCGCGCAGCGCGGCCTCCTGCTCGCCGGCCAGGCGGCCCAGCTCGGCCGCCTCGCCGCCGATCTGCCGGCCGCGCCGCTGGACCAGGGCCAGCACCTGCAGGACGGAGTCGTGCAGGTCGCGGGCCAGCCGGTCGCGTTCGCGCTGGGCGGCCTCCATCTCGGCCGCGCGCTGCAGGCGCTCCTCGGCCTCCTTGGCCAGCCGGGCCACGTGCCCGACAACCACTCCTGACAGGAACAGCAGGACCGCGCCGTTGATCATCACCGGCGCCTCCGGGGCGCGCACGCGCAGCCACAGGTCCGCGGCGGCGACCAGGGCCGCCGCCACCGCGCCCGCGCGCCTGCCGCCGTACACGGCCCAGGCCAGGACGGGCCCGGCGACCCAGGTGGCGGGCACGGGCATGGTGCCCGCCACGCCCTGACGGGCGCCCTCCACGTACGGGGACGCCAGCAGGCAGGCCAGCGCCACCAGCAGGTCCACGGCCAGCAAGGGCCACCCGCGCAGCCTTTCTGACGCGTACGCATAGGTCGCCGCGGCCGTCCACAACGCCATCAGGGCGATCACCAGCCAGCCGGCGACGGGCTGCTCGTACCCGCGGTGCTGGGCCATCAGCACGGCGGCGTACAGCAACGACGCGGCGCGGAAGACCGCGATCGCGCGCCAGAAGGGCCGCTCGATGCTCATGAGACTCTCTCACGTTTCCGACACGCCGGTTGACAGATAGTTGCGTTATCCATGCGGAAGGGACAGACCGGATGACACAATCCGTCAACCCCTAATCACAAGGAATGTCGATATATGACCGCTGTTAATCATTTCACCCACGGACCGCTCACACCGCTGCTGGCGTACCTGATGTCGTGCCTGGGTTCGATGCTCGGACTGCGGCTCACCGCACAGGCGCACGCCAGCCGCGGCGCGTCGCGGGTGCGCTGGCTGATCGGCGCGGCCATCTCCATCGGCGGCACCGGGATCTGGGTCATGCACTTCGTCGCGATGATGGGCTTCGCGGTGGAGGGCACGCAGATCAAGTACGACGTGCCGCTCACCGTCGCCTCGGCCGCCGTGGCCGTCGTGGTGGTCGGCACCGGGCTGTTCCTGGTCTCCTACGGCCGCGGCCGGGCCCTGGCGCTGCTCGGCGGCGGCCTGCTCACCGGGCTCGGCGTGGCCAGCATGCACTACCTCGGCATGTACGCCATGAACATGAGCGCCCACGTCTCCTACGACCGCACGATCGTGGCCGGGTCCGTGGTGATCGCCGTCGTGGCCGCGACCGCCGCGCTCTGGTTCACGCTGCGGGTCAAGAAGCCGGTCTGGATCACAGGCGCGGCGCTGGTCATGGGCGTGGCCGTCTCGGGCATGCACTACACCGGCATGTACGCCATGCGGGTCTCCGTCGACGCCGAGCCCGGCATGGTCACCGGCGCCGACGCCCTCGACTTCCTCGTCCCCCTGATGACCGTGATCAGCCTGATCACGCTGACCATGCTGCTCATGGTGATCCTCGCGCCCTCGGAGGAGGAGCTGCACGAGGACGCCGAGATGGTCGCCCGTCTGGAGCTGCGCCGGCGCACCGCCCAGCAGCAGCGCCTGGCCTACCCCGCGCCGCCGGCCGCCCCCCGCCCGCAACAGCAGCCGATGATGCGCGCGCCCCGCAGGTAGCCCCCGGCGACGAGCGTCCGGACGGGGCCGGACGCGACGAGGGCGCGCCGGAGGTGGATCACCTCGGCACGCCCTGCGGTCGAGCTGTCTCCTGGGTACGGCTTGCGGCGCAAAGTGGGCCGCCGACTCGCTGCGCCCCAAGCCGTACCCCGAGGGGGGTTGTAAGCGGTAACCCCGCTGCCCAGAAGGTACGGCCCGGCGCTTGCAAGCCGCTTTCAGCCAGCCGTAGAAAGCCTCACCCGGCCGGCCGCCGTAGAAAGCCTCACCCGGCCGCGGCGACCTCAGCCGAAGAACACCTCGGCCTCGGAGTACCGGGAGGCCGGCACGGTCTTCAGCTCGGCCGTCGCCTCGTCGAGCCCGACCCGGACGATGTCGGTGCCGCGCAGCGCGACCATCGTGCCGTAGTCGCCCTCGTGCGCGGCGTCGATCGCCTGCAGCCCGAACCTGGTGGCCAGCACCCGGTCGTAGGCCGTCGGGGTGCCGCCGCGCTGGATGTGGCCGAGCACGGTGGTGCGGGCCTCCTTGCCGGTGCGCTTCTCGATCTCCTTGGCCAGCACCTCGCCGATGCCGCCGAGCCGGACGTGCCCGAACGCGTCGAGGGTGCCGGTCTGCAGCTCCATCTGGCCCTCGATCGGGTGGGCGCCCTCGGCCACGACGATGATCGGCGAGTAGCGGGTGCGGAAGCGGGACTCGACGTACTCGCAGACCCGGTCGATGTCGAAGGGCTTCTCGGGGATGAGGATCACGTTCGCGCCGCCGGCCATGCCCGCGTGCAGCGCGATCCAGCCCGCGTGGCGGCCCATGACCTCGCAGATCAGCGCGCGATGGTGGGACTCGGCGGTGGTGTGCAGCCGGTCGATGGCCTCCATCGCGATGTTGACCGCGGTGTCGAAGCCGAAGGTGTAGTCGGTGCCGGACAGGTCGTTGTCGATGGTCTTGGGCACGCCCACGACCTTGACGTCGCGGTCGTAGAGCTGCTTGGCCACGCCGAGCGTGTCCTCGCCGCCGATGGCGATCAGGGCGTCGACGCCGGTGGCGGCGAGGTTCTCCTTGATGCGGTCGACGCCGCCCTGGATCTTGATCGGGTTGGTGCGGGAGGATCCGAGAATGGTGCCGCCCCGCGGCAGGATGCCTCGTACGGCCTGGATGTCGAGCGGCATCGTGTCGCCTTCCAGGGGCCCGCGCCAGCCGTCGCGGAACCCCACGAACTCATGGCCGTACGTGCTCACCCCCTTACGCACCACGGCCCTGATGACGGCGTTGAGACCCGGACAGTCTCCGCCTCCGGTGAGCACTCCAATACGCATGGCGGGTTCCTCCCGATGGGGTTCACGAACCATTGCTCGGTGACAGCTCGCATTGTGCCTGCCGCGACGCTCAGTGGTCTAGACCAAACGCGCGGCCCTCGATCATTTCCCTGGAAGGAGCGATCGTCAACCCAGGGTTGACGATGCTTCATCGTCAACCTATGGTTGACGCATGGACGAAACCGTACGTCTCGACGACCTCATCGCCGCCATCAAGAGCCGTCATCCGGACGGCGACCCGCTCGGCCAGCTCTCCGACGCCGTCACGCTGGGCGAGCACCTCGGCGAGGTGGCCGACCACCTGATCGGCCACTTCGTGGACCACGCCCGCCACTCCGGCGCCTCCTGGACCGACATCGGCCGCAGCATGGGCGTGACCAAGCAGGCCGCGCAGAAGCGGTTCGTGGTCAAGGAGAGCGGCTCGCTCGCCGACGACCTGCGCAACTACGCCCGCTACACCGACAAGGCGCGGGTCGCGGTGGTCAAGTCCCAGGAGGAGGCGCGCCTGTCGGGGCACGACCACATCGAGGTCGGGCACCTGGTGCTCGGGCTGCTGCACATTCCCGAGGCGCTGGCCGCCTCGACCATGGCCGCGCTCGGGGCCTCCCCCGAGGCGGTCAGGGAGGCCGTCACGGCGGCCATGGGGCCCGGCGGCGGGCAGTCGCCCGTCACCCTGCCGTTCTCCGCGCAGAGCGCCAAGGCGCTGGAGCTGACGCTGCGCGAGGCCCTGCGGCTCGGGCACAACTACGTCGGCACCGAGCACCTGCTGCTCGGCGTGCTCTCCCTGGAGGAGGGCCCGGTGGTGCGGGCCCTCACCGACCTCGGCGTGCGCAAGGAGGCGGCCGAGCGGGAGATCAGGGAGCGGCTGGCGGCGATCCTGCGCGAGCGAAGCTCATAGCCGCCCCCGGGCCGCGCTCGGGCCGCCCCCGGCGGCCCTGGGGCCGCTCCCGGGGGCGGCGTTCGGCGGCGGTCCCGCGCGGTCCTGAGGAGGGTGGGCGGGGTGATCGGCGAGCCCGGCCGGGCCGGCGGCGAACCGGGTCAGCACGTTCGCCGTGGCGCGGCGGGTGAAGGCGGCCGCGGACTCCGGGACGCCGTGGCCGCAGCGCTTGCCGCGCATCGCGCACACCCAGCGCATCGTGCCCGAGGCGAACACCCCGGCCCCGCTCGGCGCGGTGTAGTACGTGCTCTGCGACGTCGTCCCGCGTCCTCCGCACGAGAACGGCGAGTCGGCCAGCACCTGCACGCCCTTCGGCGAGCCGCGCGAGACCTTGTCGGTCTCCGGGCCGACCATGCCGGGGAAACGCCGTCCCCGGGTGCCCGCGAAGATCCAGTGGCCGGGCCTGCGGACCGTGTAGGCGCCCTGGGCGGGGAAGCAGTCGTACATCTGGCCCACCAGGGCGCTCTCCGGGCGGGAGTCCCGCCACAGGGGACAGAGCCGCTCCTTGTCGCAGGCGACCGTCCTGCCCTTGATCGCGATGCGCCAGTAGACGGCGTTCGCGCCGAGGAAGGCGAGGTTCGTCCCGCTGTCCCTGGCCTTGGTGACGGCCGTGCGCATGGCGGGCGACCAGTACTCGTCGTGGCCGAGCGAGACCACGGCCCGGGCGCCGTCCAGCACGCCGGGGCCCAGGTCGAGGCTGGTGAGGTAGGCCAGGGGCACGCCGCTGCGCTCGGCCACGGCCAGGGCCGACTGCTCGAAGTCGAGGAACAGGCGGGCGCCGCCGCCGTCGTACGGGCGGTCGAAGGTGACCTCGCGCGAGCGGCCGGCGAACCCGCCGGGGCCCAGGTACAGGCTGCGGCCGCCCCACAGGTTGTACGCCTGCCAGGTGGTGACCGCGTTCACCATCACCACGCGGCCCCGGATGGAGGCCGAGCGGACGGTGATCGGCACGTACCGCTGGGCGCCGGTCGAGGCGTCGAGCCTGATCAGGTACGCGCCCTCCGTCCAGCCGCGGGTGTCCACGGTGAGCGAGGGCTTCCAGTGGGCGGCGGTCACCATGCCGTGCACGGTCCTGGCCGGAGGCTGGCGCACGCCCTGCACCTGCGGCGACTCCCACACCTTGGCCGGGCGCGCCCCCATCCTGAACGCGCCGGCGGTGAAGCGCGGTGCGGTGGTGGAGACGTGCAGCGCGAAGGACTCCCCGGGCAGGACGCTCACGTGGTCGGCGTAGCCCTCGATCTCGTGGTCGGTCCCGCGGGTGGTGATCCGCCACGACTCCCCCGCCTCCACCGGCGGCGGCGACGGAAGGTCCGGCTCCGACGGCTGCGGGACGGGCGGCGCGGGCGACGCGGACGGCGCCGGCCGCACGGGACCGCCGCCGCATCCGGCGGCCGGCAGGACGGCGATCAGCAGGGCGAGGAGCAGCAGGAGCTTGCGCACCCGGCCATCGTCGCGGCCCGCCACCGGGACGGGCCACGACTTGGCCAGATCCTTACACCGGCCCGCCCTCCTCGCCGCGGTCCTACGCGGGCAGCACGCAGGACGGGCTGGGCACCTGGTACGACTCACCGGTCGGCTCGGGCACCCCGTCCTTGAGCGTGAACGCGGTCACCTCGCCGGAGTTCTGGTTGGCGACGTACAGGCGGTCGCCGGCGATGGCGAAGTGGCGGGGCCAGACGCCGCCGGAGGGCACCTCGGCCACCGGCGACAGGTCGGCGGCGCGCAGCACCGAGACCGTGTTGGGCCCGCGGTTGGCGACGTAGACCAGGTCGCCGTCGAGCTGCAGGTGGCTGGGCGCGTTGTCACCCTCGGCGCGCGAGGCGGGCACGACGGTGCGGCGCTCGCCCTCGACGAGGGTCACGGTGCCGTCCAGCTCGCCGGCCACGTACAGGCGGTCGCCGGCGAAGGCGAAGTGGCGGGGGCCGGTGCCGGGGGCCAGGGTGATCGGGTCGAGCGGGGAGCCGTCCAGGCGGTAGCGGCGGATCTCGTCGGTGCCCAGGTCGGAGACGTGCAGGACGTCGTCGTGGAAGACGCACATGTGGGCGTGCGAGCCGGCCTGGCGGTCGGGGTCGGGGCCCGAGCCCTCGTGCCGCAGGACGATCGGGTCGCCGGTGAAGGCGCCGCGCTCGTCCAGGTGGTGCAGGCCGGCGGTGCCGTCGCCGTAGTTGGCCACGGCCAGCAGGCTGCCCGAGGGGTGCACGGCGACGTGGCAGGGGCTGTCGCCGTCGCTGGACCGTTCGTCCAGCGGGGACAGGCCGCCCTCGGTGGTGAAGGCGGTGAGCCAGCCGCGCTGGAGCTCGCCGGCCGCGTACAGCACGGGCAGGGTGGGATGGGCGGCCAGGAACGACGGCGAGGCCACGCGGGTCAGCTCGCCGCCCACCGTGACGATGCCGGGGCCGTAGCCGCCTATGTAGAGGTTCACAACGGGATCCTTCTTATGGTTGACTGTGGCAATGAGTTCGTTGACGGAGGCAAGGGTTTCTGAGATCAGAGCCTTCAACCGGTTCTATACGAAAGTGATCGGCGTCCTCCAGGCAGGCATGCTCGACTCGCCCTACTCGCTGACGGAAGTCAGGGTGCTGTTCGAGCTCGCGCACGCCGACAGCATGGAGACCGGCGAGCTGCGCGGGCTGCTCGACCTCGACGCGGGCTACCTGAGCCGGATCCTGGCCCGGTTCGAGGGCGACGGGCTGGTCGCCCGCGAGCGGTCGGCCGCCGACGCCCGCAAGCAGCTCGTCCGGCTGACCGAGGCGGGCGCGGCCACGTTCGCCGGGCTCGACCGCCGCTCGGCCGAGGAGATCGAACGGCTGCTCGGCGGCCTGCCCGAGGCCGACCGGGCGCTGCTGGTCGGCAGCATGGCGACGATCAGGCGGCTGCTCGGCGAGCCGGCCGCCCGCTCGTACGTGATCAGGCCCCCGCGCACGGGCGACCTGGGCTGGGTCGCCTACCGGCACGGCGCCCTCTACAGCGAGGAGTACGGCTGGGGCACCGAGTTCGAGCAGCTCGTGGCCAGGATCGTGGGGGCCTACGACCCCGCCCGCGACGCCGGCTGGATCGCCGAGGTCGACGGCGAGCGCGCCGGGTGCGTGTTCTGCGTGCACCAGGACGACACGACGGCCAAGCTGCGCATGCTGCTGGTCGAGCCGTCGGCGCGGGGTCTCGGGATCGGACGGCGCCTGGTGGCCGAGTGCGTGCGCCACGCCAGGGACCGGGGCTACCGCAGGATCACGCTGTGGACGCGCGACTGCCTGGTGAGCGCGCGGCGCATCTACCAGGCGGCCGGGTTCGAGCTGGAGTCGGCGGAGAAGGGCGCGGAGAACGGCGCCGAGGTCACCGAGGAGATGTGGTCGCTCGACCTCGCGGCCACCAGTTGAGCGGCCCGGCCAGGCGCATCAGGCTGGGCACCAGCACCGCCCTGATCACTGTGGCGTCCGCCAGCACCGCGACGGCCATGCCGACCCCCAGCATCTGCACGAACGCCACGCGCGCGGTGGCGTAGGCGGCGAAGGTGAGCGCCAGGATGCCGCCCGCCGCGGTGATCAGGGGCGCGCCGCGCCGCATGCCGGCGGCGACGGCCTGCTCGGTGTCGCCCGTCCTGTCGTGCTCCTCCTTGATCCTGGACAGCAGGAGGACCTCGTAGTCCATCGACAGGCCGTAGGCGACGCAGAGCATGAGGATCGGGATGCTCGGGTCGAGCGTGCCGGTCGGGGTGAAGCCGAGCAGGCCCGCCAGGTGGCCCTCCTGGAAGACCCAGACGAGGGCGCCGAACATGACGCCCAGGCTGAGGACGTTCAGCAGGGTCGCCTTGAGCGGGAGCACCAGGCTGCCGGTCATCAGGAACAGCACGGCGAACGTGACGCCCAGCATGAGCGCCAGCACCAGCGGCAGGCGGTCCACGACCGAGGCGCGGTAGTCGGCCAGCTCGGCGGGATAGCCGCCGACCAGGACCGCGAAGGGCGCCGGGACGGCCCGTACGGCCGCCACCAGCCGGACCGGGTCGCCGGCCAGCGCCTCTGCGGAGGGCACCACCGACAGCCAGGCGCCCTGCCCGCGGAAGCGGGCCGGGTCGCCGTCGCCGACCCTGCGCCCGGCCGCGTGGGCGCCGGCGGCGGAGTCGACCTGGGCGACCCCGGGAACCCGCGAGAGCCGCGCCGCGTACGCCGGGACGTCGGCGGCCCGCACCGCCCCCGCCGAGACGATCTGGATGGCGTCGGTCTCCTCCGCCGGGAAGGTCCGCCGGATGACCTCCTGGGTCTGCCGCGAGGACGCCTCCGGCGGCAGGACGCGGTCGTCGGCCGTGCCGAAGCGCAGGCCGAGGAAGGGCGAGGCGAGCACCAGCAGCAACGCCGCCGCCAGGCCGCCGGACACCACCGGCCGCCGCATGACCTGGACGGCCAGGCCGTGCCAGAACCCGGCGCCCCGGGGCCGCCCTGCCCGCCGCAGGCCCGTGCCGCGTCCGGGCCGCCGCGGCTTGGGCAGCATCGTGCCACCGGCCGAGGCCAGCACGGCGGGCAGCACGACCACCGCCGCGAACAGGCCGCCGGCCACGACCGCGATGCCCGCGTAGGCGAACGAGCGCAGGAAGTCGAAGGGCAGCACGAACAGCACGGCCAGGGCGGCGGCCACCGTGAGCCCGCTGAACAGCACGGTCCGCCCGGCGTGCTCGACGGCTCCGGCGACGGCCGCCGCGCGGTCGCGTCCGGCGGCGACCTCCTCGCGGAAGCGCTGGACGACGAACAGGCAGTAGTCGATGCCGAGCCCGAGGCCCATGGCGAGGGTGAGGTTCAGGGCGAAGGTGGAGATCTCCGCGAACGCCAGGACGCCGCGCAGCAGCCCCAGGCCGACCACCATGGCCGCCACCCCGGCCAGGATCGGCGCCAGGGCGGCCATCACGCGCCGCTGGTAGAGCCAGAGCAGCGCGAACGCCAGCGGGAAGATCACCAGCTCGGCCCGGACGAAGTCCTGCCTGGCCAGCGGCACGGTCTCGCGGAACACCTCCTCCCCGCCGCCGGCCCGCACCCGCAGCGGGCCCTGCTCGCCGACGATCCGCGGCACCAGCTCCGGCAGCACCCGCGTGCGCACGTGGTCGGCGTCGCCGGGGACGCGCACCACGATCAGCGCGTGCCGGCCGTCCCGGCTGCGCAGGGTGGCGGCCCTGCCCCTGGTCCAGTACGAGGAGGACTCCGCGACGCCGGCCGAGCGGCCGATGCGGTCGGTGAGCGCGCGGCCCGCCGCCGCGGCCTCGGGGTCGTCGACGGTGCCGGACCTGGGGGTGACCAGGAACACCAGGTCGGGGCTGCCGGTGCCGAACCGGCGGACGAGCTCGGCCTGGGCCCTGTCGGACTCCGAGCCCGGCGCCTCGAAGCGGGCCAGGGACAGGCGGGACACCGTACCGGCGGCCAGGACGCCCGCGACGACGAGCACGAGCGCGGCCAGCGCCAGCACGAGCCGGCGGCGGCGGACGAGGAGGTGGCCCAGCCTGCGCAGCGGCGGCTCGGCGGCGGCGGCCCGTGGGCCGCGGGCGGCGAGGTTCACGGCCACGCGGGCACCGCCCGCGCCGAGCCCGATGGGCAGGTTCGCATGGGATCTCCCGATGGAAACTCGGTAAACTACTCGTGTTTCGCTGTCGATCTCAGAAATACAAGTAAATGCTCGCATTTGTCAACGAGGTGACCCATGCCTGAACGCGCGGTCCGCAGGCAGGCGCGCGGCCTGAAGCGGATGGCCGAGATCCTCGACGCCGCGGAGTCGGTGATCGCCGAGATCGGCTATCCGGACATGACGACGAACCAGGTCGCCGCGCGGGCCGGGCTCTCCCCCGGGTCGCTGTACCAGTTCTTCCGGAACAAGGAGGAGATCCTGGACGGCCTGGTGTCCCGCTACACCGACGACCGGGACGAGTTCTGGGCCGCCCGGCTGGCCGCGGTCACCCCGGACGTCCCGCTGGAGGCGCTGGTGGGGCAGCTCGTGGACGAGAGCGTGGCGTTCAAGGCCGAGTCGCCGGCGTACTGGTCGCTGCTGTACGGGTCGGCCACCGGCGACCGGCTCGCGACGGCCGCGCAGCGCCTGCACGCCTCGCTGGCGGAGCGGATCGCGGCGCTGCTGCGGCGGCGTTCGCCCGGGTTGCCGCAGGAGCGGGCGCTGCTCAACGCGACGATGGCGCTGGCCATGGTGAAGGCGGTGCTGCCCATGCTGGGGCCGGCCACGCCGGAGCGCGGCGCGGAGCTCGTGGCCGAGCTCAAGCTCATGCTGGTGCGGTACCTGGCCTGAGGCCGCGAGGGCGGGGTCAGGGGCGGAAGGGGCCGCGGACCTCGAAGGTGTGGCCCTCGGTGCGGCCGCGCCTGGCCGAGAAGTAGAGCCGGTCGCCCCTCGGCGAGAACGCCAGCCCCGTGAGCTCGGCCCCCTCGTGCCCGGTGAGCCGCAGGAACGGCGTGACGGCCCGGTCGGGCGCGATGACGTCGATCTCCGTCGTCTCCCTGGCCACGTAGAGGTCGCCGGAGGGGGCGGCGGTGATCGCGCGCACGCCCTCGCACAGCCGGTCGAGCGTGGAGGTGTGCGCGTCGTAGGCCCACAGGCCGGTGTCGCCCTTGGTGGTGAAGTAGCAGACGCCGCCCGCGTAGTGGCAGCCGTCGCCGCCGTCGAAGTGGCGGGCGTCCTCGACCTGGTGGCGGGCCGCGGTGAGCAGCGCGGCCGGGGACGGCACCGGCCGCCATCCGCCCGAGGCGCACAGCACCTCCAGCGTGCCCTCCGTCAGGTCGCCCCAGTCGCCGGGACGGAAGCGGTAGAAGCAGCCGTCGTGCTCGTCCTCGGTCATGTAGACGACGCGCCGCTCGGGGTCGCAGGCGGCGGCCTCGTGCCGGAAGCGGCCCATGGCCAGGCGGGGGCGGGCGGCGCGGGCGCCGTAGGGGTCGCACTCGAAGACGCGGCCGCGGTCGCCGAGCTCGCACGACAGCCAGGTGTGCCACGGCGTGGCGCCGCCGGCGCAGTTGAGGTCGGTGCCGGACAGGATGCGGTAGGCGTCGGCGACCGTGCCGTCGGCGCCGAAGCGCAGCGCGGAGGCGCCGCCGAGCAGGGGCAGCTCGGAGTTGGAGACGTAGATCCAGCCGGCGCCGTCGGGGAAACAGGCGCCGCCGTCGGGCGCGGCGTGCCAGGTGAGCCCGGCCACCTTCTCGCCCGACCGGGCCACCACCCGGCCGGTGAAGCCCGGCGGCAGCGCGAGCCCGTCGGCGGACGCCGGCGTGAGCGGCCCGTACGGGCTGATGCCGCCCTGCAAGAGCGGGCCCGTGCGGAGGAGAGTCTTGTGGGACATCGTGGGGCCTCCCTCTAGGTGCCACGCTAGTCGACCGCACCGACATGAATGGCAAGGACTCGTGACATCAAACTCTGCGCAAACCCCGCGCTCCTGTCGTGGCGTGAGATCGCCGGAGGCCCTGGACGATGCGTGACAGTCCGTACCCACTGGACGGAAGATCGCCCACTTAGGGGGCGGACACGCGAAAGCCCGGGCACTGTGGTCGTGCCCGGGCTTTTCGGGTGCTGCGGCCGGCGGCCGCGCGCGGTCAGCGCTGGGCCTGGAACATCCAGTGCTGCTTGTCGATGTCCTGCGTCACGGCGATGAGCAGGTCCTGGCTGACGGGGTCGGCCTCGTCGGTGGCGCGGATGCGCTCGTACATGCGCTTGCTGATGCCGTCGAGGATGTCGGTGATCGTCGCCACGACCTTGCCGTCCTCAAGCCAGCCGCGCTCGGGCTGCTGGAGCTGGGTGGACCTGGCGACGGTCGCCGAGCGCCCGTCGGGGTTCACGCCGAGGGCGACCGCCCGCTCGGCGATGGTGTCCATGTGGGCACGGGCCAGGTCGGTCAGCTCGTCGAGCTGGAGGTGAATCGGGCGGAAATGGGCGCCGACCAGGTTCCAGTGCGCCTGCTTGGCGATCAGCGACAGATCGATGAGATCGACCAGGGCGCCCTGCAGGGCTTCGGCGACAGTGTTCTTGGCTTCGCCCGAGAGCGGACCGGAGATCGTAGCCATGTCGTATTTCCTCCCCTTCAGTACTGCTTTTCCCTATTTGGAACGTCATCCGGGGCCGGATTCTTCCGATCTTTCGGTTGTTGACAGTGTAATAGTGACAGTGTCACTGTGGAGGTATGAGCGACACCTGGACCATCGGCGAGCTGGCCGAGCACGCGGCGCGGGCGCTGCGCGCCGGCGCCCAGCCGGTCAACGGCCGGGTCCGCGACGTGCCCGGGGTACGCCTGATCAGGTGGTACACCACCATCGGCCTCGTGGACCCGCCCCTGACCCGGCGCGGCAGGATCGCCCGCTACGGCCGGCGGCACCTGCTGCAACTGGTGGCCGTCAAGCGCATGCAGGCGGCGGGGCACTCGATCGCCGAGGTCCAGGCCGCGCTGGCCGGTGCGACGAACGCCACACTGGCGGCGGCCGCCGGGCTCACCGACGCGCCCACCGGTCTCGCCGCGCTCGCCGACGCGCCCACCGGGCTCGCCGGGCTCACGGACGTGCCGTCCGCGGGTGAAGGGCGGGCGGCTTCTCGTCCCGCCACGGACGGGCGGGCCGGAGGCGGCGGCGAGCCGGGCCGCGACAGGTTCTGGGCCGAGCGGCCGGTCCGCCGCGCCCCGGCCGGGAGCGATCCCCCCGCCGGCGCCGACCCGGAAGCCGGGCATGCCGGGGGCGGGGCGGCCGCGGGGGTCGTGCTCGCGGACGGGGTTCGGGTGGTGTGGGACGGGGGGCGGCCTCCGTCGCAGGACGACGTTCAGGCGGTGCTGGCGGCGGCTGGGCCGCTGCTCGCGGTGCTCGTAGAGAGGAGACTGCTGTGAAGATCACTTCGCTGGAGCCCGCACGGTGCCTGCCGGTGCCGGAGGCCGGGTTCGGCGCGCTGCTGACCGAGCGCGGCAACCTGCCGCTGGACAGCGTGGACGTGCACGCCGACATCGCCGGGCTCGTCGCCGGGGTCGAGGTCGAGCAGGGGTTCCGCAACCCGTTCGACGTCACGCTGGAGGCGACCTACGTCTTCCCGCTGCCCGACCGGGCGGCGGTGACGGCCTTCAGGATGGAGGCCGACGACCGGGTCGTGGAGGGCGTGCTGAAGGAGCGCGGCCAGGCCAGGGCCGACTACGACCAGGCGCTGCGCGAGGGCAGGCGGGCGGCCATCGCCGAGGAGGACCGGCCCGACGTCTTCACCATCAGGGTGGGCAACATCCTGCCCGGCGAACGCGTCTCGATCAGGCTGACCATGAGCCAGCCCCTCCCCTACGAGGACGGCGCGGCGACCTTCCGGTTCCCGCTCGTCGTGGCCCCTCGGTACGTCCCGGGCACCCCGCTCGACGGCGACCCGGCGGGCTCCGGGGTGGCGCCGGACACCGACGCCGTCCCCGACGCGTCGAGGATCACGCCGCCGGTGCTGCTGCCCGGCTTCCCCAGCCCGGTGCGGCTCTCGCTCACCGCCCGCGTCGACGCCTCCGGGCTCGACCTGCGGGAGCTGGCCTCCAGCCTGCACGTGGTGGAGGAGGACGGCCACACCGTGCGTCTGCGTCCGGGCGAGCGCCTCGACCGTGACTTCATCCTGCGGCTGTCGTTCGAGGCGTCCACGTCCCTGCAGTTCGACGGGCGGGGGACGTTCGCGCTCACCGTCGTCCCGCCCGCCCTCCAGGCCGCCCGCGCGCCGCGGGACGTGGTGCTGGTGCTCGACCGTTCGGGCAGCATGGGCGGCTGGAAGATGGTCGCGGCGCGGCGGGCGGCGGCGCGCATCGTCGACACGCTGACCGCTCACGACCGCTTCGACGTGCTGACCTTCGACTCGGTGGTCGAGGCGGCGTTCGAGGGGCTGGTGGAGGCGTCCGACCGCAACCGCTACCGCGCGGTCGAGCACCTGGCGCGGGTCGACGCGCGCGGCGGCACCGAGCTGCTCGAACCGCTGCGCCGCGCCGTCGCGCTCCTCGGCGCGCCCGGCGACAGGGAGCGGGTGGTGGTGCTGGTCACCGACGGCCAGGTCGGCAACGAGGACCAGATCCTGGAGCAGGCCGGCGGCGCGCTGTCGGCGATGCGGGTGCACACGGTCGGGATCGACCGGGCGGTGAACGCCGGGTTCCTCGGCCGGCTCGCCGGGCTGGGCGCCGGCCGCTGCGAGCTGGTCGAGTCCGAGGACCGGCTCGACGCGGCGATGGAGCAGATCCACCGCAGGATCGGCGCGCCGCTGGTGACGGACCTGTCCCTGCAGGGCCTGGAGGCCGAGCCCGGAACGGTGACCCACCTCGGCTCGATCTTCCCCGGGGTCCCGCTCCGCGTGTACGGACGGTGCCGCGAGGGCGCCGAGGCCGTCACCGTGCGCGGCACGTCGGCCGGAGGGCCGTGGGAGGAGCGGGTCACGGGGGTGAGCACCGGCAGTCCCGCCCTCCGCGCCGTCTGGGCCCGCGCCCACCTGCGCGAGCTGGAGGACCGGTACGCCATGGGCGAGCACGGCCTGGAGTCGCGGATCGTCGAGGTCTCGCTGGAGAACGGCGTTCTGTGCAGGTTCACGGCGTACGTGGCGATCGACACGAGGCAGGTCGCGGAAGGCGCGCCCGAGCACCGGGTCATCCAGCCGGTCGAGCCGCCCAGCGGGTGGGAGCTGCCGCCGAACCCGTCCATGGGTGGGGGGTTCGTGGCGCAGGCGATGACGATGGCGCGTCCCGCGAGCGCGCCCCGGATGATGCCGCCGGCTCCGTCGTCCTTCGACCAGGGCTTCGACCAGGGCTTCGGCGCGCCTCCTCCGGTCGGCGGTCCCTCCCCGGCCGACGCCCCCTTCCCGGTGGCCCCGCCCCTCATGGGCGGCCCGGCCGGTCCTGCGCCGTCCGCGCCCGGTTCCGGTGGCGGGCCTGGGCATGGGGCCTCGCCCAAGTTCGCGCCTCCGTCGTCGCCGCGCCCGGCGCTCCGGCTGGAGTCGGTCAGGCCGCAGCTGAAGGCCGAACTGGACCGGCTCAAGGCGATGCGCGTACCGGACGCGCCGTACCTGGCCGACCTGGGCTCGCGGCTGGCGGCGCTGGCGGCGTACCTGGGCGGGAACGCGGCGCTGGCGGCGCTGGCCCGCGACCTGGAGGCGGCCGAACGTCCCGGCACGGACCTGCGCGCCCTGCACGACCACGCCGTCGAGGCGTTGGCCGCCCTCACCGGCGCCCCCGCCGACCACGCCCCGGCCGACCCGGCTCCGCCCACCCCGCCGGCCGATCCCATCGCGCCGGGCGACCCGCTGCCCACGGACGGCCCGCTCGCCCCGGGCGACCCCGAGCCCGGCAAGCGCCACCGCCCCTTCTGGAAGCGAGGCTGACGCTCACCTGACCCGGCCCCGGCAGCGCTGCCGGGGCCGGCGTTCCCGGGCAGTTGTGGCGAATGGCCGAACGGGTCCCGCCGTGCCGTACCGGACTTGGCGGTAGCGCGGTTTCCAGAACCGTCTTTTACCGCCGAAGGCGGAAATTCTGGATTCTTTGCTGATTTCACTGCCTCATCAGCTCGACACTCTGGACGCCCGAGGTGATCGGCCATGGCGGGCGCCCAGAGACGGCGGAACCCCACGCCGAGCCTGTCGCTGCGAACGACCAGGCACACCCATTATGAATTGCACGCCCGGCGATATCTCCGCCGCGATATTCCGGCGTCCCCGATAAAAGGCGTGCCATTCCCATGTGCCGGCATCCCCCGCGGCCTCCTATTCTGGACGGGTGAGCACACTCGTCCTGGACGGCGGCCTGTCCACCCATCTGGAGTCGCTCGGCGCGGATCTGCGCGACGAGCTCTGGTCGGCGCGCCTGCTGCTGGAGCAGCCCGAGCTGATCAGGCGGGTGCACGCCGACTACTACGCGGCGGGCGCCGACGTGGCGACCACGGCGAGCTACCAGGCCACCATCCCCGGCTTCCAGCGGCGCGGGCTCGACCGGTCCGAGGCCGAGCGGCTGATCAGGCTGTCGGTCGAGCTGGCCGGGCAGGCCCGCGACGAGGCCGGTCACGGCCTGGTGGCGGCCTCGGTCGGCCCCTACGGCGCCTATCTGGCCAACGGCGCCGAGTACACCGGCGACTACGACCTCGACGAAGACGGCCTGCTGGCCTGGCACCGTCCGCGCTGGGAGATCCTGGCCGCCGCCGGCGCCGACCTGCTGGCCTGCGAGACCATCCCGTCCTACGCCGAGGCGCGGGCGCTGGCCGGGCTGCTGGCCTCCACGCCGGGGGTCAAGGCGTGGGTGAGCTTCTCCTGCCGCGACGCCGAGCGCATCAACGACGGCACCCCGATCGACCGGGCCGCCGCGCTGTTCTCCGGGAACCCGCAGGTGGTGGCGGTCGGCGTCAACTGCACGGCGCCGCGGCACATCCCCGGGCTGGTCGCCCGCCTGTCCGGCGGCCTGCCCGTCGTGGTCTACCCGAACTCGGGCGAGACGTGGGACGCCGAGCGGCGCCGGTGGCTGGGCCTGTCCGACCCGGTCGAGTACGGCCTGGCCGCCAAGGAGTGGGAGCGCGCCGGGGCGTCGCTGATCGGCGGCTGCTGCCGCACGACCCCCGAGCACATCCGGCAGATCCGCGCCCACCTGACCTGACCGCCAGGCCCGCCCCCCGGCGAGCCGTCACCGACACACCCACCACCCGGCCGCCGCACGCACGCCGTACCCACGAACCGCAAAACCCGCGCACGCCGTACCCACGAACCGCCGAACCCCCGCGCACGCCGTACGGACGAAGCGCCGGCCGCGGGACCCCCGCGCGCGCCGCGCCCGCGGGCGTGGGCGCGCACGGGGGGGTGAGCGGCCGGAACGGGCGGACCGTCAGGCGGTCGCCGGGGCCGTGGTGCGGCGGCGGCCGAGGAGGGCGTCGAGCGCCAGGGCGCCGCCGCCGGTGAATCCCACCGCCAGGCTCGCCGCCGCCAGCGCGAGGACGAACTCGTAGCCCCCCTCACCGGCGCCGAAGCCGCTGGAGCCGTGGACGAACACGATCGCCCCGATCATGTCGAGGGCCAGCAGCGTGCCCGCGATCGGCAGGGCGGCGCCGAGGATCAGCGCGATCCCGCCGGCCACCTCCAGCACCGCCACGGCCGGAGCGGCCACTCCGGCCAGCGGGATGCCCGCGGACTCGAAGAACTTCGTGGTGCCCGCGATGCCCATGTCGGCGAACTTCTGGTAGCCGTGCACCAGGAAGATCACGCCAATGGCGATCCTGGCCAGCAGCAGGGCGATGGGACGCGCCCGGTCGATCATGGACCCTCCAAGGGAGTCGTTCAGATTTGAACAACCACTCTACCGGTAGTTCAAATCTGAACAACAAGTACACTTGGGACGTGACGGACACCCGCTGGCTCGACGAGACGGAGATGGCCGCGTGGCGCGCCTTCCTGTCGGCCTCCCACCTGCTCGAACGGCGCATCGAGGAGCAGCTCAAGGCCGCGGCCGGGCTGACGCACCCGCAGTACGAGATCCTGGTGCGCCTGTCGGCCGCCCCCGAGCGCCGGATGCGCATGACCGAGCTGGCCCGGGGCGTGGTGGTGTCGAAGAGCGCGCTGACGTACCAGATCACGCAGTTGGAGAAGGCGGGGCTGGTGGAGCGCGCCACGTGCCCGTCCGACGACCGCGGGGTGCTGGCGGTGCTCACGGAGGCCGGCGAGCGCTGCCTGGAACGCGTCGCCCCCGGGCACGTCGAGGTCGTGCGGGACTACCTGATCGACCGGCTCACCCGCGCGGAGCTGACCTCACTGACCAGCGCGATGACGAAGAGCGAACAGGCACTCAGAAGCTGACCGCATGGGCGGCCAGGCCCTCAGGAGCCGGTCTTGGCGGCGGCGCGGCGGGCACGTTCCATCTCGACCCGGGCGCTGGCGGCGTACTTGTCGACGTACTCCTGGCCGGACAGCTCCATCAGCGCGTACATGATCTCGTCGGTGACCGCGCGCAGGACCAGCCGGTCGTCCTCCATGCCGTAGTAGCGGGAGAAGTCGAGCGGCTTGCCGAACCGCACCCCCGGACGGATGCCGAGCTTGGGGAACAGCCGGCCGGGCGGCATCATCTCGTAGGTGTTGACCATCGCCCACGGGATGACCGGCACCCGCGACTCCAGCGCCAGCCGGGCCACGCCGGTCTTGCCCTTGTAGAGGCGGCCGTCGGGCGAGCGGGTGCCCTCGGGGTAGATGCCCAGCACGTTGCCCTCGCGCAGGATGCGCAGGCCGGTGCGGAGCGCGGCCTCGCTGGCCTTGCCGCCGGAGCGGTCGATCGGCACGGTGCCGACGCCGCTGAAGAACAGCCGGGTGAAGAAGCCCTTGACGCCGGTGCCGGTGAAGTAGTCGGCCTTGCCGAGCGAGATCACCTTGCGGCGGATCTGCAGCGGGCCGAAGAAGTGGTCGGCGAAGGAGAGGTGGTTGCCGGCCAGGATCGCGGGACCCTGCTTGGGTACGTTGTCCCCGCCCTCCGTCCACGGGCGGAAGAGCATGAGGATCGGCTTCAAGATGGCCTTGACCACCCAGTAGAACACCCGGTCACCTCTTCCCCAGGACATCGTCATCGAGCAGAGTCATCTTCCCATCCCTGGCGAGATGCAACTACACCAGCTCTCGCACAATCACCCCTGAACGTGCGACGATCGGGCAGTTCCGGGATGAAATTGCGTCAAGGAGCTGTTATGCCGCTCATGCCAGGCGCGGAGCCCTACCACCACCGAGCGGGTCAGGTCGGAGTGCTGCTGTGCCATGGGTTCACCGGCACGCCGCAGTCGCTGCGGCCCTGGGCCGAGTACCTGGCCGGCCATGGGGTCAGCGTCTCGCTGCCCCGCCAGCCGGGACACGGCACCACGTGGCAGGAGATGAACCGCACCCGCTGGGAAGACTGGTACGCCGAGGTGGAGAAGGCGTTCGCCGACCTCCAGGGCCGCTGCTCGGAGATGTTCGTGGCGGGCCTGTCGCTGGGCGGCTGCCTGGCCCTGCGGCTGGCCGAGGTGCACGGGGACGCGGTCAGGGGCGTGGTGGTGGTGAACCCGTCCATCGCCGGCGACGTGCCGCTGCTGAGGCTGGCGCCGCTGCTGAAGTGGTTCCTGCCGTCGGTGCCCGGCGTCGCCAACGACGTCAAGAAGCCCGGCGTCACCGAGCTGGCCTACTCCCGTACGCCGGTCAAGGCGGCCGCGTCGCTGCCGGGGCTGTGGTCGCTGGTGCAGGCCGACCTGGCGAAGGTCACCCAGCCGCTGCTGGTCTTCCACAGCCGCGACGACCACGTGGTGAAACCGACGAGTGTGGCGATCATTCGCCAGAAGGTCCCGCAGGCCACGATCGAGGAGCTCACGGACAGCTACCATGTTGCGACGCTTGACAACGATGCCGACAGGATCTTTGCCGGTAGCCTCGACTTCATCCGGACACATGCCTCGGTACCCTTGCAGAGGGACTGATCGCACCCAGGGGGAAGTCGCGATCGCTGCGGAGAGGCCCATCTAGGTGACGCCCCAGAGTGACGAGGACGAGGTCTGGCGGCAGATCGTCGCGTCCTTCAACGACACAGCCGAGCGCGACTCGGCCGACCAGCCATGGCCGGACAGCGAGAACGTGCCCGCCGAGCCCACCCGCAGGGTGGTCAAACCGTCCGAGGAGCCCGAACCCGGCCAGGACGCGCCCCACCGTGCCGATCACGTCGATCACGACGACCGCGACGAGCCCGGCCGCGACGACGACGAGGACGAGGGGCACTTCGAGCCGCCTCCCCCGCCGCCGCTGCCCAAGCTCGACCTGCCGACCAAGCTCGCCTGGGTGGCGCTGTTCGGCGGGCCCGCCTACCTGCTGGTGGCGGCGATGGCGAGCTGGCAGATGGAGGGGTGGGCGCTGTTCACCGCGGTGGCGGCGTTCATCGGCGGGTTCGTGGCGCTGGTCGTGCGCATGGGCGACGGCCCGCCCAACGACTCGGGCTGGGACGACGGCGCCGTCCTGTAGACCGGCGGGCTACGACTTGGCCGTGGTGGTGCGGGGGGCGAAGGACTCCACCACGTCGGTGTAGCGGTCGGCCGCGTCGACGGCGTGGCCGACCGCCCACAGCGCCCCCTTGCCGGCCAGGTAGGCCACCGCCTGGAGGCGCACGCTGCTGCGGCCCTTCTCCGCGGCGCCGCGGATGATCTGGCAGGCGTCCTTCTCGCAGCGCATCACGAACGGCTGGGCCGCCTGCTCCGGGTCGTAGCCGGTCATCCAGTAGCGGCCCTTGCCGTCGCCGGTGACGCCGTAGAGGCGGGCGCCGGTGGCCGGGATCGCCAGGCGCTGCCAGCGCTTGCCGTTCCAGGTGAGCACGAGCGGCGAGATCTCGCCGGGGCCGTGGTAGACGCCGCCGACGGCCACCGCCCGCTTGGAGCTGTCGACCTGGATGTCGCGCAGGTAGCCGCCCGGGACGGCGGGCACGGACATCGACTTCCAGGCCCCCGACGCGTAGTGCATGATCAGCGGCGCGCCGCCGGTGTCGCCGACGGCGAAGCCCGAGGCGACCGCGTAGAGCGCGCCCTTCTCCTTGGTCTCCTGGACGGTCCAGGTGTTGCCCTGGCCGGTGAGGATGAGCCCGTACTTCTCCCGGCTGCCGACCGCGACCACCCGGCCGGGCTTGGCGTCGATGCCGCCCAGCCAGTCGCCGGCGTGCAGCCCCTGCGGCCGGACCCGGTCGAAGCCCGTGACGTCGCCGTGGGCCAGGTAGGGCAGGCCGTCGTGGCCGTCGCCGACCGCCCACACGTCGGAGGCCCCGGCGGCGGCCAGGCCGCGCAGGTTGCCCGCGGCGGTGGCGTCGCGCACGGCAACCTCGGCCCAGGAGGTGCCGTTCCAGTGGCGGATCGTGCCGCGGTTCTTCCAGACGTCCCAGATCTCCTGCTGGCCGACCGCCCACACGTCGCCCGGCGAGACGGCGAGCACGTCGGAGAGCGAGCCGTCGGCGTCGAGGCGCGCGCTCGTCGACTTCTGCCACGCCTCGGCGGCGGGACGGGGCTCGGCATGCGCGGCGGGCGTGACCTGCGGCAAGGCCACGGACGTCGCCAGAAGGACGGAGAGCGCACGCCGCTGAGAGCGACGGGTCATGAACAAATGCTACGGGCTGCCCCGGGCGGCTCGCCCGTCAGAGTCCAACCTGCAACTCGGCGAGCACCGGCAGATGGTCGCTTGCCCCGGCCAGATCGGCGTTCCCGGCCGCCACTCCCCCGCACGACAGGACGCGTGCCTCGCGCGCGGCGAACACCGCGTCGATGCGCTCGGCGGGCCGCGCGGCGGGGAAGGTCAGCCCGTCGCCCGCGGGCGCGACGGCGTGGCAGTCGGACAGCCGGGCGGCCAGGAAACGCCAGGCCGGCTGGTGCCCGCGCTCGTTGACGTCGGCGCCGACCACGATGGCGGCGTCGTGCGCGGCGGCCGTTCGTTCCATCAGGGACACGGCCTCGCCGGCGTGCCGCAGCCGGGCGGCGAGGTGCAGGTCGAGGTGGAGCGAGCCGACGGCCAGCCGCGCGCCGCCGATCTCGACGACGGCGACGGCCAGCACCCGGCGTTCCAGGCCGGGGAACGCCTTGAGCCGGTGCAGCCGCGCCTCCAGCACCCGGGCCCGCGGCCCGGCCAGCACGCACACGCCGCCGGCGCGGCCGGGCGTGGCCACGCGCAGCCCGCCGGCCTCGGCCAGCGCCCGGCGCCTGGCCCGCCACCGGGCGAACCGCGGCGCCTCCTGGACGCACACCAGGTCGGCCCGCATGGCGGCGAGCACCCGGCGCAGCGCGGGCACGTCGTCGCGCATGCTGCGCACGTTGTACGAGGCGACCCTGACCAGCACGCCGTCGCGCCTGCCTCGCGTGCCGGACGAGGGAGCCACGGCCGGCACGCGCTAGCGCCGCCTGGCCAGGTCAGCGGCCCCGACCACCCCCGCGGACGCGCCCAGCTCGGCCAGCCGGATCTCGGCGAGCGGCCGGTGGCCGTGGCCGGTGAGCTGCCTGGCGAACACCTCGCGGGCCTCGTCGAGGAACAGGTCGGCGGCCCGGGAGACGCCGCCGCCGACGATGAAGCAGCCGGGGTCGAGGACGGCGGCCAGGTCGGCCATGCCCTGGCCGAGCCAGTCGGCCAGGCTGCGGAAGGCGGCCAGCGAGGCCTTGTCGCCCAGCCGCGCGGCCTCGGTGACCTCTTCGCCCTCGATCCGGCCGCCGGACAGGCCGAGCAGGATCTCGGCGCGGTCGGGCTGCCGGGCGGCGATCTCCCTGGCCTCCTTGACCAGGGCCTGGCCGCTGGCGTACTGCTCCCAGCAGCCGATGTTGCCGCAGCCGCACACCCGTCCGTCGGGCACGACCTGCATGTGGCCGAGCTCGGCGCCCATGCCCCAGCGGCCGCGGTAGAGGGCGCCGTCGATGACGATGCCGCCGCCGATGCCGGTGCCGAGCGTCAGGCAGACCACGTGGGACTGGCCGCGCCCGGCGCCGAACCTGGTCTCGCCCCAGGCCATGGCGTTGGCGTCGTTCTCGATCACGACGGGCAGGCCGACCAGGTCGCTGATCTTCTTCTGCAGCGGCTCCTCGCGCCAGGCGAGGTTGGGGGCGAAACGCACGATCGAGCGGGTCTCGTCGACGAACCCGGCCGCGCCGACGCCGACCGCCTCGACGTCCCTGCCCTGCGACAGCTCGCGGACGACGTCCGCGACCGTGTCGGCGACCACGTCGGGCCGGTCGGCCGCGGTCGGCCTGAGCGTGTGTTCGACGATCTCGCCGTTGTCGTCGACCACGCCCGCGGCGACCTTGGTACCGCCGATGTCGACACCGATCGTGAGCATGCCGCGTGTCTCCCTATCCCAGATCTATGTGTTCCACGTCGCCGCGGTCGCGGTCCCGGGTGTCGCGCTGCGGCTCGCGGGGGGCGGGCCTGCTCAGCGCGTCGAACGCCCCGCGCACCGCGGCGAACAGCTCGCCGCCCGCGGCCACCAGGTGGCCGGTCACGTCGGAGCCCGACTCCCGCTGCGCCGCGATCGCCCGGCACACCGGGCAGGCGCGGCAGATGTACTCGTCGTGGGGCTCGGACACCGCCTCGCTCCACACGTCCCGCTCCTTGCGGGCGCCGCCGCCCGTGAAGGAGTTGTAGACGGTCTTGCCGACCTGGCGCGTGGCGCGCCCCTGGATCGTCTCGAACAGCTTGCGCGCCTCGTCGGCCACGGTGCCGATGGGGTCCCTGCTGGGATCTCTGTCGTTGTTCTCGGTCATCTGGCCCTCCCTGCGTATGGTTCGCTCATCCTGCTCAACTCATTCGGAGCCGGATTCGCTCCCCACACTGAACCGTATTCTCAGCGCGCCGTCGCGGAGCACGGCAGAGCCGATCTTCCTGCGGGCCAGCGCCGCGGGCAGCGCCAGGATCCTGCGGTACGGGCCGGCGGTGATGATGAGCTCGTCGCCCTTGCGGGCCAGGTCGACGTCGTCGTGGTCGGCGCCGGGCAGGGCGAGCGTCAGCTCGTCGGCGCTCAGCCGCAGCGGCGGCTCGACGGCGGGCGCCGCGAACGGGTCGGTCTCCCCGTAGACGGAGGCGCCCAGCTCGGCCAGCGCGCGCCGGCCGACCGGCTCGGCGGGCAGGTAGGGAACGGTGTGGACGGGCAGCGGCGCGAACGACTCCTCGGCCTCGGCCAGCAGCCTGGCCTGGGCGCTGACCCAGTTGGCCCGCCACTCGTCGGCGCCGCCTGCCGGGAAGACGCGGTTGGCGATGACGGCGTCGACGCGGTACCCGTACAGGTTGAGCGAGGTGAGGGTGCGCCTGGCCTCGGCGAGCACCACCGCCTCGGGGGTGAGCACGAGCCGCACGGACGCGCTGTCGCCGGTGAGCAGCTCGCGCACCTCCATCAGCCCGCGGTGGAAACGCTCGGCGGCGTTCATGACGTCGTCGCCCGGCGCGCTGACCCTGGCCACGCTGCGCATGAACGGCGAGACGACCTTGACCAGCTTGCGGCCGACCGGCATGAGCCTGGTGACGTGCCAGTCGAGCGCCTCGGGCAGGGCCAGCAGCCGCAGCGTCTCGGCGGTGGGGGCGCAGTCGATCACGATGACGTCCCAGGCGCCCTGGCGGGCGTGCTCGCGCAGTTCGAGCAGGGCGATGACCTCCTCGGCGCCGGGCAGGACGGTGATCTCCTCGGAGGTGATCTCGTCGAGGCCCAGCTCGGTGAGCACGCCCCTGGCGTAGTGCTGCAGGTCGCCCCAGTGGCGCTCCAGCGTCTTCTGCGTGTCGACCTGGTGCAGGTGGAGGCCCGGCGCGATCTCGCCGGGCTCGACGGCGAGCGCGTCGGCCAGCGAGTGGGCGGTGTCGGTGGAGACGATCAGCGTCTTGAGCCCGCGCTCGGCGGCCAGCGTGGCGGTCGCGGCGGCGGCGGTGGTCTTGCCCACGCCGCCCTTGCCGGTGAACAGCAGGACCCGGGGGCTCACCGGGTACGGCCCTCGACGCGCTTCTTCAGTCCCTTGAGCGCGGTGTCCACGATCACCTTCTCGGCCTTGCGCTTGATCATCCCGATCATGGGCACCGTGAGGTCGACGGTGAGCTCGTACGTCACGTCGGTGCCACTGCCCGTCTCGGCGAGCTGGTAACTTCCGCGCAGGTCGCCGACCATCTTGCCCGGCTCGGCCACCTGCCAGCGCACGCCGTCGTCGCCGTCCCAGGTGTAGGCCAGGGTGTAGGTGTCGTTGATCACGCCCGCGTCGAGGACGAACCGCACCTGCTCGGGCCGCCCGTCGGCGCCCGTGGTGACGACCTCGGCGCGCTTGATCGATCCGGCCCATTCCGGATAGGCGGGGAAGTCGGCGATGACCGCCATGACCTCTGCGCGGCCGGCGCCGATGGTGGTGCTCGAAGTGGTGCGATCAGCCATGCGACCACCGTAATGCAGAATCCGCCCGTTGCGGCGGAGCGCCGGTCACGGGCCGCCCGGCTCACCATTCCAGGACGAACGGCTCACCTCTTCCCCGGAAGTGGCCGACGTTCACGCACTCGGTGCGGCCCACGCGGGCGCGGCGGTGGAGAGGCTGGTGGACGTGGCCGAACAGGGCGTAACGCGGCTGGGTGCGCCGGATGGCCGCCAGCGTGGCCTCGCTGCCGCGCTCGAAGCGCCTGGCCACGACGTCGTAGAGCAGCTCGGGCACGGCGGGCGGGATGTGGCAGCACAGCACGTCGACCTCGCCGATCGCCTCGACCTTGGCGGCGTACTCCTCGTCGCCGATCTCGTACGGGGTGCGGTAGGGGGTCTTCAGGCCGCCGCCGACGAAGCCGAAGCGCAGGCCGCCGATCTCCACCACCTCGCCGTCGAGCACCTGATGGCCTGGTTTGAGGTAGTCGGGCCACAGGCGGGGAATGTCCACGTTGCCGTAGGTGAGGTAGGCGGGGGTGGGCATGGCCGCGAAGAGGGTGGCGTACTGGGCGCGCACGTTGCGCTCGATGTGCTCGCGCGGGTCGCCGTCGAGGGTGGCCCACAGGCGCGCCGACATGGCCCTGGCCTCGTCGAAGCGCTTGGCCGTGCGCAGGGCGATGAACTCGGCGGCCCGCTCCGCGCCGAACAGGTCGGCGAAGATGCCGTTGGCGTGGTCGTCGTAGTCGATGAAGAGGATCAGGTCGCCCAGGCACACCAGCGCGTCGGCGCCCTCGCCCGCGCGGGCCAGCGCGTCGGCCCTGCCGTGCACGTCACTCACCACGTGGACCCTCATGGGGAAATCCTAGGTGGGACGGCTGCTAGCGTGATGAACGCCCTTCATAACGCTCCCATGACGATGCTACCGGCGCGTAACTTAAGGCGGTAACGTCCAGGCGGTCCCCGTAGAGGAGTTGAAAGTTCGTGCGCGAGTACAGCGTCCCCGTCCTGGTCGATGTGCCTGCCTCAGCAAGCCTGCCCGACACGGTCTTCGACCGGGCCGAGCGGGAGCCCGGCACCGTGATCATGCGCCGCAAGACCGACGACGGCTGGCCCGTCGTGACCGCGGGCGAGTTCCGCGACCAGGTGGTCGAGGTGGCCAGGGGGCTCATCGCGGCCGGGATCGAGCACGGCGACCGGGTCGCGCTGATGTCGCGCACGCGTTACGAGTGGACGCTGGTCGACTACGCCCTCTGGTCCGTCGGCGCGGTCACCGTCCCCGTCTACGAGACGTCGTCGGTGGAGCAGGTCCGGTGGATCCTGGCCGACAGCGAGGCCAAGGCGGCCTTCGTCGAGCTCGACGCGCACGAGGAGACCGTCCGCGAGGCCGCGCCCGAGCTGAAGGCCGTCTGGCGGGTCGAGGGGCGGCTCGACGCGGAGGGCGTGCCCGGCTCGGCCGTGGAGGAGCGCAGGAAGAAGGTCGTCGCCGCCGATCTGGCCACGATCGTCTACACCTCGGGCACCACCGGCCGTCCCAAGGGCTGCCGGATCACCCACGACAACCTGCTGTTCACCGCGCTCAACGTGCTGCGCGGGCCGCTCGACCCGCTGTTCAGCTCGAAGGACCCGGCGGCGCTGCTGTTCCTGCCGCTCGCGCACATCTTCGCGCGGATGATCCAGGTGGTGCTGGTCGAGGCCGGCGCGATCATGGCGCACACCCCGAACATGAAGAACGTCGCCCCCGACCTCCAGGACTTCAAGCCGACGTTCCTGCTGGGCGTGCCGCGCGTGTTCGAGAAGGTCTACAACGGCGCCGAGCAGAAGGCCGCCGCGGGCGGCAAGGGCAAGATCTTCGCCCGCGCCGTCGACGTGGCGGTGGCCTGGAGCAAGGCCGAGGCGTCCGGCGGCGCGCCGCTCGGCCTGCGGCTGCGTCACCTGCTGTTCGACCGGCTGGTCTACGCCAAGCTGCGGGCGGCCACCGGCGGCCGGCTGTCGGCCGCCGTCTCCGGCGGCTCGGCGCTCGGCGACCGGCTCGGCCACTTCTTCCGGGGCGTCGGCATCGAGGTCTTCGAGGGCTACGGCCTGACCGAGACCTCCGCCCCCATCTCGGTCAACATGCCGGGCGCCAACAAGATCGGCACGGTCGGCAAGCCGCTGCCGGGCGTCTCGGTCCGCATCGGCGACGACGGCGAGATCCTGGCCAAGGGCCGCAACGTCTTCCACGGCTACTGGAAGAACGACGCCGCCACCGCCGAGGCGGTCGACGCCGACGGCTGGTACCGCACGGGCGACGTGGGCGAGCTCGACGCCGACGGCTACCTGCGCATCACCGGCCGCAAGAAGGAGATCCTGGTGACGGCCGCGGGCAAGAACGTCGCCCCCGGCCCGCTGGAGGACGCGCTGCGCGCCCACCCGCTGGTGTCCCAGGCCATGATCGTGGGCGAGGGCCGTCCGTTCGTCGCCGCGCTGGTCACGCTCGACCCCGAGGCGATGCCCGCCGGTCGCGGCGCGGCCGAGCTGCGCACCGACCCGGCGATCCTGGCGCAGGTCCAGGAGGCCGTCGACCGGGCCAACGGCATGGTGTCGAAGGCCGAGCAGATCAAGAAGTTCACGATCCTCGACACCGACCTCACCGAGGAGAGCGGCCACCTGACGCCGACGCTGAAGGTCAAGCGCAACCTGGTGATGCGCGACTACGCCAAGGAGATCGACGAGCTCTACGGCCACTAGCCGTCAGGCGGCCCCGACGAGCTCGCCTGCCAGCTCACCGGCCAGCTCGCCTGCCAGGTCACCGGCCGGGTCGCCGGCCCGCTCGGTCGCGGTCAGGATCGCGGCCAGGGCCTGGCGGGCGGCCTGGAGCTCGGCGAGCTGCTCGTCCAGGCCGGTGAGCCGGCCGCGGAGGTGGCCGAGGGTGCACGGGTCCAGCACCTCGCCGGAGCCGGAGGCGCACGGCAGCACGTCCTTGATCACTTTGGTCGGCAGGCCGGCGGCGAGCAGCGTGCGGATGCGCCGGACCACGACGGGCGCGTCCGTCCCGTAGCGCCGGTGACCGCCGTCGGCCCGGTACGAGGTCAGCAGCCCCTGCTCCTCGTAGTAGCGCAGCAGCCGGGGGCTGACCCCGGTCTCCGCGGAGAGCGCGCCGATCTTCACGTGATGCTCCTCACACCCGCTTGCATCTCGCATCGATGTGAGCTTCTAGCGTGACGTCCATGAGAGAAATTCCTCGCGAGACTGTACAGACATTCACCATTGGCGGGGACCTGGAGGTTCGCCGGATCGGCTACGGGTCGATGCGGCTGGCCGACGCCCCCGATCCCGCGCGCTCGGCGATGGAGGCGCCCATCTGGGAGGCGCCGGCGGACCGGGCGGGCGCCGTGGCGGTGTTGCGCCGGGCGGCCGAGCTGGGCGTGAACCTCTTCGACACCGCCGACTCCTACGCGCTCGGCGCCAACGAGGAGCTGATCGCCGAGGCGCTGCACCCGTACGGGGACGGTGTGGCGGTGGCCACCAAGATCGGCGTGCTGCGGCCCTCGCCGGCCGAGTGGGTGCCGCTCGGCCATCCGGCCTACCTGCGCCAGCAGGCCGAGCTGAGCCTGCGCCGGCTGCGGGTGGAGCGCATCGACCTGCTCCAGCTGCACCGCCTGGACCCGGCCTACCCGCTCGAAGACCAGATCGGCGCGCTCAAGCAGCTCAGGGACGAGGGCAAGGTCCGGCACATCGGCCTGTCGGAGGTGAGCGCCGGGGAGCTGCGCCGGGCGGCGGAGATCACGCCGATCGCGGCCGTGCAGAACATGTACAACCTGGCCACCCGGCAGCACGAGGACGTCGTGGAGCACGCCGCCGCGCACGGCATCGCGTTCCTGCCGTTCTTCCCGATCGCGGCCGGCTCCCACGCCGGGCCCGGCACGCCGCTGGCGGCGGTGGCGGCCGAGATCGGCGTCACCCCGGCCCAGGCGTCGCTGGCCTGGCTGCTGCGCCGCTCCCCCACGGTGATCCCGATCCCCGGCACCTCCTCGATCGGGCACCTGGAGGAGAACGTGGCGGCGCTGTCGGTGGAGCTCTCCGACGAGCAGCACGACCGGCTGTCGGCGGCGGCCGCCGTCTCGCCTTCGTGACGGGCCTCACCTTCACGACGAACCTCACCCTTCATGACCGGCCTCACCTTCATGACGGGCCTCACCTCCATGACCGGCCTCAGTCCGTGACGGGTCGCGGCTCCGCCAGGACGAGCCGGCCCGCCCGTTCCGACAGCGCCTGCCTGGCCGGCTCCGGCAGGCCGGTGTCGGAGACGACCACGTCGGCCTCGCCCAGCTCGGCGATCGTGCTGATGCCGACGGTCCCCCACTTGGTGTGGTCGGCCAGCACGACGAGCCGGGAGGCCGCCTCGACCAGCGCGCGGTCGGTCTCGGCCTCCATCAGGTTGGGGGTGGTGAAGCCGGTCCGCGCGGTCATGCCGTGCACGCCCAGGAAGAGCAGGTCCACGTTGAGCCGGCGGATGGCGGCGACCGCGACCGGGCCTACCAGGGCGTCGGACGGGGTGCGCACCCCGCCGGTGAGCACGACCGTCTGGTCGGGACGGCCGGCGTGCTGGAAGACGTCGGCGACCCGGACGGAGTTCGTCACGACGGTCAGGCCGGGGATCTGGCCCAGGTGGTGGGCGAGCGTCCAGGTCGTGGTGCCGGCCGACAGGGCCACGGCCGTGCCGGGGCGCACGAGCGCGGCGGCGTGCCCGGCGATGGCCTGCTTCTCCTCCTCCTGCTGCACGGACTTGGCGGCGAAGCCGGGCTCGTTCGTGGATCCGATGGTGGTCGCGCCGCCGTGCACCTTGGCCAGCAGGCCGCGCTCGGCCAGCAGCTCCAGGTCGCGCCGGATCGTGATGTCGGAGACGCCGAACGTGCGCACCAGGTCCACGACCCTGACGCCGCCGTTCTGCCGGACGAGGTCCAGGATCGCCTGCTGACGCTGCGGGGCGAGCATCGCATCACCAGATCCCAACAGGTTCCGACACATCCCGTCCGCATCATGACATGGCATCGACTCGGTGAATGCGTCGAAAACGCCATGAAACAGTGCGTTGACAGCGGTGGGGCTTCGTCTTTCGATGAATGGGTGTGAGCGAACTCGGGGGAATCTGAAGGGTCCGGCAAGGAGGAACCATCATGGACCGACACATGCCGATCTCCCGCCGTCGTCTTCTCGGAGCCGCCGCGTTCGGCGTGCCCGCCGTCCTCGCCGGGTGCGGCTCCGGCAGCCCCTCCACTGGGCCCGGCAGGTCGTCCGGCGGCGGCCTGGGCACGGTCACGATCGGCTCGAACGCCTCCGACGAGGTGCCCAAGAAGGCTCTGGAGACCGTGCTCAAGGGCTTCACCCAGGCCGTCCCGAAGGTCAACACGGTCGACCACAACACGTTCCAGGAGAACATCAACCGCTATCTCAAAGGCACGCCCGACGACGTGTTCACCTGGTTCGCCGGGTACCGGATGCGCTTCTTCGCCGAGCAGGGCCTGGCGACCGACATCTCGGACGTGTGGCGGGAGATCGGCGGCGACTACACGCAGGCGTTCAAGGACCAGTCGACCGGCGCCGACGGCAAGCAGTACTTCGTGCCGTTCACCTACTACCCGTGGGCCGTCTTCTACCGCAAGAGCCTGTGGCGGGCCAAGGGGTACGAGCCCCCGAGAACCCTGGACGAGTTCACCGCCCTGGCCAGGAGGATGAAGGCCGACGGGCTGATTCCGATCGCGTTCGCCGACAAGGACGGGTGGCCGGCGATGGGCGCGTTCGACATCCTGAACATGCGCACGAACGGCTACGACTTCCACATCTCGCTCATGGCCGGCAAGGAGTCGTGGACCGACCGCAGGGTCCGGCAGGTCTTCGACACCTGGCGGGGGCTGATGGAGTACCACCAGCCTGCGGCGCTCGGGCGTACCTGGCAGGAGGCCGGGCAGTCGCTCGCGCAGAAGAAGACCGGCATGATCCTGCTCGGCATGTTCGTCGCCCAGCAGTTCCCCGAGGCCGACCGCGACGACATCGACTTCTTCACCTTCCCCGAGATCGACCCGGCCCACGGCACCGACTCGATCGACGCCCCCATCGACGGCTACATGATCTCGGCCAAGGCCCGGAACGTGGACGGCGCCAAGGCGCTGCTCAAGCACCTGGCCAAGGGCTCGTCCCAGAACGAGGCGACCAGGCTCGACCCGGGGACGCTGGCGTCCAGCTCCAAGGCCGACACCAGCGGCTACAGCGCCCTGCAGAAGCGCGGCGCCGAACTGGTCTCCCAGGCCACCCACCTGGCGCAGTTCCTCGACCGCGACACCCGGCCGGACTTCGCCTCCACCGTGATGATCCCGTCCCTGCAGGCGTTCGTCGGCGCGCCGGACGAGATCGACTCCCTGCTGGCGAGCATCGAGAAGCAGAAGGCCACCCTCTTCCGCTGATGACCGTCAGAACCCGTCGCTACTCCGCCCGGGACGTGACCGTGCTGGTCATCGGGCTGGGGATGGCCGTCATCGTCAACGTGGGCCTGATCTGGGGGCCCGCGCTGGCCTCCGTCGCGCTGTCCGGCACCGACTGGAACGGCATCGGGCCGATCGAGTGGGTGGGCGGGCGGAACTACCACGACCTGGCCACCACCTATCCGCCGTTCTGGTCGGCGGTGCGCAACAACGTGTTGTGGCTGGGCTTCCTGGGGCTGGTCGCGACGCCGTTCGGGCTGTTCTGCGCGGTGCTGCTGGACCGGCGGCTGCGGTGGTCGCGGGTCTACCAGAGCGCGCTGTACCTGCCGGTCGTGTTGTCGCTGGCCGTGGTGGGCTTCATCGCGCAGCTCGTCTACTCCTCCGACTACGGCGTGCTGAACGCGGTCACCGGCCTGACCGTGGACTGGCTGGGCGACCGTTCGATCAACATCTGGGTGGTGATGGTCGCGGCCGGCTGGCGGCACGTCGGCTACGTCATGATCATCTACCTGGCCGGGCTCAAGGCCGTGGACCCGGCGCTGAAGGAGGCCGCCGCCATCGACGGGGCCACCGAGGCGCAGGCCTTCTTCCGCGTGGTGTTCCCGACGCTGCGGCCGGTCAACGTGATCGTGCTGGTCATCACCGTGATCGAGGCGCTGCGCGCGTTCGACGTCGTCTACGCCGTCAACAAGGGCAGGAACGGCCTGGAACTGCTGTCGGTGCTGGTCACCGAGAACATCGTGGGCGAGGCCGGCCGCATCGGCTTCGGCTCGGCCATCGCCGTGATCCTGCTGGTGATCTCGCTGGGGTTCATCGTCACGTACCTGTCGCAGCTGTTCAAGGAGGAGCGATGACGCTCACCGCGCCCGCCGCCGCTCCCCCGGCGCAGGACCGGCGGCCGCCCGCGCGCCGGCCCGTGCGGCCGCTGCGCATCCTGCTGCACGCCTTCCTCGCGCTGGTCGCGCTGGGCTGGGTGCTGCCGCTGGCCCTGTCGGTCTACGCCTCGCTGCGGCCGTACGAGGAGACGGCCCGGCTGGGCTACCTGTCGGTGCCCGAGCACCTCACGCTCGGCTACTACGGCGAGGCATGGAGCCAGGCCGAGCTGCCCCGCTACTACCTGAACACGCTGATCATCGTCGTCCCCGGGGTGCTGGTCACGCTGGCGCTGGCCTCGTTCACGGCGTTCGCCGTCGCGCGGGTGCGCGTCCCGGGGCGCAAGGCGCTGCTGATCGTGTTCACCGCCGGGAACCTGATGCCGCCGCAGGTGCTCATCACCCCGCTGTACACGCTCTACACGCTGGTGCCGCTGCCCGCCTGGCTGTCGGACTCCCAGTCGCTCTACGACTCCTACCTCGGGCTGATCCTCATCCACGTGGCGTTCCAGTTCGGCTTCTGCGTCTTCGTCATCGCGAACTTCATGCGGACGATCCCGGAGGAGATCA
The DNA here is from genome assembly GCF_044465345.1 of Nonomuraea sp. NPDC049684. Lineage (NCBI taxonomy): Bacteria > Bacillati > Actinomycetota > Actinomycetes > Streptosporangiales > Streptosporangiaceae > Nonomuraea > Nonomuraea sp. NPDC049684. The sequence goes on along the minus strand of NZ_JBITLO010000003.1, from coordinate 403,958 downwards.
CCGAGGCGGCGCTCGTGGACGGCGCGAGCGTGTGGAAGCGCTACTGGCGGCTCACGCTGCCGCTGTGCCGGCCGGTGCTGGCGGCGCTGGCCACCCTGGAGTTCACCTGGATGTACAACGACTTCCTGTGGGCGCTGGTGCTGATGTCCTCGGGCGACAAGCTGCCGGTGACCTCGGCGCTGAACAACCTGCGCGGCCAGTTCTTCACCGACTACAACCTGCTGGCGGCCGGGTCCCTGCTGGTGGCGCTGCCCACGCTGGTCGTCTTCCAGCTCCTGCACAAGCAGTTCGTCGCCGGGCTCACGCTGGGCTCGACCAAGGGTTAGGAGGGGCGCAGCAGGGCGTGGAAGCGGGTGGCGACCTGCTCCCACGTCCACTCGCGGGTGATCCAGTCGCGGCCGCGGGCGCCCATCTTGCGGGCGCGCGCGGGGTCGCGGAGCAGGTCGGTGACGGCCTGGGCGACGTCCGCGACGTCCGCGCCGTCCACGACGAGGCCCGTCTCGCCGGGACGTACGGCGTCCGGGGCGCCGCCGGAGTCGCCCGCGACCACCGGCAGGCCGGTCGCCGACGCCTCCAGGAAGACGATCCCGAGGCCCTCGACGTCCACGCCGTTCCAGCGGGTGCGGCAGGGCATCGCGAAGACGTCGGCCGCCGCGTAGTAGCCGGGCAGGCTCGCGGCGGGGACCGTGCCGGTGAACCTGATCGACTCGTGCCCGCCCGCCAGGCGCTCCAGCCGCGACCGGTACGGGCCGCCGCCCACGAGCAGCAGCACCGCGTCCGGCACCGCGCGCAGCACCCTGGGCCAGGCCCGGATGAGCTGGTCCTGGCCCTTGCGCGGCACCAGCCGGGACACGCAGGCCACCACCGGCCGGCCGTCGAGGCCGAGCGCCGCCTTGGCGGCCCGCGGGTGGAACTGGTCGGCGTCGACGCCGGGCGCCAGGCGGACGAGCTTGTCCGGCGGGATCGCGGCGGCCAGGCGCTGCCGCGTGTAGTCGCCCAGGTAGGTCACCACGTCGGCGTGCGCGCCGATCCTGCGCAGCACCGAGCGGAAGCCCGGCGCGCCCGCCCACGACGCCTCGTGGCCGTGGGTGAGCATCACCACCCGCCGCGCGCCCGCCGCGCGCAGGCGGGGCGCGAGCAGGCCGAGCGGCGCGGCCGCGCCGAAGACGACGGTCTCGGCGCGGTGCTCGGCCACCAGCCCGGCCGCCCTGCGCGCGACGGCCGGGGTGGGCAGCATCAGCCGCGTCGGGTGCCGGACGACCCGGTACGGCTGACGCCGGTCGAACTCCTCGCTTCCCGGCCAGGCGGGGGCGTAGACGGCCACGCCCGGCGTGCGGAGCGCGAGTCCGTGCACGAACGACTGGATGCCGCCCGGCCTGGGCGGGAAGTCGTTCGTCACGAAGACCACGTCGGTCACGGTTCGGGGACGCCGTTCAGTCTCGCCCACGAGCGGGCCAGGGCGATGCGCTCGGGGCTGGAAGGATGGGAGGCATAGAGCACATATTCCACCGCATCCGGCGACAAGTCGGAAATGTTGGTTATGGCGAGGCGTTTCTGCATCGCGACGAACGTGGCCGGATCCCTGGTCAGGTCGAGGGCGTGCACGTCGGCCCGCGCCTCGACGTGCCGCGTGATCAGGTTCTGGGCCGGGTCGGAGACCAGCGAGGCCAGCGTCATCAGCCCCATGAGCACGCCGACCGCCCGCGGGTCGGCCACCGAGGCGATCCCCGTCCGCCGCCGCAGCGGGCCGACCAGCAGGAACAGGCCGATCGCCCCGAAGGCCGCCAGCAGGCCGCCGAGCAGCGTGCCGTCGAGCACGTCGGCGTGCTTGGCGTGGCCCAGCTCGTGCGCGACCACCAACTCGACCTCCGACTCCGGTGCCTTGAGCAGCGTGTCGTAGACGACGATCCGGCGGGTGGCCCCGAAGCCCGACACGTACGCGTTGAGCGCCGTCGTGCGCCGCGAGGCGTCGGCGACCAGCACGTCCTCGACCGGGACGCCGTCCCGCTCGGCCATGGCCAGCAGCTCCGAGCGCAGCGAGCCCTGCGGCATGGAGGTGAAGTCGTTGAACAGCGGCTCGAACACCACCGGGTAGACGTACGACACGCCCAGGGTGAGCGCGAACGCGCCCACGGCGGCCGGGATCCACCAGCGGCGCACCTTGCGGGCCAGCGCCACGAGGGCGAGCAGCATGACGGCCATCAGCAGCACGCTGACGCCGGTGTTCTTGAGCCGGTCGGCGGTCCAGCCCGCCCAGTCCTGGGTGGACAGGCCGTAGTCGCGCAGGATCGTCTCGAACCACATGCCGAGCGGCCACCGCAGCGCCTCGGTGATCGCGGTGAGCACCACCACGCCGAGGACCACCCGCACCCACCACGGGCCCCTGAGCACGCCCAGCACCTTGGCCGCGAACGGCGTCAGGACCAGCAGCCCGGCGAACAGGACCGTGAGGCCGAGCGAGATGTAGCCGGGCAGGGAGGTGGCCGCGTCGAACGCCTGCGCCCTGGCGATCTGGGCGGCGCTGAAGTCGCGGGCGGGGTCAGCGGTGACGGCGGGCGCGCCCGCCGCCAGGACCCGCCAGGGGGTGGTGAACCCGGCCACGGCCAGGATCACGCCGCCGACCAGGGCGAGGGCGGCGCCGGCTGCGCGCCTGGAGCGGGATTCCGCGCGTTGCCGTTCGCGGGCGATCAGGTGCTCCGCCGTTCCCGTCAGCTTGCCGGTTCCTGGACGGACGGCGTCCTCGGCGAAGGTGGCGGCGGGGTCGCCCTTGCCCTTGCCGTGCCCCTTGCCCTTGCCCTTGCCCGTGCCGTGCCCCTTGCCCTTGCCCTTGCCCTTGCCGTTGCCTTTTCCGGGGTCGTCCGTGTCCGCGGGGGGCTGGGGGGCGCGGGTGGCGTGGGGGCGGTCGTCGGGGGTTGCGGGCTGGGGGTGGCGGGGGTCCTCGGTGTCGGGGTCGGCGTCCGCGTCGGGGCGGGCGTCCGGATCGTCCGGGTCGTCGGGGTGGCCCGGGGATTCGGGGGGCTGGTTGGTGCCGGACGGCTCCTGCGGCGCGCCGTCGCCGGGCCGGTCGCCGCCGCCGCCGTCCCTGATGGCCACACCGCCGCCGTGTGCCGCCGCGACCGCCGTGCCGGGCTCGTCGGCCCCTGCGGCGACCGCTCCGGCGGGCTCGTCCCCTTCCCGGGGCGGGTCGTTCCGCTCGCTCATCTGCCTCCCCTTCACGCGAGCTGCTGTCGTACGTACTCGCGCCACCGTGCCGCCAGCGTCTCGGCGGTGAGCCCCACGGAGGCGAGCGCCTGATCGACGCCGGCCACGCGGGCATCACGGTAGAGCCGTACCAGGGTCCCGTCACCGAACCGGTCTGCGAGGAAGCGACACGCCATCCAGGCCTCCTGGTACGCCCGCGCGAGCCGTCCGGGATCGGCGGCCGTGGGGGCGAAAGCCGCAGGTCCGGGCAACTCGCTCGGCAGCCGCCCTGCCCGTACGTCGGCGGCGAGTTCGGCGGCGGCCGTCCCGGCGGGGAGCCCGGCGTCGCGGTAGGCCACGTAGTCGGCGAACCCCTCGTACAGCCAGACGGGCAGCCGGTCGGTGCCCGCGGCGACGTGGGTGAGCTCATGGGTGAGGACGACGTCGCGTCCCGTGGGGGTGAGCCGGGCGAAGGAGCCGGGCACGACGATCACCCTGGCGCCGTCGGCCACCGCGGCCAGGCCGTCGAGCGGGCCCGTGCTCGCCAGGCGGGCCGCCTCGGCGTCGGAGTCGGGCACGACGACCAGCGCGCGTACCGGCCGGCCGAGCACCGCGGACACCCGCCGTCCTGCGAGGTCCGCGCGGCGGGCCAGATCGGCCAGCAGGCCGGGGTCGGCGCGGTGCCCCACGACCACGGACCGCGCGCCGCGGGCCACCCGACCGCCGTCGCTCCACAACCCGCGCGCCCCGGCGGGCAGGACGGCGGCGGGCGGCGCGTCGGCGACCACGAGAACCGCCGTCGCCAGCAGCAGGACCGAAAGGAGCCGGCGCGGACCGCGGAGGGACGGACGCACCTGCGAGGACACGGCCCGATGCTAGTAGGTCCACGCCCCTCCCTGCCCCTCCAAGAGACCGGCCCCCGCACGAGACCGCCCCTTCACGAGACCGGCCCCCGCGCGAGAACGGCCCCTTCATGGGGCCGGGCATGCGACAGGCCCCGGCCCGGACCGGGGAGGGTCCGGGCGGGGCCCGTTGTCACGCGCCGGGACGCACCGCGCCGACGAACGACGACTTCCGCCATCCGCCCAGTTTGTCGATGCGCACCCGTTCGCCGGTCCGCGGCGAATGGACCATCTTGCCGTGGCCGACGTACATGCCGACGTGGCCCAGCCCGTTGAAGAACATCAGGTCGCCCGGCTTGAGATTGCGCCAGGAGACCTTGCGCTTGATGCGGGCGAACTGGCTGCTCGCCACGCGAGGGAGTCGCACCCCGGCCTTCTTCCAGGCGTACTGGACGAGTCCGGAGCAGTCGAACGCACCAGGGCCCGTGGCCCCGTACCGGTACGGGTCGCCGACCTGGTGCCTGGCGACGGCGACGGCCCTGCGGGCCTTCGACGTCTGCCGGGCGGCTCTGGCCGCCTTGGCCGACCTGACGGTCTTCGCCGACCTGGCCGACCTTGCGGTGGCCGCCTTGGCGGTGCTGGACACCGCGGTGAGCCTGGCGGCCGATTCGCTCACCGTCTGCGCCCCGGCCGGCACGGCATGGAGAACCGCACCTCCGGCCGTCACGGTCATCGTGAGTGCGACGCCCCTCAGGGCAAGACGGGACAGACGGGGGTTATGCAGGGAGGTAGACAGGATTTCTCCTTGTGTCTTCCACGAACGCCTACCGGGTTAGCTGACGGATTCGGGCCTGGAAGTCGCCCTACGGCGCGATGACGCGCCGATTCACCCCTGATCCCGGGGGATTACGGGATCTTTGGGTCCCCGGCTCCGTGCCTCCTGGCTGCACGGACTCGGCAGGTCGCCGCCCGATGGTTGTGCCTGAACGGGGATATCGGCGGCGACCGCTGGATTTTTATCTGGTCCGCATCGGGGTTCCGATGTCGATTCGCGGTGCGCATGGCTTGCTGACCGCGACGCCAGAAACTACGCCGAAGGTTCAAGATTTGGCAAAGGGAGACACGGCCTGTAAAGATCAGATAAAGGTGTAAGTAAAGGGTGAAACCCCTGTTGGAGCCGAGGGTTCCGTTACCGGTTTGTGACCCTTCTCACACTTCACGGCACACCCGATTGTCAGGGCCCTTTCACCCCGTTTGTCCCGTTCGTCCCAACGGTCGCGGGCACGCCGAAGCGGCCCGCGATTCCGGTCGCGGACAGTCCCCGGAGGGGATTCAGGGGCGGATCGCTCCGACGAGGGGGCGGCCGTAGTCGGCGAGGCGGACGACCTTGACGACGTCGCCCGTCTGCGGCGCATGGACGATCTTGCCACCGCCCGCGTAGATGCTGACGTGCCCGAGCCCCTCGCTGAAGATGAGGTCCCCCGGCTGGAGGTCCTTGAGGTCCACCTTGCGGCTCGCGCCCCAGGCCCACTGCTGCCACGTCGTACGCGGCAGCGAGACTCCGGCGGCCCGCCAGGCGGCCTGCGTCAGCCCTGAGCAGTCGTAGCCGCGCGGGCCCGTGCCTCCGTAGATGTACGGCTTGCCCACCTGGGCGAAGGCGAAGCCCAGGACGGCGGCCGCGCTGCCCGAGGCCGGACCGGTGTACTTGATGCCGGTGCTGTTGGGGTTGCCCGGGTTGTAGGCCCCCAGCTTGTCCAGGAGCTTCTTCTGCTGGCCGACCAGCTTCAGCACCTCGGCCCGCTCCCGCTGGACGGCGTCCCGCTCCTTGTCGGCGTCGGCGAGCGCGGTCTCGGCGTTGTCGCGCTCGGCCTTGAGCCCCTTGTTCTCGCGGTCGAACGCGGCCAGCTTCTCCAGCCGCTCGCGCGAGAGCTGCCCGGCCATGGCCAGCCCGGCCAGCAGGTTCTCGGGGTCGTTGACGCCGACCATGCCGGGCAGCGAGGTGACGTCCCCGCCCAGCTTGTACGAGTCCACCGCCACCCTGATGATCTCGGCACGGAGGTCGGCGACCGTCTGCAGCTTCTGCTTGTAGCGGTCGTTCAGCCTGGTGTAGGCGTCCTTGGCCTTCTTGTAGTTCTCGGTCGCCGTGTTGTACCGGTCGACGACCTTGTCGGCCTTGTCGTTCAGCTTCTCCAGCTTGGCCTTGGCCTGTTTGAGGGTGGGCTTGGGATCAGCGAGCGCCGCACCCATCGGGACCGTCATCAGTCCGATCGCGAGACCCGCGGCCACCGTCACCCGGCCAAACCTCACAGCGTCGCCTCCCAGGGATTACACCTGGGGCGAAATAGTACAGAAGTGGCGGGTGGGGTCTCGCCAATAGTGCTAATTCGTAACTTATGCGCGGCCCAACCGGCGCAGCAGCAGACCGGACGGAACCGGTCTGGCTCCCATCCGGCGGACGGACTCGGCGACCTCGCGGTCGGAGGAGACGACGGCGATGGCCCGGCCGGGCGGCTCGGCCCGGACGAGCTGGCGGATCAGGTCGTCGGCGATCTCCCCCGGCGCGCTGAACAGCACCCGCACCCCGCGCGGCGCCACCACCTGCACCGGCGCGTTGAGCTCGGCGCCGTCGAAGATCACCGTCACCTCGACCCGGGTCTGGGCGACCAGCCCGCCGAGGCCGGTCATCAGCCGGTTGCGCTGGTCGGCGAGGGTGAGCGTGCCGTAGCCGGTCTTCGTGACGTTGTAGCCGTCGATGATCAGGTGGACCTGCGGCAGCGCCAGGAGCTGGTCGAGGAGCTGCGGGTCGTCGTCGGCCAGGGCCCGGGCGGGCACGCCGCGCACCCCCGGGCGCTCGCCGGTGCTGGCCGCGACCGAGTCGGCGGGACGGCTGATCGTGGTGGGCAGCGCCAGCTCCCTGCGCAGCCCGGCCGAGGCGTCCTGGAGGGCGTCGAGCAGCACCCTGATGCGGGCGTCCTCGATGCTGCGGCCCTCGCGGGCGGCCCGGCGGGAGGCTTCGAGCTGCCTCTCCACGTCGGCCAGGCGCTCGCGCAGGCGGCGCAGCTCGGCCTCGCCCGCGTTGCCGGCGGTGGAGGCGGCGTGCCGGGCGTCGTCGGCGGCCTGTTCCATCTCCTCGGCCCGGCGGGTGGCGGCCTTGGCCCGCTCGCGGGCGTCGTGGAGCTTGCGCCGCAGGTCGGAGTTCTCGGCGCGGGCCGCCTTGATCTGCTCGCGCAGCCGGTCGGCCTCCTCCTTGGCGGCGGTCTTCTGGGCGGCGAGCTGCTCGCGCAGCCGCGTCACGGCCTCCTCGCGCTCGGACCCCTCGGCCGCCACGGCGGACTGCTCCAGGTCGGCGCGGGCGGTTTCGATCATCTCCGCCCAGCCGGGCGGCCTGGTGAGATAGGCTGCGGCAGCCACCAGCACGGGGTCGGCGGCGGGCGGCACGCTGCCCTCGGCCAGCGCGGCGACCAGCTCGGGCCAGCCGGCGGCGACGGACTCCGCGACCAGTTCGCGGAACTTCTTGTCGTTCTCCAGTTGCGCGGCGATCGGCGCGCTGCCCAGTTTGGCGCGCTTGCGCGGGTCGAACTTGGCGATGCCGCGCAGCGGCGGCGGCACGGAGACGGCGGGCATCGTGCCGAGAACCTGCGCGGCCAGGTCGACGACGTTGAGGCGCACCTGCTCGGGAAGCGGGCGAGACAGGCCTTCACCCGCTGAACTCATCCCACTTGTCCCTTCGTGACATGCCCTTTCAGACAAGGGTACGGCTCTTGCGTACCTGACCGTAACGGTCCCTTGAACCTAGACAAGCGCTTGGTAGGGGGTATACGACTGAGCCGGGGCAGCGATCCGGCGTGGAGGTGAGCGGTGACGGAACAGATGCGCACGTCCACGCGTGACCTGGAGGAACTGCGCGAGCGGGCGTCCCGCTGGCTGCGCGGCCGGGTCGGCGGGGACGCCACGGTGTCGGAGCTGTCGCGGCCCGCCGGCAACGGCATGTCGAGCGAGACGCTGTTCTTCACCGCCACCTGGGCCGCCGGGACCCGCAGGTGCGTGGCCAGGCTCGCACCTGCGGAGGAAGCCGTTCCGGTGTTCCCCTCCTACGATCTGCGGGCCCAGTTCGAGGTCATGCGGCTGGCCAGGGAGAAAGCTGGGATCCCAGCGCCCAGGCCGCTCTGGTTCGAGCCCGACCCCGCGCCTCTCGGGACGCCGTTCTTCGTCATGGAGCGGGCCGAGGGCGACGTGCCGCCGGACGTCATGCCGTACACGTTCGGGGGCTGGCTGCACGACGCCTCCCCCGGCGACCGGCGGCGGCTGCAGGAGGCGAGCGTCGGGCTCGTGGCGGCGCTGCACGAGACGCCGTACACCGGGCAGGACGTCGCGGTGCTCGGCCCGCTCGCCCCCGGCGGCACGGACGGCCTGCGCGCGCACGTCGAGGCCCAGCGCGCCTACTACCGGTGGGCGCACGGCGCACGGCCGATCCCCGTGCTGGAGCGGGCCTTCGACTGGCTCGGCTCACACTGGCCGGACGATCCCGGCCCCGACGTCCTGACCTGGGGCGACGCCAGGATCGGCAACGTGATGTACCGCGACTTCACGCCGGTGGCGGTGCTGGACTGGGAGATGGCCGCCGTGGGCCCGCGCGAGCTGGACGTCTCCTGGATGATCTTCCTGCACCGCTTCTTCCAGGACCTCGCGGTGACGATGGGCCTGCCCGGCATGCCGGACTTCATGCGCCGCGACGACGTATGCCAGAAATATCGCGAAATAACTGGCTACGAGCCCCGCGACCTCGACTTCTACGAGATGTACGCCGCCCTCCGCCACGGCATCATCATGGCCCGGGTGTGGCAGCGCCGGATCCACTTCGGCGAGCAGCCCATGCCGGACGACCCCGACGACCTGGTGCTCCACCGGGCCGCCATCGAGGAGCTGCTCACCCGCTAGCGTCGTAGACCAGCAGCGCGATCTGCACCCGGTTGTTCAGGTCGAGCTTGGTCAGGATGCGCGAGACGTGCGCCTTGACCGTGGGCACGCTCATGAACAGCTCGCGCCCGATCTCGGCGTTCGACCGGCCCTGCCCCACGGCCAGCGCGACCTCGCGCTCCCGCTCGCTCAGCCGGCCGAGCAGCCCCCGCGCCCGCTCGGTGCGGTCGCGCCCGCCCCCGTCGGACACGTGCGAGATGAGCTGCCGGGTCACCGCCGGCGACAGGATCGGCTCCCCCGCGGCCACCCGCCTGACGGCGTCGACCAGGTCGCCGGGCGGGATGTCCTTCAGCAGGAACCCGGCCGCCCCCGCGCGCAGCGCCCGCACGACCTGGGCGTCGGCGTGGAACGTGGTCAGCACCACGACCTCGGGCGGCGCGGCGGTGCGGCGCAGCGCCTCGGTCGCGGTGAGCCCGTCGACGCCCGGCATGCGGATGTCCATCAGGACGATGTCGGGCCGGTGCTCGGCCACCCGCGGCGGCACCTCGGCCCCGTCGGCCGCCTCGCCCACGATCTCGATGTCCGCGGCCCCGCCGAGGATCATCGACAGCCCGGCCCGCACCATCGCGTCGTCGTCCACGATCAGCACCTTGATCGGCGCGTCCATCGGCCCTCCGTCGTTCAACGTCCGTCCCCGTCCTGCTCCGGCGGCCACGGCAGCCAGGCGCGCACCCGGAACTCGCCGCCGGTCACGCCGTGCTCCAGCCGGCCGCCGGCCAGCTCGGCCCGTTCGGTCAGCCCGATGAGCCCGGCGCCCGCCCCCGGCATGCGCGTGCCGTGCCGCGACCACACCGGGTTGCGCACCTCGGCCGTGACCCCCTCGCCCGGCTCGCCCGCCACGGTCACGGTCACCGGCGCGCCCCCCGCGTGCTTGCGCGCGTTCGTGAGCGCCTCCTGCACGATGCGGTAGACGTTGCGGCCCGCCCCGGCCGGGACGCCGGCCGGGACGCCGGCCGGGACGCCGGCCGCGGCGGCCAGGTCGAGGCGTACGTCCATGCCGGCCTGGCGGCACTCCTCGACCAGCGCGGGCAGGTCGGCGAGCGTCGGCTGCGGCCGGTCGGGCACCGGGTCGGCGGCCCCCGGCGGGGTGTGGCGGAGCACGCCGATCACCTCGCGCAGGTCCTGGAGCGCCAGGTGGGCGTTGCTCCTGATCGCCCCGGCGGCCCTGGCGACGTCCTCGGCGGGCGCGTCGGGACGGAACTCCAGCGCCCCGGCGTGCAGGCTGAGCATCGAGATGCGGTGGGCCAGCACGTCGTGCATCTCGCGGGCGATGCGCTCGCGTTCGAGCCGTTTGGCGTCCTCGGCGGCGGTCTCGGCCCGTTGCCTGAGCGACCAGACGAGCTGCCGCCTGGCCCGGATGACGATGCCCCAGGCGTACACGGTGAGCACGATCGTGACCCCGAACGCCGCGTTCCACAGCGGGCTCAGCTCTTCCTGGGGCCGCAGCAGCACGTACGGGGCCAGGGTGACCAGCGACAGCAGCGCGAGCGGCCCGGAGACCTTGAACGGCCGGTGCACCGCCACCGTGAACAGCGCCACCACCGAGGCCCCGCCGACGAGCTCCAGATAGGCCGACAGCAGGGTCGTCACCAGCGCGAACGCCACCGGCCAGCGCCGCCGCAGCCACACCCCCGCGCAGGCCAGGGCCCCCACGATCTGCTCGACGGCCAGCAGCGGCTCCGGCTCGTGCCGGATCTCCTCCAGGCTGACGAACGTCAGGCCGCAGGCCAGCAGGAACAGCGCGATGTCGGAGATCCAGTCGAGGGTCGAGCGCCGCACCCGGCCCCCGCGCCCGTCGCCGAGCAGCGTGGACGGCAACGCCCACCGGTATTCCAGGGCCGGATCGCCCTCCCCCCGCAGTTCCCTCACATTCGTCGAGGTTATGCCCTGCGCGGGAGCCGGCGACAGCGACCAAAGTCGGTGTCGCCGCAGACCGATGGCCGAGGCGGGCGGACCGCCGCCGCGGCGAGTGTGGACGGCATGAAAGCGGTGGTGGAGGTGTTCGGCTGGCTGCTGATCCTGCAAGGGGTCGGCGGGCTGCTCAACACGCTGTTCGGCTGGTGGGGGTGGGCGCACGGCCTGCTCGTGGTCAATGTCCTGCCCTTCCTCGACGGTTACGAGGTCTTCGCGGCCGTCGTGATCGGCGTGCTCGGGTTCGCGCTGCTCGCGGTGGCCGACGCGGCGGGGCGGACGGCCGGCGGGGCGGAGGAGGGCCGATGAGCGGGACCGAGCTGCGTCCGCCGCGGCACCGTCCCGACCGCCGGGCGGTGGCGTGGTGGACGGTGCAGTGGCTGGTCCTGATGGTCCCCGTGGCGGTGGCGGCCGTGGGCGCGTACCTGGTGTTCACGCCGCGCACGCCGGGGCTGGGGGTGGCGGCGTGGGCGTTCGCCGGGGTGTGCCTGCTGGTGGCGCTGGCCGAGCCGCGGGCGGCCTACCGGGTGCAGCGGTGGGAGGTCACCGAGGAGGCGGTCTACGTCCGCCAGGGGTGGCTGACGCACACGTGGAAGGTGGCGCCGATGTCGCGGATCCAGCGGGTCGACACCGAGCGGGGGCCGGTGCAGCGGCTGTTCGGGCTGGCCGACGTCACCGTGACCACCGCCTCCTCCGCCGGGGCCGTCAAGATCACCGCCCTGGACCACCGGCTCGCCGCGGACCTGGCCGAACGGCTCACCGCGCGCACCCAGGCGACGCCCGGGGACGCGACGTGACCGGCTGGCAGCGGCTGTCGGGCCGGGGGCTGGGGAACGCGGCCGTCAGGTCGCTGGCGTTCGTGGCCGGCGCCGTGGCCGCGCTGGCGCGGTTCCTGGTGGGCCGGGACTGGGAGGCGGGCGGCGTCGTCGCCGCGTGCGCGGGGGCCGCCGTGCTGATCGTGGCGGGGGCGGTGGCCTACGAGGCGGCCCGGCTGCGGACGACCGCCTGGCGGCTCACCGCCGACCGGCTCGAACTGCGCTCCGGCGTGACCGTCCGGCAGCACCGGGCGGTCCCGCTGGACCGGGTGCGCAGCGTGGACCTGCGCGCCGACCCGGTGCGCCGGGCGTTCGGCCTGGCCGTGGTCAGGGTCGGCACGGGCGAACGCGCGGCCGAGGGCTCGGAGCTGGTGCTGGACGCCCTCGACCGGCACTCGGCCGAGATGCTCCGCCGCACGCTGCTGCGCCAGGACGCGCCCGCGCCCGAGGACGGCCCCCTGGCCGAGCTGCGCTGGTCGTGGATCCGGTACGCGCCCCTGTCGGTCTGGACGTTCACCGGGGCGGCCGTGGTCCTGGGCGCGGCCTACAAGGCGCTCGGCGCCGTCGGGCTCAAGGACTTCACCGACCGGGCGGCGAGCGGCCTGTGGAGCTGGGTGAGCGCGCAGCCGTGGCTGGCGGTCCCGCTGGTCCTGGCGCTCAACGCGGCCGTCGGCGCGCTCGGCGCGTTCCTGCTGTACGCCGAGTCCTGGGGCCGCTACCGCCTGGAACGCGAGCCCGGCCGGCTCAGGCTGCGCCGCGGGCTGCTGACCACGCGGTCGCTGACCCTGGAGGAACGGCGGCTGCGCGGCGTCGAGATCAGCGAGCCGCTGCTGCTGCGGCTGGGCGGCGGCGCCCGCGTCAAGGCCGTCGCGACCGGCCTGGCCAAGACCGACGACGAGACCGAGGACGTGGCCGCCCTCACCCCACCGCTCCCCCGCGCCGAAGCCGCCCGCATCGCCGCCGCAATCGCGAACACGCCGGCAGGCGCCGGAGCCAGGGCAGGCGTCGGCACAGGAGCCCGCACAGGCTCCGGCACGAGAGACAGCGCGGCGATCGGCCCAAGGGACGGCGCGGGGCTCGGCACGAGGGACAGCGCGGGGGACGGCGCGGGGGACGGCGCGGCGATCGGCGCGGGGGGCGGGTCGTTGATCGCGCATCCGGCGGCGGCCGGGCGGCGGCGGGTCGTGCGGGCGCTGGTGGCCACGGTCGTGCTGGCGGCGGGCGCGGGGCTCGCCTGGTGGCTGCTGCCCGCGTCGTGGCCGCGCGCGTGGGTGTGGGCGGCGCCCGTCCTGGCGCTCCCGGCCGGGTTGTGGCTGGCCGCCGAGAGCCGGCGCGCTCTCGGTCACGCGCTGGGCCCACGGCATCTGGTCATGCGCCGCGGCGCGCTCGTCCGCCGTACGGTGGCGCTCGACCGGGCGGGCATCACCGGCTGGACGTTCCGGCAGTCGTTCTTCCAGCGTCGCTCGGGCCTGCTGACCGTCTCGGCCTGCACGGCCGCGGGCAGCGGCCACTACGAGGTGCTGGACGTGGGTCGCAGCGACGGCCTCGACCTGGCGGCACGCGCGCTGCCGGGACTGCTGGACCCGTTCCTGACCAGCGGACCGGGCGGCGCACCGGGCGGCGGACGATCCGGCGGAAGGAGCGGCTGACGGCAGGCCGCGTGATCCACCACGGTTGCCCATGCCCCTGTAGCGGACAAGCGTGATCGCGCGGCCCGGCAGCTTGCTGGTCAATACGCTATTTGTCGCGCTTGCAACCGAGTTGCAGCCTTGTTAACCGTTGGCGTAAATCGCCCACCGGGAGGACCGCCCGACGCCTGCGCCCTGGCGTCCGGCGCGGGGGCTCAGCTTCCGGCTGGTTGTTTGGCCAGTTCGGCGAGGTATGCCCTGGCCAGGGCGAGGGCGCCGTCCTGTGCCTCCTTGCGGGGCATGAGCCGGGCCTTGGGCGAGTTCGCCGGCTCGCCCTTCGGCCGCTCGGCGCCGGAGTAGTCGACCCTGACCACCAGCGCGCCGGTGCGCGCGATAACCGTGCCGCTGGAGGCCGACACCTCGCCCTGCCGGGTCTGCACGAACTGGCCGTACGCCTGGTCGCCGAGCCCCTCGATGTCGCTCAGCCGGCCCCACGTGATGCCGCCGATGGACGATCCGGCGGTGTTCTTGTCGCCGCCGTACTCGCCCGCGTAGTACGCCTTGGCCGCGCCCGGGTCGATCGCGCCCGCCCGGTTGGTGAAGCGGTGGGTGGTGATCAGCATGCTGCGGATCTTGACGTTCCCGGCCGCGCCCGGCAGGTCGAGGTTGAGCCAGCGGCACTCGGTCTCGTCGTCGTTGCCCGACTCGGTGGCGCGCGCCCTGGTGGTGGGCTCCGGCACCAGGCGGGTGGCGGCCTCCGTGACGGCCTGGCAGGCGGGCGGGAAGGCGGCCAGCTCGGTGGGCGAGGGCGTCGGGCGGGCGGCCGGGCTCTGGGTGGCCGTGGCCTGGTCGGGCTTGGCCAGCACGCCGGGGTGTTGCGCCTGCCAGGCGGCCACCCCCTTGGCGAAGTACGCGATCAGGCCGCTGACCTCGCGGATCGCGTTGTCCTCCGTGATGGATCTGGTGCTCTCGTTGGACAGGATCTGCGCGTCCTTGCGCTGCTGCCCGGCCTGGAACTTGACCCGGATCGTCATGTCCCCGACCTGGGCGTGGGCCTGGCCGAAGGAGTACCACAGCAGCTTGCCGTCGCGCCGCCAGGTGTACTGGGCGAACGCACCCTCGCCGACGCCGGGGACGTCCTTGACCGGGGAGACGTACTCCTTCTCGTCGGGGTCGAGCGAGGGCTTGGCGGTGGCGCCGTACTTGGCGCCCTGGAACTCGATCTCGTAGGAGTTCTGGGCCATCGAGCGGCCGGTCTTGGCGCCGTCGCCCTTGTGCTGCTCGATCCTGACGTCGATCTCCCTGCTGCGCCAGAACTCGCCGAACGAGATGCGCTGGTTCTGCCAGTTGCAGGTGAAGGCGACGGTGTAGTCGGAGTCCCTGGAGGACTTGGTCACCGTCGCGCCGGGGGCCAGCCGTTCGGCCTCGTCCGCGGGCAGCATCGAGCAGGCGTCCGGGCCGGGCGCGGCGGCGGCGGGCACCACGGACCGCGCCGCGGACGACGACGGCCCGGCGGCCGTCCCGGCGCCGCCCTTGCCGGACAGCAGCAGGTAGGCCCCCACGCCGCCCCCGGCCACCAGCACCACGAGGGCCGCGGCGAGGGTCGGCATCAACCAGGCCGGGCGGCGTCCGGGCCGACCGGCGGGCGGCCCGCCCATCGGCCCCGTGGGCGGCAACGACGGCGGCCCCCACTGAGGCTCCGGCGGCGGCCCCCACTGCGGACCAGGCTGCGGACCAGGCTGCGGACCAGGCTGCGGACCAGGCTGTGGGCCAGGCTGTGGGCCAGGCTGTGGGCCAGGCTGTGGGCCCGCCTGTGGACCGGGCTGCGGGCCCGGCTGCGGGCGAGGCGGCGGGCCCGGTCGCGGCGCGGAGGCCGGGCCCGGCGGCGGCGCCGGCGGCCTTCCCTGCGGCTCGAACCGCCTGCCCGGCACCGGATGAGGGGTGGTCGGCGGCTCGTACTCGCTACCGGGATTCACTGCGACTCCTGAGATTGCCGTGACTTGCGGTGAGACATGGCGAAGCGCCCCTTGCAGCACGCGTGACGGTCATCCCGGCAGCGCCCCGGAGACCAGCCGGGCGATCCGCAGGGCCGTCTCCTTGTCGACCGGCGTCTTGACCGACACCTCGTCGCGGTGCCAGACCACCTCGCCGAGCAGGTTGCTGGACCGGAAGAGCACGATGCTGTCGGACCGGCCGACCGTGCTGGAGGACATCAGCAGCTCGAAGCGGTTCTGCACGAACGCCGCCTCCCCCACCCCCGCGACGTCCACGACCTCGCCGGCGGCCGCCCGCGCCCGGGTGCCCTGCGCCGCGTTCCTGGTGCCCTTCTCGCTGGCGAACCGGCGCGCGGCCACCTGCGGCCCGCCGAGGTCGCCGTCGGGCTTCTCGATCCAGGTCCGTACGGTGATCCGCCGGGCCCGCCGCTCCTCCAGCCCCGCCACCCACTGGCACTCGCCCTCCCGGGTGGCGCTGCGCCGGACGGCGCCCTTCGCCAGCTCGGCGGCCTGGGCGTCGCCCAGCAGGCGGCAGGGGTCGGGGGCGGCGGCGTACCGGCCGGTATCGGGCTGACCGGCCACGGCGTCCACGGCGTACCAGCCGGCGCCGAGCACCGCGACGCCGGACGCGACGGCCACCGGCAGCAACCACCGCCGGCGCCGCCCCGGGACCGGGCCCGAGCGCACCGGCGCGCCGCTGAGCACCTGCCGGACCTGGGCCGCCGTGGGACGGGCGGCGGGCTCCTTGGCCAGCATCGCCATGAGCAGCCCGCCCAGCTCGCGGCCCGCCCGCTCGGGGAAGGGCGGGTCGTGCAGCAGCACCGCCGCCGCGACCGCGGCGGGAAGCTGCCGCTCGAACGGCGCCCGCCCCTCCACGGCGGTGTACAGGCTCGCGCCCAGCGACCACAGGTCGGACGCCGGGCCCGGCGCCTGCTCGTTGAGCCGCTCGGGCGCCATGTAGCCGGGCGAGCCGCCGCTGCCGCCGTCGCCCTGACCGCCCATGGGGACGGCGATGCCGAAGTCGGTCAGCATGGCCGAGCCGTCGGCGTCGAGCAGGATGTTGGCCGGTTTGACGTCGTGGTGGAGGA
Source organism: Nonomuraea sp. NPDC049684 (assembly GCF_044465345.1). Classification (NCBI taxonomy): domain Bacteria; kingdom Bacillati; phylum Actinomycetota; class Actinomycetes; order Streptosporangiales; family Streptosporangiaceae; genus Nonomuraea; species Nonomuraea sp. NPDC049684. The sequence continues at coordinate 387,523 of NZ_JBITLO010000003.1, read as the reverse complement.
TGCCGTGGGCGTGCGCGACCTCCAGCGCCGAGAGCACCTGCAGCCCGATGCGGGCGGCGTACGGGGGCGGCAGCGGCCCGTTCTCCCTGATCACCTTGTCCAGGGACCGGCCGGTGACCAGGTCCATGATGATCCACGGCTGGTCGCCGTCGAGCACCACGTCGTGCACGAGCACGATGGCCGGGTCGCGCAGGCGTCCGGCCGACCTGGCCTCGTGGATGGCGCGGCCGGCGAACTCGGACCGCTGGCGGGGGCTCAGCCCCTGCGGCACCCGCACCTGCTTGACGGCGACCTCGCGGTCGAGCGTCTCGTCCAGCGCCCGCCACACCGTGCCCGCGCCGCCCTGCCCGAGCTGCTCGACCAGCCGGTAGCGGCCGGCCAGCAGGTAGTGGTCACTTCGCACGGCGCAACGCCTGCTCGCTCGCCCGGGCCGCCTTGATCGCCGCCTGCCGGACGTCCTCGTCGGTCGGCTTGTCGGCCAGGGTGGCGTACTGGACGGCCACCACCAGGTTGGCGATCCGGTAGTAGACGTGGGCCGAGTGGACGCGGCCGGTCCTGCCCTTCAGCTCGAACGCGAACGCCTCCTCGCCGAGGCCCGTCAGGTCGTGGACGGGGGTGCGCGTGGAGCGCATGTTGGCCTTGACGCCGATCTCGGGCCAGGTCCAGTCGATCTGGTCGTACTTGGCCCAGTAGCGCTTCTGGTTCTGGAACAGCGTGCGGGCCGTGGCGGCGGTCATCGACCAGGGGTCGACGGTGTCGGAGTCCTTCTGCACCTGCAGCCCGATGCCGGTGCCGGCGGCCGGCCAGCCGCATTCCGGGCCCACCTCGTTGCTGTCCGGCTGGGCCTTGGGCGGGCTCTGGGTGCGCAGCAGGCCGCCGACGTCCTGCGGGGTGAGCAGGGTGCACACGTCCATCGGCACGGTGAACGCGGCCGGCGGCCCGTCGTCGTCGCGCAGCACGACGAAGCCGGTGGCCCCGGCGGCGACCACCAGCACGGCCGCGACCGCGCCCCACAGCAGCAGCGGCCGGCCGCGCCGGCCCACCCGGCGGGGCGCGGTCACCTGCTCGCCGGCCGCCAGGACGGGCGGCGGGCCGCCCGCGGCCACCTGCCTGAGCGCGTGCACGACGTTGCGCGGATCGGGACGGGCGTCAGGGTGGCGCGCCATCATGGCGGCCAGCAGCGGCCCGAGCGGCCCCGGCGCGACCGGCACCGGCTGCGTCACGGTCGCCCTGACCCGCTCGGCGATCGAGCCCTGGTAGGCGTTCCCGCCGGTCACGGCGACGAACAGGGTCGCGCCGAGCGACCACAGATCGCTGGACGGGCCGCCGGGCTCGCCCTCCAGCCGCTCGGGCGCGATGAACCCGGGCGAGCCGATCATGAGCCCCTGCTCGGTGAGCGCGGCCTGCCCCTCCTGCCGGGCGATGCCGAAGTCGGTCAGCACCACCCTGCCGCTGTCGGTCAGGAACACGTTGCCCGGCTTGACGTCGCGGTGCTGCAGCCCCTGGGCGTGGGCGGCCTCCAACGCCTCCAGCACGTCGGCGCCGACGCGGGCGGCGTACTCGGGGGGCATGGGGCCGAACTCGCGCACGGTGTCGGCCAGCGTACGGCCCCGCAGCAGCTCCATGACCAGCCACGGCCGCTCGTGCTCGACGATGACGTCGTGCAGCGCCACGATGCCGGGATGGCGCAGCCGGGCGGTGACCTGCGCCTCGCGCACGGCCCTGGTGACCGCGTCGGCGCGGTACTTGGACGGCATGCCCTCGGGCAGGGTGAGCTCCTTGACCGCGACCTCGCGGTCGAGCATCTCGTCCTTGGCCAGCCACACCTTCCCCATGCCGCCGGCGCCGAGTGGGCGCAGCAGGGCGTAGCGGCCGGCAAGTCTTCCCGCGGACATAAAGGGAAGGGTAACTAAGGATCAAGAAGGATGGTTATTTGAGCACGTTTCCCGTTCACCCCACCATGCCCTCCCGGGTGCTCTTCCCCGCGCTCCGGCGCGGTCCGGCGGAGTAACTGTCGGTCCCCCTCTCTATGGTCTTGGAACGTGGACGCGGTTCAAGGCACCCTCGACGAGCTCGGCACCCCGCTGAGCGACGTCACGTTCGTCGTGTTCGACCTGGAGACCACCGGCGGCTCGCCGGCCGAAGACTCGATCACCGAGATCGGCGCGGTCAAGGTGCGGGCGGGTGAGGTGCTGGGCGAGTTCTCCACCCTGGTCGACCCCGGCGGGCCGATCCCGCCGTTCATCTCGGTGCTGACCGGCATCACCGACGCCATGGTGGTGGCCGCCCCGCGCATCGAGGCGGTGCTGCCGAGCTTCCTGGAGTTCATCAAGGGCTCCACGCTGGTGGCCCACAACGCGGGCTTCGACACCCGCTTCGTCAAGGCCGCCTGCGCCGCCCACGGCTACCCCCCGCCCGCCAACCCCGTCGTCGACACCGTCGACCTGGCCCGGCGGGTGCTGACCCGCGACGAGACGCCCAACGCCAAGCTGTCCACGCTCGCCCGGTTCTTCCGCAGCCCCACCGAGCCGTGCCACCGCGCCCTCCAGGACGCCAGGGCCACCGTCGACGTGCTCCACGGGCTGATCGAGCGGGCCGGCTCCTTCCAGGTCCACACGCTGGAGGAGCTGAAGTCGTTCGTCCGCGCCCCCACGCCGGAGCAGCAGCGCAAGCGCCACCTGGCCGAGTCCGTCCCGCACGCCCCGGGCGTCTACTTCTTCGAGGACGACCGCGGCGAGGTGCTCTACATCGGCAAGAGCACCAACCTGCGCAACCGCGTGCGCTCCTACTTCACGGCCGCCGAGACCCGCCCGCGCATCCGCGAGATGATCGGCATCGCCGAGCGCGTGCGCCACGTCGTCTGCGCCACCGGGCTGGAGGCCGAGGTCAGGGAGCTGCGGCTGATCGGCGGCGCCAAGCCGCGCTACAACCGCCGCTCGCGCTTCCCGGAGAAGGTGGTCTGGCTCAAGCTCACCGCCGGCCCCTTCCCCCGCCTGTCGATCGTGCGCGAGCTGAAGGACGACGACGCCACCTACCTCGGCCCGTTCAGCAGCTCCCGCCTGGCCGACGAGGCCCGCATCGCCCTGCACGAGGCCGTGCCGCTGCGCCAGTGCACCCAGCCGATCAGCCTGCGCACCCGCCGGGCGGCCTGCGTCCTGCACGAGATGGGCCGCTGCGGCGCGCCCTGCGCGGGCAAGGAGAGCCCGGAGGAGTACGCCGCGCACGTCGAGAGCGCCCGCCGGGCCATGACCTCCGACGCCTCGCTCGTCTACACCGCCGTGTCGGCCCGCATGGAGCGCCTGTCGGTCGAGCAGCGCTACGAGGAGGCGTCCGTCGACCGCGACCGGCTGGCCGCGTTCGTCCGGGCGGCGGCCCGCATGCAGCGCCTGAGCGCCATCACCCGCATCCCCGAGCTCGTGGCCGCCAGCCCGGCCTTCGACGGCGGCTGGGACATCCACGTCGTCCGCTACGGGCGGCTGGCCGCGGCCGGCGTGATGCCGAAGGGCGCCCACCCCACGCCGTTCGTCGCCTCGCTCAAGGCCATGGCCGAGGCGGTCATCCCCGGCCCCGGCCCGGTCCACGCGGCCAGCGCCGAGGAGACCGAGTGCATCCTGCGCTGGCTGGAGTCGCCGGGCGTGCGGCTGGTCGAGGTCGACGGCGTGTGGTCGATGCCCGCCCGGGGCGCCGCCCGCCACAAGGCCCGCATCGATCTGGCCTACCGCGGGCTTGATCAGCGCCGCGACCGAGAGGGACGGCCTTTGCGATGACCGGATACAGTTAATACATGGTCACGGCAATCGTCCACATCAAGGCCGAGGTAGACCGGATCCCGGAGGTCGCCCAGACGATCGCCGAGATCGACGGGGTCAGCGAGGTCTACTCCATCACCGGCGAATGGGATCTGCTCGCCATGGTCAGGGTCGCCCGCTACGAGGAGGTGGCCGAGGTCATCCCCGGGCGGGTCAACAAGGTCGACGGCGTCGAGCACACCGAGACGCACATCGCCTTCCGCACTTACTCCAGGCACGACCTCGACGCCGCCTTCTCGATCGGCTTCCCCGAATCCGACTGATCCCCTCCCCCACGATCCCCGCGCAGGCCCCCGCGTAAGTCCCGCTTCCGCGTTCCCGCGTCCGCTTCCGCGTTCCCGCGTCCGTTCCTGCGTTCCCGCGTCCGTTCCCGCATTCCCGCGTCCCGTTTCGCGTCCGTCGCCTGCGGGCCGTTCTCCGCGTCCGTTCATGGGCCCGGCCGTTCTCCGGCCGGGCCCATGCGCGTTCCCGGCCCTGAACCGGTCCGGCGGGCGAGCCGTCGGCGGGCGGCCCGGAACGTGGAACGGCCCGGACGGGGAAACCCCGTCCGGGCCGATCTCGATCAGGCGAAACCCTAGTGGGTGAGGCTCCGGTCGTCGCCGGAACCGATCGCGGCGTGCTCGCCGTGCTCCCCGTGCTCGCCGTGGTGCCCCTCGTCGAGCGGGATCTTCTCCCCGCCGTACGCCTTGGACATCCGGCCGCGGAGCTTGCCGAGCGGGCCGCGCATGCCCTTGGGCGGGATGCCGGAGGCGTCCTCGTCCACGGGCAGGGCCGGCACCGCCTCCTTGCCCCGCATGTGGGCTTCAAGGTCGTCGGACGGCGGCGTGTGCACCTCGATGAACTCACCGTGCGGCAGCCGCTTGATGACACCCGACTCCACACCGTGCCCGATGACCGCGGCGTCGCTGCGCTGCAGGCCGAGGCACATGCGGTAGGTGATCAGGTAGGCCAGCGCCGGCCCCACGAACACCAGAGCCCGGCCGATGTACGTCGTCCAGTTGAGGCTGATGTGGAAGTTGGCCGAGATCTCGTCGTTGGCGCCGAGCAGCCACAGCACACCGTAGAACGTCATCGCCGAGATGCCGATCGCGGTGCGGTGGGGGTTGTTGCGCGGACGGTCGGCGACGTGGTGCTCGCGGTTGTCCCCGGTGACCCACCGTTCGATGAACGGGTAGAGCGCGAGACCGGTCATGATGATGCCCATCGGCACCAGCGCCGGGATGATCACGCTCAGCGGCAGCGTGCCCGCGTGGGCCGTGCCGAACAGGTTCCACTCCCACGGCGGCATGAGCCGCAGCGAGCCTTCGAGGAAGCCCATGTACCAGTCGGGCTGCGAACCGGCGGAGATGTCCGCCGGCGTGTACGGCCCGAACAACCAGATCGGGTTGATCTGGGCGAACGTCGCCAGCCCCGACACCACGGCGAGCGTGAACAGGAAGTAGGCGCCCGCCTTGGCCATGAAGGCCGGGTAGAACGGCGCGCCCACCACGTTCTGGTTGTTCCGCCCCTTGCCCGGCATCTGCGTGTGCTTCTGCACCCACATGAGCACCATGTGGGCCGAGACCAGCGCCAGCAGGATGCCCGGGATGAGCAGGATGTGCAGCGAGTAGAACCGGGAGATGACGTCCTCGCCCGGATACTCCCCGCCGAACAGGAAGAACGTGATGTACGTGCCCACCAGCGGCAGCGAGATCGCCACGCCCTCGGTGATCCGCAGACCGGCGCCGGAGAGCAGGTCGTCGGGGAGGGAGTAGCCGGTCAGGCCCTCGGCGAGCGCCAGGGTCAGCAGCAGCACGCCGATGATCCAGTTGAGCTCGCGCGGCTTGCGGTAGGCGCCGGTGAAGAACACCCGCAGCATGTGCACCGTCATGCCGGCCACGAAGAGCAGGGCCGCCCAGTGGTGCATCTGCCTCATCAGCAGACCACCCCGGACGTCGAAGCTGATCTCCAGCGACGACGCGTAGGCCTCCGACATCATGACGCCCTTGAGCGGCGCGTACGAGCCGTCGTAGGCGATCTCGCCCATGCTCGGCTTGAACCACAGCGTCAGGAACGTACCGGTGAGCAGCAGGATGATGAACGAGTAGAGCGCGATCTCACCCAGCAGGAACGACCAGTGGTCAGGGAAGATCTTGCGCAGGTTGCGCTTGAGGAAGTTCGCCCCGCCCAGACGTTCGTCGAGGAAGGTCGACGGCCCGGCGATGGCCTTCGGTACGGCGTTCAGGTCGCTCATGCCTGGCCTCCCTTCTCCCTGGCCTCGGCCTCGGCGTCGCCGCGTTCCCAGAAGCTGGGACCGACGGGCACGTTGAAGTCACCCTGGGCGATCAGATAGCCCTCGCTGTCGACGGTGATGGGCAGCTGCGGCAGCGGCCGGGCGGCCGGGCCGAAGATGACCTTCGCGCCGTCGGCCGCGTCGAACGTCGACTGGTGGCACGGGCACAGGATGTGGTGGGTGGTCTGCTCGTAGAGCGCCGCCGGGCAGCCGACGTGCGTGCAGATCTTGGAGTAGGCGACGATGCCGTCGTGCGTCCAGTTCTGCTTGACGCCGCCCTTGAGCTCCTCCGGACGGAACTTGATCAGGATCAGCGTGGCCTTGGCGAGGGCGTTGAGGTCGTGCTCGTAACCCTCGGGGACCACCGACAGGATGCCGCCGGGCGAGTTGAAGTCGGCCGCGCGGATCGGCTGGCCGGTGCCCTCGACGACCAGGCGCAGCGGCTTGCCCTCCTTGGTCTTCTCACCCCAGACCGTGTGGCGCAGCAGCTTGTTGAACTTCGCGCCGGGCATCTTGGAGTTGTCGAGGTCGCGCAGCAGCACCAGCGGCACCAGGCCGAGCGGCGCGGCGGCCAGCAGCAGCGTGCGGCGCATCAGCTTGCGCTTGACGAAGCCGCTCTCGTTGGCGCCCTGCAGGAACGTCTCGGCGACGACCTCGCGGTCATCCTCGTCGGAGGCCATCGTGTGGCGCTCCTGGACCAGCGCGTACTTCGGCATCATCTGGCGGACCCAGACCACGATGCCGACCGCGAGGCCGAGGACGGCCAGGGTCAGCGTGCCGCCGAGGGCGAGGTTGGAGACCCCCGTCGCCTCGGGGCTGCCGACCTGGAACACCACATAGGAGATGAGGAAGGCGATGCCGGCCAGGAAGGTGATCGCGAAGCAGAGCGCCACGATCTTCTCGGCCTTGCGGGCCTTGGCCTCGTCCGGCAGCGTCACGCCCGGGACGTCGCGGTCGGCGACGTCTTCCTTGTCCGCGGCGCCCAGCATCGACGTGCCCGGCGCGGGAGTGCCGATGACGCGCTTGGGCACGCGTTCGTCCGGCTGCTCGATCTCGTGCTCGTTGTCTGTCATGACTTCTGTCGCTTCTTCGCGGTGATCCAGATGGCGGCGAGGGCTAGGGCGGCGATGCCTACCACGAACGCTACGAGACCTTCGGTGACCGGGCCGATGCGCCCGAGGCCGAACCCTCCGGGGTCCTTCTGCTCACGGACCTGGGTGATGTACGCGATCATGCTGCGCTTCTCCTCAGGCGTGATCGTCGAGTCGTTGAAGACCGGCATCGCCTGCGGGCCGGTGACCATCGCCTCGTAGATCTGCGTCGGTGAGGACTCGTTGAGGTTGGGCGCGTACTTGCCCTGCGTCAGGGCACCGCCGGAACCGGCCCAGTTGTGGCACTGGATGCAGTTGGCCCGGAACAGCTCGCCGCCCTTGCCGGCGTCACCGAGCTTGGGGTCGACCTGCTCCTTGCCCGGGACCTGCGGGCCGCCGCCGAGCGACTGCACGTAGGCGGCGACCTGACGGGTCGTCTCCTCGGTGACCCAGTGGGCCGGGGGCTTGCGCGGCGCCTGCGGGCCGGGGTTGGCGGCGGGCATGCGGCCGGTGCTCATCTGGAAGTCGACCGCCGCGGCGCCGACGCCGACGAGCGTGGGGGCGGTGTTGGTGCCCTCCGCGTTCATGCCGTGGCAGCTCGAGCAGTGGGCCACGAACAGGCTCTTGCCCTCGGCCACGTCGTCGACCTTGCCTGCCGCCAGCGCCGCGTCGGCAGGCTTGCCCGCCTGGACAAAGGCGGCGTATACCATCCCGACCAGCGCCAACGCCAAAATCAGGACGGCGTATCTCGCGAGGGGATGCCGCCGCCAAGCGGTGATCCTAGTCACAGAGATCCCGTTCCTTAACGAATGATGTAGATGGTCGCGAAAAGACCGATCCAGACGACGTCTACGAAGTGCCAGTAGTAGGACACGACGATCGCGCTGGTGGCCTGCTCATGCGTAAAGCGCTTCGCGGCGTACGTGCGTCCCAGCATGAACAGGAACGCGATCAGGCCACCGGTCACGTGCAGGCCGTGGAAGCCCGTCGTCAGGTAGAACACCGAGGTGTAAGCGTTGGCGGACAGGGTCGCGCCCTCTGACGCCAGCTCGCCGTACTCGTACAGCTGACCGGCGACGAAGATCGCGCCCATCAGGAAGCTGACGATGTACCAGAAGCGGAGCTTGCCGACCTGCCCCTTCTCCGCGGCCCACACGCCCAGCTGGCACGTCACACTCGACAGGACCAGGATGATCGTGTTGACCGTCGCGAACGGGATGTTCAGGTGAGCGCCTTCTGCCTCAACGCCTGCAGGAAGGAAGGCAGGGCCCCACTCGATGCCCTTCCCCTCGCTCACCGACCGGATGGTGAAGTACATCGCGAACAGCGCCGCGAAGAACATGAGCTCAGAGGACAGCCAGACGATCGTCCCGACACTGACCAGGTTCGGCCGCCGGTACGACTGTGCTGTCGTCGTCGAAGTTATTGCGGATGCTGTCGCCACGGGCAGCATTATTGCGGCTCCGGTGTTCGGTCCGGCCAACGACCCCCCGTTAGGAGGAACAAACCGGCCATCAACCTGGGATAATTGGGACAAAACGCCTGTCAGACCCGGTGGCCTGGGATTGCATCCCGGCGCAACGGTACGATCCAGGTGACCATACAGCTTCGACCGATAGCGAGCGCGACAGTGACGTCCTCTGGGAGCACCGACGACACGATGAGGGTCCTCGTCTACAGCGACGACGCCACCACCCGGGCCGAGGTCCGCCAGGCGATCGGCCGGCGGCCGGCGGCCGACCTGCCCCTCGTCGAGATCATCGAGTGCGCCACCGAGCCCAAGGTCCACCAGTGGCTCGGCTCCGGCGAGATCGACGTGGCGGTCCTCGACGGCGAGACCCAGCCCGCCGGCGGCATGGGCATCTCCCGCCAGGCCAAGGACGAGGTCTACGACTGCCCGCCCGTCTGCCTGATCATCGCCAGGCGCGACGACCGCTGGCTGGCCGACTGGTCCAAGGCCGACGCCGTCGTCCCGCAGCCCATCGAGCCCATGGTCCTGGCCGACACCGTCGCCGACCTCATGCGCCGCCGTTCCGCCACCCGACTCAACGCGAAGTAGGTGCCCATGGACTCCCGGACGACCTGGCCGGCCCTGTTCTCCGCGCTCCTTTCCGGCGAGCACCTGTCGGCCGACGAGACGGCCTGGGCGATGCGGGAGATCTTCTCGGGCAACGCCACCTCCGCCCAGATCGCGGGCTTCGCGCTGGCCCTGCGGGCCAAGGGCGAGACGGTGGCCGAGGTGGTGGGCCTGGCCCGGACGATGCTGGAGTTCTCCACGCCGCTGACCGTCGAGGGGCCCGTCCTCGACGTCGTCGGCACGGGCGGCGACCGCGCCCACACCGTCAACGTCTCCACCATGGCCGCCATCGTGGCCGCCGCGGCGGGGGCCAGGGTCGTCAAGCACGGCAACCGCTCGGCCTCCTCGCTGTGCGGGGCCGCCGACGTCCTGGAGCACATGGGCATCAGGCTCGACCTGACGCCCGAGCAGACCGCGCGGGTGGCGCGCGAGGCGGGCATCGCCTTCTGCTTCGCGCCCGTCTACCACCCGGCGCTGCGCTTCGCCGGCCCGGCGCGCAAGGAGATCGGCGTCCCGACGGTCTTCAACTTCCTGGGCCCGCTGACCAACCCGGCCCGGCCCAGCGCCCAGGCCATCGGCGTCTACGACGCCCGCATGCTGCCCGTCATCGCCGGCGTCTTCGCCGAGCGCGGCGTGTCCGCCCTGGTCTTCCGCGGCGACGACGGGCTCGACGAGCTGACCATCACCGGCACCTCCACGGTGTGGGTGGTCCGCGACGGCACGGCCACCGAGGCCAGGTTCGACCCCGCGATCCTGGGCATCCCCCGGGCCGACGCGGGCGCGCTGCGCGGCGGCGACGTGCAGTTCAACGCCCAGGCCGTGCACGACGTGCTGGGCGGCAAGAAGGGGCCGGTGCGCGACGCCGTCCTGCTCAACACCGCCGCCGCGCTGGTCGCCCACGACGGCGCCGGCGACGACCTCGACACCGCGATGATCAAGGGCTACGAGCGCGCCACGCAGGCGATCGACTCCGGCCTGGCCTCCGACACGCTGCGCCGCTGGATCGAGGTCAGCAGCTCCTACCGCCCGTCGTGAGCGTGAGCGCGCCGCTGAGGCGCGCTCACGTCCTTCGCCGGTACGTATTGCCGAAAGGCCCTGGCAGAGCCTCCAGGGCCTGCTCAGGGCCGGTGGGCGGTCAGCGGCTCAGAAGGTGATGCTCGGGCCGTCCTTGAGCGTGCTCCACTTGAGCCAGTCCTTCCAGTTCTCCTGCCAGTGGCCCCACCCGTTGGTGGGCTCCAGCTTGCGCGGCGAGCCGGTGATGATGATCGGGTCCCCGATCAGGGTGTTCTTGATGAACCAGGCCGCGTTCTCCGGGCTGACGTTCACGCAGCCGTGGCTGACGTTGGAGTTGCCCTGGGAGCCCACCGACCAGGGCGCGCTGTGCACGTACTCGCCGCTGTTGGAGATGCGCACGGTGTTGTAGACGGTGAGCTGGTAGTAGCCCGACTGTCCCGGGCCGATGCCGGGCGAGGTCATGACGGTCACCGGCTCCCGCGACATCGCCAGGTGCACGCCCGAGGTGGTGTAGTACTTCCACTGGCCGCCCTGCCCGGCGCTCATCGGCATGGTGCGGATGCGCTTGCCGTCCCGGCGGACCGTCAGCACGTGCTCGTCGGTGCTGCCCCGGGTGATCTGGGAGCGGCCGATCTTGAAGTCGAGGGTGACGTCGCGCTTGCCGTACAGGCCGGGGCCGCCGCGCACGCCGGCCAGCTTCGCCTCCAGCCGCACCTTCGTGTACGCCGGCCAGTACTCCTCCGGCCGGAAGTCCACATGGCTGTCGTCGAACCAGTGCCAGGCCCCGTCCACCGGCTTGGAGCTGCGGATGGTCAGGTTGCGCTCGACGGCCACCCGGTCGCTCACCGGCTTGTCGAAGGCGATCATGACGGGCATGCCGATGCCGACCGTCAGCCCGGTGTCGTCCTTGTTGGGGGTGATCGTCTGGATGTCGAAGGTCTTGTCGCCCTTGACGGTGCTGAACGTGCTGGAGGTCTCGCTCTGCTTGCCCGAGGCGTCCACGCTGACGACAGTGACCGTGTAGCCGGCGCTGGGCCGGGCGGTGGTCGTGCTGCGCCAGCGGGTGCCGTCGCCGCTCAGGACGCCCTTCAGCCGGCCCGCCTTGCCGCCGTCCACCCGGACGCTCTTGATCGTGCCGCCGTGCGCGGACACCACCACGGGCTGGTCGGTGGCCACGTTCACGGCCTTGTCCTGCGGTGTGACGCCCACCGCCGGCTGCCGCGCGACCGCGGTCAGCTCCTTCGTCTCGTTCGCCGCGCCGCTCAGCGAGCACGCCGTGAGCAGCGCCAGGGCCAGCAGGCCGGCCGATCCATTCGCCACGCGTCTCACGAGTGACCCCCTCGCCCAAGATCCAACCTTCTCCTCCCTTATTACCCTGAGTGATCTATTCACGACATCCGTGACCTGGTAAAGAACACGAAAAAGCGGGCGTCCTCCCCTATGGGAAGGACGCCCGCTTCGAGTCGCTTGTCAGTGCGAGAAGTTGCCCCGGTAGTACTGGAACACGAACCCGATCATGGCCATGATGATCAGGAACACGCCGATCAGGAACATCCAGAAGCCGATCACGAACCCGGCGAAGGCGAAGGCCGCCGCCAGGCACAGGAACAGCGGCCACCAGCTGCTCGGGCTGAAGAAGCCGATCTCGCCGGCGCCCTCGCTGATGTCAGCCTGCTTGTCGTCCTCCGGCTGGGCGCCGATGCGCCGCGCGGTGAACATCAGGTAGTAGCCCACCATGAAGGCGAACCCGACCGAGATCGCCATGGCGGTGGTGCCCACGGGCTCACCGTGGCCGGTCGCGGCCTTGGTCCAGAACCAGTAGCCGACGTCGACACCGGCGAAGAACAGGCCGCACAGCAGGAACAGCCAACCCTGGACCTTCATCAGGCCTCCACCTCCGTGGCGGACTTGGCGGACATGTGCGGGTAGTGCAGGTCGAACGCCGGGCGCTCGGACCGGATGCGCGGCAGCGAGGTGAAGTTGTGCCGCGGCGGCGGGCAGGAGGTCGCCCACTCCAGCGAGCCGCCGTAACCCCACGGGTCGTCGACGGTGACCTTGACGCCCGAGCGCCAGGTCTTCCAGACGTTGTAGAAGAACGGCAGCGTCGAGGCGCCCAGGATGAACGCGCCGACCGACGAGATCATGTTCAGGTCGGTGAAGCCGTCGGCCGCGCTGTAGTCGGCGTACCGGCGGGGGAAGCCGACCATGCCCAGCCAGTGCTGGACGAGGAAGGTGGTGTGGAAGCCGATGAACAGCAGCCAGAAGTGCACCTTGCCCAGCTTGTCGTCGAGCATCTTGCCGGTGAACTTGGGCCACCAGAAGTAGAAGCCGGCGAACATGGCGAACACGACCGTGCCGAAGACCACGTAGTGGAAGTGGGCGACGACGAAGTAGGTGTCGCTGATCTGGAAGTCGAGCGGCGGCGAGGCCAGGATGACGCCGGTCAGGCCACCGAGCAGGAAGGTGATCAGGAAGCCGACGGAGAACAGCATCGGCGCCTCGAACGACAGGTGACCCCGCCACATCGTGCCGATCCAGTTGAAGAACTTCACGCCCGTCGGCACCGCGATGAGGAACGTCATGAACGAGAAGAACGGCAGCAGGACCTGCCCGGTCGGGAACATGTGGTGCGCCCAGACCGTGATGGACAGACCGGCGATCGCGATGGTGGCGCCGACCAGGCCGATGTAGCCGAAGATCGGCTTACGGCTGAAGACCGGCAGGATCTCGGTCACGATGCCGAAGAACGGCAGCGCGATGATGTACACCTCGGGATGGCCGAAGAACCAGAACAGGTGTTGCCACAGGATCGGCCCGCCGTTGGCCGGGTCGAAGATGTGCGTGCCGAGCTTGCGGTCGGCCTCCAGGGCCAGCAGCGCGGCGGCCAGCACGGGGAAGGCCATCAGCACGAGCATGCTGGTCAGCAGCACGTTCCAGGTGAAGATCGGCATGCGGAACATGGTCATGCCGGGCGCGCGCATGCAGATGATCGTGGTGATGAAGTTCACCGAGCCGAGGATCGTGCCGAGACCCGACAGGGCCAGGCCCATGATCCACAGGTCGCCGCCGATGCCGGGCGAGTGGATCGCGTTCGACAGCGGCGTGTAGGCGAACCAGCCGAAGGAGGCCGCGCCGCCCGGCGTCAGGAAGCCGGACACCGCGATGATGCTGCCGAACAGGTAGAGCCAGTAGCTGACCATGTTCAGGCGCGGGAAGGCCACGTCGGGGGCGCCGATCTGGAGCGGCATCAGCTCGTTGGCGAAGCCGGCGAACAGCGGCGTCGCGAACATCAGCAGCATGATCGTGCCGTGCATGGTGAACAGCTGGTTGAACTGCTCGTTGCTGGTGATCTGCAGCCCTGGCTGCGCCAGCTCGGCCCTCATGATCAGCGCCATGACGCCGCCGATCAGGAAGAAGGCGAACGACGTGATCAGGTACATGTGTCCGATGATCTTGTGATCAGTCGAGGACAGCCACTTGGCGATGATCTGGCCCTTGGTGACGGGCCGGACCGGTGCGCGAAGCGGTTCTTGGATGGCGGTCACTGGGCACTCCCAGCCTGGGTCGCGATGTACTGGTCGAACTCAGCCTGCTTGACGAGCTTCACCGAGAACAGCATCCGGCTGTGGTCGACGCCGCACAGCTCGGCGCACCGGCCGGCGTAGACGCCCACGCGGTCGTCGCCGAGCGTCTTGATCTCGAACTTGCGCCCCGGGTTGCCCTCGGGGATGCCGGGGATGATGTCCCGCTTGAACAGGAACTCGGGCACCCAGAACGAGTGGATCACGTCGTCGGTGGAGAGGTCGAACTCGACCTTGGTGTTCGTCGGCAGGACCAGCTGAGGGCCCTGGTGGTAGTCGTGCACCGGCATGCCTGCCACGGGCTGCGTCGTCTTGCCGTTGTAGGTCGTGGTGAAGCGCCAGCTCCACTGGTAGGCCTCGACCTTGACCTTGACGGGCGCGTCACCCGCGACGTCCGTGAGGGCCTTGCTGTCGCGGGCGGTGAAGAAGAAGAACACCGACACCATGACGAGCGGGACCACCGTGTAGAGGATCTCGATCGGCAGGTTGTAGCGCACCTGGGGCGGCAGTTCGGCCTTCCCCCTGCGCTTGCGGTGGAAGATCGCGGCCCAGACGATCAGGACGATGACGACGACGCCCGTGGCGAGTGCGGCGATCCAGGCCCCGTTCCACAGATGCTGAACGACCTTGGCCTGCTCGGTCACGCCCTCGGGCAGCAGGCCGTTGGACCAGTCGAACTTGGGAACGTCATTAGCACACGCCGTAGCAGTGGCCAGCAGCAACGCCAAAGCGGCGGCGCGCGGCACCCTGCGCCGGGCCAACGAACGCCGCGTCGTACGGCGAGTCGGACTCACGGATCGCCTACCCCACAGATGAAGCCCAAGAGTCTTTCCCTTGGGTGCTCGTATTTCCAAATGCACAGCTGATTGCAGACACATTAGCGTGCAGGTGTCCCGCCCTACCGCGCGACCCCTCGATGGCGCCGCAAGTGGGACGATGAGTCTCGTGGCGTATTTCGACGCGGCCTCGAGCGAGCCGCTGCACCCTCAGGCACGCGAGGCGCTGCTGGCGGCGATCGACGTCGGCTGGGCCGACCCCGCGAGACTGTACACCCAGGCCCGCCGCGCTCACCTGCTGCTGGAGCAGGCCCGCACGGAGGTGGCCGAGGCGCTCGGAGCGCGCCCCGACGAGGTGTCGTTCACCTCGTCCGGCACGCAGGCCGCGCATCTCGGCGTGCTCGGCACCCTACACGGCAGGCGCAGGGTCGGGCGTCATCTGGTCACCAGCGCGGTCGAGCACTCCAGCGTGCTGCACGCGGCCGGCGTGCACGAACGCGACGGCGGCACGGTCGAGACCGTGGGCGTGACCCTGGAGGGGCGGGTCGACCTCGACGCGTTCACCGAGGCGGTCGCGCGTCCCGGCACGGCGCTGGCCTGCCTCCAGACGGCCAACCACGAGGTGGGCACGGTGCAGCCGGTCGCCGAGGCCGCCGCCGCGTGCCGGGCGAGCGGGGTGCCGCTGCTGGTCGACGCGGCCCAGACCGCGGGCCGCATGCCGATCCCGCCGGGCTGGTCGGTGCTGACGGCGAGCGCCCACAAGTGGGGCGGCCCGGCCGGGGTCGGCGTGCTGGCGGTGCGCAAGGGCACCCGGTTCCGCTCGTTCCTGCCCGAGGACGAGCGCGAGCGGCGGCGGGTGCCGGGCTTCGAGAACGTGCCGGGCATCGTGGCCGCGGCGGCGGCGCTGCGCGCGATGAGCGCCGAGGCGGCGCAGGAGCAGGCGCGGCTGTCCACGCTGGTCGCCCGGATCAGGGAGACCGTGCCGAAGGTCGTGCCGGACGTCGAGGTGATCGGCGCCCCGGTCGTCCGGGCGCCCCACATCGTGACCTTCTCGTGTCTCTACGTCGACGGCGAGGCGCTGCTCACCGAGCTGGACAAGGCGGGATTCGCCGTATCGTCCGGAAGCTCGTGCACCGCTAGTACGCTTCGTCCATCGCACGTCCTCGAAGCGATGGGCGTGCTGACGCATGGAAATGTCCGGGTGTCGCTGCCCAGGGGCACGTCCGCGGCCGAGGTCGACCGGTTCCTGGCCGTGCTGCCCGATCTGGTGCGCCGCATCCGGCACGACGCAGGAGTCGCATGACCGAGGTAACTCAGCCGTCATTGACGATCGACGCGCTCGGGAAGAAGTGCCCGATCCCGATCATCATGCTCGCCGAGCAGATCAACCACGTGCCGCTCAACGCCGTGGTGGCGGTGCTGGCCGACGATCCGGCGGCCTACACCGACGTGCCGGCGTGGTGCCGGCTGAAGTCCCACCGCCATGTGGCCTCGTACGAGCTGCCCGAGGGCGGCTGGGCGATCCACGTGATGCGCAACTACTGACGGTTTGTGGGTAGAGCCCTCCCCTGACGGCACATCGACCATTCGGGGGAGAACATGGCCAAGGGGAACGAGACCGCCCGCGACGTGATGAGCACGGGCGCGGAGTGCATCGCCGCGCACGAGACGCTCGACCGGGCGGCCCAGATGATGCGCAGCAACGACGTGGGCGCGCTGCCCGTGTGCGGCCCCGACGACCGGGTGACCGGCATCATCACCGACCGCGACATCGTGATCAAGTGCGTCGCGGCCGGTCACGACCCCGCGCAGGTGACGGCGGGCGAGCTGGCGACCGGCCTGGTCTGGGTGACGGCGGACGCCACCGTGCAGGAGGCGCTGTCGCGCATGGAGCAGAACCAGATCAAGCGGCTGCCGGTGCTGGAGAACGAACGGATCGTCGGCATGATCAGCGAGGCCGACCTCGCCCGGTGCCTGCCGGACGACCAGCTCGCCGAGTTCGTGCACCGGGTGTACGCCAAGCGCTGACACCCGTACGGGGACCGCCCCGCCACGCCTGCGGGCGGGCGGGGCGCACGCATGTCAGGGGTGGTAGCAGCGCACGTGGCCGGCGATGTCGGCCGCGGCCTCGGCGCCGTAGGCGGCCGTGAAGCGCTCCAGGAAGACCTTCTGCCCCAGCTCGTACTCCTGACCGCCGACGCGCTCCAGCACGTGCGTGGCCGTCAGGTTGCCGATCTGGCCGCAGCGCTCCAGCGGCAGGCCCCAGGCCAGGCCGGACAGGAAGCCGGCCCGGAAGGCGTCGCCGACGCCCGTGGGGTCGGCCTTGCCGCGCTCGGGGGCCGGGGCGACCTGGATGGACGGCTCGCCCTTGCGGTCGATGACGGCGCCCTTGGGGCCGAGCGTGGTGACGCGGACGCCGACCCGGTCGAGGATCTCCTCGTCGGACCAGCCGGTCTTCTGCTCGATGAGCCCCTTCTCGTAGTCGTTGGAGAACAGGTAGGCGGCGCCGTCGACGAGCTGCCTGATCTGCTCGTCCTCCATGCGGGCGAGCTGCTGGGAGATGTCGGCGGCGAAGGGGATGCCGCGCTGGCGGCACTCGTCGGTGTGCCGCAGCATCGCGTCGGGGTCGTTGGGGCTGATCAGCACCAGGTCGAGGCCGCCGAGGCGGGAGGCGACCGGCTGCAGCTCGATCAGCCGCGCCTCGGCCATCGCCCCGGTGTAGAAGGAGGCGATCTGGTTGTGGTGCTCGTCGGTGGTGCACAGGAAGCGCGCGGTGTGCTGCGTCTCGGAGATGTGCACGGACTCGCAGTCGACGCCGTGACGCTCCAGCCAGGAGCGGTAGTCGGCGAAGTCGTTGCCGACGGCGCCCACCAGGATCGGCTTGAGGCCGAGGCAGCCCATGCCGAAGGCGATGTTGGCCGCGCAGCCGCCGCGACGGATCTGAAGGTCGTCGACCAGGAACGAGAGCGACACCCGGTCGAGCTGCTCGGCGATGAGCTGATCGCCGAAGCTTCCTGGGAACGTCATCAGGTGGTCTGTCGCGATGGAGCCGGTTACGGCGATGCGCACGGGATTCTTCTTCCTCGTTGTCAGCAGGCCAATGAGCCCCACGAGAATACGCGAAGGTCCCGCTCGCACAAAGGCGGGCGGGACCCCACAGGCCGAAGCCGTGACCCCTTAGTTGAACGAGTCGCCACAGGCGCAGGAGCCGGTGGCGTTGGGGTTGTCGATGGTGAAGCCCTGCTTCTCGATCGTGTCGACGAAGTCGATGCTGGCGCCCATCAGGTAGGGGGCGCTCATGCGGTCGGTGACCACGCTGACACCGCCGAAGTCCGTCACCACGTCACCGTCCATGGAACGGTCGTCGAAGAAGAGCTGGTAGCGCAGGCCGGAGCAACCACCCGGCTGCACGGCGACCCTCAGCTGCAGACCTTCCTCACCCTGCTGCTCCAGCAGGCTCTTGACCTTCGCGGCGGCCGCGTCAGTCAGGATCAGGCCCTGCGTCGTGGTCTCGCTGCTCTCAACCGTCATCTGCTGACTCCCTAACCCGGCTGTCTGTTTCCGACGTCCTACTGATGACGCTACCAACACCTCGCCCATGCCACACATTCCCGGGTCCCCTACCCCCGGAATAACCACGTTCGTCCATGTGTCATAGTGAGTATCGTCAAACCGACGATAAGGGGGTATGGCGATGGCCACCCAGACTGGGCTGCCGCTCTTCGTCCTCGGGCAGGGCGCCGATCCGCACAGCGAGAAGGGCGTCGACTGCCCCGGCGAGCTGCCGCCCGCGTCCGACCCTGACCTGGTCGAGCGCGCCCGCAAGGCCAAGGAGGCGCTGGGCGACCGCCTGTTCGTGCTGGGCCACCACTACCAGCGCGACGAGGTCATCCAGTTCGCCGACGTGACCGGCGACTCCTTCAAGCTGGCCCAGCAGGCCGCCGCGCGGCCCGAGGCGGAGTTCATCGTCTTCTGCGGCGTGCACTTCATGGCCGAGTCCGCCGACATCCTCACCGGCGAGGCCCACAAGGTGGTGCTGCCCGACCTGGCCGCCGGGTGCTCCATGGCCGACATGGCCACGTTCGACCAGGTGGAGGAGTGCTGGGAGGCCCTTGAGGACGCCGGTCTGGCCGGCGAGGTGGTCCCCGTCACGTACATGAACTCCAGCGCCGACATCAAGGCGTTCTGCGGGCGCAACGGCGGCGTGGTGTGCACCTCCTCCAACGCCAGGAGGGCCCTGGACTGGGCGTTCGAGCAGGGCCGCAAGGTGCTGTTCCTGCCCGACCAGCACCTCGGGCGCAACACGGCGGTGCTCGAGATGGGCATGTCCCTGGAGGACTGCGTGGTCTGGAACCCCCACCGCCCCGGCGGCGGGCTGACCCGCGAGCAGCTCGACCGGGCGCGGATGATCCTGTGGAAGGGCCACTGCTCGGTGCACGGCCGCTTCACGGCCGAGTCCGTCGACGACGTGCGCGCGCGCATCCCCGGCGTGAACGTGCTGGTCCACCCCGAGTGCCGGCACGAGGTGGTGCTCAAGGCCGACCACGTGGGCTCGACCGAGCACATCATCAAGACCCTCCAGGCCGCTCCCGCCGGGTCGAGCTGGGCCGTCGGCACCGAGCTGAACCTGGTCAAGCGGCTGGGCGCGATGTTCCCCGACAAGAACGTCTCGTTCCTGGACCGGACGGTCTGCTACTGCTCCACGATGAACCGGATCGACCTGCCGCACCTGGTGTGGGCGCTGGAGTCGCTCGTGCTGGGCGACGTCGTCAACCGGATCACGGTGGACGAGGACACCGCGCACTGGGCCAGGGTCGCGCTGGACCGCATGCTGGCGCTCCCGTAACGCCCTCCCCCGACGGGCCGGGCCCGTGGCGAGGAGCGCCCGCCCTCGCCGCGGGCCCGGCTCTTTCCGGCCCCGTCCGGTACGGTACGGCGCGGTCAGGCGAAGTCGTAGCCGACGCGGACGCCGACCGTCAGCGTCTGGCGGCCGGGGCTGACCGAGGACGCGCTCTCGGCCGCCGCGGCCATCGCCACCAGCGGCTGGGGGCCGCCCCTGACCTCCTCGGAGATCGACACGACCGGGCCGAGCGGGCGTCCGGCCAGCTCGGCGTAGTGGGCGGCCTTGGCCGCGGCGTCCCTGAACGCCCTCGTCCTGGCCTCGCCGAGCACCGACGCCGGGTCGGACAGCTCGAAGGCCACGCCGTTGAGCCGGGCCTCCTCGCCCACGCCGGCGACCGTGTCGATGACGGCGTCGGCCCGCGACAGGTCCCTGACCACCACCTCGACGCCCTGGGCCGCCCGGTAGGCGGAGACCTTCGGGTAGACCTCGTACTCGGGGCCGAGCGAGAGCTCGACCGTGCGCACGTCGTGGGCCGCGACGCCGGCCCCGGCCAGCGCGTCGGCCAGCCGGGCCGCGGCGGCCCTGACCGCCGTGAACGCCTCGGACGCCGACGCCCTGCGCACCTCGACGCCCGCCAGCAACCGCAGGACGTCGGGCGCGGCCTGCACGCTGCCCTCACCGACGACGGAGATGTCCACGCCTGCCCCCCTCGACTGGGTTCGCCTCGATCCTACGGGCGAGTCCTGCCCCCGCCCACGGCCGGTTCACATGGCGGCTCACACTCCGGCTCATACGGCGGCTCATACGGCGTCGACGATCGCGCCCGGATCGTCCAGCTCGACCTGGTGTCCCGAGCCGGGCAGCAGCACCAGCTTGGCGTCGAGGCAGGCCGCCAGGCTCTGCCTGCGGGCGTCCCGGCCGCCCGCGCCGAGCACGGTGACCGGGATGTCGGGAAAGGGATGACCGGCCCGGATGTCGCGGAGATCGGCGGCCATGTCGCGGCGGGCCAGCCACTCCCCCGCCACCGCCGCGGGCACCTTGCCCATCCGGTACACGCCGAAGGGGTCGCCCATGCCCGTGACCAGGCGGTGCGCCGGCGGCCCGGTCAGGCGGGCCAGCACGTTCGCGCCCCACGTGCCGCCGAGCGCGGGCAGCCACGCGCCCAGGACGGCGGCGAGCGCGAGCGGCCGGCGCACGGGCGGCGGGCTGGGGTCGACCAGGACGAGCTTGGCCACGCAGAGCGGGTGCAACCGGGCGAACGCCTCGGCGTGCCAGCAGGACAGGCCGTGCGCGACCAGCGTGATCTGGGACGGCTGCGCGGGGGCCAGCGCGGCCAGCCGGGCCACCTCGCCGTACAGGGTGGGCCGGTCGGTCGCCGGCGGGCTGAGGCCGAGCCCCGGACGGTCGAAGCGGACGACCCGGTGGCAGGCGGCCAGGCCGGCGGCCACGGCGTCCCAGTGGAACCAGGCGCCGCCGAGGCCCGCCGTGATGAGCACGCCGGGGCCCGCCCCCTGGTCCAGGACGTGCGGGGGGCCGCCGGGAGCCTCGTCGTCGTCGTGGACGAGCAGCCTGAGCGCCACGTACACGACCCAGACGGCGACCATCGTGAGCTGGATCCGGTGAGCGACGCCGGCCAGCCGCCCGGCGGCCAGGGCGGCCAGCATGAGCCCGGTCGCCCCCGCGCTCAGGCCGGTGAACAACCACGACACCCACGAGCGCCAGTGCGCGGACAGCACCGCCATCGCGGTCAGCACGGCCGTCATGGCCAGCGCGCCGGCCACCATGTGGAGCCGGTGCGAGACCCCCTCGCCGCGGCAGGTGGGGTCGCTGAGCACGGCGCAGTCGAGCGGGACCAGGCCGGAGACGACCGTCAGCAGCCCGAAGGCGGCCAGCGCCAGCCAGCCGGCCCACTCGCGCGCCACCCTGGGCACCGTCGCCACCGCGGCCAGGCAGGCCAGCCCGGACAGCACGTCGCTGACCCGGAACAGGCGCGTCCACGGCTGGTCGCGGGCGGCCAGCTCGCTCACGTAGCCGTCGGTCCTGTCCACGGCGGGCGTGGTGAACTGGCCGGTGATCCAGGCGCTGTACAGCACGGCCGCCACGATGAGCGCCGAGGCCGCGGCGACGAACAACCTTCGCTCCACGTGATGATTAGAACACCATCCGTGGTCAAAGGCCCGGAGCACCCCATACCGGGAACCATCGGCCGAGGTCGGCCTCCAGCGGCAGCTCGCCGTCCAGGGCGCCTCTGGCCTGCAGTTCGAGGGCGTTGTCGCGCCTGTTCCCGGGCAGCGGCGCGAACGGGTAGAACGTGCCGCGCTTGTACAGGTAGACCACCGCCAGCCGCCTGCCCGCCGGGTCGGCGAACGACACCAGCGAGCACAGCAGCGAGGGCCCGAACCCGGCCGACTCCAGCGAGGAGTTGACCGCGTGCAGCTCGGTGACCAGGTCGCTGACGTCGTCCGGCGCGCGGCGGACCAGCAGCCAGGTGTAGCCGTAGCCGTCGTCGGACTCCTCGACGCGCCCGCCGAGCAGCGCCTTGACGTCGCTCTCCAGCGTGGCGAACGCGCCGCCCTCCGCGGCCCTGAACGACACCGAGCCGAGACCGGTGGGGACGAGACCGGTCGCGGCCTGGAGCGTCACGGCCGCGGACGGCAGCGCGAACAGCGCGTCGAGGTTGGGCTTGACCGGCTTGGACCGGCCCAGCAGCGAGTCGAGCCAGCCCATGCCGCCTCAGCCCCTTCCGAGCTGCTTGGAGATGGACGCGAGGAGTTCGAGCCGGCGCTCCAGCGGCGGATGCGTGGAGAACAGGTTCGCCAGCGTCTCCCCCCTGGCCAGGGCCGGCGCGAAGTAGAAGGCGTTGAACGGCGCCGCCTCGCGCAGGTCGGTGGTCGGGATCCTGGCCATGTCGCCGGTGACCTTGGTCAGCGCGCTGGCCAGGGCCGAGGGACGCTGCGTGAGCAGGGCTCCGGCCCGGTCGGCGGCCAGCTCGCGGTAGCGCGACAGGGCCCGGGTGAGCAGGAAGCTGATGGCGTACACGACGATCGAGACGAGCATGATGATCAGCCCGACCGGCACGCCGCCCTGGCCGTTGTCCCGGCGTCCGCCGAAGCCGGCGTACAGGGCGAACCTCGTCATCAGCCCGGCGACGATGCCGAGGAACGAGGCGATCGTCATGACGGCGACGTCGCGATGGGCGACGTGCGACAGCTCGTGCGCCAGGACGCCTTCGAGCTCCTGAGGCTCCAGGCGGCGCAGGATGCCCGTCGTCACGCAGACGACGGCCCGCTTCTGGTTACGGCCGGTCGCGAAGGCGTTCGGGACGTCGGAGTCGGCGATCGCCACCCGCGGCTTGGGCATGTCCGCCAGCGCGCACAGCCGGTCGATGAGGCCGTGGAGCTCGGGGGCCTCCTGTGGGGAGACCTCCCGTCCGTGCATCGCGAACAGGGCGATGCGGTCGGACAGGAAGTACTGCACCAGCAGCAGCCCCCCGGCGAGCACCAGCACGGTCAGCGCGCGCACGCCGAGGGCGATCAGCACGCCGACGAACGCCACGTAGAGCAACCCCAGCAGGAACATCGTCACGACCATGCGGCGGGTCAGGCCGCTGTCGGACGCGAACCGCGTGCCCACGGGACTCAGCCCGGAATGAGGCCTTGGTCGCCCAGCATCTCCCGGACCTCCTCGATCGAGGCGTCCGCGGGGGGAAGGATCAGCTCTGACGGCTCAAGGCTGTCGTCGGGAAGCGCCTTGCCCACATGGCGCACCTTGTCGAGCAACGCGTGCAGCTTGACGCGGAAGGCCCCCTCGTCACCGGTCTCGATGGCGGCCTCCAGCTCGCTGTCGAGCTCGTTGAGCACCACGATGTCGTCCGGCGAGATCTCGACCTGGCCCTCGCCCATGATTCTGACGATCATGCGTTCTCCCCGGGCTGACGCAGCTGCTGGGTGTGACCCTGCTGCGGCTGGGCCTGCTGCTGGGGCTGCCCCTGCTCGATGGCGCTCTTGGGCGCCGGGCCCTGGCCCAGCTCGGCCTTCATGCGGGCCAGCTCCAGCTCGACGTCCATGCCGCCGCCCATGCGGTCGAGCTCGGCCTGGATGTCGTCGCCGCGGGTGCCGCTGAAGTCGTCGAGCGCGCCACTGGCCAGCAGCTCGTCGATCGCGCCCGCGCGGGCCTGCATCTGCGCCGTCTTGTCCTCGGCGCGCTGGATCGCCAGGCCGACGTCGCCCATCTCCTCGGAGATGCCGGAGAACGCCTCGTTGATGCGCGTCTGGGCCTCGGCGGCGGTGTAGGTCGCCTTGATCGTCTCCTTCTTCGTGCGGAAGGAGTCGACCTTGGCCTGCAGCCGCTGGGAAGCCGTGGTCAGCTTCTCCTCCTCGGCCTGCAGGTTGTCGTGCTGGACCTTGAGGTCGGCCATCTGCCCCTGCAGATTGGACCGCCGCTGCAGTGCCTCGCGCGCGAGGTCCTCGCGCCCGACGGACAGCGCCTTGCGGCCCTGGTCCTCATAGCGCCTGGCCTGCGCCTCCAGGCCGTTGATCTGCAGTTCTACCCGCTTGCGCGAGGTGGCCACGTCGGCCACCCCTCGACGCACCTTCTGCAGCAACTCGAGCTGCCGCTGATAGGAGTAGTCAAGCGTCTCGCGCGGATCCTCCATCTTGTCCAGGGCCTTGTTGGCCTTGGACTTGAAGATCATCGAAAGTCTCTTCATCACGCTCATGCGCGTCGGCCGTCCCCTTCTAGGTCGTGCTGGTGTTCACCCAATGCAGCGCAGCCGCCTTGGGATTACCCTACGCATAACGCACGGGGGCGTCACTAAGTTGCAGTCCAGGTAGGGTTGACGTGTGTTGCGACGCCGATCCCAAACCTCCGTGGACGACACCCCCGTCCCCGTTGACGATCCTAAGCCCCAGGGTAAAGGTCGTCCCACACCCAAGCGCCGGGATGCCGAGGGCAGACGACGCCAGCCGGTCTCCGCGCCGAAGGACCGCAAGGAGGCCTATCGGCAGATGCGCGCCAAGCAGGCCGCCGAGCGCGACCGGGCCCGCAAGGGCATGCTCGCAGGTGACGAGCGTTATCTCCCGGTTCGCGACAAGGGTCCGGGGCGCAAGTTCGCCCGCGACTGGGTCGACTCGCGGCGCCTGCCCAGCCAGTACTTCCTGCCGTTCTCGCTACTGATCCTGCTGGCGACCTGGATCCCGTGGCCGATCGAGATCCGCGCCAAGGTGCTCAACATCGTCATCGCGGTCGGCTGGCCGATCATGATGATCGGCGTCCTGGCCACCTCCCTCTACGTGGCGTGGAAGGTGAAGAAGGAGGTCGCGGCCAAGCTCCCGGACGAGAGCGTGAAGGGCGTCGGCTTCTACGCGGCGATGCGCGCTTTGCAGATCCGCAAGCTGCGGTTCCCGCCGCCCACGGTGCTGCCGGGCGGGCGGCCCGCGCCGCCCAAGAAGTAGCCCCGTTTTCCCGATTTTTCGGGAAACGGCTTATCGGCGACGCCCGCGTGCCCATCACCGTCCGGTGGTGGGCACTCTCGCTTCCCGCCTTCCGCGCCTTCCCGGCCGTCCCGCGGGCCGGGTCCCGGCCGCTCAGCGGGACGGTCTCCAGCGCAGGAGGCCGCCGGTGACCACCGGGCGGCGGCCGTCGATCGCGCCGCCCCGTTCGAGGGCGTCGGCGACGGTCCGCAGCAGCGTGTACGACGACCGCAGCCGCCTGCCCGTGACCCCGGCCACCGTCCCGTCGGCCGAGCTCACGGTGGCGTACGCCGTTGCGCCGTCGGCGGCCGTGTAGGACAGGATCGGGATCAGCAGGCCGTCCCACGACCCGGCCGGACGGCTGGCGCACAGCTCGCGCCAGGCGTCCCTGATGCCGCGGACGGTGAGGTGGTCGCCGGCCCCGGGACGGAAGCCCAGGACGCCGGCGCCGCGCGCGCCGTTGTGGCGCAGCAGGGAGGCGCGCAGGGCGTCGGGGAAGTCCACGCCCATCTGCGACTCGGCCACGGCGATCGTGCGCGCCCTGACCGGGCCGCCGAGCGTGCGGTAGGTGCGGGGGGCGTTGCTCCTGAGCCAGCGTTCGATGCGGCGCCACTGGGCGTCCACGGCCCGCTTGACGTCGGGGGCGACCCGGCGGGGGTCGATCGGGCGGCGCCGGGGCGCGCAGTTGGGCGCCTGGGCGGCGGAGGCGGCTGGCGTGGGCTGCACGGTCTGCAGGGTCTGTGCGGGCTGCGTGGTCTGTGCGGGCTGTGCCGGTGCCGCGGGGTCGGCCGGGGGCTCCACGGGCGTCACGGGCGTCGCGGGCTCGGGGTCGGCCTGCTGCTCGGTGACGGCGCGCATGAGGGCCAGGGCGCCGTCCTGCACCGACGTGCCCATCAGGGCGACCCCCAGCGTCAGGGTCACGACGACCGCGATGACCAGCCACGACAGGACCGTTCCCGCACCTCGGCGCCGCGGCGCGGGCGCCGGGACGGACGGCGGCGGCTCGGCCCGCGGCAGGCGGGCCCGGCGGCGCAACCGCACCGCGAGGGCGATCAGGACGGCCGCGGTGAGAGCCTGGCGGACGAGCTTGAGCACGTCGCGCACCCTATCCCGAATCGAATCGGCTCATGTGACGCTCTAAGGTCGAACGTATGGAATTCCGACACCTCGGCCGCAGTGGTCTCATGGTCAGTGAGATCAGCTACGGCAACTGGCTCACCCACGGCTCCCAGGTCGAGGAGGACGCCGCCAAGCTGTGCGTGCAGGCGGCGCTCGACGAGGGCATCACCACCTTCGACACCGCCGACGTCTACGCGGGGACGAAAGCCGAGGAGGTGCTCGGCCGGGCGCTCAAGGGCGTCCGCAGGGAGTCGCTGGAGATCTTCACCAAGGTCTACTGGCCCACCGGCCCCGGCAAGAACGACCGCGGGCTGTCCCGCAAGCACATCACCGAGTCGATCCACGCCTCGCTGCGCCGCCTCCAGACCGACTACGTCGACCTGTACCAGGCCCACCGCTTCGACAACGAGACGCCCCTTGAGGAGACCCTCAAGACCTTCGACGACCTCGTCCGCCAGGGCAAGGTCCTCTACGTCGGCGTCAGCGAGTGGACGGCCGAGCAGATCGGCCGCGCGCTGAAGATCGCCGACGAGATGGGCTTCGACCGGATCGTGTCGAACCAGCCGCAGTACTCGATGTTGTGGCGGGTCATCGAGTCGGAGGTCGTGCCGCTGAGCGAGCGCGAGGGCATCGGCCAGATCGTCTGGTCGCCGATCGCGCAGGGCGTGCTCACCGGCAAGTACCTGCCCGGCCGGCAGCCTCCGCAGGGCTCGCGGGCGACCGACGCGAGCGGCAGCGCCATGATCGCGCGGTACATGAACGACGACGTGCTCACCCGCGTCCAGGAACTGCGTCCGATCGCCGACGACCTCGGCCTGACCATGGCCCAGCTCGCCGTGGCCTGGGTGCTGCAGAACCCGAACGTCTCCAGCGCCATCGTCGGCGCCACCCGCCCCGAGCAGGTGCGCGACAACGTCAAGGCGGCCGGCGTCAAGCTGGAGGACGACGTGCTCAAGCGCATCGACGACGTGCTCGGCACGGTCGTGGAGCGCGACCCGGCCAAGACGGTGAGCCCCGCCACCCGTCCGTGACCCGGAACCGTCCGGAGTGACCCGGTGAAACGGAAAACCCCTTGAGCCGCAATGCGCTCAAGGGGTTTCCGTTTTCTCGCGGATCACTCCGGACGCAATGACAATCCCGTGTATTCGACGCGGTCCTCGTCGAGCAGCGCCACCTGCTCGACGCCGGATTCGAGCAGGTCACGCCAGTTCTCCCCGAGCCAGGACTCCGCATCGGCCTGACTCGGAAAAACCTCTCGCGGCAAAGGGCGGTCCGTCACCTCACCACCATTTGCATTTTCATAACGCCACCGCCATGTCATGCCATACGCTCCTTCTCCGCGGGTTCGCCGGCGCCTTCCCTCCGACGGCACTGGAACCCTACTCCCGAGCTCGGAGGTCCATCGATGCTGCGCGCGGGCCGTGTTGCCGCGGCGGTCGTCCTGGGGGCGGCCGCCGTGATCCTTCTCCCCTCCTCCGCGCTCGGCTCACCCTCCTCGCGGCCCGGCGGTCCCGCGCCGGGGGCCGTGCGGCTGTGGGGGGTCTGGCGCAGCGACGGCACGGCGTGGCTGGCGTCCACGGCCGCGTACGAGCCGGCGGACGGCTCGGTCGTCGGGTGGCGCTTCGCGGTCTCGGCCGACGGGTCGGTGGGCGAGCCGCCGGGGGGTGAGCTGCCGTCGTTCCCGGCGGTGTGCGTCCAGGACGCGGCCGGCTCGGGGCACAAGCGGGTGGCGGTCGCGGTGGACTTCGGGGACGGGGAGGGCGACGTGCCGCCGGGTGACCGGCCGCCGGCGCACCCGCTGCTGCGCTGCGTCACGGGCGCCGAGGACGCGACCGCCGCCCAGCTCCTGGCCTCCGCGGCCAGGGTCGGCGTGAACGGGCGCGGCGAGGTCGTGTCGGTCAGCGGCTACCCGTCCCAGGGGGTGGGGGCGGTCCCGTCGCAGGGCGTGGGGAGCGTCCCGTCCCAAGGTGGGACCGCCTCGTCCCGGGAGGCGGGCGCCGCCGAGCGGGCCGCCGGGCCCGCGGGCGCGCCCGGCGGGGTTCCGGCGCTGCTGATCGCGGGCGGCGCGGGCGTGCTGTTGCTGCTCGCCGGGGGCACGGCCCTGGCCGCCCGCCGCCGCACCGGCTGACCCGCTATCTCCTGAGGGCCGGGCAGGCCGGTTCGGGCCGGTTCGGGCCGGTCAGGTCGGTTCAGGCCCGTAAGGCGGGTTCGGGCCGGTCAGGCCGATTGGCTGGTCGGGGTGGTCGGTAGCCTCAGGGCGGTGAAGCTTCTTCTCTCCGGGACCGGTGGCGCGCAGGGCTGGCCGGTGGACGGGTGCCCGTGCGCCTCGTGCGCCCGGCTCCCCCAACCCCGTCGCCGCCCCTTCGACCTGCTCGTGGACGACGCGGCGCGGTTCCCCTTCACCGGCCCCGGCGCGTTCGGCGACGGCCTCGGCCTGGTGACGGCCGACGGCGCGGCGCTGCTGTGCCTGCCCCCGGGCCGGGAGGCCCCCTCGGACGGCCCCGCCCGCTACGACGTCGTCGTCCTGGACCTGCTGGACCGCCCGCAGCGGCTCGGCGAGCTGCGCCGCGCCGGGCTGGCCGACGACCGGACCACCGTGGTGGCCGCGTGGCTGGACCACCGGATCAGGTCGGAGGAGGAGCTGGCCAGGCGGCTGCGGTTGTGGGGGGCGGTGGCCGTGCCGGACGGGACGGTCCTGGAGAGCGGCGGAACGGTCCGCGGGACGCCGCCGCGGCGGGCGTTGCTGCTCGGCGGGTCCAGATCGGGCAAGTCGGCCGAGGCGGAGCTGCGGCTGGCGGCCGAGCCGTACGTCACCTATGTCGCCACCGGCGGCGACGGCGCGGCGGACGGCGAATGGGCGGCGCGGGTACGGGCGCACAAGGAACGGCGGCCAGCTCACTGGGACACGGTGGAGACGACGGACCTGACCGGGGTCATCGCGGCGGCGAGCACGCCCCTGCTGATCGACGGGCTGGGCACGTGGCTGGCGGCGGTGTTCGACGAGCACGGGGCCTGGGACGGCGACCGCACGCCGGTCGCCCGGCGCTGCGCGGAGCTGGTCGAGGCGTGGCGCGGCACGCCGGTGCCGCTCGTGGCGGTCTCGGACGAGGTGGGGATGGGCGTGGTGCCCGCCACGTCCGCCGGCCGGGCCTTCAGGGACGCGCTCGGCAGGCTCAACGAACGGCTCGCCGCCGAGTCCGAGTACGTCGCCCTGGTGGTCGCGGGACGCCTTCTGGAACTGTGAGTGGCCCCCGGGCGCCGGGGCTACGGGCGGACGGCTCGGGCGTACCAGCGGCCGTCGAGGCGGTCGACGTGCAGCGGACGGCCGAAGCACTCGGACAGCAGGCCGGGCGTGAGCACCTCCGACACCGGCCCGGCGGCCAGCAGCCGCGAGTCGCGCATGAGCAGCGCGTGCGTGGTGGTCGCGGGCACCTCCTCCAGGTGGTGGGTCACCGTGACCGTGGTCAGCACCGGACGGGTGGCGGCCAGCTGCTCGACCGCCGTGACGAGGTCCTCGCGGGCCGGCAGGTCGAGCCCGGCGAACGGCTCGTCGAGCAGCAGCACGGCGGGCTCGGCCATGAGCGCCCTGGCCACCCTGATCCGGGCCCGCTCCCCTTGCGAGCACACCCGGAACGGGCGCTCGACCAGGTCCTTGCAGCCCAGGTCGGCCAGCAGGCGGGTGGCGCGCTCGCGCTCGTTGTCGCCGTACTTGTCCCACAACGGGACGCTCGTGCCGGTGTGGCCGGTCAGGACCACCGTGTGGGCGGTGGCGCCCTCCTCCTCCAGCAGGTCCTCGTCGATCAGCCGCTGGCTGGCCGCGACCAGGCCGATGTGGCGGCGCAGCTCCCGCAGGTCGACCCGGCCGAGCCGGTGGCCGAGCACGCTGACCGCGCCCTCGCTCGGGTGGCGCACCGCCCCGGCCAGGGAGAGCAGGGTGGTCTTGCCCGCGCCGTTGGGGCCGAGGATCACCCAGTGGTCGCCGTACGCCACCTGCCAGTCGATGCCGTCGAGCAGCGTTTTGCCGACAACCCGGACAGCTACACCTTCGAGTTCAAGCACGTGCATTCCCGCCACATTAGTCGGCCCTAGGATCGGGCGTTATGCCGCTTGCTGAGCTGACCCATGGGCTGCGCTTCGCGATCGGCATGCTCAGCGCCGTTCCGGTGCGGGTCGACCGGGTCGATCGGGAGATCGCCGGGCCCGCCATGGTGGCGGCCCCCGCGGTCGGGCTGGGGCTCGGCGCGGTGGCGGGCCTGGCGCTGCTGCTGCCGGGGCCGCCGCTGCTGGGCGCGGCGCTCGCGCTCGGGCTGCTGGCCACGCTCACCCGCGGCCTGCACCTGGACGGGCTGGCCGACCTCGCCGACGGCCTGGGCAGCGGCCGGCCCGCCAACGACGCCCTCGACATCATGAAAAAGTCGGACATCGGGCCGTTCGGGGTGATGACGCTGGTCATCACGCTGCTCGTCCAGGCGGCGGCGCTGACCGGGGCCGGTTATCCCGCCCTGGTGACCGCCTGCGTGGCCGGGCGGCTGGCGCTCACCTGGGCGTGCCGGGCGAACGTGCCCGCCGCCCGGCCCGGCGGGCTCGGGGCGACGGTGGCGGGCACCGTGAGCGATCCGGCGGCGTGGCTGGCCACGGCGGCCGCCCTGGCCGTGACCGCCGGGCTGGGGCTGGCGGCCGGGACGTGGGCGCCCCCGATCGCGCTGGCGGCCGGGCTCGGGGCGGCGCTGCTGCTGCTCCGGCACGCCCGGCGGCGCCTCGGCGGCGTCACGGGGGACGTGTTCGGCGCTCTGGTGGAGACCGGCACGGCGGCCGCGCTGGTGGTGTGCGCGATCCTGGGCTGAGCGGCGATCCGGGCCGAGCGGACGCGGGGTCAGGCGACCGGCTGCGGGGCGCGGGCCGGCAGACGGCGGACGAGGACCACGCACAGCAGCGCGAGCGGGACCCAGCCGACCAGCCCGGTGAGCCCGGACACCGCGGTGTCGGGCGGGGCCGCGGCGTCCCCGAGCAGCAGCACGGCGGGCAGCACCGCGTTCAGCGAGCCGTGCGCGACCACGCAGGGCCACACGCTGCCCGTACGCAGCCGCAGCCAGCCGATCGCGATCCCGGCCAGCACGCAGAAGCCGGTGAACTGCAGCGCCGCCCACGACCCGAGGCTCGGGTAGTTGTAGCCGAGCAGGGTGAGCGGGGCGTGCCACAGCCCCCAGATCGCCCCGGACAGCGCCAGGCCGCCGAGCGGGCCGTACGTGGCCGACAGCCGGGGCAGCAGCCAGCCCCGCCAGCCCCACTCCTCGCCCAGCGCCGGGATCGCGTTCAGCACCGGGCCCGCCAGCACGCCGACGGCGATCTGCAGGTAGAGCGCCGGGCCGGGGTCGGCCGGCGGCTGCACGCCCGCGGCCGCGAGCTGGGCCCGGAACAGGCTGAACCGGTCGAGGTCGAGCGGGAACAGCCCGACGGCGGTGCTGAGCCCGGCGCAGACGGCGATCAGCAGCGGCACGCCCAGCCAGGCGGCAAGCACGTACCGGCCGGTGCGGCCCTTGCTCTCCCCCAGCGTCAGGCCGGTCTCGGCGGCCCAGCGCCGCCAGGGCGCGCGCGACAGCGCCCACGCCCCGAGCACCCCGGCGGTCGGCGTGAACATCATGACCGCGGCCAGCCCCTTGGCCGCGGGCGAGCCGAGGCCCGCGCCGAGCCAGATGGGCAGCGCCACCAGCCAGGACAGCCCGAAGGCGAGGACGAGGAAGACGGGAAGCTGTTTTCTCATGACCGTGCACGCTCCGCGACGAGGGCGTTGATGAGGGAAGCGCCGCGCTCGGCGTCGTCGATGCTGATCGCCAGCCGCCCGCCTGAGCGGTAGCCGACGACCAGGCACTCGCCGCCGCGCAGCATGATGGTGGCCGCGCCGGGCAGGCCGCGGAAGCCCCAGCCGCCGACCTCGCTGGGCCTGCGATCCTCGGTCCAGGCCCGGTCGATCCGCGACAGCGGGATCCGGCGCGCCGGGACGCCGAACGGCCCGAAGCCGATGACGAGCGCGTCGTCGCCGACCCGTACGGACAGCGTCGCCGACGCCAGGCCCGCGACCAGCACGATCACCGCCCCGGGCAGGGCGGAGGCCAGGGTCGCCGGCGACAGGACGCCGGCCAGGCGCAGCCCGCACAGCACGACGACCGCCGCCGCGGCCACCAGCGACAGCGCGACCAGCCAGGGGTTGACCAGCCGGCTGACCCAGACCGTGCGGCGGCCGGGCCGCAGCTTCAGCGCCGGGGGCGGCGCAACGGCCTCGACCGGGTCGGGCCCGCCCCTGCCGAGGTACCCCGCGAGCGCGCCCACGCCGAGCGACCCGGCGATGACCAGCGGGACGTGCCAGCCCGGCAGGTCCGCGGCCGTCCAGTCGGGCACGTCGAGGTTGGCCGCCAGCGTGGAGGCCTGCGTGCCGAGCACCAGGACGCCGCCGCCGAACAGCCCGCCCCACCACAGCGCCCGCCCGTTCCGGTGCCGCAGCGCCCACCCCCGCGCGGCGACGGCCAGGAACGCGATCCACACCGCGGTCCACACCGCCGCCACCGTCAGCACGTGGGCCTGGAAGGACGCCGAGCCGTCGACGCCCGCCGCGCCCCAGTGGGTGGCCAGCGGGTCGGGCAGCCGGTCGCGCAGCCCCATGGGGCCCAGGACCAGGGCCGCCGTGACGGCCGCGCCCCACGCGGCCGCGGGGATTCGGGGGTTCATGGCAGATCCTCCAGGATGGTGATGAGGTCCTCACGGCGGTAGCCGTGCCTCTTGGCCTCCTCCAGCAGCTCCCGGGCGCGCTGCACGAGCAGCGCGCGCCCGTCGGCCTGGCCCGCGACGCTGACCCCGCGGCCCCGCCGGAACTCCAGCAGCCCCTCGTCGCGCAGGTCGCGCAGCGCGCGCAGCACGGTGTTGGGGTTGATGCCGAGCGCCCTGGCGAGGTCGCGGGCCGGCGGAAGGCGGTCACCGGGCGTGTAGGAGCCCTCGCCGATGGCGCGGCGGATGGCGCCGGCCACCTGTTCGTGCAGGGGCCGTGCGTCGTTGAGATCGAGCGCGAGCAACATGATGCTAATGACACTAGCACCATGAAACGGAATGCGCCCGACCAGCATTTGTAGGATGAACCCCTGTTTGTGAGTACGCAGAAACCGTGGATAGCATCGGTTTACGTGACCACTGTGCGGCTGAACTCAGCAGACCCAGTCTCTGTCGACACCGACGCCCTGATCGTCGGCTTCCGGCCCGGCCAGGACGGCCCCCGCCCGGCCACGGGCGCTGAGTCCCTCGACGCGGCTTTCGGCGGCAACCTCGCCACCTCCCTCAGCTCGCTCGGCTTCTCCGGCAAACCCGGAGAGCTGGCCAAGCTGCCCACGTTCGGCGCCGTCCAGGCCCCGGTGCTCGTCGCCGTCGGCCTGGGCGACTCCTCCGACCACGAGTCCCTTCGCCGCGCCGCCGGTGCCGCCGTGCGGTCGCTGGCCGGCACCGCGCGCGCCGCGCTGGCCCTGCCGGCCGACGACGACGCCCAGGCCGAGGCCGTCGCGCTGGGCGCGCTGCTCGGCGCGTACGGCTTCGACCGCTACCGCACGGGCGAGCCGCCGAAGGCCCCCGTCTCCGAGATCACCGTCCTGTCCGGCGGGGGCGAGTCCGCCGCCGAGCGGGCCGGCGTGCTGGCCGAGTCGGTCTCGCTCGTCCGCGACCTGGTCAACACGCCGCCGTCCGACCTGTGGCCGGCCAAGTTCGCCGAGATCGCCGAGCAGGAGGGCGCCAAGCACGGGCTGAGCGTCGAGGTCCTCGACGAGAAGCAGCTCAAGGACGGCGGCTACGGCGGCCTGGTCGGCGTCGGCCAGGGCTCGGTCAACCCGCCGCGCCTGGTCCGCGTCGCCTACAGCCACCCCGAGGCGGGCAAGACGCTGGCGTTCGTGGGCAAGGGCATCACGTTCGACTCCGGCGGCCTGTCGCTCAAGCCGTCGGCCGCCATGGACTGGATGAAGTCCGACATGGGCGGCGCGGGCGCCGTGCTCGGCGCGCTGGTCGGCATCGCCCGGCTCGGCCTGCCGGTCAACGTCGTCGGCTACCTCTGCCTGGCCGAGAACCTGCCGAGCGGCACCGCCCAGCGCCCCTCCGACGTCATCCACAGCTACAGCGGCAAGACCGTCGAGGTGCTCGACACCGACGCCGAGGGCCGCCTGGTGCTCATGGACGGCATCGCGCGCGCCGCCGAGGACGACCCCGACCTGATCGTCGACATCGCCACGCTGACCGGCGCGCAGATCGTCGCGCTCGGCTGGCGCACCGCGGGCGTCATGGCCAACGACGACGCCGTCCGCGAGCTGGTCGTCGAGGCCGCCACCGCCGCGGGCGAGGGCGCCTGGGGCATGCCGCTGCCGGAGGAGCTGCGCAAGGGCCTCGACTCGCCGGTCGCCGACATCGCCAACCTCCACCCCGAGCGCTTCGGCGGCATGCTCACCGCCGCCATCTTCCTCAAGGAGTTCGTGCCCGACGGGGTGCGCTGGGCGCACATCGACATGGCCGGACCGGCCTACAACAAGGGCGAGGCGTACGGCTACACCCCCAAGGGCGGCACCGGCGCCATCACCCGCACCCTCATCGGACTCGCAGAGCGGCACGCGAGCATCTGAAACAAATGAAAAGATGACGGCATCACGAACACCCCGACAAGGAGCCTTCCTGTGGCCTATGACATCGTCGTCCTAGGTGGCGGCAGCGGCGGTTACGCCTGCGCCCTCCGGGCGGCCGAGCTGGGCAAGTCGGTCGTCCTCATCGAAAAGGACAAGATCGGCGGCACCTGCCTCCACAGGGGATGCATCCCCACGAAGGCCCTGCTGCACTCGGCCGAGGTCGCCGACGAGACCCGCGAGAGCGCGTCCTTCGGCGTCAAGGCCAGCTTCGAGGGCATCGACGTCCAGGGCGTGCACGCGTTCAAGGACAAGATCGTCACGCGGGCCTGGAAGGGCGTCCAGGGCCTGCTCAAGGGCGCGGGCGTGACGGTGGTCGAGGGCGAGGGCCGTCTGGTGGGCCCGCGCAGCGTGCAGGTGGGCTCGGAGGTCTACGAGGGCGCCAACCTCGTGCTGGCCACCGGCTCGGCCCCCCGCACGCTGCCCGGCCTGGAGATCGACGGCGAGCGGGTCATCACCAGCGAGCACACCCTGAAGATGGACCGCGTGCCGTCGTCGGTGATCGTCCTGGGCGGCGGCGTGATCGGCGTCGAGCTGGCCAGCGTCTACCGCTCCTTCGGCGCCGAGGTCACCATCGTCGAGGCGCTGCCGCACCTGCTCCCGACCGAGGAGGAGTCCAGCTCCAAGCTGCTGGAGCGGGCCTTCCGCCGCCGCGGCATCAAGTACGAGCTGGGCGTCTTCTTCGACTCCGCCAAGACCACCGAGACGGGCGTCGTCGTCACCCTGGCCAACGGCAAGACCCTCGACGCCGAGATCCTGCTCGTCGCGGTCGGCCGCGGCGCGGTGTCGTCCGGCATGGGCTTCGAGGAGCAGGGCGTGACCGTCGAGCGCGGCGCCGTCGTGGTCGACGAGCACTGCCAGACCTCGGTCCCCGGCGTCTACGCCATCGGCGACCTGATCCCCACGCTGCAGCTGGCCCACGCCGGGTTCGCCGAGGGCATCATGGTGGCCGAGCACATCGCCGGCCTCAACCCGCCGCCGATCGACTACGCCGGCGTGCCCCGCATCACCTACTCCGACCCCGAGGTGGCCTCGGTCGGCATCACGTCGGCGCAGGCCGCCGAGCGCGGCATCGAGATCGTCGAGCAGGTCTACGACCTGGCCGGCAACCCCAAGAGCCAGATCCTCGGCACCTCCGGAGCGGTGAAGGTCATCGCCCAGAAGGACGGCCCGGTCGTCGGCGTCCACATGGTGGGCCGGCGCATCGGCGAGCTCGTCACGGAAGGCCAGCTGATCTACAACTGGGAGGCGCTGCCCGCAGAGGTCGCCCAGCTCATCCATGCACATCCGACCCAGTCCGAGGCAGTCGGTGAGGCGATGCTGGCCCTGGCCGGCAAGCCGTTGCACGTACACAACTAGTCCAGCCCTCGAGATCAGAACGCGAGAGAAGAATAACGATGCCGGTCTCCGTACAGATGCCCCAGCTCGGCGAGAGCGTGACCGAGGGCACGGTAACCCGTTGGCTGAAGAAGGAGGGCGAGCGCGTCGAGGCCGACGAGCCGCTCCTCGAGGTCTCGACCGACAAGGTCGACACCGAGATCCCGTCGCCTTCCGCGGGTGTCCTCACCAAGATCGTCGTGGCTGAGGACGAGACGGTCGAGGTCGGCGCCGAGCTCGCCATCATCGACGAGAACGCCCAGCCGGGCGCCGCCGCCCCGGCACCGCAGGCCGCTCCCGAGCCCGAGCCGGAGCCCGAGCCCGCCCCGGCTCCCCCGGCCTCCTCCATCCCGCAGCCGGCCCCGGCCCAGCCCGCTCCCCAGCAGGCCGCTCCGGCTCCGGCCCCGCAGGCCCCGGCCCCGCAGGCCGCTCCGGCCCCGGCTCCGCAGGCCGCTCCGGCCCCGGCTCCGCAGGCCCCGGCTCCGCAGCAGCAGCCCGCCGCCGAGCCCACGCCGCTGCCGTCCTCGGGCGACAGCCCCTACGTGACGCCGCTGGTGCGCAAGCTCGCCAACGAGCACGGCGTCGACCTCGACTCGATCAGCGGCACCGGCGTCGGCGGCCGCATCCGCAAGCAGGACGTGCTGGAGGCCGCCAAGTCCCAGCGCGAGCAGGCCGCCCCGGCCGCGGCTCCGGCCGCCCAGCCGGCCGCCGCCGCCCCGGCTCCCGCCGCCGCCCAGGCCGCCCCGGCCGCCGCGGCGCCCGAGCCGGTCGAGGTCGACACCACGCTGCGCGGCCGTACGGAGAAGATGACGCGGCTGCGTCAGACCATCGCCAAGCGCATGGTCGAGTCGCTGCAGACCGCGGCGCAGCTCACGTCGGTCGTCGAGGTCGACGTCACGAAGATCGCCCAGCTCCGGGCGCGGGCGAAGGACGACTTCTTCCGCCGCGAGGGCGTGAAGCTGACCTTCACCCCGTTCTTCGCGATGGCCACCGTCGAGGCGCTCAAGCAGCACCCCAAGCTCAACGCCACGATCAACAACGAGACCAACGAGGTCACGTACTTCGACGTGGAGAACCTGGGCATCGCGGTCGACACCGAGCGCGGCCTGCTCGCGGCGGTCGTCAAGAACGCCGGCGACCTCAACCTCGCCGGCATCGCCCGCAAGGTCACCGACCTGGCCGAGCGCACCCGCAACAACCAGGTGACGCCCGACGAGATCACCGGCGGCACGTTCACGCTGACCAACACCGGCAGCCGTGGCGCGCTGTTCGACACGCCGATCCTCAACCAGCCGCAGGTGGGCATGCTCGGCACCGGCGCGGTCGTCAAGCGGCCCGTCGTGCTCGACACGCCCGAGGGCGAGGTCATCGCGGTGCGTTCGATGGTCTACCTGGCGCTGACCTACGACCACCGCCTGGTCGACGGCGCCGACGCCGCCCGCTTCCTGACGACGATCAAGCGTCGCCTGGAGGAGGGCCGCTTCGAGGCCCAGCTCGGGCTCGCGTAGTCATCGCACGTGAAGGCCGGGTGGCTCCTTCGGGGGGCCGCCCGGCCTTTGGCGTACTGTGGACAGCATGGCGATCATCGTGACCGGGGCTTCGGGCCTGATCGGTACGGCGCTGGTCGGGGCGCTGCGCGACGAGGGGCGGGAGGTCGTCCGCCTGGTCCGGCGGGAGCCCGCGGGGCCGGGAGAGGCTTTCTGGGACCCGTCGGCGGGGGTGATCGACCGGGCCGCGCTCGAAGGGGCCGAGGCCGTGGTGCACCTGGCCGGGGCCTCGGTCGGCGACCGGCGCTGGACCGCGGACTACAAGCGCGAGCTGGTGCGCAGCCGCGTCGAGGGCACCCGGCTGCTGGTCGACGCCCTGCGCGCGCTCGGCAAGCCGCCCGAGGTGCTGCTGTCGGCCTCCGGCGTCGACTTCTACGGCGACACGGGCGGCCGGGAGATCGACGAGAGCCAGGGCAGGGGCCAGGGGTTCCTGGCCGAGCTGTGCGAGCGCTGGGAGCGGGAGGCCGAGCGGGCCGCCGAGGCCGGGTGCCGGGTCGCGCGGCTGCGCACGGCGATGGTGCTGAGCCGGCACGGCGGGGCGCTCGGGCGCATGTTGCCGATCTTCCGCATGGGCCTGGGCGCGCCGCTGGGGACGGGCCGGCAGTACTGGTCGTGGATCTCCCTGGACGATTGGGTGGCCGCCGCCCTACATATCCTAAAAAATCGGGATATCGAGGGTCCGGTCAATTTCGGGTCCCCCTCTCCGGTCACCAACGAAGAATTCACCCGGACTCTGGGTAAATGCCTGCGTAAAGGCACAGTTCCCATGCCCGTACCGGCGTTCGCCCTGTCCATCGGGGTGGGCGAATTCGCCCGCGCGGGGCTGCTGCCGAGCCATCGCATGATCCCGCGGAAACTGCTTGACAGCGGCTACGGCTTCACGCATACCCGTCTCGACGAGGCGCTGCGCGCCGTACTGTAGGGTGCCGTTCGTCCTTCAGCACGCGGGAGATCCGACATGAGCAGGTCCGGGCAGTCGCACATTCTGGCCATCGGGGGCGGGTCGTTCCGCCCGAGCGAGCGTCACAACTTCATCGAGGCGAGCGGGCTGCTGCGGTACGGCCTCGACCTGACCGGCCAGGACCGCCCCAAGCTCGGCCTGGTCGCCACCGCCCTCGGCGACTCCTCCGACTGGCTGCTGAAGATGTACGGCGCCTTCTCCGGCTGGGACGTCGAGCTGAGCCACCTGACCGTCTTCCCCATGCCCAACGTGGAGGACGCGCGGGCCTGGGCGCTCGAACAGGACATGATCTACGTCAGCGGCGGCAGCGTGGCCAACTTGATGGCGTTGTGGCGGCTGCACGGCCTCGACGAGGTCTTCGAGGAGGCCTGGCGGGCCGGCGTGGTGCTGTCCGGGCAGAGCGCGGGCGCCCTGTGCTGGCACGTGGGCGGCAACACCGACTCCTTCGGCCCGGCGCTGCGCCCGTGGGCCGACGGGCTCGCGCTGCTGCCGTACTCGTGCGGGGTCCACTACAACGCCGAGCCGCAGCGCCGCCCGCTGCTGCAGGAGTCGGTCGCCTCCGGCGAGCTGCCCGGCGGGTACGCCGCCGACGAGGGCGTCGCCCTGCACTACGTGGGCACCGAGTTCATCCAGGCGGTCACCGTCGACCCGCGGGCGTACGCGTACCGGCTGGAGTACGACGGCTCCAACGGCGTCAAGGAGTTCAGGATCGAGCCACGCCTGTTGACCTCCTGATTACCCTGACAGGGTGAGGGAACGGCACAATAGGCTCATGCGCCCCATCCACGGGGACGATCCCCACGCGCTGGCCGTCGTCCGCCTTGGTGTGGACGTCCCCTACGAGCAAGCCTGGTCGTTGCAGCGCTGGATGCACGGCAAGCGGGTCGCCGGCGAACTGGGCGACGCGGTCCTGATCCTGGAGCACGCGCCCGTCTACACCGCGGGCAGGCGCACCCTGCCCGGCGACCGTCCCTCCGACGGCACCCCCGTCGTCGACGCCGACCGGGGCGGCCGGGTCACCTGGCACGGCCCCGGCCAGCTCGTCGCCTACCCCATCGTCGCCGTCGCCGACGTGACCCGTTACGTCTGCGCCCTTGAGGAGACGATGATCCAGGTGTGCGCCGACTTCGGCGTCACCGGCCGGCGGGTGCCGGGGCGTCCGGGCGTGTGGGCGGCCGGCGACGCCGCCCTGGGGCTGCCCGACCGGCAGCTCGGCGCGGTCGGCATCCGCGTCGCGCGCGGCGTGACGATGCACGGGTTCGCGCTCAACTGCGCCAACGACCCCCGGTGGTTCAACCGGATCACGCCGTGCGGGCTGCCCGACGCGGGCGTCTCCTCGCTCTCGGCCGAGACCGGCCGCCGGATCGTGGTCGAGGAGGTCATCCCGATCGCCGAGAAGCGGCTGGCCGAGGCGCTCGGCAGGGAGCCGTTCGACCTGCACGAGGAGGACCTGCTGCGCAGGTGACCGAATCGGCATCGAACAGCGGTTGAATCCGGATTTTCCCGGCTTAACATCGCCGTGTGAAGCGTTCCGCCGCTCTCGTCCTCGCGCTCCTGGTTCACCTGCTCACGCTGGCCTTCCTCGCGCTGGGCGCGTGGGCCGTGCTGGCGCACCTCGACTCCCTCGTCGCATGGCTGGTCGGCGGCGTCAGCCTGGCTCTGGGATGGGCGCTGCGGCCCCGTCTTCCCCGTCTGCCGGCCGACGCCGAGGTGCTCGACCGCGCCGCGGCCCGCGAGCTGTACTCCCTGGCCGACCGCGTGGCCGTCCGGGCCCGTGCCAAGAGGCCGCGCCAGGTCGCGGTCCGTGACCTGGCCACCGAGACCGTCTATGACCATGTGGGCGTGCTGCGCACGCCGGTGCTGGTCGTCGGGCTGCCGTTGTGGCTGGCCCTGACGCCGCGGCAGCGGGTGGCGCTGCTGGCCACCGCGTACGCGCGGATCCCGGCCGGCGAGGAGCTGATCGTGGACGGCGCCCTGTTCACGCTGGCCGCCTGGCACGACGCCCTGCTCGGGGCGAGCGCGCCGCTGAAGATCAGGGAGGAGGCCCAGGTCGCGATCGCCAAGTCCTCGCTGGGCGCGATCGACCACCCCGGCACGACGTACGAGGCGGCGGGGTTCTTCGGCCGGATGATCGGGCGGGTGCTGGGCGGCCCGGTGCTGCTGGCGGAGTACGCGCTGACGGCGCTGGCCCGCGCCGGGCGGGCCCGCGCGGAGGAACGCCGGGAGGCGATCGCCCGGCGGGTGGTGTCCGAGGACGAGCTGGACGAGCTGCGCGGCCTGGCCGCCGGCGGCTACCTGGCGCCCATCCAGGCCGCGGCGCTGCGCGGCGAGAGCGTCACCGCGATCAGGCAGGGCGCGCTGGCCCGCCACCGGCTCACCGACGACGGCGTGCTGACCTCGGCGCCGCACTCGGAGCTGCTGGGCACCGCCGAGTCCGCGCTGATCGACGAGGAGCTGCTGCGCCACTACACCAGGGCGATCCGCGGCTTCGGGCTCATCACCTGACCCTCGACCGGTCCGGTTCGGCGGCGGACGTAAGCTGGACGGGTGACCGTTGCTCCTGATGGCCGAAAGCTCCTCCGCCTGGAGGTGCGCAACGCCGAGACCCCTATCGAGCGCAAGCCCCCGTGGATCAAGACCAAGCTGAAGACGGGCCCCGAATACACCGAGCTGAAATCGCTCGTGCGCCGGGAGGGCCTGCACACGGTCTGTGAAGAGGCGGGCTGTCCCAACATCTACGAGTGCTGGGAAGACCGCGAGGCGACCTTCCTCATCGGCGGCGACCAGTGCACCCGCCGGTGCGACTTCTGCCAGATCGACACGGGCAAGCCCAAGGAATACGACCGCGACGAGCCGCGCCGGGTCGCCGAGTCCGTCCAGCAGATGGGCCTGCGCTACGCGACCGTGACCGGCGTGGCCCGCGACGACCTGCCCGACGGCGGCGCCTGGCTCTACGCCGAGACCGCCCGGCAGATCCACTCGCTGCTGCCCGGCTGCGGCGTCGAGCTGCTGGTGCCCGACTTCAACGGCAACCGCGACCAGCTGGAGGAGGTCTTCTCCAGCAAGCCCGAGGTGTTCGCCCACAACGTCGAGACGGTGCCGCGCATCTTCAAGCGCATCCGCCCCGCCTTCCGCTACGAGCGTTCGCTCGGGGTGATCACGACGGCCCGCGAGGCCGGGCTGGTCACCAAGTCCAACCTGATCCTGGGCATGGGCGAGACCCGCGAGGAGGTCGTCGAGGCGATGCGCGACCTGCACGCCGCCGGCACCGACCTGCTGACGATCACCCAGTACCTGCGGCCGACGCCGCGCCACCACCCGGTGGAGCGCTGGGTCAAGCCGGAGGAGTTCGTCGAGCTGCAGGCCGAGGCCGAGGCGATCGGGTTCGCCGGGGTGCTGTCGGGGCCGCTGGTGCGCTCGTCGTACCGCGCGGGCCGGCTCTACCAGCAGGCCATCGCGGCCCGCCAGACCACCTGAGCGCCGCTGATCCTGCTCGATCCTGCTTGATCCTGCTTGATCCTGCTTGATCCCGTTTGAGCGGAGCCCCGGGCTGTTTGCCCGGGGCTTTTCGCGTCCCTAGCATGGCAGGGCTGCCGAGGGAGGGGCGAGGCCATGGCGACCGTGATCCGCACCAGCGACCTGCCCGCGCGCAGCCGTCACGACGCCTGGCGCGGCATCGTCTGCGACACGCTCGGGCCGCTCGACCTGCGCATCGATTCCGGCGCGCCGCTGCGGGGCGAGATCGAGCTGGGGCAGTTGGGCCCCGTGGGCGTGGGCCGGGTGCGCACGTCCACGCCGCACAGCGTCCACCGCACGGCGCGGTTGATCCACCGCGACAACCCCGAGCTCTACCGGGCCGTGCTGGCCGTCTCGGGCAACCCGGTGCTGCGCCAGGACGGCCGCGAGATCCGCCTGGACAAGGGCGAGTTCGCCATCTACGACTTCACCCGCCCCTACGAGGTGGCCTACGACTCGGCCGTCCAGCTCGCGGTGTTCAGCTTCCCGCACGAGCTGCTGCCGCTGCCCTACGACGACGTCGCCCGGCTGACCGCGGTGCCCGTCTCGGCGCGCGAGGGCACCGGCGCGCTGGCCGTGCCGCTGCTGCGCCGGGTCACCCAGGACTACGACGACTACACCCCGGCCAGCGCGGCCAGGCTGGCGACGGTGGTGATGGACCTGGTCACCACGGCCCTGGCCGAACGGGCCGAGCAGGCCGACGCGGTGCCCGAGGACGCCCGCCGCCGCGCCCTGCTGCTGCGCGTGCGGGCCTTCATCGACCAGCGTCTTGGCTGGTCCGACCTCGACCCGGCGATGGTGGCCGAGGCGCACCACGTCTCGGTGCGCTACCTGCACCGGCTGTTCGAGTCCGAGAACACGACGGTGGCCGCCTGGATCAGGCACCGGCGGCTGGAGCGCTGCCGCGCCGACCTGCTGGGCGCCCGCCACCTGCCGGTCGGCGAGGTCGGGGCGCGGTGGGGGCTGCCCGACTCGGCGCACTTCAGCAGGCTGTTCAAGCGGGCGTACGGGCTGCCGCCGGCCGAGTTCCGGCGCGCCAACGCCGTGCGCTGATCGTCAACCGTCCTGGCGCTGGGATCCAAGACGCGCGAGGTCGTGGCCAGCAGACTGAAGGTGTCGCAAAACACCTCAGATGCCTAGGAGCACGACATGCAGCTCTTCCTCAACCTCCCGGTCAAGGACCTGGACCGGTCGCAGAAGTTCTTCACCGAGCTCGGCTTCACGATGTACGGCATGGCCGAGGGCATGGCCTCGATGCTCGTCAACGAGCAGACCCAGGTGATGCTGCTCACCGAGCCGACGTTCTCCACGTACGTCACCAAGGAGATCGCCGACGCCACCACCA
Organism: Nonomuraea sp. NPDC049684; assembly: GCF_044465345.1. NCBI lineage: Bacteria > Bacillati > Actinomycetota > Actinomycetes > Streptosporangiales > Streptosporangiaceae > Nonomuraea > Nonomuraea sp. NPDC049684. The sequence goes on along the minus strand of NZ_JBITLO010000003.1, from coordinate 344,025 downwards.
GCACCGAGGCCATCCTGGTGCTCGGCATGGAGAACCCGGCCCAGGTGGACGAGCTGGTGGACAAGGCCCTCGCGCTCGGCGCCACCCCGGCCGGCGTGCCGCAGGAGGCCGGGTTCCGCTACCAGCGCGGCTTCGCCGACCTCGACGGGCATCACTGGGAGGCCCTCTGCCTGGTCCAGCCCGCGTGAACGGCCACGCCACCTCGGCGGACGGCACCGTGCTGGCCTTCGACAGCTACGGCGCCGGGCCCGCGGTCGTGCTGGTCAACGGCGCGTTCGGCGACCGGGCGCACCCCACGCTGGCGGGCGTGGCCGCCGCGCTGGCGCCCTGGTTCACGGTCGTCAACTACGACCGCAGGGGCCGGGGCGGCAGCGGCGACACCCGGCCGTACGCGGTCGAGCGGGAGATCGAGGACCTGGCGGCGGTCATCGGCGCGGCGGGCGGGACGGCCATGGTGTTCGGGGGCTCGTCCGGCGCGGCGCTCGTGCTGGAGGCCGCCGCCCGGGGGCTCGGCATCACGAGGGTGGCGGTGTGGGAGCCGCCGTACCACGTGGACGACGACGCTCCCCCGCTGCCGGACGACTTCGCCGCGCAGCTCGACGCGCTGTGCGACGCGGGCCGCTGGGAGGAGGCGGTCGAGCGGTTCATGGTGGAGGCGGCCGAGGTGCCGGTCGAGGCCGTGGCCGCGATGCGGGCCGACGCGTCGTGGAGCCACCTCAAAGGCGTGGCCCGGACGCTGGCCTACGAGGCCGCCGTCCTCGGGCCGGGCAACCGGCTGCCGTCCGCCACGCTGGCCGCGATCGTCCAGCCGCTGCTGGTGCTGAGCGGGGAGCGCAGCCCCCGGTGGATGGCGGGCGCGGCGCGGGCGGTCGCGGCGGGCGTGCCGGGGGCGCGGCACCGGGTGCTGGAGGAGCAGGCCCACGCCGTGACGCCGGAGGCGCTGGTGCCCGAATTGCTGGAGTTCTTCGCCCGGTGACAGGCTTTGCGTAACGTAAAGGTCACAAACCTATCGAGTGCTCGGTTTTCTGGTGAACACTGATGCCGTGGAACTCGACGAACTGATCGCCCGGCTCGACCTCGCCACCAAGATCCGCCTGCTCACCGGGGCCGGCATGTGGTCCCTTCCGCCGATCCCCGAGATCGGGCTCGACCGGCTCGTGATGAGCGACGGCCCGATCGGCGTCCGCGGTGAGCAGTGGACCTCCGCCGACCCGTCCATCGCGCTGCCCAGCCCGACCGCGCTCGCGGCCACCTGGGACGTGGAGCTCGTCCGGCGGGCCGGCGCGCTGCTGGCCCAGGAGGCCCGGCGCAAGGGCGTGCACGTGCTGCTCGCGCCCACGATCAACCTGCACCGCTCCCCGCTCGGCGGCCGGCACTTCGAGTGCTTCTCGGAGGACCCGTACCTGACCGGCGAGATCGGCGCGGCCTACGTCGAGGGCGTGCAGGAGGGCGGCGTGGCCACCACGCCCAAGCACTTCGTGGCCAACGACTTCGAGACCGACCGCTTCACCGTGGACGTGCGGGTCGACGAGAAGACGCTGCGCGAGGTGTACCTGCGGCCGTTCGAGCGGGTGGTGCGGGCCGGCGCGTGGGGGCTGATGACGGCCTACAACTCGGTCGGCGGCACCACCATGACCGAGCACTCCGCCCTGGTCAACGGCGTGCTGAAGGACGAGTGGGGGTTCGACGGGCTCGTCGTGTCCGACTGGACGGCCGTGCGCAGCACCGAGGCCGCCGCCCTCGGCGGCACCGACGTGGCCATGCCCGGCCCGTTCGGCCCGTGGGGGGACAAGCTGGAGGCCGCCGTCCGGGAGGGGCGGGTGCCCGAGTCGGTGATCGACGACAAGGTGCGGCGGGTCCTGCGGCTGGCCCGCCGGACGGGCGCGCTCGGCGGCGAGGACCGTACCGCCCCCGGCCCCATCGACGGCATCGCGCTGGCCCGCGAGGTGGCCGCGCGCGGGTTCACGCTGCTCGCCAACGACGGCGTGCTGCCGCTGCGGGACGTGCGCACGCTCGCGCTCATCGGCTCGGCCGCCGCCGAGGCCCGGGTCATGGGCGGCGGCAGCGCCCAGGTCTTCCCCGACCGGATCGTCTCGCCGCTGGCCGGGCTGAGCGCGCTGGAGGGCGTCGAGGTCCGGCACGCCGTCGGGACCGACCCGCGGATCCGCCTGGCGCCGCTGGCCTGCCCGGTCGTGGCGCAGTTCCTCGACGCGGACGGCGGCCTGCTGGCCGAGCATCCGCTGGCGGCGGCCGAGGCGCGGTGGGTCGGCCAGCTGCCGCCGGACGTGGACGGCGAGCGGCTCGGGGCGGTGCGGCTGCGGGCGGCGTACACGCCGGGCACGTCGGGGAGGCACGAGCTGTCGGTGGCGGGCGTGGGCGCCTTCACCGTCACGGTGAACGGCGAGACCGTCCTCGACGCGGCGATCGAGCCGGAAGGGGGCGATCCGGCGGCCGCGTTCCTGTCGCCGCCGGAGCGGCGCTTCGCCGTCGAGATGACCGCGGGCGAGCCGTACGAGCTGAGCGTGACGCATCCGGCGGGGGCCTTCGGGGGCATGGCGTTCGTGGCGTACACGCTGGGCCACGCCGACCCGGCGCCGGGCCCGGACGAGCTGATCGCCGAGGCCGTGCGGGTGGCGGCCGGCAGCGACGTGGCGGTGGTCGTGGCCTCGACCACGCCGGAGGTCGAGAGCGAGGGCTTCGACCGCGAGACCCTGGCGCTCCCCGGCCGCCAGGACGAGCTGATCCGCGCCGTGGCCGCGGCCAACCCGCGCACGGTGGTCGTGGTCAACGCGGGCTCGCCGGTGGAGATGCCGTGGGCGGACGAGGTCGCGGCGGTGCTGCTGACCTGGTTCCCCGGGCAGGAGGCCGGGAACGCGCTGGCCGACGTGCTGTCGGGCCGCGCCGAGCCCGGCGGCCGCCTGCCCACCACGTGGCCCGCGGCGCTCGCGGACGCCCCCGTCACGAACGTGACCCCCGTGGACGGCGCTGTGGCCTACGACGAGGGCACGTCCATCGGGTACCGGGCCTGGGAGCGGTCGGGGCGGGCTCCGGCCTTCTGGTTCGGCCACGGCCTCGGCTACACGACCTGGAGCTACGACTCCATCGCCGCCGAGGGCGCCACCGTGACCGTCGCGCTGACCAACACCGGCGACCGCTTCGGCCGCGAGGTCGTGCAGATCTACCTCTGCCGGGGCGACGACCGCCGCCTGGCCGGGTTCGACGTGGTCGAGGCCGAGCCGGGAGAGACCGTGATCACGACCGTCTTCCTGCCCGACGGCGCCTTCCAGGTGTGGGAGGACGGCTGGCGCACGGTCGAGGGCGAGTACACGGTCCAGGCGTCGCACCACGTCGCGGACCCCAGGCTGTCGATCACGGTGAAGATCTAGCGACAAAGGCCAGCCGCATTTTCCATAGTGCACCAGTTGGTTTGTATCCTTCTGAGCATGGCAAAGTCCGAGGATCCAGAGAAGCCGGGGCGCATCAAGCAGCTCCGCATGATCGCGCAGATCATCAAGCAGGCCAATCCCAAGGGGATGCCGATCGTCTTCCTCTCGGCGGTGGGCACGCTGGCTGTGGTCGTCGTGATCGGCCTGGTCACGGACTACCTGTGGTATTCGGTGTTCATCGGCGTCCTGGCCGCGCTCACCGTCGGGCTGGTCGTCTTCGGCCAGCTCGCCCAGAAGGCCCAGTACTCGATCCTGCACGGCCAGACCGGCGCGGCCGCCGCGGTCCTGCAGGGCATGCGGGGCAACTGGCAGGTCACCCCGGCCATCGCGGTCAACCGTGACCAGGACCTGGTCCACCTCGTCGTCGGCTACCCGGGGGTCGTGCTGGTCTCCGAGGGGCCGGGCAACCGGGTGGGCAGGATGCTCGCGGCCGAGAAGAAGCGGGTCGCGCGCGTGGTGCTGGGCGTCGAGATCTACGACATCCAGTGCGGCGACGGCGAGGGCCAGGTGCCGATCGCCAAGCTCCAGCGGCACATCATGAAGCTGCCGCGCAACCTGAAGAAGCCCTCGGTCAACGAGGTCAAGGACCGGCTGCGCTCGCTGCCGAAGAACCTGCCGATGCCGAAGGGCCCGATGCCCAAGGGGGCCCGCATGCCGCGCGGCCCGAAGATGCGCTAGTGCTGTCGGTCTCCTCGCGGGCCAACCGCCACTGGTGGGACGGCAACGCCGACGACTACCAGGTCGAGCACGGCGGCTTCCTGGGGGACACCGGGTTCGTCTGGTGCCCCGAGGGCGTCGACGAGGCCGAGGCGCACCTCCTGGGCGAGGTGCGCGGCCGGCGGGTGCTGGAGATCGGCTGCGGCGCGGCGCAGTGCGCGCGGTGGCTGGTGACGCAGGGGGCCCGGGTGGCCGCCTTCGACATCTCCCACCGGCAGTTGCGCCACTCCCAGCGCATCGACCTCGACACCGGCCTGCGCGTGCCCGTGGCGCAGGCCGACGCCGAGTCGCTGCCGTTCGCGTCCGGCGCCTTCGACCTGGCCTGCTCGGCGTACGGTGCGCTGCCGTTCGTGGCCGACCCGCTGGCGGTCTTCCGCGAGGTGCGCAGGGTGCTGCGGCCGGGCGGCCGGTTCGTGTTCTCGGTGAGCCACCCGATCCGATGGGCCTTCCCCGACGATCCCGGCCCGCGCGGGCTCACCTCCGACCGCTCCTACTTCGACCGCTCGCCCTACGTCGAGCGGGACGACGACGGCACCCCCTCCTACGTCGAGCACCACCGCACGATGGGCGACTGGATCGGCCTGCTGGCCGCCTCCGGGCTGACCCTTACCCGCCTGCTGGAGCCGGAGTGGCCGCAGGGGCACGAGCGGGCGTGGGGCGGCTGGAGCCCGCTGCGCGGCCGGCACCTCCCCGGCACGGCCATCTTCACCTGCGCGAATACCTAGCCGCCAGGGCGGCGAAGACCTCCTTGGGCTCCCAGCGGGTCTCGTCGAGCATCCTGACCACGCCGTAGGAGCCGAGGTCGTCGGCGCCGCGCCGGTTGTAGGCGGCGAAGGTGAACCAGAACGCGGCCGCCAGGCCCTCGGCCTCGAAGACGTCGAGCAACTCCTCCAAGTAGCGGACCTGCTCGCCCTCGTCGGGCACGGCCCCCTCGGGCACCAGGTACGCCGAGCCGCCCCGCTCCCCCGCGCCCTTGTAGGCGCAGGTGCCGAACTCGGTGGCGGCCACCGGCTTGCCGTGGGCGAAGTGGGCGCGCAGCTCCGCCGGGAAGCCGGCGGCGTTGTGGGCGGCGCGGTAGGCGTCGACGCCGACGATGTCGAAGGGCGTCCAGTCGATGAACTCCCACGGGCCCGACGCGTAGGTGAGCCGGCCGCCGAACCGGGCCCTGACCGCCGCGGCGGCCTCGGCCAGGAAGGCGTTGAAGCGGGGCGCGACGTCGGCGGCCGTCGTCTGCCACCAGGCGAGGTCGGCCGTCGTCATGGCCTGCAGGCGCTCGCCGTACGTGGCGCCGGGGATGAAGCCGTGGCAGAACGCGCTGGACTCGCACCCGGCGACCAGCACCACCTCGGCGCCGGCGCGGCGCAGGGACTCGGCGCGGGCGGCGCAGTCGGCGTAGAGGGCGACGGCCTGCTCGGGGGTGGCGTCCACGGGGAAGGGCGCGAACCACACCTCCAGACCGGCCGCCGCGGCCCGCTCGGCCGCGACGGAGAGCCGGTCGGGATCGCCGCCGGAGACGCGGACGGCCGTGCAGTGGAGCTCGTCGGCGATCACCCGCATCTCGCGGGCGACGACGCCGGGATCGAAGGTCCGGCGGCTGAGCTGCGGGCCGTTCAGAAACCCAGTGTCGTAGTTAATCCCTTTTATCACTATTTTCCCTCTTTTATGGATGAGAAGCCGTTTTCGAGGAGGTCGAAGGCCGTCTCGACGTCGTCCGCCAGCAGCCGGCCCGCCTCCTCCAGCGCCGAGCCCGAGACGAGCCGGTGGAAGAACGTCTCCTGCAGCGTGTTGATCGTGGCGGTGATCTGGGCCGCCATGAGCTGGGCGATCAGGCCGCCCGCGGGCGTGCCCATGGCCTCGGCCAGCGCCGCGGCCAATGCGTGCCGCTCCCCCGCATGGGTCTGCTGGACGGCCGCCAGCAGCGCCGGGGCGGCCGCGATCACCCGGACGCGGGTCAGCAGCCCCTCCACGTCCACCTCCCGCGCGCCCCGGGCGGCCATCGACCGGTAGTGCTCGCGCAGCGCGCCGAGCGGCGAGAGGCCCGGCGCGCGGCCCGCCACGATCGCCGCCGTGTCCTCGGCGACGCCGTCGAGGGCCAGGCACTCCTTGCTGGGGAAGTACGCGAACAGCGTGACCTTCGCGACCCCGGCCGCCTCGGCGATCTCGTTGACCGTCACCGCGTCGTAGCCGCGCTCGGCGAACAGGCGCAGGGCCGTCTCCGCGATGCGCCGCCGCGTCTGCTCCTTCTTGCGCTCCCTGAGCCCCGCCATCATGGCTCCACGATAACCGTACCGGGTAAGAAAACAAACCCGGTACGGTTTTTACTCCGCAGTGCTCATCGGCGCGCGGGCGGCCAGACCGGCGGTGGCGGCCAGCATGGCGGCGCTGAGCGCGAAGACGCCGAGCACGCCGGTCGCCCCCGCCACCACGCCCGCCACGGCGGGAACCAGCACCTGACCCAGCCGGTTGCCGGTCAGGCGCAGCGCCAGCGCCGTGCCGCGCTCGCCCGCCCGCGCGCGACCGGCCACCCAGGACAGCGTCAGCGGCTGGCCCAGCCCCAGCGCGAACCCCATCAGCGCGACGACCGGCACCGCGGCGGCCGTGCCGCACAGCGGCAGCGCGGCGACGGTGACCGCGGCGGCGACGGTGCTGGTCACCAGGACGGCGCGGCGGCCGTACCGCAGGACCAGGCGTTCCATGGCGAGCCTGCTCGCCATGGTGGTGGCGGCCCGCAGCGCCAGCAGCGCGCCGACCGCGAGCACCCCGGCGCCGCGGCTCTGCCCCCAGGCCGGCAGGTACGCCAGCACCAGGTCGATCGTGGACACGGTGGCCAGGCTGGTGACCAGGGCCTGCCACATGCCCTCCTGGCCGAGCGTGCCGCGCAGCGGGAAGCGCCGGACGGCGGCCCGCCCGCGCGCCGGGCCCGGCCCGCCGATCCACAGGCTCGCCAGCCCCGCCACCAGCCCGAACCCGGCCGCCACGACGAGGGCGGGCCCGACGGCGGCACCACCCGGACCGTCCGCGCCGCCACCGGCGGCGAGCGGGCCGCCGGCCACCAGGGCCGCGGCGGACGGCCCGGCGAGCTGGCCGAGCGAGGTGAACACGGTGAAGCGCGCGTAGGCGCGGTCGTGGCCCCCGGCGGCCACCCGGTTGGCGATGACGGCCTGCTGGGCGACGACCGACAGCAGGTGCCCGAGCCCGAACAGCGCATTGAGCAGCACCAGCGCCCACAACGAGCGGGCCGCGGCCAGGGCCAGGGCGCTGCCGGTGATCAGCGCGGCGCCCAGCAGGGCCGCGCCGCGCTCGCCGGAGGCGTCCACCCAGCGCCCGACGGAGACGGCCACGAAGAGCGGCAGCACCGAGAACCCGGCGGTGATGAGCCCGATGCCCAGGTTGCCCGCGCCGATCTCGATGGCCCGGTAGCTGACCATCGGACGGGCCGCGAACGTCGCCGCCTGCACGCACACCGCCGCCACCATGAGCGGGCCGAACCACCGGCCCGCCCCGGCCCGGCCGGTCGTCACATCCGGACGACCACGGTGTTGGACACCCGGTCGTGCACCCCGCGGTGGTCACGGTCCCAGATCAGGGCCGGCAGCGCCAGGCCGAGCAGGACGGTGCGCACCAGCACGGGCAGCAGGCGCGGGGCGCCGCCGTCCATGGCGGCGACGCGGATGCCGGCCAGCCGGTGGCCGAACGTCTGGCCCATGAAGCCGACGAGCAGCAGGTATTGGAGCGCGAACACCAGCACGGGCGCCCACGGGGACTCGGCCGGGTTCATCCTGAGCAGCAGCTGCACGACGAACCAGGTGCAGATCATCCAGTCGACGACGAGCGCGGCGATCCTGCGCCCCCACCCGGCGACCGATCCGCTGCCCTCCTCGGGCAGCCCGAGACGCTCGCCCGGGTATCCGAGGTCGATCCCGGCGGACCGGATGCCGCCCAGCCAGGTCTGCGTCCACCGAGGCTCGTTGCTGCTCATGACGTCAACGGTATCCGGCCCCCGGGCCGGTCGGCATCGTGACCCAACCGCGCTCTGCCCTCGCCATCATGGTCGCCATGCCACACGGGGATGACCTTGACGCGCGCTTCAACGAAGTGGTCGCGCAGATCGACGAGGGCGAGCGCCGCAGGATGCGCTCGTCGGCCGCCAAGGGGGCAAAAGAAGGCGTCGCGCGGCAACGCGCGCCACGCCCGCCGCGGCGGGACCGCTTATCCGCCGGCCACGCGCCGGTCGACCGCGGCCCGCGCCGGCTCGGGCGCATGTCGGTGGCGCTGATCGCGCTGTGCGCGATCGTCGGCGCCGCGGGGGTCGTGGTCACCTACCGTCCCGACCTGCTCGGCGGGAACCCCGGCCTGGAGGCCCTGCCCGTGCCCGCGAACCCCGTGGCGGCGGACGACCCCTTCGCCGGCTCGCCCGCCGAGCGCTACGCCGACGGCGCCGCGGGCTTCGTGATGCCGGCGGCCAGGGCGCTGGGCGGGCTGTCGAAGGCGGACGTGGCCAAGGGCCTGGAACGCACCCGCGCCCTGCTGTCGGCCGCCCTGCTCGACCGCGAGACGCTGCTGGGCGGCCGGCCCAAGGCCTTCGCCCGGCTGCTCGACGCCGACCAGCGCGAGGAGTTCTCCAAGGACCTGGGCGGCAAGAAGTACGACAGCCGCCAGATGGTCAACAGCTTCGCCCCCGGCAGCGCCGAGCTCGCCACCGACCTGGTCAAGGTCAACGGCACCGCCCGCCTCGGCGCCTTCCGGGAGGACGGGCTGCACGGCGTCAAGGTCGAGGTGAACTACCTGGCCGTCTACGCCGTGCGCCGCCCCGGCGCGCCGGCCACCACCATGCGGCTGGTCTCGCAGCTCACCGGCGAGGTGCAGCTCTACCGCTCGGACGGCAGGCCGGCCCTGTACGTGAAGTGGGGCATGAGCAGCACCCCGGCCGACTGCGACATCGACGACGGGTTCGTCCATCCCGTCTACGAGGACGACCCGCCCGGTTCCGTCGCGCCGACGGGCCCGGCCACCGACCCCTACGACCTGGACGACCGGCCGGATTTCGACGGAGGCTGCGACACGTCCCAGGGGACGTGACCCTGCGTAACACATGCGAAACAATCGAGACACCGTACGGAAACGGCCGCGCCCTAGCGTCGGCATGATGGCCAGTCCCTCAGGGAGGTTCGAGAGTGTTCAACTCCGCCGACGACGTCCTGAAGTTCATCAGTGACGAAGGGGTGCAGTTCGTCGATGTCAGGTTCACCGACCTGCCGGGGACGACGCACCACTTCACCTTCCCGGTCGAGAACTTCGGCGCGAACGTCTTCACCGACGGGCTCATGTTCGACGGCTCGTCCATCCGCGGCTTCCAGGCGATCCACGAGTCGGACATGCTGCTGCTGCCCGACCCGTCCAGCGCGGTGCTCGACCCGTTCCGCCAGCACAAGACGCTCAACCTCAACTTCTTCGTGCACGACCCGCTGACCGGCGAGGCCTACAGCCGCGACCCGCGCAACGTGGCGCGCAAGGCCGAGGAGTACCTCAAGGGCACCGGCATCGCCGACACGGCCTACTTCGGCCCCGAGGCCGAGTTCTACATCTTCGACGACGTGCGCTTCGAGACCAAGGCGAACGCCGGCTACTACTACATCGACTCCATCGAGGGCGCCTGGAACACCGGCAAGCGGGCCGAGGGCGGCAACCTGGGCTACAAGCCGCGCTACAAGGGCGGCTACTTCCCGGTCCCGCCGATGGACCACTTCACCGACCTGCGCTCGGAGATGGTGCGCAACCTCATCGAGTGCGGCATCGACGTCGAGATGCAGCACCACGAGGTCGGCACGGCGGGCCAGGCGGAGATCGACTTCAGGTTCGGCACGCTGCTCAAGACGGCCGACAACCTGATGCTCTACAAGTACGTCATCAAGAGCACCGCTCTTGAGTACGGCCACACCGTCACGTTCATGCCCAAGCCGATCTTCGGTGACAACGGCTCCGGCATGCACTGCCACCAGTCGCTGTGGAAGGACGGCTCGCCGCTGTTCTACGACGAGGTCGGCTACGCGGGCCTGTCCGACACCGCCCGCTACTACATCGGCGGCCTGCTGCGGCACGCGCCGTCGCTGCTGGCCTTCACCAACCCGACGGTCAACTCCTACCACCGCCTGGTCCCGGGCTACGAGGCCCCGGTCAACCTGGTCTACTCCCAGCGCAACCGCTCGGCCTGCGTGCGCATCCCGATCACGGGGTCCAACCCGAAGGCCAAGCGCATCGAGTTCCGCGTGCCCGACCCGTCGTGCAACCCGTACTTCGCCTTCTCGGCGATGCTGATGGCGGGCATCGACGGCATCCGCAACAAGATCGAGCCGCCGGAGCCGGTCGACAAGGACCTCTACGAGCTGCCGCCGGAGGAGGCCCGCCAGGTGCCGCAGGTGCCGGGCTCGCTGCCCGAGGTGCTCGACGCGCTGGAGGCCGACCACGACTACCTGCTCGAAGGCGGCGTGTTCACGCCCGACCTGATCGAGACGTGGGTGTCGTACAAGCGGGAGAACGAGGTCGACCCGATCCGCCTGCGTCCGCACCCGCACGAGTTCGAGCTGTACTACGACGTGTGAGACCGCGGTTCCCCCATCGGGAGAACCCGGCCCGAAGGGGCCCGGCGCCGGCGACGGCGCCGGGCCCTTTCTCGCTCACTCCTGGGGGACGGCTCTGCCACCCGACGCCTCCGCAACGGGTGGTTACGAGGGATCTGGCGGGGTTTGCGGAACGCGGTTACCTTGATCCCAGATCACGCAACCGGCCATCGGCCGAACGCGCCCGAAGGATCTGGAGGACCGTCATGAGGATCAGACGAGGGCTGTTAGCCGCGGTGCTGGCCGCCGGCGCGCTCTGTCTCGGTTCGACCCCGGCTCACGCCATTCCGCCGCCGCCGCCCGGCGGCGACCTCCTCGTCGTCTTCGCCTACTTCAACGGCGACCAGCTCGTCGGCCAGCGGTGGTTCGGCTGCGGCCAGCCCGCCGGCGAGTGGGGCGTCCTGTCGGGCACCCAGAAGGTCTACTTCACGCCCTGCTGAGCCGTGAGCGGGGGCCGCCCCGTGGTCAGAAGTCGAAGCGGGGCTCCGGCGCGGTGAGGATCTCCGACTTCGGCGACACCGGCCACAGGGCGGTCAGCTCGTCGTAGAGGGCCGTGGCCAGGCGTTCGACGTCCGCGCGGGCCGTCTCGTGCAGGGCCTCGGCCACGATGAGCACCTCGGTGGTGGTGTCGCGGACCGCCGACAGGCCGCTCTGCCGGTTGGTCCAGCGGCGCGCGTGCGCCCGGCCGTCCGCGTCGGCGAAGATCACTTCTCCGGCGGCCGGGTGCTCCGTCTCGCCGGAGAAGGTCAGGTACGTCTCCTCGCCGGAGGCGTACCGCACCTCGACGAAGCCGGAGACGCGGGAGACGTCGAACACCGCCACCGGCACGGCGAAGGCGATCGAGATCGCGTTGCACAGGTCGATCAGGGGATGCAGGCGCGGCAGCGCGCCCTCCTTCCTGAAGCGGCGCAGCAGCGACTCCGACGCGCACCGGTACTGCGTCGGCTTGAGCCCCATCCGGGTGAACGCCCGCCGCCACGCCTGGATCTCGGGCAGCTCGCTCTCGGGGGCGGCGCGCCGGGCGGCCAGGTCGCCGTAGCGGGCCACCTGGTCGTCGACGCGGGCGGCGGCGTCGACGCCCGCCGCGTGGAGCGCGAAGGGCACCAGGTCGGGAAAATCCCGCCAGATGTCCGCGGAATGCTGGAAACGCACTGTCACCTCGCCGGTCGTCTGACTCGTGCGGCTCACGATACTGCGGCGGCCTCCTGGCGTCCCCGCGCGGCATGCCGGGCGCGGGCGGCGGCCAGGGCGTAGCAGCCGAACGTCACCGCCGTCAGGACGGCCGCGGCGAGCAGGGGCCGCCCGACGACGCCCAGCACCGCCACGCCGAGGGTGGCGCCGACCTGCCGGGAGGCGTTCAGCACGCCGCCCGCGGTGCCCGCCGTGCCCGCGGGGGCGGCGTTCACCATGCCGGCCATCAGCGCCGGGAACACGAACGACAGCCCGAACCCCATGACCACCAGCCAGGGCGTGAGCACGTCGGTGAAGGCCACCCCCGCCAGGCCGGTCGCGAGGAGGGCCAGACCGCCCAGGATCGGCGGACGGGGGCCGTAGCGGGCCACCAGGCGGCCGGTGAGCAGCGGGTTCACCGTCATGGGCAGGGTGAGCGGCAGGAAGGCGAGCCCGGCGGCGACCGGGGACAGGTGGCGGGTGTCCTGGAGGAGGAGGGTGAGCACGAACAGCGCGCCGGAGAAGGCGAAGTTGGCGACCGTCCCGGCCAGCAGCTCCGGCCAGGTCGCGGCGAGCAGGCCGCCGGGCAGGGCGGGGGCGTGGCTGCGGCGTTCGACCAGCACCAGCGCCACCAGGACGGCCACGGCCAGCCCGGCGGCGAGCGCGGAGGAGTCGATCAGGGCCTCGGCGACCAGGCCGAGCAGCACGCAGGCCAGGGCCTGGACCTGCCAGTCGATCCGCCGGGACCCGCGCGGGGAGGCGACGTCCCGCATGATCAGCAGGCTGGCCACGGCGAAGGGCACGTTGACCAGGAAGACCGCGCGCCAGCCGGACAGTCCGACCAGGAGGCCGCCGAGCAGGGGGCCGGCGGCGAGCGCCGAGCCGGTGACGGCCGCCCACAGGCCGGTGGCGCGGGCGCGGGCGGCGGGCGCCGGGTGCATCTCGGCGAGCAGCCCCAGCGAGCCGCCGGTGCACAGCGCCGCCGCCACGCCGAGCAGCGCGCGCAGCACGACCAGCACGCCGAGGTCCGGCGCCGCCGCGCTGAGCAGCGACAGCGCGCCGAACAACGCCACCCCGGCCTTGAAGACGCGGGCCGCGCCGAACCGGTCGGCCACGGCTCCGGCGGTGAGCAGCGACGCGGCGAAGGCGACGGTGTAGGCGTTGACCGCCCACTGCTGCCCGGCCAGCGAGCCGCCGAGGGAGGCGCGCAGGTCCGGCAGCGCGATCGTCAGCACGGTCGTGTCGAGGATCACCAGGAAGTAGGCGAGGGAGAAACCGAACATTCGCATGCCCACAGCCTGCTGAAACGCCACTTTTCCCCTCAACAGGCGGCGCCGTACGGGGCATTCGGGAAAACCTTATGCTGCTTTATATGGACTTGCGGCAGTTGAGGGGCTTTGTCGCCGTCGCGGGGGCGGGCACCGTCACCGGCGCGGCGAACGCGCTCGGCCTGGCCCCCGCGTCGGTGTCGGAGCAGGTGCGCAGGCTGGAGGGCAGCCTCGGCGTGCCGCTGTTCGAGCGCACGCCCCAGGGCATGCGGCTGACCGAGGCCGGCGCCGCGCTGCTCGGCCGCGCGCAGGGCCTGCTCGACCACGCCGAGGAGGTGCGCCGCGCGGTCACCGGCCGGCGCCGCCGGGTGCGCGTCGGCGCGCTGGAGATGCTGGCCGCCGCCCGGCTGCCCGCCGTGCTGCGCCGCCTGTCCGAACGCCGTCCCGACCTGGACGTGGACGTGCGCTCCCTGATGCGGCACGACCTGCTGGCCCAGGTGGCCTCCGGCGACCTGGACGCGGCGCTCCTGCTCGACCTCGGCCCGCGGATCGGCGGCCTCGGCTTCACCCCGCCGCCCGGCATGGACTTCCTCGACGTCGGCGAGGTCGCGCTGTCGCTGGTCGCCGCGCCGGACGGCGAGCGGGAGCCGCTGCTGGTGAGCCCGCCCGGCTGCTCGATCCGGCTCGCGGCCGACCAGGCGTTCGGCCCGGACGTGCCGCGCAGGGAGCTGACCAGCATCGCCACCGCCCGCGAGTGGGCCCGGCAGGGCTTCGGGCAGGCCCTGCTGCCGGACTTCGCGCTGGGCGCCGACCTCGACTCCGGCGCGCTGGTCGCGCTCGACTGCCGGGCGCCCGCGCTGGCCCTGCGCCTGGTCTGGCTGCGCGGGCGCGAGGAGTCGCTGCGGGACGTGCTGTACGCCATGAGTGCCTGACCCGTCTACCGGTCCTTGCGCCGGGCCTTGATGCCGGTGATGCGGCGGAACACGTCCCACCAGAAGGGGGCGCCGAACAGCAGGGCCACGTACGTCAGCAGGTAGCCGGGCCAGTGGGTGGGGGTGGTGAGCCGGCTCCACCAGGCGGCGCCGTTCCAGTGCAGCGTGGGGTCGCCCTCGGCCGGGATGGCGATGCTGACCAGCGCGTGCTGGAGCATCTGGACCATCGCGGGCTCGCTGAGCGTCTCGGTGATGCACGGCACGGGGTCGGACCCGCCGCACCGGGCCTTGAGCTCGTCGTAGGCCGCCGGGCCCGCCTCGGCCACGGCGGTCACCGAGGCGCGGAAGGCGTTGTCGCGCAGCAGCGTCTTGCCGTACTCCAGGCCGTCCATGGTGAACAGCAGCGTGACCAGGAGGCCGAGGACGGCCACCACCCACTTGACGTAGCGCTTGTACAACATCGACAGGCGTTCCATCTCGCCGTCGAACCAGGTCTCGACGCCCTGCCTGAACCGGTCGAGGTCGCGCTGCGCGGTCTCCCAGACGCCGCGCAGGTGGCCGTACAGGGGGCTGCCCATCTCCTTGAGCTTGGCCAGGAAGCCCTCGACGCCCTCGGGCTCGGCGGCCGCCATCTCCATCAGGGCGACGGCGAAGCGCCCCGGCGGGATGTTGGCGATGCTCGTCCGGCCCTTCGTCGGGTGGTCGATCTCCTGGACGCGTTCGTACAGCAGCTTGACCATGGCGTCCTGCGCCTTGGGCTCGGCGACCGGCAGCGTGCCGGGCTCGGCGGGCGCGGGCTGGTCGCTGTGGGCCGGCCGGGGATCGCGGGAGAACGGCAGCGCGGCGAACACGTCGCGCACCTTGGCGGGCAGCCACGACCTGCCCTGCGCGTCGGCGCCGTCGAGGGTGTCCCGCAGGTAGGCCCACAGGAACTTGCTGCGGATCGCGAGCAGGCGCACGAACGCCTCGTTGACCCCGCTCACCAGCAGTGAGAGCAGCAGGAACGACACCACCAGGCCGAGGGCCAGGTCCACGTAAACGGATAACACCTGCGCCTTGATACACCCGGCCGCGGACCGGGATCAACCCCCGTAGAAGACGCGCTCGACGACCTGGCGGGCGCGGCGGGTGACGCGGCGGTAGTCGTCGAGGAAGTCCTCCGAGCCGTCGGGCGGGTAGCCGAGCGTACGGGCGATGAGCCGGCGCTCCCCCGCCTCGGCCGGCACGCTGTCCCCCGGCCTGCCCCTGACCAGCATGATCGCGTCGCGGACCCTGGAGGCGAACCGCCACGCCTCGGCCAGCACGCGCTCGTCGGCCGGGTCGAGCAGCCCCTCGGCCGCCGCCGCGCGCAGCGCCGCGACGGTACGGGTGGTGCGCAGGGCCGGCACGCCGCCGGCGTGGCAGAGCTGGAGGAGCTGGGCCACCCACTCCACGTCCGACAGCCCGCCGGGGCCGAGCTTGGTGTGCAGGGCGGGATCGGCGCCGCGCGGCAGCCGCTCGGCCTCCATGCGCGCCTTGAGCCGCCTGATCTCCCTGATCGCGTCCTCGGGCAGCCCGCCGGCCGGGTATCGCAGCTCGTCGATCATCGACGTGAACGCGTCGCCGAGCGAGGCGTCGCCGGCCGAGAAGCGGGCGCGCAGCAGCGCCTGCGCCTCCCACGGCGAGGACCAGCGGGCGTAGTAGGCGCGGTAGGAGGCCAGCGTGCGCACCAGCGGCCCCTGGCGGCCCTCGGGGCGCAGGTCGGGGTCGATGAGCAGCGGCGGGTCGGGCGCGGGCAGCGACAGCAGCCGGCGCAGCTCGTTGGCCACGGCGAAGGCGGCGTCGGTGGCCTCCCGCTCCTCGACGCCGGGCAGCGGCGAGTGCACGAACATCACGTCGGCGTCGCTGGCGTACGAGCACTCCATGCCGCCGAGCCGGCCCATGGCGATGACCGCGAACCTGGTCACGTCCTGGGCCTTGGCCAGCGCGGCGTCGAGCGCGGCCTGCAGGGTCACGTCGGTGAGCGTCGACAGGGCCGTGCCGACGGCCTCGATGTCGAGCAGCCCCGAGATGTCGGCGACGGCCGTGCGGAACAGCTCCCTGCGGCGCAGCCCGCGCACGGCCGCCACCGCGGTCTCCGGGTCGCCGGCGTGCCGGGACACCGCGGCCGACGCCTCGCCGCGCAGCGACTCGGGCGAGCGCACGGCCAGCTCGGTGTCGGAGCCGAGCATCGCGACCGCGTCGGGGGCGTGCATGAGCAGGCCGGTGGCGTAGCGGCCGGTGCCGAGCACCCGCGCCATGCGGGCGGCCACCGCCGTCTCGTCGCGCAGCAGCCGCAGGTACCAGGGGGTGCTGCCGAGCTTGTCGCTGACCTGGCGGAAGCCGAGCAGCGCCGCGTCGGGGTCGGGCGTGTCGGCGAACCAGCCGAGCATGACGGGCAGCAGCGTGCGCTGGATGGCCGCGCGCCTGGACACGCCCGTGGACAGCGCGGCGATGTGCCGCAGCGCGCCGTTGGGGTCGACGTAGCCGAGCGCCTCCAGCCGGGCCGCCGCCGCGGCCGTGGACAGCCGCGCCTCCGACTCCGGCAGCCGGGCCACCGCCTGGAGCAGCGGCCGGTAGAACAGCTTCTCGTGCAGCCGCCGCGCCTCCATGGCGTGCCGCCGCCACCGGGCGGTGAACTCCCCCACCGGGTCGGCCTGCATGCCGAGGGCGCGGCCGAGCCTGCGCAGGTCGGCCTCGTCGGTGGGCAGCAGGTGCGTACGCCGCAGCCGGTGGAGCTGCAACAGGTGCTCGACCCGGCGCAGGAACGCGTACGCCTCGGCGAGCCCGCGCGAGTCGTCGCGGCCGACGTAGCCGCCGCGGGAGAGGGCGGCCAGGGCCGGAAGGGTGCCCCGGCGGCGCAGCAGCGGGTCGAGCCTGCCGTGCACGAGCTGCAGGAGCTGGACGGCGAACTCGATGTCGCGCAGCCCGCCGGGCCCCAGCTTGAGCTGCCGCTCCCCCTCGGCGCGCACGTGCGACTCGACGCGGCGGCGCATGGCCTGGACGTCCTCGACGAAGTGCTCGCGGGTGGCGGCCGTCCAGACCAGGTCGTTGACCGCCTGGACGTAGGACTCGCCGAGCTCCTGGTCGCCCGCCACCGGACGGGCCTTGAGCAGCGCCTGGAACTCCCAGGTCTTGGCCCAGCGGCGGTAGTAGGCCAGGTGGCTGGCCAGGGTGCGGACCAGCGGGCCGGACCGCCCCTCGGGGCGCAGGCCGGCGTCGACCTCCCACAGCGAGCCCTCCTGGGTGGCCGCCGTGCAGGCCCGCATCATGGCCTGGGCCAGCCGGGTCGCCGACCGCAGCGCCTTGGTCTCGTCGGCGCCCTCGCGCGGCTCGGCGACGAAGATCACGTCGACGTCGCTGATGTAGTTGAGCTCGCGCGCGCCGCACTTGCCCATGCCGATGACCGCCAGGCGCGCCTCGGAGTCGTCGACCTCGGCGCGGGCGATCGCCAGGGCGGCCTCCAGCGCCGCGCCGGCCAGGTCGGACAGCTCGGCCATGACCTCCGGGAGCGTGGCCTGCCCGGTCAGGTCGCGGGCGGCCAGGTGCATGAGCCGGCCCCGGTAGGCCACCCTCAGCGCCACCAGCGGGTCGGGGGCGCCGGCGCGCGGCTCGGGCTCGTCCGGCTCGGCGCCGACGGCGCGCAGCAGCGCGGCGCGCGCCTCGCCCAGCTCGGGCTCGGCCAGCAGGGCCGTCTGGCCGGGGTGGCGGACCAGGTGCTCGCCGAGCGCGGCGCTGACGCCGAGCACGGCGAACAGGCGCGCCCTGAGCCGCTCGTCCTCGCGCACCGCGGTCAGGACGGCCGGCTCGCGCTCGGCCAGGCGGGTCAGCGAGACCAGGGCCTGGTCCGGATCGGCCACGGCGACCAGGAACTCCAGGAGGTCGTCGAGGTCGGCGGGGGTGCGGTCGAGCAGTTGCGCGGCCCTGGCGCCGTCGGCGAAGCCGAGCTTGGCCAGGCGTGCGGCGGTCGATTCGATCCTGGGCACCTGCTCATCTTGACAGGTGGCTTCGGGAAGGCCGTAGAGTACAACGCAACGTAGCGTTGCGTTTTGCTGAGGAGGGGGACGACATGAGCCGGATGCCCGCGGCGGTGACCTGGGGATTGCTGGCGGCCTGGGCCGTGCACGACGCCGAGGAGTTGGCGACCATGGCGGGATGGGCGCGGCGGGCCCGTCCCCGGCTGGAGCGGATGTACCCGGGGGTGCCGTGGGAGCGGCTGGAGGTGTCGCAGGCGCGGGTGAACGTGGCGATCGGGCTGATGGGCGGCGTGGTGGCGGGGGCCTCGGCGCTGGGGGCGCGCAGCGGCGGGCGCAGCCCGGTGTTCCAGGCGGTGCTGGCCGGGTTCGGGCTGCACGGGGTCGTCCACCTGGCGCAGGCGGTCGCCACGCGCGGGTACACGCCCGGGGTGGCGACGGCGCCGCTGGTGGTGATCCCGTTCTCGGCGTGGGCGTGGCGGCGGCTGCGGCGGGCGGGGGTGGTGGCGGCGCCGGGGCGGTCGGCCGCGTTCGGGCTCGCGGCGCTGCCGCTGACGGTGGGGGGCGTGCACGCGGCCGCCCACCTGCTCACCCGCCGCCGCACGCGGGCCGCCGAGCCGTCGGCCGCGGACGGCCTCGGCCGCGACCGCTGGTTCTGACCCGCGCCGACGCCACGCCGTCCGGCCCGAGCCGGGTGGCCAGGCCGGACAGTGGGGGCGGTGAGGCTGCGGGTTCCGGAGCGGCGGGTTCCCGGGGGCGGTGGGTTCCCGGGGGCGGCGGGTTCCCGGGGGGCGTCAGGCTGGGCGGGAGGCTTCGGCTGCCTGGGCGACCACCTGGGCGAACGCCTCCGCGACCGGGCGCCAGGTCGCGACCAGGGCGGGCCCGGCGGCCTTGACGGCGGCGTTCAGGTCCTCGGCCGCCTCCAGGTCCGACTCCGCCGTCCAGGAGGTGAAGATCTCCGGGGTGGCCTCGGGGTGGAACTGCACCGCCCAGGCGCGCTCGCCGACCCGGTAGGCCTGGTTCGGGTACCGGTCGCCGGTCATCAGCGGCACCGCGCCCGCCGGCAGACGGGTCATGGCGTCCTGGTGGTACTGGACGGCGACGGCCCTGGCCGGGACGCCCGACAGCAGCCGGTCGGAGGCCGCGGCGGGCAGCGCGACCACCTCGCACGCCCCCACCTCCAGGCCGTTCCCGCCGCGCTCGACCGTGCCGCCGAGCGCCATGGTGAAAAGCTGGGCGCCGAGGCAGATGCCGAGCGTGGGCGTGCCCTCCTCCACGGCGCGGCGCAGCAGGGCGCGGGTGGCGGGCTGCCAGGGGCTGCGCTCGTCCTCCCAGGCGGCCGCGGCGCCGCCGAGCACGATCAGGCCGTCGGCGGCCCGCTCCGGCACCGGCTCGCCCTGGTACGGCCGTACGACGTCGCAGATGGGTCCCAGCCAGTCCGCCAGGTGGCCGAGCCCGGCGCCGGCCTCGTGCTCGATCACGGTGATGCGCATATCGGGTAATTTATCCGCATTTTCTGGCGAAAAAGCCCTTACGCCCGTCCTGCGAAGTGCTCACGCGAAGGGCGGTGATCCCCGGCCCCGGACGGCGTCCCTAGGATCCGGCTATGAGATTCGACGAAGTGGACGGGCTCCGCGTCGCCACGTTCGGCACCGGCCCGCGTAAGGTCATCGCGGTCCACGGCATCAGCGCCTCGCTGATGGCCTGGGGCGCGGTCGGGCGGCGGCTGCCCGAGGAATGGTCGCTGATCGCGATGGACCTGCGCGGCCGCGGTCACAGCGCCTCCCTGCCCGGCCCGTACGGGCTGCCCCGGCACGCCGAGGACGTCCTGCGCGTCGCCGAGCACGTCGGCGCGGGCCCGGACGCGGTGCTGGCCGGCCATTCGATGGGCGCGTACGTGGCCGTGCTGGCCGGGGCCGAACGCGACTTCGAGCGGGTCGTCCTGGTGGACGGCGGCCTCCCGCTGCCCCTGCCCGAGGGCGAGGACCCCGACGCCGCGCTGGCGGCCACGCTGGGCCCCGCGCTGGCCCGGTTGCGCCGGACGTTCGCGACCCCGGAGGAGTACGTGGACTTCTTCAAGGCCCACCCCGCCTTCGTCGGCCGCTGGAGCCCCGACGTGGAGGCGTACGTGCGCTACGACCTCGACGGACCCGAGGGCGCGCTGCGCTCGCGGGCGGTCGGCGAGGCCGTGATGGCGGACGGGCGCTGGATGCGCACCGAGAGCACCCGGATCGGCGCCGCGCTGGCCGCGATCAAGGCGCCGACCTTCCTGCTCAGGGCCCCGCGCGGCCTGCTGAACCAGGACACCGGCATGCTCCCCGACGAGGTCGCCCGCACCTGGACCGCCCGCGTGCCCGGCCTGCGCGACGAGGTCGTGCCCGACTGCAACCACTACACGATCCTGTTCGACGAGCAGCCGGTGACGACCGTCCTGGAACGGATCGCCGGGGCATGAGAAAGGCCCCCGAGCCGAGCTCGGGGGCCGTCCTGATGCGCAGGTCAGCGTGGAGCGATCCACGTGGCGCGGGCGGCGGCCACCAGGGTGCCGTCGTCCTCGTAGATGCCGCTCTCGCCGTACATCTTGCGGCCGTCGCGGCCGGTCGGACGGGCCACGACGGAGTAGCGGCCACCCGGCAGCACCGGGCCGCCGATCTGCACGACCAGGCGGCCGAGCAGGGCCGACTCGCCGGGGCCGAAGTGCGCCCAGCCGGTGATGCAGTCGAGCACCGCGCCGATGATCGAGGCGGGCACGCCGTCCTCGCCGCTCACCGTGAACGGCACCCGCCAGCCGGCGGCGACCAGGTCGGAGCCCTCCACCGGGCCGGGGAAGATGCGCAGGCCGTCGCCCGGCTCGCGCAGGCCGCAGGCGAAGCACTCGGCGAACGGGTGGGCCTTGAGGCCGACGAACCCGGCCTCGGCGCGGGCGGCGTCGGTGAACGGCACGAAGCCGGGCCCGGTCAGGGTCTCGGCGACGGGGATGGCCTCGACCAGGACCTTGTCGCCGTCGGACAGCGAGACGCTGTTGGCGACGTGCTCCAGGCGCAGCTCGGTCTCCAGGGGCGTGGGCGCGTGCAGCGTGACCTCGACCGCTGATCGGCCGCCGTTCAGCGCCTCTGCCATGGTGCCCGCGATCCAGCCGCCGTTGGCGACTCCCACCGGGCCCCGGAAACGCTCGGGAACGGTCAACACGGTCTGCAGGGCAGCCGTCGTCATGCCACACCCTCCAATATCGCCCCAGAAGGCGAGAAGTCCGGAAATATCGTAAAGAGTAGGCCGATTTTACTGGACTCCCGGATTACCACGATGCTGGGGGTCCCTGACCGACGGCCGACTCATGCCATAACGCCACAGGCGTGGCCGAAACTTCCCCGGCCGCCCCCGGCCGTCCCCTCCCAGGGTCGGCGCCGTCCATGGCACGGATGTGACTCGGGGGTGAGGAACAACGAAAATCGGCCCCAACCCGGAGCCGTATCTGTATCCGGGGTGAGACCGATCAAGGCGTCGCCAGTACCTTATCCCGTGATTTCCCCGCCCCGGGCCCATTCCCGGTGAATCCCGTCGGACCGTTCCGGCGGCCGGGCCCGCTCGCCGCGCGCTCCCGCGCCCTATGCTGGCGCGAACAGGGGTCGAAGCGAATCCGATCGGGCGGGGTGGGTCTGTGCAGCGGGCGACGTTACGCTTTCCGCCCGGGTCGCTGGTCGTGCTGACCGGGCTGCCCGGCGCCGGCAAGACCACGCTGCTGCGCCGTCTGTACGGCCTCCACGGCGCCGAGAGCGCGCCCGTCGCCGCCGACGCGGTCGTGGTGATCGACTCGGGGCAGTCCCGCCTGCGCTGGGACGGCCGCATCCCCTGGGCCCCACGTCCGGTGCGCCGCGCCGTGGTGTTCGCCACCCACCTGAGCCGCATCAGCCGGGCGCTGGCCGGCGGGCGGGCGGTTCTCGCGCACAACCGGGGCTGCGCCACGTACGTGCTGAGGGGGTTCGCCTGGCTGGCCCGCAGGCAGCGGGCGAGCTTCCACCTGCTGCTGCTCGACGCGCCGCCGGAGGTGGCGGTCGCCGGGCAGCACGCCAGGGGCCGGGTGGTCGCGCCCCGCACGTTCGCCCGCCACCGCCGCCGCTGGGAGAGCCTGCTGGCGCGGGTGACCGGCGGCGACCCGGCCCCGGCCGTCAGCGCGCACGTGCTCACCCGGGCCGAGGCCGACCTGCTGGAGCACATCGTCTTCGACAGCGCCGACCGCGCCCCCGCCGACTGACGGCGTCCGGGGACGCGGACGCACGAGGAAGGACCCCGTCATGAAGCAGTACCTGCTCACCCTGTTCGAGCCCGACGGCCCGCCCCCCGAGCCCGCGGTCCTGGAGCCCATCATGCGCGACATCGGCGCGGTCGAGGCGGAGATGCGCGCGGCCGGCGCGTGGGTCTTCTCCGGCGGCCTGGCCCCGGCCGAGCAGGCGTCGGTGATCCGGATGCGCGCGGACGAGCCGTTCACCACCGACGGCCCCTACACCGAGGGCAAGGAGCACGTCGGCGGGTTCACCGTCATCAGGGCCCCCGACCTGGACGCCGCGCTGGAGTGGGGGCGCCGGCTGGCCCGCGCCGTGGGCGTGCTGCCGGTCGAGGTGCGCGAGTTCAAGGGCTGAGGCCGGGCGGGTCTCCCCCGCCCGGCCTCACAACACCGGCAGGTAGCGGCCCAGCTCGAACTCGGTGACCGTACGGCGGTACTCGCGCCACTCGGCCCGCTTGTTGCGCAGGAAGAAGTCGAAGACGTGCTCGCCCAGCGTCTCGGCCACCAGCTCGCTGCGCTCCATGACGGCGATGGCCTCGTCGAGCGAGCCCGGCAGCGGCTGGATGCCCAGGGCCCGGCGCTCGGCGCTGGTCAGGGTCCAGACGTTGTCCTCGGCGGCCGGCGGCAGCTCGTAGCCCTCCTCGATGCCCTTGAGCCCGGCGGCCAGCACCAGCGCGAAGGCCAGGTACGGGTTGCACGCCGAGTCGAGCGAGCGGAACTCGATGCGGGTCGAGCCGCCCTTGTGCGGCTTGTACATGGGCACCCGGACCAGCGCCGAGCGGTTGTTGTGCCCCCAGCACACGTAGGAGGGCGCCTCGCCGCCCTGCCCCGCGATGGCCTCGGCGCCGCCCCACAGCCGCTTGTAGGAGTTGACCCACTGGTTGGTGATGGCGGTGATCTCGGCGGCGTGCCGCAGCAGGCCCGCGATGAACGAGCGGCCGATCTTCGACAGCCGGTAGTCGGTGCCGGCCTCGTGGAAGGCGTTGCGGTCGCCCTCGAACAGCGACATGTGCGTGTGCATGCCCGAGCCGGGGTGCTCGGTGAACGGCTTGGGCATGAACGAGGCCCAGATGCCCTGCTCCAGGGCGACCTCCTTCATGATCAGCCGGAACGTCATGATGTTGTCGGCCGTGGTGAGCGCGTCGGCGTAGCGCAGGTCGATCTCCTGCTGGCCGGGGGCGCCCTCGTGGTGGCTGAACTCGACGGAGATGCCCATCGACTCCAGCATCATGATCGCCTGGCGCCGGAAGTCGTGGCCGGAGCTGTGGGGCGTGTGGTCGAAGTAGCCGCCGGAGTCGATCGGCTCGGGCCGCTGGCCCGCCTCGGGACGGTTCTTCAGCAGGAAGAACTCGATCTCGGGATGGGTGTAGAAGGTGAAGCCCATGTCGGCGCACTTGGCGAGGGTGCGCTTGAGCACCCAGCGCGGGTCGGCGTGCGACGGGGTGCCGTCGGGCATCAGGATGTCGCAGAAGATGCGCGCCGCGCCCGGCGTCTCGCTGCGCCAGGGCAGGATCTGGAACGTCGAGGGGTCGGGCTTGGCCAGCATGTCGGACTCGTAGACGCGGGCGAAGCCCTCGATCGCCGAGCCGTCGAAGCCGATGCCCTCGGCGAAGGCGCCTTCCAGCTCGGCGGGCGCGATGGCGACGGACTTGAGGAAGCCGAGGACGTCGGTGAACCAGAGCCGGATGAACCGGATGTCGCGTTCCTCTAGCGTGCGGAGCACGAACTCCTGCTGGCGGTCCAAGGCGTCCCCTCTTGCAGACAGTGCTGGTCTCTGTATCAGCATGCCGTGCCCGTGTTTCGCACACGTTACGGGGGGTGCCGGTGCGAGCCTCACTGACAAAGGGGCCGCCCAGATCTACTGTGATCACGCAGTTAGTCTCGGGGGAGGCATTGGTGGCTATCGACCTGCTCAATCACAAGCTCGATCGGGCGTTCGACCACATCGACGCGAACGGCAACGGCGTCGTCGAACGGGAGGACCTGCTGGGGCTGGGCGCACGCCTGCTGGTGGGTTTCGGGGAGTCCCCCACCTCGGTCACCGGCAACCGGCTCGTCGGCAGCTTCGACGGCATCTGGTCGACGTTGTCGCGGGCGCTCGACCGCGACGGCGACTCCGGCATCGCGCGTACGGACTTCCGCGGCGGGATGACGGCGGCGTTCGTCACCGGCGACCGGTACGAGCCGGTGTTCCGGCCGGCGACGGTGGCGGTGGCCCAGCTCTGCGACGGCGACGGCGACGGCCTGATCCGGCCGGGCGAGTTCCGTACGATGCTCAGCGCGTTCGGCACCGCCTACGACGACGTGGACGAGGCGTTCGACCGGCTCGACCGGGAGGGCAGAGGCGCGCTCACCGTCGAGGAGCTGATCCACGCGGCCGAGGACTACTACCGCAGCTCAGACCCGAACGCCGCGGGCAACTGGCTTTACGGTCCGCTGTGAACACGGCCGTGAGCACCACCGTGTTCGCCACGGTGCGCACCGCGCTCCGCTCGGTCCTGCACTGGAAGCCGATGCTGCCGCTGCCGCGCAAGGGCGGCTCGCCCGCGCTGGCGCTGCTGCCGCTCGTCGAGCGGGTGCCGGCGATGGGGGCGCCCTGCCGGATGCACCCGGCCGTGTACGCCATCGAGGCCGCGGTCATCGACTGGGCCAGGCGGACGGGCCTGCGCGCCGACGCCGGGGTGGGCTTCCACCGGATGGCCGGGCGCGCGTTCGCCGAGTTCGACGCGGCCGCGGCGGCGCTGTTCGCCCAGTGGCTGACCTGGCTGTTCCACCTCGACGACGAGCTGGACGAGGGGTCGTGCCCGCTGGACATCTTCGGCGGCATGCTCAAGGGCGCGGCCCGGCACCCGCTGGAGGCGGCCTTCGCCGACCTGTGGCGGGTGACCAGCGCGCGGATGAGCGACCAGTGGCGGGCCCGCTTCGCGGTCAACCTGCGCCGCCAGGCCGACGCGTGCCGCACCGAGGCCGACAACCGGGCCGCCGGGCGCATGCCGACGCTGGAGGAGTACCCGGCCCTGCGCAGGGGCACCGTGGGCCCCTACCTGTACGACCTGGTGGAGCCGTGCCTGCGGGTCGAGGTGCCGGCCTGGGTGGTCCAGTGCGACCCGTGGCGGGAGCTGGTGGAGGCGTGCAGCGACGTCACGGCCTGGTGCAACGACGTGGCCTCGCGGCCCAAGGAGCGCGGCGACGTGCACAACCTGGTCGTGCTGGCGGTGCGGCAGCTCGGGCTGGGCGAGCGCGAGGCCGTCGCGTGGGTGCTCGACCGGATCGCCGGGCGCTGCCAGGACATGAACCGGGCGGCCAGGCGGCTGCCGCTCGACGACCTCCCGCCCAAGGCGGCCAGGGACGTCAGCAAGGTCGCCTGCGCCTACCTGGCCGCGCCGCGCGCCCACCTGGACTGGCTGCTGGAGTCGTCCCGGTACGCCTGAGGCGATCGGCGGCGGCCGGTCAGGGGGAGGCGCCGGCGAGCATGTCGCCGGCCGCCGTCCGGCGGTAGACGACCTGCTTGCCCAGGCGCAGGCCCACCGCCAGCCCGCCGTCGCTGAGCACCCCGAGGTGCTGGCTGACCGCGCCCGGCGTGAGCGACATCCGGACGGCCAGCGCCGAGGTGGTGCTCGGCTCGGCCAGCGCGAGCAGGATCTGCGCCCGGCTGCGGCCGATGAGCGCGGCCAGCGCGCCGGGGGCGGGCGGCGGGCCCTGCTCCCACAGCGTGCCGACGCCGAGCACCGGATAGACGAGCATCGACTGGTACGGAGCCGACATCACGGCCACCGACGGCCAGTAGAACGCGCTCGGCACCAGCAGCAGCCCGTCGCCGTGCAGGCCGCCCGCGTGGCACCAGGGCCGGTCGATGAGCAGCCGCTCCCCCGTCCACTCCACGGCCGGGCCGAGCCCGGCGAACAGCTCCCTGGCCCCGCCCTGGGCGAGCTGGCGGGAGCGGCGCAGCACGTCGCGTTCGAGCAGCCCGTAGACGCGCGGCCAGAACTCCTCGAAGCAGACCCGCCAGTACGTCTCCAGCGCCTCGGCCACCCGGGCCACGCCGGCCGCCGGGTCCGCCATGAACCGGTCGAGCAGCGCCCGGTCGGTGCCCGCGATGGTCGCGGCCTCCGTGCGGGCGCGTTCCGGCGGCGTGCCGCGGACCTGCGCCAGCTCGGCGGCGAAGTCGGGCAGCGGCGTCTGCGGGGGCGGGGTGATGAAGTCGGCCAGGTAGCCGGTCGGCGGCACCAGCGCGAACAGCTCGTCGAGGTCGAGCCCGGCCAGCCGGGGGCGCACGGCCTTGATCCAGGGCAGGTGGATCGACTGCCTGGAGGGATCCTGGAGGGTGCGCAGGCTCGCGACCAGCTCCCACATGGGCGAGAACGCGAACCGGATGCGCGCGACGTCCTCCGGCTTGAGGTCCCAGGTGACGGCCATGGTTTTAGTGTGCACTAAATCGATGGCACCGCGGCCCGCCGGGCCCGACCCTTGACCCGTGTCTAGCACCGCTGTTGAGAAGCCTTCCTTCCTCCGCGCCCAGATCGGCGGACTGCCGCGGCCCTTCTGGGCCCTGTGGAGCGGCACCCTCGTCAACCGCCTGGGCACCCTGGTCATGCCGTTCACCGGCGTGTACCTGACCCACTCCCGCGGCATGTCGGTGACCGCCGTGGGCCTGGTCATGGGCGTCTACGGCGCGGGCTCGCTGCTGTCGCAGATCCTGGCCGGCGTGCTCACCGACCGGATCGGGCGGCGGGTCACGCTGGCGGGCGGCATGGCGGCCACCGCCGCCACCATGCTGGCGCTGGGTTACAGCACCTCGCTGCCGGCGATCGTGGCCTCCATGTTCGTGCTCGGGCTGGTGATCGACATCTACCGGCCGGCGTCCAGCGCCCTGGTGGCCGACCTGGTGTCGCCGTCGGAGCGGGCCCGCGCGTACGGGCTGCTGTTCTGGGCGATCAACCTGGGTTACGCGGTCGGCATGACGGCCGGCGGCTGGCTGGCCAGTGTCGGGTTCGCCTGGTTGTTCTGGATCGACGCGGCCTCGTGCCTGATCTTCGCCGCGCTGGTGTGGCGGGCGGTGCCCGAGACCCGGCCGCCGGCGCGCGAGTCGTCCGGCGGGTTCGGCGTCGTGCTGCGCGACCGGCTGATGGTGGCCTTCACGCTGGTCGTGCTCGGCAACGCGCTGGTCTACCTGCAGACCGTGACCATGCTGCCGGTCGCGATGACGTCGGTGGTGAAGCTGACGCCGGGGCAGTTCGGCCTGGCCATGGCGCTGAACGGGGTGCTGATCGTCGTCGTGCAGCCGCTGGTCTCGGGCTGGCTCGGGCGCAGGGACCCCTCCCGCACGTTCGCGCTCGGGCTGGCGGTCATGGGGGTCGGGTTCGCGCTGACGGCCTTCGTCACCACGACGTTCTGGCTGGCCGTCACGATCGCGGTGTGGACCGTCGGCGAGATCATCACCGCGGGCATCTCGGGGACGATCGTGGCCGCGCTGGCCCCCGAGCACCTGCGGGGGCGGTACTCGGGGCTGTTCGGCTTCGCCTGGTCGCTGGCCTCGGTGCTGGCGCCGCTGATGGGCGGCCCGCTGCTGGCGGCCGGGCCGAAGACGCTGTGGTTCGCCGTGGGCGGCGTCGCGCTGGTCTCGGCGGCGGGCATGCTGGCCCTCGGCCCGGCGATCCGGCGGCGCTGACGCCGGCCTGAGGCCCTGGGCGGCGCTCCACGGATTTCGCCGCCGTTGAGAGAATTTTGATCGGATGTTGGCCGGTTCCCGATAATTTCCTGCCGATCACGGAAGGAAATGGTGGGATGCGCCACGCAGCATGGGCGCGCCGGGCGGTGACGAGGCTGGCCACTCCCCGCGTCGCGATCGGGATCGCCACGTTCGCCGTCGTGCTGGAGCTGGCCGACATCTGGGTGACCGCCCAGTTGCCGCCGTCGCCGTACACGCCGCTGCCGTTCGCGCCGGAGGACATGGCGGGCACGGCCTTCCCGGTCTTCGGCGCGATCCTCGTGCACAGCAGGCCGCGGCTGGTCATCGGCTGGCTGCTGTGCCTGGGCGGGGCGAGCGCCGCGGCCAACATCCTGTCGGCCAACCTCTACCAGTTGCTCGACGGGCAGCCGGGGCAGCGCTGGCCGGTCGTCCACCTGACCTGGAACGTCTGCGAGCTGACGCTCGGCGTGCTGCTGCCCCTGCTGTACCCGGTGGGCAGGCTGCCGTCGCGGCGCTGGCGGCCGGTGATCGCGCTGGCCGTGGCCGGGCAGGCGCTGGACTGGGCCGGGCTGCTGACCGACCGGCCGGAGCTGCGCGAGGCCGGGCACGGCACGCTCTCGGCGAGCATGGTGCTGGCCTTCGCCTCGCTGGTCGTGCGCTTCCGGCACGGCGACGCGGTCGAGCGGCGGCAGCTCCTGTGGCTGCTGGTGGCCCTGCCGGGCCTGCTGGTGCCCTGGATGCTCGGCGCGGACGTCTGGTGGGTGGCCTCGCTGGCCATCCCGCTCATCCCGGCGGCCATCGCCGTGGCGGTGCTGCGCTACCGGCTGTTCGGCATCGACACGCTGATCAGCAGGGCCCTGGTGGGCACCGGCCTGGCCATCGTGATCACCCTCGTGTACGTGGCGGTCAGCGCGGCGCTCAGCCTGTTCCTGTCGGAGGTGGACCGGATCGCCGGGATCCCGGCGGCCCTGTTCGCCGGGGCGTTCTTCCAGCCGATGCGCCGCGGCCTGCAACGCGGCGTGGACCGCCTGCTGTACGGCAGCACCGGCGTGCCCGGCACGCTGGCCCGGCGGCTGCGGCACCGGCTCCAGCACACCGACCCGGTGCACGGCCTGCTGGCCACGCTCGACGTCCTGCGCGAGGGCCTGTCGGTGACCGGCGTGGCGGTCGAGGCCGACGGCGCGGTCACCACGTCCGGCGCGGTGGGCGCGGCGGCCAGGACGATCCCCCTGGTGTGGCACGGCGAGCCGGTCGGGCTGCTGCTGATCGGGCCGACGGACCGGCGCAGGTTCCCCGCGGCCCACGACGAGCGGGTGATCGCCACGATCACGCCGTACATCGCCGACGCCGCGCACGCCGTACGGCTGACGGCGGCGTTGCAGCGCTCGCGCGAGCGCATCCTGACCGCGCGGGAGGAGGAACGGCGGCGGCTGCGCCGCGACCTGCACGACGGGCTCGGCCAGTCGCTCACCGGCATGGCCATGTCGATCAACGCGGCCCGGCTGACCGTGCACAGCGCCCCCGAGCAGGCCGACCGGCTGCTGGCCGGGCTGCGCGCCGGCATGGACGCCGTGACCGGCGACATCCGGCAGCTCGTCTACGGACTGCGCCCGCCCGCCCTGGACGAGCTGGGCCTGGCCGGCGCGATCGAGGAGCTGGCCGGGACGCCGATCGAGACGTCGGGCGAGCTGACCGGCCTGCCCGCCGCGGTCGAGGTCGCGGCCTACCGCATCGTGCAGGAGGCGCTCACCAACGCCCGCAAGCACGCCTGCGCCTCGCGGATCACGGTGGCGCTGCGCCGCGACGACCGGCTGCGCGTCACGGTCGTCGACGACGGGATCGGCCTGCCGCCGGACGCGCGGCCCGGCGTCGGGCTGGGCTCGATGCGCGAACGGGCCGCCGAGCTCGGGGGCACCTGCGCCGTACGAGCGGGACCGGGAGGCGGCACGGTTGTCCACGCCGAACTCCCCCTGTGACAATTCGCCATATGCCCGGACGTGTTCTCCCTCTACGCTTACCCCTGACATGCTGACATTCACCGCACTGGGACCGTTCCACGCCTGGAGCGACGGCGTCCCCCTCGACCTCGGCGGCCAGCGGCAGCGGGCGGTGCTCGCCCGTCTGCTCGTGGCGGGCGGCCGGGCCGTGCCCGTGCACACCCTCATCGACGAGCTGTGGCCGGGCGATCCGCCCGCGCAGGCCCTGTCCACCATCCAGGGCTACGTCTCCCGGCTGCGGCGGGCGCTGGAGCCCGGCCGCGCGCCGCGCGAGGAGGCCGAGGTGCTGGTCTCGGCCGCGCCCGGCTACGCGCTGCGCGCCGCGCCCGAGCAGGTGGACTCGTGGCGGTTCGAGGGCCTGGTGAAGACCGAGGGGCCGCCGCCGCAGGTGTGGGCGGCCATGGAGAGCGCGCTCGGGTTGTGGCGCGGGCCGGCGCTGGCCGAGTTCGCCGAGCTGACCTGGGCGGCGACCGAGGCGGGCCGGCTGGAGGAGCTGCGGCTGATCGCGGTCGAGCGGCGCGCCGACGCCGGTCTCGCGCTCGGCCGGGCCACCTCCCTGGTGGCCGACCTGGAGGCGCACGCCTCGGCCCATCCGCTGCGCGAGGAGGCGTGGCGGCTGCTGGCCCTCGCGCTGTACCGGATGGGCCGCCAGGGCGACGCGCTGGCCGCGCTGCGCCGGGCCCGCGCGGTGTGGCGGGACGAGCTGGGCCTCGACCTGTCGGCCGGGCTGCGCCGGCTGGAGGCCGACATGCTGGCCCAGCGACTGGAGGAGCCGCCACCGCCGCCCGCGCCGTCGCCCGCGCCGTCCACTGCGCCGTCCGCCGCGCCGGCTGCGGCCGCCGGCGAGCGGGTGCTGCGCGTGCTGGTGGCCGACGACCAGGCGCTCGTACGGGCGGGGCTGCGCGCCATGCTCGACAGCGAGGACGGCGTCGCGCTGGCCGGCGAGGCCGCCAACGGCGAGGAGGCCATCGCGGGGGTGCGCGCGCACCGGCCGGACGTCGTGCTGCTGGACATCCAGATGCCGCACCTGGACGGCCTGGCCGCCGCCCGCCGGATCCTGGCCGGGGAACGCCCGCCCAAGGTCGTCATGATGACGACGTTCGGCAGCGACGAGAACCTGTACGCGGCGCTGCGCGCGGGCGTGAGCGGCTTCGTGCTGAAGACCTCGGCCCCCGAGCAGTTCCTGGCCGCGATCAGGGCCGCCGCCGTCGGGGACGCGCTCATCGACCCGGCGGTCACCACCCGGCTGATCTCGGCGTTCGCCGGGCGCACCGACCCGGCCTCGCCGCCGGCGCTGGCCGGGCTCTCCGACGCCCGGCTCGACGTGCTCAAACTCGTCGCGCGCGGGCTGACGAACCGGCAGATCGGCCAGACGCTCGCACTGCCGGAGGAGGAGGTGTCGGTGCTGGTGAAGTCGCTGCTGGACCACCTGGGGCTGTTCGACCGGGCGCAGCTGGTGATGGCGGCCTACGAGTCCGGATTGGTCACTCCTGGCGACATGGGACACTTTTCGTCGCTTTGACGATAAAAATCGGGTCGTACTAGGCTAATGACGTGGCACAACTGCGCATAGCCCTGGCACAGACGAACCCGACCGTCGGCGACCTGGCCGCCAACGCCGAGCGGCTGGTCGCGTGGACCCGTGACGCCGCCGAGCAAGGCGCTCACCTCGTCGTCTTCACCGAGATGTTCCTCACCGGTTATCCCGTCGAGGACCTGGTGCTGCGCACGTCCTTCGTGGACGCCAGCGTCAGGACCCTGGAGGAGGTGGCGCGCAGGCTCGACCGCGAGGGACTGGGCGACCTCCCCGTGGTCGTCGGCTACGTCGACCGCGCCGGCCTGGCCCCCCGCGTGGGGCAGCCCAAGGGCGCGCCGCTGGACGCGGCCGCGCTGCTGCACAAGGGCGAGGTCGTCACCCGCACGGCCAAGCACCACCTGCCCAACTACGGCGTGTTCGACGAGTACCGCTACTTCGTGCGCGGCGACCGGTTGCCGATCTTCCGGCTGCACGGCGTGGACGTGGCGATCGCCGTCTGCGA
This sequence comes from Nonomuraea sp. NPDC049684, assembly GCF_044465345.1. Classification (NCBI taxonomy): domain Bacteria; kingdom Bacillati; phylum Actinomycetota; class Actinomycetes; order Streptosporangiales; family Streptosporangiaceae; genus Nonomuraea; species Nonomuraea sp. NPDC049684. Next base: position 311,876 of record NZ_JBITLO010000003.1, on the reverse strand, counting down.
GGACCTCTGGCAGGAGGGCGGGCCGGTGTCCGTCGTCGGCCAGGCGGGCGCCGGGCTGCTGGTGGTCCCGAACGCCTCGCCGTACGAGAAGGAGAAGGACGACGTACGGCTGGAGCTGTGCGCCCGCAGGGCGCGCGAGGCCGGCTGCGCGCTCGCCTACGTCAACCAGGTCGGCGGCCAGGACGAGCTGGTCTTCGACGGCGACTCGATCGTCGTGGACGGCTCGGGCGAGCTGGTCGCGCGGGCCGGCCAGTTCCGCGAGGAGCTGCTGATCGCCGACCTCGACCTGCCGGTCGCCGACGCCGAGCCCGGGACGTTCCCCTACGACGCCCTCGACGGCACCACGATCACCGTGGAGCGCCGGGTGCTCTCGCAGGAGCCCGTCGCGCCCTACCCGGCCGCGCCCGCCCGCGTCGCCGAGCGGCTCGACCTGCACGCCGAGGTCTACTCGGCCCTGGTGCTCGCGGTACGCGACTACGTGGCCAAGAACGGCTTCCAGTCGGTCATCCTGGGCCTGTCGGGCGGCATCGACTCGGCCCTGACGGCGGCCATCGCCTCCGACGCGATCGGCCCGTCCCGGGTGCACGTCGTGCTCATGCCCTCGCGCTACTCCTCCGACCACTCGCTGGCCGACGCCGAGGACCTGGTGGCCAGGCAGGGCATCAACTCCAGGATCGCGCCGATCGCCGAGATCGTCACGGCCTTCGAGAAGGAGATCGAGCTGTCCGGCCTGGCCGCGGAGAACCTCCAGGCCAGGGTGCGCGGCATGATCCTCATGGGCCTGTCGAACGAGCACGGCCACCTGGTGCTCACCACCGGCAACAAGAGCGAGCTGGCGACCGGCTACTCCACCCTCTACGGCGACTCGGCCGGCGGCTTCGCCCCGATCAAGGACGTGCCGAAGACGATGGTGTGGGAGCTGTCCAAGTGGCGCAACGCGCACACCTGCGAGGGCTTCCTGATGGACGTCGAGCAGCCGATCCCGGAGAACTCGATCACCAAGGAGCCCAGCGCCGAGCTCCGTCCCGACCAGCGCGACACCGACTCGCTGCCGCCGTACGAGGTGCTGGACCGGCTGCTGGACGACTACGTGGAGAAGGACATGGGCTCGCAGGAGCTCATCGCGGCCGGGCACGACCCGGCGCTGGTCACGCGGGTGATCAGGCTGGTGGACCTGGCGGAGTACAAGCGCCGCCAGTACCCGCCGGGCCCGAAGATCACGCCGAAGAACTTCGGGCGCGACCGCCGTCTGCCCATCACCAACCGGTGGCGCGAGACGACGAGCTGACCCGCCCGGCGGCGGCCTGCGGGGTGCAGCCGGCGCAGGCCGCCTGCACCCGGACCTTCCGAACAGGCCGCCCAGGAACGACGAACGGAGGCCGTCCCGAGGGACGCGCCTCCGTGGCGGGTGCGGACGGCTCAGGGCTCGGCGCGGTCTCCGGCCAGCCCGCGCAGGACCATGTCGACCACCCGTTCGGCCAGGTCGGCCGGCAGGTCACCGGCCGGGCCCCACTTCGACTGCCACATCATCGTGCCCGAGAACAGGGCCATCGCCAGGTCGACGTCGAGGTCGGGCCGGAGCTCGCCGGTGGCGACGCCGCGCTCGACCACCGAGCGCAGCGCCTCCCTGCGCGGCTCGACGGCCCGCTTCACGAAGCGCTCCATCAGCCGGGGATAACGATCGGCCTCGCTCATCGCGATGTTCATCACGCACCGGGTGCGGGCCTGGCCCGCCTCCCGGCGCATCGCGTCGAGCAGGGAGATCAGGTCGTCGCGCACGGAGATGCCGGACAGCGGCGGGAGCGGCGCCTTCAGCGTGGAGAGGGCGTCGACGACCAGGTCCTCCTTGTTGGACCAGCGCCGGTAGATCGTCGTCTTGCCGACGCCCGCCCTCGACGCGATGGCCTCGATCGACAGCTCCGACACCCCCATGCCCTCGCCGATCAGGTCGAGGGTCGCGTCGATGATCGCCTTCTCGGCCTTCTCGCTGCGCGGACGGCCCGCCGGGCGGGCAGTCCCTGAATCCTGGATCGTCATCGCGGCCTCACACTACCGCTGGTTCCTTCTGTTCCGCCTGCTGGACCGGGCGCGCCTTGCCCGGCATCCACTTGGCCACCACCGCGACGCCCACCAGGCCGATCACGGCCGACACCACCGCCGTGACGTGCATGCCGTCGACGAAGGCGGCGAAGGCGGGCTTGATCAGCGCATGGCCGCGCTCGCCGAGACTGCCGGCGAACTCCATCGTCGCCATGATCGACTCACCGGCGGCGTGCGGGGCGTCGGCGGGCAGCGCCGAGGCGATCTCGCCGCGGTAGCTGCTGGACAGGACCGAGCCGAGCACGGCCACGCCGAGCGCGCCGGCGACCTGGCGGACGGTGTTGCTCATGGCCGAGCCCACACCGGCCTTCTCCCTGGGCAGCGCCTCCATGATGGCGGTGGTCGCGGGCGGCATGATGTTCGCCATCGCCGCGCCCTGGACGAAGAAGATGATCTCGATCAGCACCACGGGCGTGTCGACGTCCATCAGCGCGTAGCTGCCCAGCGCCGCGGTGACCACGAGCATGCTGACCGTGGCCGACAGCTTGGCGCCGAAGAGCTGGTTCACCCGCTGGCTGAGCGGCGCGAAGATGAGCTGCGCGGCGGCGAACGGGATCATCAGGGCCCCCGCCTGGATCGGGCTGAAGCCCAGCACGATCTGCAGGTAGAAGGTCAGGAAGAACATCCCGCCCATCATCGCGAAGAAGACCAGGCCCATCATGCCGATGGCCGAGCTGAACCGTACGTTGCTGAAGTTGCGCACGTCGAACACCGGGTTGTCGATGCGACGCTCCCACCACACGAACACGCCCAGCACGAGCAGGCCGGCCACCGTCGGGACGATCACGTCGGCGCTGGCCAGGGTGCCCTGGTCGCCGCCGCGGATGATGCCGTAGACCAGCGCGACCAGACCGATGATCGACAGCAGCACGCCCACCGGGTCGAGCTTGGACGGCTTCGGGTCACGCGACTCGGGCACGAAGGCGGCGATGAGCACCATGCTGATCACCACGATCGGCACGTTGATCAGGAACACCGAGCCCCACCAGAAGTGCTCGATGAGCAGGCCGCCGGTGATCGGGCCGATCGCCACCGCGAGCCCCACGCCACCGGCCCAGATGCCGATCGCCTTGCCACGCTCACCGGGCGGGAACACGTTGGAGATGATCGCCAGCGTGGCCGGCATGATGGCCGCGCCGCCGATGCCCATCGCCGCCCTGGCGAGGATCAGCTGCATCGGGTCCTGGGAGTAGGCGCTGGCCAGCGAGGCCAGGCCGAACAGCGCCATGCCGATGAACAACATGCGCTTGCGGCCCGTGCGGTCGCCGATCACGCCGAAGGTGAACAGCAGCCCGGCGAACACCAGCGTGTAGGAGTTGATCGCCCACTCCAGCTCGCCCTGCGTCGCGCCCAAGCCGGCATGGGGGTCGGCGATGGTCTTCATCGCCACGTTGAGGATCGTGTTGTCCAGCACGACCGCCAGGAGGCTGAACACCAGCACTCCCAGGATGCCCCACCTGCGTGGATGCCCCGCGTTCTGATCCATGAGAACGTCCTTAATTTCGATACGACCAAGTTTCGCAACGACACCGTATCGCAAGGTATTCCGATACGCAACGGTCCCGTTTCGTAACTTTCGACTGACGGGCGGAGTGCGCACGGGGAAACAACAGGGAAACCCCGTTCACCCCCGCACACAGGGCCGCACGCCACCCCCGCACAGGCCGTCACGAAGCCTGCGGACACCACTGACGCACCCACCGGCCCGGCGGCCGGCAGGCTGGAACCGCCCCGCTCAGCTCTTGGTCACCGCCGCAGGCAGGACCTGCCCCTTGGCGTCGCCCGGGCTGCCCGCGACCGGCGTGCCCCCGGACGGCGGACGCCGCCGCCACAGCGGCAGCGCGACCACCACCATGACCACCCCGACCAGCCCCGCCACGACGAACGCCCACGTCGGCCCGCTGCCGTCGATGATCGCCCCGGCGATCGGCGAGGACGCGGCGCCGCCGATGAGCAGGGCCGTGCCGTGCAGGCCCATCGCCTCGCCCCTGGCCGCGGCGGGCACCCAGCGGCTGAGCACGTCGACGGTGGAGGACAGCGCCGGGGCGCACAGCAGACCGGCGGGCAGCATCGCCAGGATCAGCCACCGCCAGTCGGCGCCGGCCAGGCCCACGGGGATGGTCAGCAGGCCCATGCCCGCGATGAGCACCAGGGGCGAGAAGCCGCGCGACAGCCCGCCGTAGACGAAGCCCCCGACCAGCGAGTAGAGGCACCAGATCGCCACGGCGAGGCCGACCCACCGCGTCTCGCCCGCGGTGTTGATGGTGGCCACCAGGCCGAGCTCGGTCGCGGTGAGGATGAACGTGGCCGCCGCCGTGGTGCCGAGCAGGGCGACGAAGCCGGGCGTGAGCCACTGCCGCCGCGGCACCTTCACCACCGGCTCCTCCAGCTCGACGGCCGACCGGGTGGGCGGGTTGAACACGATCAGGCCGAGGCCCGCGGCCGTGATGCCGACGCCGATGAGGGCCAGCGTCGTGGTGCTGCCCAGCGTGGTGATGCCGGCCGCGGCGAGCGCGGGACCGGTCATGTACGACAGCTCGACCAGCATGGAGTCGAGCGTGAACCCGGTGCGCCGCTGCTCCGGCGGCACCAGCGCGGCCAGCGACTGCCTGGTCAGGCTGAACACCGGCAGGTTGAGCAGGCCCGCCAGGGCCGCCGCGACGGCGAGGGCGGGCAGCGGCAGCGCCCACGCGCACGACCAGAACACCGCCTGGGCCAGGGTGGTGACGACGAGCACGGGACGCACCCCGTGGCGGTCGACGAACCGGCCCGACAGCGGCGAGCCGACGGCCATGCCGACCGTGCTGGCCATCGTCACCACGCCGGCCTCGACGTAGCCGAGGCGCAGCCCGAAGACCACGTGGAGGGTGAGCGCCATTCCCATGGCGGTGGCCGGGACGCGCGCGAGCATCCCCACCAGGAGCAGAGTGCGGACGCCGGGCAGCCGGAAGAGCCTGCGGTATTGGTCGAGAGCCATGGTGTGTCGTTTACCTCCGCGTCGATTGTGTCAAGAGGCACCGACAGTTTCGCCACCGGATTTCTCCTCGTGACATCATCGAAGGAGTCCGGGGACGTCACTGGGACGCCTCGAGACGTTTCTGGAGGTAGTCCATGTCATCTACCACGTCTTCCACCGCGCTGTACGGCGGCGCGTCCGGCCGCCGGGTCACCGTCCGCGACCTCGCGGCGGCCAAGGAGCGCGGAGAGCGGTGGCCCATGGTCACCGCCTACGACGCGATGACGGCCCGGGTGTTCGACCAGGCGGGCGTGCCCGTCCTGCTGGTCGGCGACTCCGCGGCCATGGTCGTCTACGGCTTCGACTCCACCCTCCCGGTCACCCTCGACCACCTCGTCCCGCTCACCGCGGCCGTGGTGCGGGGGTCGTCGCGGGCGCTCGTCGTGGCCGACCTGCCGTTCGGGTCGTACCAGGGGTCGCCGCAGCAGGCGCTGGAGTCGGCGGCCAGGTTCATGAAGGAGGCGGGGGCGCACGCGGTCAAGCTGGAGGGCGGCCGGCGGGTGCTGCCGCAGGTCGAGGCGCTGGTGTCGGCGGGCGTGCCGGTCATGGCGCACCTCGGGCTCACGCCGCAGTCGGTCAACGCGCTCGGCGGCTACCGGGTGCAGGGGCGCGGCCAGTCGGGCGACGAGCTGATGGCCGACGCCAAGGACCTGGAGCGGGCCGGGGCGTTCGCGGTGGTGCTGGAGTGCGTGCCGGCCGATCTGGCGCACCGGGTGACCACGTCGCTGTCGATTCCGACCGTCGGCATCGGGGCGGGGCCGTCAACGGACGCGCAGGTCCTGGTGTGGCAGGACCTGATGGGGCTGACGCCGCGCCCGGCCAAGTTCGTCAAGCGCTACTTCGACCTGGCCTCGGAGATGGACCGCGCGGTGCGGGCCTTCGCCGACGAGGTGACCTCGGGGGCCTTCCCGGCCCCCGAGCACACCTACTGCTGACACCTGCAGCCGACCGCGCGCCCCGCGCGTCCGGGACGGGCTCACCCCGCCGCGTCGTAGAGCGTGGCGGGGTCGGTGTTGGAGCCGCAGACCACGACGGCCACCCGCTCGCCCGCCGCGGGCCGGTAGGCCCCCGACAGCAGGGCCGCGTACGCCGCCGCGCCGGCGGGCTCGGCCACCAGCCGGTGCCGCTCCCAGAGCGTCCGCCGGGCCGCCACGATGGCGTCGTCGTCCACCAGGACGCTGTCCACCCCGGCCCCCGACAGCACCTCGAACGCCAGCCCGCCGAGCTGCGTGGCGCCGAGCGCGTCGGCCGCCACGCCGCCCACCGGCACCGGCACCGGACGGCCCGCGCGCAGCGCCTCGTGCAGCGTGGGGATGGCGTACGGCTCCACCGCCACGATCCGCGGCGCGGCTCCCCCGGCGCGGGCCCCCAGGGTGATCCCGCCGGCGAGCCCGCCGCCGCCCACGGCCACCACCACCGTGTCCACGCCCCCGGTCTGCTGCATGATCTCCAGCCCGGTCGTGCCCTGCCCGGCCAGCACCTCGGCCTGGTCATAGGCGTGCACGGCCAGCGCGCCGGTCTCGGCGGCGCGCTTGGCGGCGGCCTCCGCGGCCTCGGAGTAGATCGCCCCGGTCTGGGTGGTGTGCGCGCCGAGCGCCTTGAGCCCGGCCACCTTGACCGGGTTCGTCACCTCCGGCACGAAGATCTCGGCCCGCACGCCCAGCGCCCTGGCGGCGTGGGCGACGGCCAGCCCGTGGTTGCCGCCGCTGGCCGCGATGACCCCGGCGGCGGGCAGCGAGCCGGCCGACAGGATGCGGTTGAACGCCCCCCGCACCTTGAAGGAGCCCGAGTGCTGCAGCAACTCCAGTTTCAGTGACAGGCCCGGCGAGATCTCCAGGACGGGCGTGCGCAGCACGTGCCCTTCGATCCGGCCGGCCGCGTCGAGGACGTCCTGGTGAGTGACGGTGGTCACGGCTCTCCTTCGGTCGTGCGCCCGCAACGGGCGGGTATGAGCCGACGTTATCCGAGCGCCTGGGCCAGGTCCGCCCAGAGGTCCTCGGGATGCTCGATGCCCACGGCCACGCGCACCATGCCCTCGCTCACGCCGTGCCTGGCCAGGTCCTCGGGGCCGAGGAAGCGGTGGGAGGTGGTGGCGGGCTGCATGACGCGGGTCTCGACGCCGCCGAGCGAGGGGGCGATGCGCGCCAGCCGTACGGACCGCATGAACGCCTCCCCCGCCGCCCGCCCGCCGGCCAGCTCGAAGGAGAACACGCCGCCGAAGGCGGGCAGCAGTTTGGCGGCCAGCTCGTACGACGGATGCGCGGGCAGCCCCGGCCAGTGGACGGCCGTCACGGCGGGGTGCCCGGCGATCCGGCGGGCCAGCAGGTCGGCGTTGGCGCAGTGGCGTTCCATGCGCAGCGGCAGCGTCTGGATCCCGCGCAGCGTCAGCCAGGCCGTGAAGGGCGCGGCCGCGGCCCCCAGTTCGGTGGCGAAGTGCCAGACCCTGCCGTACAGGTCGGGGTCGGCGAAGACGGCGATGCCGCCGATCACGTCACCGTGGCCGGACAGGTACTTGGTGGCGGAGTGCACGACGACGTCGGCGCCGTGCTCAAGGGGGCGGCAGAGCACGGGCGTGGCGAAGGTGTTGTCCACCATCGACAGGACGCCCAGCTCGCGGGCCGTGGCGCACATCGCGGGCAGGTCGGCGACCAGGCCCATCGGGTTGCTGATGGTCTCCAGGTAGACCAGCCGCGTCTCGGGCCGGACGGCGGCGCGCAGCGCGGCGGGGTCGTTCTCGGGGACGTGCGTGACGGCGACGCCGAACCTGGCGGCCAGGTCGTTGAGCATCGTGGCGGTGCCGCCGTACAGGGAGCGCTGGGCGATCAGGTGGTCGCCGGGCTTGAGCAGGGCCAGCAGCACGGTGTTGATCGCGCCCATGCCGGAGGCGGCGGCCAGCGCGGCGGCGCCGCCTTCCAGGCCGGACACCGCCAGCTCCAGGGCGCGCACGGTGGGGTTGGTGTCGCGGCCGTAGACGAAGGCGTCGTCGGGGCGGGTCATCGCCACGCCCATCAGCTCGGGGTCGTCGAAGGCGAACCCGGCGCTCTGGTAGATGGGCATGCCGATCGGCCGGCTGCCCTCGACCGGGGGCTGCGGCAGGTGGACGGCACGCGTCTCAGGGCGAAAATCACTCATGTCATCGAATATCCCCCTGATTGGCTCCTGAGTGCAGAGCCAATACCGGATAATTGGTCCATGAAGAGGGCCAATCCCGACGAGCTCGTCCACCTGCTGGGCCGGTGGGCCTCCGGGCGCGGGCCGCTCTACCTGCTGCTCGCCGCCCGGTTGCGGGCGCTCGTCGACGACGGCGTGCTGCCGCCCGGCGAACGGCTGCCGCCCGACCGGGTGCTGGCCGACCGGCTCGCGGTCGGCCGCGGCACGGTGGTCGCCGCCTACGAGCTGCTCCAGCAGGAGGGCCGGGTGACGCGCCGCCAGGGCAGCGGCACCCGCGTCGCGCCGGGCGACCCGCCGGCCACCAGGGCGGCCGACGGCGTGGCGGCCAACCCGCTGATGCTCAACCTCCTGCACGCGCCCGACGGCGTGCGGCTGCTGACCTGCGCGGCGCCGGACGACCCGCCGCCGGCGCTGTTCGAGGCGTACCAGGAGGCGGGGGCGCGGGTGGCGGGCCTGCGCGACCTGGGCTACCACCCGGCGGGCGACCCCGCGCTCCGGGAGGCGCTGGCGGGCTACTACGGCGCGCGCGGCCTGCCCACCACGGCGGACCAGATCATGGTGACGACGGGCGCGCAGCAGGCGCTCACGCTGCTGGCCGGGCTGCTGGTGGCGCCGGGCGACACCGTGCTGACCGAGTCGCCGACCTACCCGGGCGCGCTGGAGGTGTTCAGGCACGCGGCGGCCGTCGTCAAGCCCGTGGACCTGGGTGACGACCAGGCACGGCGGACCGTGCGCGAGCGGCCGGCGCTGGTCTACTGCGTGCCCACCGCGCGCAACCCCGACGGCGCGGTCATGGACGACGCGGGCCGCAGGCGGCTGGCCGCCCTGGCCGCCGCGCACGACGTGCCGCTGGTCGACGACGAGGTCTGCGCCGAGCTGTGCTTCTCGGGCGGGACGCCGGCGCCGGTGGCCGCCTTCGGCGGGGGCGAGCGGGTCGTCACCGTCGGCTCGCTGAGCAAGCTGGTGTGGGGCGGGCTGCGGGTGGGCTGGATCCGCGCGGCGGCGCCGCTGGTCTCGCGGCTGGCCAGGCTGCGGGCCGTGCACGATCTCGGCGGCGAGGTCTTCAGCCAGCTCGCCGCCGTCGCGCTGCTGCGCCGCCTCGGCGAGGTGCGCGAGTCCCGCGTACGGGCCCTGCGCCGGCGGCACGACCACCTGTGCGCCGAGCTGCGGGCGCACCTGCCGTCCTGGACGTTCGAGCCGGCCCGGGGCGGCCAGACCGTCTGGGTGCGCCTGCCGCGCGGCGACGCCGGCTCCTTCGCCCAGATGGCGCTCCGGCACGGCGTCGCGGTGCCGCCGGGCGGCTCCTTCGACCCGCTGGGCGGCCACGCCGCCCACCTGCGCCTGCACTTCCTGTTCCCCGAGGAGGAGCTGTCGCGGGCGGTGCGCGACCTCGCGGCGGCCTGGGCGGCCTACGACGGCGCCGGGAAACCCGTCTCCCGGCACGCCCTCGTCGTCTGACAGGGTGAGGGCCATGGAAACGACCTTCGTACTGGTGCACAGCCCTTCCGTCGGGCCCTCGACGTGGGCTCCGGTGGCCGAGTCGCTGGGGCGGCGCGGCCGGGCGGCCGTCGTCCCCGACCTGACCGGCGTGTCCGCCGGCGGGGCGCCGTACTGGCCGCGCGTGGTCGCGGCGGTGCGCGCGGCCGTGCCCTCCGGCGGGCCGCTGGTGCTGGTGGCGCACAGCAACGCCGGGTTCTTCGTGCCGGTGATCAAGGAGGGGCTGGGCGACCGGGTGGTGGCCTGCGTGTTCGCCGACGCGCACGTGCCGCCGCCCCAGGGGCTGGTCAGGACGGCCGAGGAGAGCTTCGTGCCGTTCCTGCGCGGCCTGGCGGGCCCCGACGGCGTGCTGCCGCGCTGGACCGACTGGTGGGACGAGGAGGACATCGTCGCCATGCTCCCCGACCCCGCCCAGCGGCTGCTGGTCACGGGCGAGCAGCCGCGGCTGCCCCTCGACTACTACACCCAGCCCGTCCCCGTGCCCGCCGGCTGGGACGCGGTCAGGTGCTCGTGCCTGTGGTTCGGGCCGCCGTACGAGGAGGTGGCCCGCGACGCGGCCGGGCGCGGCTGGCCGGTGACCCGGCTGCCCGGCCTCCACCTGCACCAGGTGATCGACCCCGAAGGGGTCACGGACGCGCTGCTGAAGCTGTCCAGGAAGTCGTGAATTCTTCACTGTCGGCCCCCTGACCCGTCCGGCCATAGTCGGACACATGATCGAGGTGACCGAGCTCAGGAAGAACCACGGGACATTCGCGGCGGTCAGGGGCGTCTCGTTCCGGGTGGGCGAGGGCGAGATCTTCGCCCTGCTCGGCCGGAACGGCGCCGGCAAGACCACCACGGTCGAGGTGCTGGCCGGCTTCCAGCGGCCGGACGGCGGCACCGTACGGGTCGCCGGCCTCGACCCCTGGTCCGACCGCGCGGCCGTCCGGCAGCGCGTCGGCGTCATGCTCCAGGAGGCCGGGTTCTTCCCCGACCTTACCGTCGCCCAGACGGTCGCGGTGTGGCGCGACTTCACCCCCGCGCCGCGTCCGGCCGGGGAGGCGCTCGACCTGGCCGGCCTGACGGACAAGGCCGGCACCAGGGTGCGCCAGCTCTCCGGCGGCGAGAAGCGGCGGCTCGATCTGGCGCTCGCCCTGCTCGGCCGCCCCGACGTGCTGTTCCTCGACGAGCCCACGACCGGCATGGACCCCGAGGCCCGCGCGAACACCTGGGAGGTCGTCTCCGGCCTGGCCGCCCGCGGCACGACGATCCTGCTCACCACCCACTACCTGGAGGAGGCCCAGCGCCTGGCCTCGTCCATGGCGATCATGGACGAGGGCGAGATCGTCGCGGCCGGCGGGATGGCCGAGACGCTGGCCGCGCGGGGCGGACGGGTGACGTTCCGGCTGCCCGCCGGGATCGCCGCGGACGACCTGCCGCTGCCGGCCACGGCGGACGGCGGCACCGCCGTCTGCCGGAGCGAGGACCCCGACCTGGCCGCGCAGACGCTGCTGACGTGGGCCGCCGGCCGCGGGCTGCGGCTGACCGGCCTGGAGGTCCGCGCGGCCACCCTCGAAGACCTCTTCCTCGACCTGCCCAGGAGCGCCCGATGAGCCTGACCGCCACCTACCGTCTCGGCACCCGCCTGTTCTGGCGCGACCGGGCCATGCTGGCCGCCTCCGTGATCACCCCGGTCGGGCTGGCCGTGGGCATGCCGGCGCTGATGCGGCACGTCACCGGGGGCGGCGTGCCGTTCGCGACGACGGTGTTCCACAGCTCGCTGGCGATCGTGCTGGCGCTCACCGCGTTCATGAACATCGCGGTCGCCCTGACCAACCGGCGCGACCAGCTCGTGCTCAAGCGGCTGCGGGCCGGGCTGCTGACCGACGCGCAGATCCTGGCCGGCCAGATCGCCAGTACGGCCACGCAGACCTTCCTGGTGATCGTGCTGTGCGCGGTGGCCGTGCGGTTCGCCGCCGGGGTGCCGCTGCCGGACGACCCGCTGCTGTTCGCCGCCATGACCGCCGCGGGCTCGGCCGTCATGGCGCTGCTGGGGGCGGCGTACACGGCGGCGATCCCGCGCGGCGAGCTGGCCGGGGCGTTCGCCATGCCGGTGTTCCTGGTCGCCGGGGTGTCGGCGGGCGCGATGGGGCCGATCCCGCTGCCCTCGTGGCTGAGCCCGGTGCTGGACCTGCTGCCCACCTCGGCCGTGGTGCACGCGGTGCAGACCGGGGAGGCGCTCGTGCCGGCGCTCGTCCTGGCCGGTTGGGCGGTGGTGGGCGTGGCGGCGATCCGGCTGTGGTTCCGCTGGGAACCGCGCCGGTCCTGAGTCGGACATAATCGCTGCTGTGGTGGTCTCGTCCTCGGCGCAGAGGCTCGCGCGCGTGCTCATCACGGGCGTCTCGGTCGTCTATTCGCTCATCGGGCTGCTCTATTTCATGGGCGGCCCGGCGGTCGGGCTGCTCGCGGCGGCCGTGACGGTCGCCGTCGTCTCCACCCACTACGTCAACATGCGGGCCGCCCTGCGCGGCGGGCGCCCGCCGCTGTTCCCGGCCACGCCGGTGCTCCAGGCCGTCGTCACCTACGCGGGCGACTACCTGCTGCCGAGCGGCTGGTCGTCGATCGCCGCCCCGCTGCTGGCCGGGACCCTGCTGGTGTTCCTGGCGCTGCGCCGGGCCGTGCCGCTGGTCGTCCTCATGATGCTGTACGAGGGCGCCACCATGTGGATCGGCCTCCAGTACGCCGTGATCACCCTGTTCTACGTGATCGCCATCCCCGTCACCGGGTCGATGATCTACGCCCTGGTCCGGCTCGTCCGGGTCGCCGCCGAGCTGGAGGAGGCCAGGGCCGAGCTGGCCGACGCCGCCGTCCTGAAGGAGCGCCTGCGCATCTCCCGCGACCTGCACGACGGCCTGGGCCGCAGCCTCACCGCCATCGCGCTCAAGGGCGACCTGGCCGCCCGCCTGATGGACCGCGACCCCGCCTCCGCCCGCGGCGAGGTGGGCGAGCTGGTACGCGTCGCCCGCGAGGCCGCCCAGGACGTCCGCCACGTGGCCCGCGGCTACCGCGCGATGTCGCTGAGCGGCGAGACCGACCGCGCGGCGGCGCTGCTGGAGTCGTCGGGGGTGAGCTGCCAGGCGCACCTGGCCGACGTGCCGCTGCCCCGGCGGGCCGAGGAGGCGCTGGCGTGGGGGGTGCGCGAGGCGGTCACCAACGTCCTGCGCCACAGCAGGGCCACCACCTGCACGATCACCACGTCGCTGCGGGACGGCCGGGTCCGCCTGGAGGTCGCCAACGACGGCGCGGCCGGCACGCCCGGTGGTGAGTCCGATGGTGAGCCCGGTGGCGAGCCCGGTGGCGGCCTCACGGGGCTGGCCGAACGGGCCGCCCAGGCGGGCGGCACGTGCGCCGCGGCCCCCACGGACGGCGGCGGCTACCTGCTGACCATGGAGGTTCCGGCGTGATCCGGGTGCTGCTGGCCGAGGACATGCACATGATCCGCGCCGCGCTCACGGCCCTGCTCCGGCTGGAGCCGGACATCGAGGTGGTGGCGGAGGTCGTCCGCGGCGACGAGATCGTGCCGGTGGCCCTCGACGTCCGGCCCGACGTGGCGGTCGTGGACATCGACCTGCCGGTGACCGACGGCATCACCGCCGCCGCCGAGCTGCGCGAACGGCTGCCGTCCTGCCGCATCCTGGTGCTCACGGCCATGGGTCAGCCCGGCCACCTGCGCCGGGCGCTGGCCGCGGGCATCGAGGCGTTCCTGGTCAAGGACGCGCCGGGCGACCGCCTGGCCGAGGCCATCAGGCGCACCGCGGCCAGCCTGCGCGTCCTGGAGAGCGAGCTGGTCTCCTCGGCCATGGAGTACGGCGAGAGCCCGCTCACCCCCCGCGAGACCACCGTGCTGCGGCAGGCCGCCAGGGGCGCGACCGCCGAGGAGATCGCCGCCGGGCTGCACCTGTCGCCGGGCACGGTGCGCAACTACCTCACCGCCGCGATCACCAAGACGGGCGCCCGCAACAAGATCGACGCCGTCCGCGTCGCCGAGGACGCGGGCTGGCTCTAGACGTCGGTGACGCGCAGCCCGGCGTGGGCCTTGTAGCGGCGGTTGATCGAGATGAGGTTGGCGGTCAGCGCCTCGACCTGGTGGGCGTTGCGCAGCCGGCCGCCGTAGACGCCGCGCACCCCCGGGATCAGCTCGGCCAGTGCCTGCACGGTGTCGGTGGCCTCCCGGTCGTCGCCGAGCACCAGCACGTCGAGGTCGACCTTCTCCACGGCCGGGTCCATCAGCAGCACGGCCGACACGTGGTGGAAGGCCGCCACGACCCGGCTCTCGGTCAGCACCGCGGCGGCCTGCTGGGCGGCGCTGCCCTCCGCCACCGGCAGCGCGTAGGCGCCCTGCTTGTCGAAGCCCAGCGGGTTGACGCAGTCGACCACGATCTTCCCGGCCAGCTCGGCGCGCAACGACTCCAGCAGCGCCTTGTGCCCCTCGTACGGCACCGCCACGATCACGACGTCGGCCTCGGCCGCCACGTCGGCGTTGGCCCCGCCCCGCGCGCCCGAGCCGATCGAGCCGGCCGCCTCCTGGGCCCGCTCGGCGCTGCGCGAGCCGATCAGCACCGTGTGCCCGGCCAGCGCGAACCGCCGCGCCAGCCCCTTCCCCTGGTCGCCGGTGCCGCCGAGGATCGCGATGGAGAGCCCGTTCACATCTGTCATGGCTCCGATCATGCCAGCCTTGGCCGCGCGGTCCGCAGGCCGGGGGCGGCACCCGGCCGCGAACGGGCCACCTGCGCCGCGCTCCTCGTGCACCATGGAGGCATGGACTCAGGTTCGGTGGCATTCCTGCGCGAGCTGCTGGCCACGACGGGCTGGCTCGAACGCACCCGCGAGCTGGGCCTGGCCCTGCGGACCACCCGCTCGCCCGGCGGCCTGCTGCTGGTCGGCCCTCCGGACGACGAGCCCTGGCACGTCACCGCCCACCTCAGCGACGAGGCCAGGTTCTCCGGGCTGCCGCAGCTCGCCCCCACTCTGATCCGCTGGTCGCCGCCCGCCGACGCCCCCGCCCACCTGCGCGTCGGCCTCGACCGCCTGCGGCAGGCGGGCCGCGGCGAGACCCTGTTCGTGCTGTCGGAGCAGGCGGCGCCCGTCCCGCTGCTGGAACGCGTCGACGACGCCCGCCGGACGGGGGCGACCATCCTGGCGATCGAGGGCGCCGACTCCGAGCTGAGCGGGCTGGCTCACGACGCCATCGCCGTCCCGGCCACCGGGCTGATCACCTTCGACGGCGCCCAGCACCTGGTCAGCGCGGCGGCCGGGGAGGTCGAGCGGCGGGCGGGGCTGCGCGAGCGCCTGGCCCGCCTGCTGGAGAAGGTCAGCGGCCCCCGCCTGTCGGAGTAGCGGCGGCAATCGGGTCGAGGGGGGCACCGGTCAGGGGTGGGCGGCGAGGCGGGGGCCGAGGGCGGCACGCAGGCTCTCGGTGGCCTCCTCGATGGCGCCGATCACCACCGCCTGCACCGGGTCCGGCTCGCCCGACCGCGTCCTGCTCACCCGGGTGACCGCGTCCAGGCGGCGCGCCCCCACCTCCCGTACCTCGCTCACCCGCACCTCGCCCTCCGGCACGTCGAGCAGCGCCAGCGCGGGGACGATCGCCACCCCGTGCCCGGCGGCCACCAGCGCGAGCACCGGCGAGAAGTCGGTGACGACGTGCGTCCTGCGCGGCTCGACCCCGTGGATCCCGGCGAGCCGGTCGAGCGCCTGCCCGCACGCCTGGTCCGGCTCGGCGGCCACCCAGGGCAGGCGCATCAGGTCGGCCGTCGACTCCGGCTCGGGCCAGTCCGGCGGCAGCACGACCCGGAACTCGTCCACGTGCAGCGGCCGGACGTTCAGCGACGGCTGCGCCGGGACCGGCAGGCTCATGTCCTGCTCGGTGATGAGCAGGTCGACGGCGCCCAGGCGCAGCTCCTGAAGGGCGGGCTGGCCGTAGACCTCGTGGATGACCGGCGTGATGCGGGGGTGGCGCTCGGCCAGGGCGCGCATCGCGGGCACCAGCATGTGCTTGATGGCCGTGGGGAAGGCGGCGATCCGCACCGGCCCGGCCAGGCGTTCGGTGAACCTGGTCAGCTCCTTCCTGGCCTCGCTCAGCTCCTCCTCGACCCGCTCGGCGTACCCGGCGAGGACGCGTCCGGCCGGGGTGAGCGAGACGCGGCGCTGGGAGCGGTCGATGAGGGCGAGCCCGACCTCGCGTTCGAGCTGGGCGAGCTGCTGGGAGACCGCGGAGGGGGTGAGGAACAGCGCCTCGGCCGCGCGCATCACGCCGCCGCGGCGGGCGACCTCGTGCAGGACGCGCAGGCGTCGAGGATCAATATCCATGCAGGTCAGCTTACGTCTACCTTTAGCTTTCTTTATTTGTGCTTTAAGGCCAAAAATCCAGAGAATATCGGCCATGGATCTCCTCCTCGACGCCGTCGGCTGGGCCGGAGCCGCCCTGCTGCTGGCCGGGTACGCCCTGGTCTCGTCCGCGCGGCTGTCCGGCGACGGCGCGACGTACCAGGTCGTCAACCTGCTCGGCGCGCTCGGGCTCATGGTCAACAGCGCCTACAACGCCGCCTGGCCCTCGACCGGGCTGAACCTCGTCTGGGCCGCCATCGGCACGGTGGCCCTCGTCAGACTCGTCCGGGTGGGAGCCGCCGAATGATCGTCGAACTCAGCCACCGCATCACCGAGGGCATGATCACCTACCCCGGCGTCCCGGGGCCGACGCTGGGCACGCACCTGAGCAGGGAGGACTCGCGCGAGGTCTACGCCCCGGGCACCGAGTTCGAGATCGGCGTGATCACGCTGGCCGCCAACACCGGCACCTACCTGGACACCCCGCACCACCGCTACGCCGGCGGCCACGACCTGTCGCAGGTGCCGCTGAGCAGCCTGGCCGACCTGCCCGGCCTGCTGGTGGACGCCTCAGGAGGAGACCGCGAGGTGGTGCTCGACACCGCGCTCGACGTACGCGGCCGGGCCGTGCTGATCCACACCGGCTTCGACCGCCACTTCGGCACCGGCGCCTACTTCCGCGACCACCCGTACCTGGCGCCCGCGTCGGCGGCGTGGCTGGCCGAGCAGGGCGCGGCGCTGGTCGGCATCGACTCGCTCAACATCGACGACACCCCGCCGCACGGCGAACGCCCCGCCCACACGATCCTGCTGAAGGCGGGGATCCCGATCGTCGAGCACCTGACGGGGTTGTCGGCGCTGCCCGGGGAGGGGTTCAGGTTCCATGCCGCGCCCCCGATGATCGCGGGCATGGGCACCTTTCCCGTGCGGGCCTACGCCGTCGTGCCGTAGGCGGGGGTCACTCGTCCTCCTGCTCGGCCTCGTCCCACGCCTTGTTGCGGTCGGCGGCGCGCTGCAACGCGCCCGCCGCCTCCTCCTCCGAGGCGTAGGGACCCATCCGGTCCTTGTTGGGGCAGCCCTGGTCGGGCTCGACCCGCATGTGCTTGAGACAGAACCACCACTGGCCTTCGCTCACATGGTCAATTCTGCCCCGTAGACTCGTGTTTCATGACGACACTGCTCCAGCCCGGGCGAGTCTCGCCCGTCCGGAAGGTCCCCGCCCACATCGAGCGGCCGGAGTACGTCGGCAAGAAGCGCCCCACGACCGGCGAGTCCGACGTGAAGACCCCCGAGATCATCGAGCGCATGCGCGTGGCGGGCCGCATCGCCGCGCAGGCGCTCGAAGAGGTCGGCCGGCACATCGCCCCGGGCGTCACCACCGACGAGCTCGACCGCATCGGCCACGAGTTCCTGATCGACCACGGCGCCTATCCCAGCACGCTGGGCTACAAGGGCTACCCCAAGTCGCTGTGCACCTCGATCAACGAGGTCATCTGCCACGGCATCCCCGACGACACCGTGCTGCGCGACGGCGACATCGTCAACATCGACATCACCGCCTACATCGGCGGCGTCCACGGCGACACCGACGCCACCTACCTGGTGGGCGAGGTCGACGAGGAATCGCGCCTGCTGGTCGAGCGCACCCGCGAGGCCATGATGCGGGCCATCAGGGCGGTCGCCCCCGGCCGCCAGCTCAACGTGGTCGGCCGCGTCATCGAGGCGTACGCCAAGCGCTTCGGCTACGGCGTCGTGCGCGACTTCACCGGCCACGGCATCGGCACGACCTTCCACTCCGGCCTCATGGTCCCCCACTACGACGACCCGTCGCTGCGGGTCGAGCTGGTGCCGGGCATGACGTTCACCATCGAGCCGATGCTCACGCTGGGCACGATCGACTACGACATCTGGCCCGACAAGTGGACCGCGGTGACCAAGGACCGCAAGCGCACGGCCCAGTTCGAGCACACCATCGTGGTCACCGAGTCGGGCAGCGAGATCCTGACCCTCCCCTGACCGGCCCCGGCCGTCAGCGCCGCGTGGGGATCGCCCCGCTCACCGTCGTGCCCTCGCCGGGCACGCCGTTGACCGACAGGGTGCCGCCGAGCTCGGCGAACGCGGCCCGCATCCGGGCGATCCCGCGCCCCGCGCCGCCCTCGGCGAAGCCCTGGCCGTCGTCGCTGACCGTCAGGCGCAGTCCGCTCGGGCCCGTGGTCACCGCCACCGCGACCGTACGGGCCCGGCTGTGGCGCTCGACGTTGGACAGCGCCTCGCGCATCGTCTCCATGACGCCGCCCGACACCCGTGCGGGCACGTCCGTGCCGGGCAGCGCCCAGGTCTCGACGGCGATCCCCGTCCGTTCCGACCATTGCGTCAGGAGGCCCTCGAGCGCCTCGGCCAGGCTCTGCCCCCCGCGCATGCGTGTCTCTTCCGCCAATGGTCTCGCCTTCCTCGGCACCCCGGGCCCGCGCCGGTCCCCACTCCGGCGCCCCGCACGCGTCGCGCAATCCCCCCTCAAGGTCTGCGCACGCTAGCTGATGAGGTTATGCCCTTCTCCCCTGTGAGACAGGCTACCCGGCGGTCCTGGGACCTGTGAGCGGAGGATAGGGTGCCATGGCCGAACCGCTACTCGCCCTTGTCAGCGCGGTTGAGACGGGCGAGATAGTCGTTGTAGGAGTCGAGTTCGGTGTCTCGTGCGCCGCCCCGGTCGGCCTTGCGGTCGGCGCGCCGGGCCTGCCGTTCGTCGTCGCGGTACCACTGGGCCGCGATGGCCAGCAGCACCAGCAGCGTCGGGATCTCGCCGAAGCCCCACGCGATGGCCCCGCCGTCCTGCTGGGTCTGGAGCAGGTTGTCGCCCCACGTACGGCCGAGCGGCTCGTACCAGCCGGCGGCGATCACCGAGCCGGTCATCATCAGCGCGATGCCGAAGAAGGCGTGGAAGGGCATGGTGACGAAGAGCATCAGCAGCCGGCCGACGTACGGCAGCCGGCTCGGGCCCGGGTCGACGCCGATGATCACCCAGAAGAACAGGGAGCCGCTGAGCAGGAAGTGCAGCGTCATCCAGATGTGCCCCAGATGCTCCTGCATGGCCGACTCGAACAGCGGCGTGAAGTAGAGGGCGTAGGTGGAGCCGACGAAGATGGCCGTCGCCACGACCGGATGGGACATGACCTTGACCACCCGGCTGTGCAGGATCGTGGTGATCCACTCCCGGGGGCCCCGGTCGCCCCGCCTGGCCGCCGGCTTGAGCGCCCGCAGCGCCAGCGTCACCGGGCCGCCCAGCACCAGGAAGATCGGCACGATCATGGACAGCGTCATGTGCTCGATCATGTGCACGTCGAACAGGACCTTGGCGTAGCGGGCCAGGCCGCTCTGGGTGGCGAGCACCAGCAGCGCGATGCCGATGAACCAGGCGGCGGTGCGCCCCCACGGCCAGGAGTCGCCGCGCCGCATCAGCCGGTAGACGCCGGCGCCGTAGAGCCCGGCGAGCACGGCGGCCACCGCGGCGAAGAACAGGTCGAACCACCACAGCGAGAACACGTTCGCGATCGTGATCTCCGGCGGGACGGGGAAGCCGAGCAGCTCGAAGGCCCGGTCGGCGGGCACGCTGAACTCGGGGGGCGGCGTGCGCGACAGCGCGACGGCCAGCCCGACGGTGGCCAGCATGAGCAGCGTCTCCCCGCCGGCCAGCCGGGTGAACGCCCTGGGCCGGCCCGCCTCCAGGTCGACGAGCGTGCGCTGCCGGTGCCAGTAGCCGACGTAGCCGAGCAGCACGAAGGCGACGATCTTGGCCAGGGCCAGCAGGCCGTACTGGGTGGTCCACAGGTCGGACAGCGCGCCGAGCCGGGCGACCAGGCTGAACACGCCGGACAGGCCGACCGCGACGAAGCACCACAGCGCCAGCGCGGAGAACCGGGCGGCCGCCACGGTGAGCTGCGGCTGCCCGCGCATCGCGTGCGCGGCCAGCACGACCAGCCCGCCCACCCACAGCGCGAGCGCCAGCAGGTGCAGCGAGACCGCCGAGGTGGCCAGGTCGTGGTTGGGCGAGGAGGAGGTGTGGCCGGTCAGCGGCGGCGGCAACATCGTCACCAGCGCGAACACCAGCAGGCCGGCCGCGGCCCCGGCGGTGATCGCGCCGCGTGAGAACAGCGCGATGGCCACCCCGAACAGCACCACCAGCGTGAGCGCCACACCCTGGGTGGTCTGGGTGGCGGTGCTGGTCAAGTACTCCCGGTTGAGGATCTGCGGGACCGTGCGGCCCCAGGAGTCGGCCGTGGTGAACACGATGGCCAGGAACGCCGAGGCGGCCCAGCCGAGCGCCGTCCAGGACGAGGCCCTGACGTAGAGCAGGCCCGGCTTGCCGAGCAGGCCCTTGTCGTTGGGCAGCAGCAGGGCGGCCGTGAGCAGCAGGCCGACGGTGAGCACGCCGGTGACGTCCATCAGCAGCTTGGACACCGGCAGGCCCCACCTGACCACCGCCCCGGCGTCGGGCAGCCCGGGGATGATCCTGGGGAACGCCCGGCCACCGGCGATCATGCCGATCACCAGGGCGGCGACCGCCGCCCCCGCACCCGCGAGCGCGAGCCGCGCCGTTCTGCTCATGGCTTCTTCTTCCGCGCGCTGAACAGGAACCCGATGCCGATGCCGACCAGCGCGCCGATCACGATGACCAGCCAGGTCGGGAAGCCGCCCTTCGGCGTGGCCGCCGCCTGGTCGGCCGCGGGAGCGACCGGAGCGCCGGAGGAGGGAGCGGGAGCGGCGGTGGAGGGCGCGGCCGACGCCCCGTCGGTGGGCGACGCGCTCGGCGAGGCCGCCGGAGCCGCCTTGACCGTGAAGGGGATCTCGCCCTCGATGGGATGGCCGTCGGAGGAGACGACCCGGTAGGCGAGGGTGTACTTGCCGCCCGGCAGCGGCCCCTTGACCGCCTGCCGCACCACCGCGCCGTCGACCTCGGGCTTGCCCTCCTGGAAGACGGCCTCATCCGCGCCCCGGACGATGACGAACGGCATGCGCACCTTGGCGGTGAACTCCAGCCTGACCTCGTCGAGGGCCTCGACCTCGGCGCCCTTGGCCGGGTCGCTGCTCTTGAGTGAGTCGTGGGCCAGCGCCGGAGTGGCGGTGCCGAGCACGAACAGGGCGGCGAGAATCGCGGTGAGTGCCGCGAGCGGGGAACTCTTCATGGCACCCCCAAGGCTACCGACGCCACCGCCCGGTCCTGACCTCGCTACAGCCCCGCGCAGGCGAGGGCCCGCTGGTAGGCGTCCACGGCGCCGTCGGAGTCGCCCAGCTGCTCCATGGTCTCGGCGGTGGCGTACCAGGTGGCCGCCGATCGGCGGGAGTCGGGCAGCGGCGCCAGCCAGTCGCGCACCGGGAGCACGTGGGCGCGGGCCTCCTCCATCCGCCCGACTCCGCCGTAGACCCGGCTCAGCAGCAGGTCGGCCTCCGCGCCCAGCGCCGAGCCCGAATACGGCAGCAGTTCCTGGCCCGCCTTGGCCTGCTTGACGGCCTCGTCCAGGTTTCCGGTCATGGCCTCGGCGACGCCCAGCTCGATGCGCACGCGGGCCCGCTCGATGGGGCTGGTGGAGGTCTGCTCGTGCTCGACGACGCCCTGGCGCAGCATGTCGCGGGCGGCGGCGGCCTCGTGCGGCCGGGCCTTCAGCCGCCTCTGGGCGAGCGCGAGCCGCATGATCGCGATGCTGCGGGGCTGCCCGTGCTCCAGTTGCACGGCCATGGCCCGCTCGGCGAAGGCCAGCGCCTCCTCGGTGTGGCCGGTGATGGCCGCCGTGTTGGAGGCCATCCAGTTGGCCGCCACGAGCGAGCGCGGGGTGCCGAGGGCGTCGGCCGCGTTGAGCAGCTCGGCCGCGAACTGCCGGGCGCGCAGCAGGTCGCCGCGCTCCATGTACGCCGCCAGCAGGCTGCCGCCGAGCTCCACGAGCAGATCGTTCCAGGCGGGCCGCGCCGAGGCGTTGAGTATGCGCTCGGCGACCTCGACGGCCTCGGTGAGCCGCTCGCTCTCCCGGTAGCTGCGGCACAGGTTGATGGCGATCTCGATCCGGCGCTCGGCCGACAGCTCCTCCTCCCGGAGGCGCAGCAGGATGGCGATGGCGCCGTCGAGGTCGCCGCCCGCCTGGGTGGCGAGTGCGAGCCCGAATTCGGTGTCTTGACGAAGGGCCGTCAACCCTGTCAGGTTGTTGTTCGCCAGCAACTCGGTGAAACGTGTACGCGCTTCGGCGACCTCACCGTTCTCCAGCGCCAGACGCGCGTAGCCGAGTGCCAGCTCGATGTCCTCCATCTGCTCGGCGGTCACGCCGTTGATCAGATAGGACAGCGAACAGTCGAGTTTCTGTGCCAGCAGCTCCAGGACGGCGGGGGTAGGGGTACGCTTGCCACTCTCGATCAAGGAGACGTAGCTGTCCGACAACTCGGGGTGTGCCAGCTGTGCCTGTGACAGGCCGCGCTGTCGCCGAACGGTCTTAATACGGAGGCCGACCAGGTCAGATGTGGTCACAGTCGTTGCTCCCTGAGATGATGAAGTCCGAGCAACCCCACATAGGCGAGGGAGAACCCCCATGCGCATGCGTATTGCCCTGTCTGCGCTAGCCACCGTGCTCATCGCAGCGGTGGCTGTCGCAGGCAATGTTACGGCGGCGAACGCCGAGACGTCTGCACTCTATTCGGGCCAGGACTTGGCGCACTGCTGCTGAGCGGCTGACCTCACCGGGAGGGGGTGCGTCGCGCACCTGCGGGGCCGGCACCGCACCCGGCCTTCGAAGGTGTGAAAGCGCACCATGAGGACGACGTCCTCAAGCCCATCGATGTGCCCCCTCTTCCTCCGTCTGGCCGAGAGCGTACCTGACGGCGTCTACATTCGATCTACAGTCGCGTGGCCGCTTCACCTCCTCGGGATTGTGATTACGCTGCCCTGATGAGCGGACGCGGGGCCGTAACCGGGGAGGACGCGTGAGCGACGACATCTACATCCGCCTTCTCGGCGCCGTTCACGCCGAACGTGGCGTCCAGCCCCTCGATCTCGGTCCCGCCAGGCAGCGGGCCACGCTTGCGATCCTCGCCTCGGCCGCCGCCCGGCCGGTCTCGGTGAACCGGCTCGTCCAGGGCATGTGGGGCGACGAGCCGCCGCGCAACGCCGAGCAGAGCGTCTACACCTACGTCGCGGGCCTGCGCCGCGTCTTCGAGCCCGGCCGCGGGCGGCGCGCCCCGTCGCGGCTGCTGCCGGGCACCGGCGCCGGATACGTCTTCGACATCGCTCCCCAGCAGGTCGACTCCGTGCGCTTCGCCGCGCGGCTCGACGACGCCCTGCGCTGCCGCCGTGAAGGCGACGACCGCCGGGCCGTGCGGATCCTGGACGAGGCCCTGGCGATGTGGCGCGGCACCGCGCTGAGCGGCCTGACCGGCCCGTTCGCCGAGCGGGAGCGCGCCAGGCTGGAGCTGTTACGCCTGACCGCGCTGGAGCAGCGGTACGAGAGCCTGTTGCACCTGGGCCGCCACCACGAGCTCACCGACGACCTGCGCGACCTGACCGCCCGCCACCCGCTGCGCGAGCGCGTCCGCGAGCTGCTGATGCTGGCCCTCTACCGGTCGGGCCGCCAGGCGGAGGCGCTGGAGGTCTACGAGGAGGGCCGGGTCCTGCTCCTGGAGGAGCTCGGCCTGACGCCGGGCGAGGGGTTACGCAAGTGTCACCAACTGGTGCTGCGCGGGGAGCCCGGACCGTGGCGCGGCGACGGGGTGCCGCACCAGCTCCCGCGCCACCTGGCGGGGTTCGTGGGCCGCTCCCGCGAGCTGGAGGAGCTGGAGCGGCGGCTGGCCCCGGACGGCGGGCGTCCGCCGACCCCGCTGGTGATCGTCTCCGGGCCGCCGGGCGTCGGGAAGTCCACGCTGGCCGCCCAGGTCGCCCACCTGGTCCAGGAGCGCTTCCCCGACGGGCAGCTCTTCGTCAACTGTCGCGGCGCCACCCCGGAACTGCCCGCGCTGACCGGGCTCGACCTGCTCGGCCGGTTCCTGCGGGGGCTGGGGGTGGCGGCCGACGCCGTACCGGCCGACCTGGACGAGGCGGCGGCGATGTGGCGCAGCCTCCTGCACGGCCGCCGGGTCCTCGTCCTGCTGGACGACGCCGCCGACCTGGCGCAGATCCGCCCGCTGCTGTCCACCCCCTTCGGCACCGCGCTGCTGGTGACCAGCCGCGAGAGCATGACCTGGGGCGAGGACTCCTACCAGCTCGAACTCGGCCGGATGTCCCCCGCGGAGTCGGCCGCGATGCTGGCCGGGCTGGCCGGGGAGGAGCGCGTGCGGGCCGGCGCGGGCGACACCGCCGAGCTCGTACGGCTGTGCGAGGGCCTGCCCCTGGCGCTGCGCATCGCGGGGGCCCGCCTGGCCAGCCGCCCCGACTGGAGCATCGCCACGATGGCCGGCCGCCTGGGCGACGAACGGCGGCGGCTGCACGAGCTGGTCGCCGGCGACCTGGCCGTACGGTCCAGCCTGGCGGCCGGCTACACCGCGCTGGAACGCAGCCCCCGCCCCCTCGACCGGCTGGCCGCCCGCACGCTGTCCCTGCTGGGCCTGCTGCACGTGCCCGAGATCACCGCCGAGGCGGCCGCCACGCTGCTCGACTGCGACCCCGCCGACGCCGACCTGGCCCTGGAGCGGCTGGCCGACGCGCACCTGCTCGACCGTCCCAGGCCGGGCCACTACCAGCTGCACGACCTCGTCCGGCTGTTCGCGGGCGAGCTGCGCCCACCCGACCCCAAGAAGCCGGTCCTGCGCGCGCTCGCGTACTACACCGCCTCCACGCACCTGGCCAGCGGCGTCCTGGACCCGCACCGCGTCCGGCGCGGCACCGCTCCGGAGTCGGCCGCGCACATGGTGGCCGGGCGCGAGGAGGCGACGGCCTGGCTGCTGGAGGAGGAGGCCGTCCTCGCGGCCGCGGCCCGCCAGGCGTTGTCCGCCGAGGACGACGACATCGCCGCGATGGGCGTGGCGCTCACGCTCGCCCTGGAATGGGCCTACCAGCGCAGCTACCGGACGCTGGAGATGATCGAGCTCAGCTCCATGGCCCTGACCGTGTGCGAACGGCTCGGCGACGCGGAGAGCACGATGCACGCGCGGGGTCTGCTGGCCAACGCCCTGCGCATGCAGGGGCGGATAGAGGAGGCCGTCGAGCACCTGCGGGCCGAGCTGGCCCTCGCCAGACGGCTCGGCGACGCCTTCTCCGAGCAGCGCGCGATGGGCAACCTCGCCAACGCGTACTTCAACGGCGGCCACTACGAGCAGGCGATCGGCTGCGCCGAACAGCAACTCGCCATCGCCGACCTCATCGGCGCGCGGGTCGGCGCCCGGTACGCCATGCTCATCATCGGCGAGGCCCGTCAGGCCCTCGGCCGGGCGGAGGAGGCTCGCGAGATCCTGAGCTCGGCCCTGTCCGAGGCCGAACAGGTGGGCGACAAGACCCATCAGGCGCAGCTGCGCGCCGTCCTCGGCCGGGTGCATCTGGATCTGGGCGAGCCGGAGCACGCCCTGCCCCACTACCTCATCGCCCTGGAGCTGATCGAACGGGCCGGCTACCGCGTGGGACGGGTGCGCGACCTGGTCGGGTTGTCGCGCACGTACCGCGCCATGGGCGAGCTCGACCTGGCGCTCGCGCACGTCACCGAGGCGGTGGCCGGGGCCGACGGGCTGGCGGAGTGGGAGAGGGAGGCCAGGGAAGAGCAGGCCGCCGTGCACGAGGCCCGCGCGAGGCACCGGTGACCGACGGCGTGGCCATCCGCCTGCTCGGCCCGGTGACGGGCGTGCTCGACGGCCAGGAGATCGATCTGGGGGCCGCGCGCCAGCGCGCGGTCGTCGCCATGCTGGCCTCTCCCCCGGGCCGCGTCGTGACCATGGGACAGCTGGTGGAGGGCCTGTGGGGCGCGAACCCGCCGGCCAGCGCCGGGCAGAGCGTCTACACGTACGTGGCCGGGCTGCGGCGCACGCTCGAACCCGGACGCAGGCCGGGCCAGCGGTCCAGGGTGCTCGTCGGCGAGGCGGGCGGATACCGGCTGCTCGTCGATCCGCGCCAGGTGGACTCCTGCGTCTTCGCCGAGCTGCTGGAGACGGTCGACGTTCGCGGGCCGGACGACGACGACGCCCTGCGCACACTGGACCGGGCGCTGGCGCTGTGGCGGGGCGTGGCTCTGAGCGGCCTGACCGGCCCGTTCGCCGAGACCGAGCGCATGCGGCTGGACGAGCTGTTCCTCGGCGCCACCGAGACGCGCGCCGAGCTGCTCATCCGCCTCGGCCGGCCCCGCGAGGCCATCGCCCCGCTGCGCGAGCTGACCGGCCGCCACCCGCTGCGCGAACGGCTGCACGAGCTGCTCGTCCTGGCCCTGGACGGTGACGGCCGCCAGGCGGAGGCGCTCCAGGCGTTCGAGGAGGCCAGGCGCGTCCTCGACGCGGAGCTCGGCGTCCTGCCCGGCGAGGGGCTGCGCGCGGCGCACAGACTGCTGCTGTCCGGGGGCGAGGAGGAGCCCGAGCCGGCCCGTCCCGCCGTCCCCCGGCAGTTGCCGCGCGATCTCATCGGGTTCGTCGGCCGGGCCGCGGAGACGACCTGGCTGAGATCTCTGCTGTCGCCGGCGGACGGCCCTCCCCACCCGTTCGTGGTGATCTCGGGGCCGCCCGGCGTGGGCAAGTCGGCGCTGGCCGTCCACGTGGCACACCAGGTGGAGGGCCGGTTCACCGACGGGCAGCTCGCCGTCGGGCTGCGCGGCGGCACGCCGGGCGTCTCCCCGCTGCCGCCCCACGAGATCGCGGGGCGGCTGTTGCGCGGCCTCGGCGCGGCCAACGAGGACATCCCCGCCGACCTGGACGAGGCCGCCGCGCTGTGGCGCAGCAAGCTGCACGGCAGGAAGCTGCTGGTGCTTCTGGACGACGCGGCCGGTCTGGCGCAGGTCAGGCCGTTCCTGCGCACCCCGCTGGGCGTCAGCCTCCTCGTGACCAGCAGGGAGTCCTTCAGCGCCGGGGACGACTGCGTGCAGCTGCGGCTGGGCCGCCTCACCTCGTCCGACGCCGCGGTCATGCTCTCGGGGCTGGCCGGCGCCGACAGGGTGCAGGCCGACGCCGAGCGGACCGCCGCCCTGGTGAGACTGTGCGACGGTCTCCCGCTGGCGCTCCGGATCGCCGGCGCCCGCCTCGCCGACCACCCCGGGTGGAGCCTGGGCGCGCTCGCCGACCGGCTCGCCGACGAGCGAGGCCGCCTGCGCGAGCTGGCGGCCGGGGACCTGGCCGTGCGCTCCAGCCTCGCGAGCAGTCACCACGGCCTGGCCACCGGTTCCCGCCCGCTCGATCGGCTGGCCGCCCGCGCCCTGCCGCTGCTGGGGCTGCTGCACGTGCCCGACGTGACGGCCGAGCTGACGGCGTTGCTGCTCGGCAGCTCCGTCGAGGAGGCGGAGCGGGCCCTGGAGCGGCTGGCCGACGCGAACCTCCTCGAACGGGCCGATGACCGGCGTTACGCGCTTCACGACCTGGTCAGGCTCTTCGCCGGCGAGCTGCGCCCGGCGGACTGGAAGGAGGCCCTGCTGCGAGCCTTGTCCTATCTGGCCGCGTCGGCGCGGTCGGCGAGCGTCACCGTCGACCCGCACCGGGTGCAACTCGCCCGGCACGTCGAGGGGCCCGTCCGGGAGCACGCGGACGCCGGGCGGGCGGCGGCCTGGCTGCGTGCGGAGCGGCAGGTGCTCAACGCGGCGGCCGTCCAGGCTCTGGACTCGCCGGACGACGACCTGGCGGAGCTGGGCGTGACGCTGACCTTCGCGCTCCTTTGGCAGCAGCAGCGCGAGCACGCGGGTCAGGAGATGATCGATCTCAACGTGCCGGCCCTGCGGGTGTGCGAGCGGCTCGGCGACGAGCGCCTGGCCCTGGTCGCGCACGACAACATCGCCAACGGCCTGCGCCTGACGGGCCGGGCCGAACAGGGGGTGCCGCACCTGGAGGCGGCGCTGGAGCTGGCGGCCAGGATCGGCGACTCCTTCGGCGAACTGCGCGCGCTCGGCAACCTCGCCAACCTCCACGTCACGGCGCAGCGCTACACGAAGGCGCTGCCCTACGCCGAGCGCCAGCTGGACGTGGCACGGGCGACCGGCTCGCAGGTCGGTGTCCGCTTCGCCCTCATCGTGATCGGCAAGAGCCTGCTCGGCCTGGGACGCGCCCGCGAGGCGTACGAGCCGCTTTGCGAGGCCTTGGACGGAGCCCTCGCGGCGGGCGACGACACCCATGAGGCGCATGTCCGCCTGGCGCTCGGCGATGTCCTGATCCAGCTCGGCGACCCCGAGCACGCCCTGGAGCACCTGCAGGTGGCGCAGTCACTGCTCGGCTCGACAGGTCACCGGTTCAACGTGAACGCCCTCATCTCGCTGTCGCAGGTGTCGCGCGCGCTCGGCAGGCTCGACGAGGCCCTGTCCTACGCCGACGACGCGGTGCGCATCACGGAGAGGTTCGGCTACGTCTCCTGGGAGCAGCGGGCCAAGGACGAGCAGGCGGCCGTGCGGGCGGCGATGAGGATCGCGGCGGGCCGCTCATGAGCGCGCCCGGTCTCGGTCTGCGCCTCCTCGGGCCGGTCTCGTGCGCCGTCGACGGCGAGGAGGTCGATCCGGGGCCGCCGCGGCAGCGGGCGGTCCTGGTGATGCTCGCGGCCGCCCCCGGGCAGGTGGTCACCAAGGAGCGGCTGCTGGAAGGGTTGTGGGGCGATCGCCCGCCGTCGAGCGCCCAGCAGAGCGTCTACACCTACGTCGCGGGGCTCAGGCGCGCGCTGGAACCGGACCGGAACCCGGGTGAGCGGCCGGGCCTGGTGGTGAGCGCCGCGGGCGGGTACCGGTTGCTGGTCGAGCCGGACCGCGTGGACGCGATCGCCTTCACCCGTCTCACCGAGACGGCCCACAGGTCGGCCGAGGCGGGCGCGCAGGCGGAGGCGCTCCGGGCCTACGACCAGGCGCTGGGGCTGTGGTGCGGACGCCCGCTCGACGACGTGCCGGGGCCCTTCGCCGAGGCGGAGCGGGCCAGGCTGGAGGACCTGCACGCGGGCGCGGTCGAGGGGCGGGCCGCGGCCAGGATCCTGCTCGGCGCGCCGCACGAGGCCGTCCCCGAGCTCAGGTCCCTGATCGCCCGGCATCCGCTGCGCGAGCGCCCGTACGAACTGCTCATGCTGGCGCTGGACGCCTGCGACCGGCGGCCGGAGGCGCTGCGCGTGTACGCCGAGGCGCGGCACGTCCTCAGCGATCAGCTGGGGGTGGAGCCCGCCACGGGCTTACGGCAGGCGTACGCCCTGGTGAGCGCCCGAACCGCGGCCGGCTGGGAGGCTGGGCCGGTCCCCAGGCAGCTGCCGCGCGATCTCATCGGCTTCGTGGGCAGGCCGCGCGAGATCGCCCACCTCCATGGCCTGCTCGCCCCCGATGACGGCGCCGAGCCGCATCCGCTGGTCGTGATCTCGGGGGCGCCCGGCTCCGGCAAGTCCGCGCTGGCCGTGCGCGTCGCGCACGCCGTACGGCACCGCTTCCCGGACGGGCAGGTGTTCGTCCACCTCCGCGGCGGGACGCCGAACGTGCCGCGGCTGGACCCGCACGACATCGTCGCCCGGCTGCTGCGCGCGATCGGCACCCGCAACGAGGAGGTGCCGCCCGGCCTGACGGAGGCGGCGGCCCTGTGGCAGGCCAGGGCCGCGTCCAAGAGGCTCCTCGTGCTCCTGGACGACGCCGCCGACCTGGAGCAGGTCCACTGGCTGCTGCCGGCGCCGGCCGGCGTCTCCGTCCTCGTGACCAGCAGGGAGTCGCTGAAAGCGGAGGACGATCTCGTCCGGGTCCGGCTGGGCCGGCTCTCTTCCGCCGAGGCCAGAACGATGCTGGCCCGGCTGGCCGGGGAGGACCGGTTCGGCGCCGACCCCGCCGGCACCGCGTCGCTGATCCGCCTGTGCGACGGCCTGCCGCTGGCGCTGCGCATCGCCGGGGCGCGCCTTGCCGACCGCCCGGACTGGACCGTCGGCGAGCTGGCCGGCAGGCTCGCCGACGCCCGGACCCGACTGGGGGAGCTGGAGGCGGGCGATCTCGCGGTCCGGTCCGGGCTGGCGGCGAGCTGGAGCCATCTCACGCACAGCGAGCGCGCCGTCGATCGGGCGGCCGCGCGGATGCTGGCCCTGCTCGGGCTGCTCCACGTCCCCGACCTCTCCGTGGACGCGGCCGCCCGGCTGGCCGGCGTGCCCGAGGGGGAGGCCGGGCGCGCGCTGGACCGCCTCGGCGACGCCCACCTGATCGAACGGGACGCGCGGGGCCGCTTCCAGCTGCACGACCTCGTCCGGGTGTTCGCCGGCGAGCTGGTCCCCGCCGAGGACCGCAAGGCCCCGCTGCTGCGGGTGTTCGCCTACTACGCGGTCAGCCTGCGGTCGGCCGCCCATACCGCGGACCCGAACCGGGTCCACCCGACGCACCTCGCGGTGGCCGGTCCGGGCCGCGCCTTCCAGGACGCCGCCGAGGCGAACGCCTGGATCGAGCAGGAGGAGGCCGTCCTGCTGGCCGCCGCGGCCCAGGCCATGGCCGACCCGGACGACGACCTCGCCCGCACGGGGGCCGCCATCGGCCTGGCCATGTTGTGGCCCCAGCAGAAGGCCTACCGGGTGGCCGATCTGATCTCCGTCGGCAACCAGGCGCTGTCGGTGGCCGAGCGCCTCGCCGACGACGAGACCGCCATGCACGCCCACAGCCAGGCCGCGGCCGGCGAGTACTTCAAGGGCGACCTCACCGCCGCACTGGACCACCTCGACCGGCACCTGACCCTGGCCAGACGGCTCAACGACCGCTTCGACGAGCAACGGGCCCACGGCAACCTGGCCGCCACGTACGTGAAGGCGCAGAGGTACGACCGGGCCCTTGAACACGGGCTGGCCCAGCGCGAGATCGCCCGGGAGATCGCCTCGGAGGTCGGCGAGCGGTACGCCCTCCTGCAGATCGGCAACGCCTACCGGCACATGGGCCGTCTGGAGGAGGCGGCGCTCGCGCTGGAGGAGGCGGCGGCGATGGCCGGGCGGGCCGGCGACGCCTCGCTGGAGGCGCACATGCGCCACGCGCTCGGCGGCCTCCGGCTCGACCGCGGTGACCTGGAGGCCGGGCTCGCCCAGCTCGGACGGGCGCTCGACCTCGCTGTGGCGGGCGGTACGAAGCTCCTGCAGGTGCAGTGCCTGATCCAGCTCGCCCGCGCCAACCGGCTGCTGGGGCGGCGCACGGTGGCGGCGGAACGCCTGGCCGAGGCGGAGTCCCTGGCGCTGGCCCTGGACAGCGCGTCCTGGCTGGAGCGCGTCGCCGAGGAGCGGGCGGCGGGCGCGGCGGACCGGGAGAGGTGAGGTCAGGCGGGTGGGGTGGTGTCGCGGAGGGCGAGGAAGAAGTCGACGCGGTCGGACATCGCCGACAGGTTCCTGCCAGTCAGCTCCTCGATCCTGCGGACGCGGTACCGGACCGTGTTGACGTGCACATGGAGTCGTTCGGCGCAGGCGTTCCACGAGCCCGCGCAGTCGAGGAAGACGTCGAGCGTGCGCACGAGGTCCGACTGGTGGCGGCGGTCGTAGGCGAGCAGCGGGGACAGCAGCCGGTCGGAGAAGGAGCGGCGCACGTCGCCGGGCACGGTGGCCAGGAGCAGCGCGTGGGTGTAGATCTCGTCTCTGGTGACCACGCCGCCGTCGCGGGCCTGCGCCAGCCGCAGGGCGTGCCCGGCCTCCTCCACGCCGCCCTTGAGCGCGGCGGCGCCGGTCAGCGCGCCGCTCAGGCCGACGCTCAGGCGGGTGCCGGGCAGCGCGGCCAGCACGGCGGCCCCGGCCCGCATCCGCGCGGCCAGCTCCCCGACGCTCCTCCCCCGCAGCGCCACGAACGCCACCGCCCCACCACCCGCCGCAGCCCCGCCGCCCGCGACCGGGCCGCCGACTCCCGGCGGCGTTCTCCCGGAGCCGTCGGGGACGGGGGCGGCGACGGCCTCGCGGGTGAGAAGTTCCTCCAGGATCTGGCCGCCGAGGACGGCGGGCGCCGGGCCGCGGGTGGCGCCGGGGCGCGGGGCGGTGGCGCTGACCACGGCGTACGGCTCGTCCGCGTCGATCCCGCAGGTGCGCAGCCGGGCGTTGAGCTCGGCCGCGTCGGAGTCGGCCAGGGCGGCCGCCACGAGCTGCCCCGCCAGGCGGCGCTCGACCCGGCGGCCCTCCTCCAGGCGGCCGCGTTCGAGTGCCACGCAGGCGGCCAGCTCGTAGCCGAGGTCGGCGCGGCCGAGCAGGTCGCCGTCGCAGGCCAGGACCCAGCCGGCCGCCCGGTGGCCGCGTCCGACGGCGAAGAGCGTCGCGCCGCCGGCCAGGGCGGGCAGCCGGGGCGCGGTCAGGTACGCCCTGGCCAGCCCCGCCGGGTCGGCGGCCGTACCGACGACCACCGCCCCGGACGCGGACAGGACGGCGCCCGTGACGCCCAGCTCGGCGGCGGTCAGCTCGAACAGCCCGCGCAGGTCGGCGCCCTCGGCCAGGGCCGCCACGAGCCTGCGGTGACGCCCGAGCGCGTCGCGCACGTCGCCGGACAGCCGGGGCGCGACCAGCTCGGCCAGCGTGCGGAAGGAGACCTCGACCGGCACCTCGACCAGCGGCAGCCCGGCCCGCCGGCAGGCCGAGACGAGGTCGGCGGGCACGTGCCCGAGCCGGGCCGCGCCCGCGCCGAGTGCGGACACCCCGCCCTCGACCAGGGCGGTGACGAACCGGGCGGAGTCGGCGGCGGTGTCGCGCCACATCAGCCCGGTCAGCACCAGCTCGCCGCCGGACAGGTAGCGCCCCGGCTCGGGCAGGTCGGTGATGTGGACCGTGCCGAACTCGCGCTCCGGGTCGCCGGCCAGCAGCCTGAGACCCAGCTCGTCGATCGCCAGCAGGTCACTGATGCGCACTTGGAGGAATATACAAGCCCGGTCTGTCAAGCGATGACCGGGATTTCACGTCATGGGCATAGGAGGCCGGGCCGGGCCGGTGCTCTACTCGGAGAATGACGGAGACGGTCCACCCCACCAGGTCCGAAGGCGTCGGCGGGTCGGAGGGGGTCGGCACGAGCGCGCGGCGGCCGGACGCGACGCTGAAGGTGACCGGCGAGTTCGCCTACGCCTCCGACCTGTGGCTCGACGGCATGGTGTGGGGCGTGACGCTGCGCAGCCCGCACCCGTCGGCCTGGATCCGGTCGATCGACGTGGGGCCGGCGCTGCGGATGCCGGGTGTGCTGGCCGTCCTGACGCACGAGGACGTGCCGGGCGAGAAGTTCTACGGCCTCGACCACAAGGACCAGCCCGTGCTGGCCATCGACCAGGTCCGCCACCAGGGCGAGCCGGTGGCGCTGGTGGCCGCCGACCATCCGGAGACCGCGCGCAGGGCCGCGCGGGCCGTCGTGGTCGGCTACGAGCCGCGCCCGGCGGTGACCGATCCGCGCGAGTCGCGCGAGTACGTCCGGCGCCAGCCGGTGCGCAAGGGCGACACGTTCGAGGCCGAGGTCGTCGTCACCGGCGAGTACGAGGTCGGCATGCAGGACCAGGCGTTCCTCGGCCCGGAGTCGGGTCTCGCGGTCCCGGCCGAGGACGGCGGCGTGGACCTGTTCATCGCCACCCAGTGGCTGCACGTGGACCGCGACCAGCTCGCCCCCTGCCTGGGCCTGCCGCCGGAGAAGGTCCGGCTGACGCTGTCGGGCGTCGGCGGCGCGTTCGGCGCCCGCGAGGACCTGTCGATGCAGGTGCACGCGTGCATGCTGGCCCTGCGACTGAACCGCCCCGTCAAGATCGTCTACGGTCGCGAGGAGTCGTTCTTCGGCCACGTGCACCGCCATCCGGCCCGGATGCGCTACGAGCACGGCGCGACGCGCGACGGCAGACTGGTCTACGTCAAGGCCGACATCCTGCTGGACGGCGGCGCGTACTGCTCCTCCTCCCCCGCCGTGGTCGGCAACGCCGCCTCGCTGGGGGCCGGGCCGTACGAGGTGCCGAACGTGTGGATCGACGCGGCGGGCGTCTACACCAACAACCCGCCGTGCGGGGCGATGCGCGGGTTCGGCGCGGTGCAGGCGTGCTTCGCCTACGAGTCGCAGATGGACCGGCTGGCCGAGGCGTGCGGGCTGTCGCCGGTCGAGATCCGGGCGCGCAACGCCGTCTCCCAGGGCTCGGCGCTGGCGACCGGCCAGGTGATCGACTCCCCCGCGCCGCTGGCGGGCATGTTGCGCGAGCTGGAGGCCATGCCGCTGCCCGCCCCGCGTACGGGGGCGGACCTGCGCGTGCTGCCGGGCGGCGTCTCCCAGACCACGCACGGCGAGTCGGTGCGGCGCGGGATCGGCTACGGCGTCGGCATCAAGAACATCTGCTTCTCCGAGGGCTTCGACGACTACTCCACCGCCCGGGTGCGGGCCGAGCTGGTCGGCGGCGAGCCGCGGGTCACCGTGCACACCGCCGCCGCCGAGGTGGGCCAGGGGCTGGTCACGGTCCAGGCCCAGATCGCGCGCACCGAGCTGGGCATCGAGGAGGTGACCGTGGCGACCGCCGACACCGCCGTGGGCTCGGCGGGCTCGTCGTCGGCCTCGCGGCAGTCCTACGTGACGGGCGGCGCGGTCAAGGCGGCCTGCGAGGCGGTGCGCGAGCGGTTCGAGGGGCTGCCGCCGCGGGAGGCGCTGGCCAGGTTCGGGCCGATCGAGGAGACCCGCGAGTACCGCCACCGGCCCACGAAGCCGATGGACCCGGTGACCGGGCAGGGCGACTCGCACACGCAGCTCGCGCTGTGCGTGCACCGCGCGGTGGTGGACGTGGACGTCGAGCTGGGGCTGGTCAAGGTGGTGGAGCTGGCCGCGGTGCAGGACGTGGGCAAGATCATGAACCCGCAGGCACTGGAGGGCCAGATCCACGGCGGCACGGCCCAGGGCCTCGGGCTGGCGCTCATGGAGGAGATCCAGGTACGCGACGGCCGCGTGCTGAACCCGTCGTTCACCGACTACCTGATCCCCACCATGCTCGACATGCCGCCCATGCAGCTGAAAATCCTGGAAAATCCGGACCCGTCCGCGCCGTACGGCCTCCGCGGCGCCGGCGAGCCGCCCACGCTCTCCTCCACCCCGGCCGTCGCCGCCGCCGTACGCGCCGCGACCGGGCTCCGGTTGACTCGCGTTCCGATCAGGCCGGAAGATATCGCCTTGTCCGAACACGGGGAGGTATCCGATGGCAAGCGGTCGTGAAGCCGCCGAGGCGGAGTTCAGTCGCTTCGACACCGACGGCGACGGTCTGCTGACCGCGGCCGAGATCAGGCAGGCCAACGAGGCGCTGGGGGTCCACGGCGCGTCCGAGGAGGAGATCGAGGCGTTCATCAACGCCGCCGACACCGACGGCGACGGCCGGATCGGCCTGGAGGAGTTCGTCGGCCTGGTCGGCCACGGGCGGCACGAGAAGGCGTGATCATGTCCCCCGCCGGGTAGGTGACCCGCACTCCCCTCGATCATGACGAGGGGGACGTGTGGTGCTCGACAGACTCTTCGAGCTGACCGGGCGGGGGACGACCGTCGGACGCGAGGTCCGCGGCGGCCTGACCACTTTCATGGCGATGGCCTACATCATCCTGCTCAACCCGATCATCCTGGCCGGCGCGCAGGACGTCACCGGCGCCCGGCTGTCCATCGCCGAGCTGACCACCTCGACCGCGCTGGCCGCCGCGCTGTCCACGCTCCTCATGGCCTTCGTCGGCAACGCGCCGTTCGCGCTGGCCGCCGGGCTCGGGCTGAACGCGGTGGTCGCCTACCAGGCCGCGCCGCACATGACCTGGCCGCAGGCGATGGGCCTGGTCGTGCTGGAGGGCGCGGTCATCATCGTCCTGGCCGTCACCGGCCTGCGCACCCTGATCATGAACGCGATCCCGCTGGCGCTCAAGCACGCGATCAGCGTCGGCATCGGCCTGTTCATCGCCCTGATCGGCCTGGTGGACGCGGGTTTCGTCGCCCGGGGCACCGGCACCCCCGTGCAGCTCGGCGCGACCGGCCATCTCACGGGCTGGCCGGTCACGCTCTTCTCCTTCGGCCTGCTGCTGATGATCGTCCTGTACGTGCGCAGGACCCCGGCCGCCATCCTCGTCAGCATCGCGGTCACCGCGGTGCTGGCCGTCCTGGTCAACTCGCTGCTGACCGTCCCCGCCAAGGAGTGGGGGGTGGTCGTGCCGCACATGCCCGAGTCCCTGGTCTCGGCGCCGAGCTTCGGGCTGGTGTGGCAGTTCGACCTGTTCGGCGGGTTCGCCAGGGCGGGCGCGCTGACCGCGACCGTGGTGCTGTTCACGCTGGTGCTGTCCGGCTTCTTCGACGCGATGGGCACGATCATCGGCGTCAGCGACGAGGCCGGGCTCGTCGACCAGATCGGACGGGTGCCGCGGCTGGGCCGCATCCTGACCGTCGACGGCGTCGCGGGCATGATCGGCGGCTCGGTCAGCGCCTCGGCCAACACCGTCTTCGTCGAGTCGGCCGCGGGCGTGGGCGAGGGGGCGCGCACCGGTCTGGCCAGCGTCGTGACCGGGGCGCTGCTCGGGCTGACGCTGCTGTTCACGCCGATCGCCGCGGTGGTGCCGGCGGCCGCGGCGGCGCCCGCGCTGGTGCTGGTCGGGGCGCTGATGATGACGCAGTCCAAGAACGTGCCCTGGACCGACATCGAGCTGGCCGTCCCGGCGTTCCTGACGATCGCGCTGATGCCGTTCACGTACTCGATCACGAACGGGGTGGGGGCCGGGGTGATCTCGTACACGCTGATCAAGGCGGCCAGGGGCCGGTTCGCGGAGATCCCGTGGCTGTTGTGGGCCGTCTCGCTGGTCTTCCTGGCCTACTTCGGCATCGACGCCCTCCGGGCCCTGTTCGGTTAGCGGATGTCAGCGCTGTTGCAGGCCACGCCGTTGTGGTCGAGGTCGGGATACCAGGAGTACTCCTCATGCCGTCCGCGCGTGTAGGGGCCGTCGCCGGCGGCCTGGGCCTCCTTGCAGCTCGCGTACCGCCTGTCGGGCACGCGGGCGACGCCCGCGGGGGCGGTCGTGCCGGTGGTCGCGGTGCCCTGGCCGGTGTCCGCGGGCTGCTGCGGCTGCTGGTCCGTCGGCTGCTGGTTCGTGGGCTGCTGCTGGTCCGTCGGTTGCTGGTTCGTGGGCTGCTGGTCCGTCGGCTGCTGGGGCTGCTGGTCGGTGCCCGGCTGCGACGGCTGGGACGGCGGCGTGCCGAGCATCCGGACCACCAGCGCGTCGGCCTCCTCCTTGGTGAAGCCCGCGATGCTCAGGCTGTCGCCGTCCATGCTCTGCGTGACGACCGGCGCGGCCAGGACCGTCTTCGGCGTCTGCTCGCCTTCGGGCGCCAGCACGATCGCGACCTGCCGCTGCGTGGGCTGGAGCTCGTCGATGAGCCGCACCAGCCGGTCCTTGAAGACCGGCGCGACCGCGATGCGCACCGAGTAGGAGTTGTCGGTCCCCCGGACGGCCTCGATCCGCTGCACGGCGCCGACCGTGACGCCGTCCTCCAGGAGGTAACAGGTGGTCTGCTGCTCGTCGAGCACGGCCGGGTCACCCGGGCAGGGCGCGGTCTTGGTCTCCTTGACCGGCGCGAAGTGGATGGGCGTGGCCAGGCGCTGCGGCGGCGCGCCGCCGAGGAGGGGGCTGTCGGGGCTCTTGGTCATCAGGACGGCGACCGTGCCGAGCACGCCCGCCACGACGACCACGAGCACCAGCGAGACGGTCAGCACGATGGTGGTGAGACGGCTGGCCTTCGGCTCCCCGGGCTCCTCCGGCTCTTCCGGCTCCGCGGGAGGCGCCTCTACCGGTCTGTCCATCGTTGACGACCCCATCCTGACGTTCGGGCTGCCGGTGAGCTTATCGAGGACGGGCAGCAGCGGGGTAATCAGCCGAAAAATCCTCACCTGTCTGTGAGATCGGAGGAAAAATGGAAATGAGAACGCAGGTTGTCGGCAACTTTCCACGCGAACGAGGGATGACCCCATGAAGGTCGGAGTTCCCCGCGAGGTCAAGAACAGCGAGTACCGCGTCGCACTCACCCCCGCGGGCGTCCACGAACTGGTCCGCCACGGGCACCAGGTCCACGTCGAACGGCACGCGGGCCTCGGCTCGGCCATCCCGGACGAGGACTACGCCGCGGCGGGCGCCGTCATCGCGCCGCACGCCGACGAGGTGTGGGCCACGTGCGACCTGATCATGAAGGTGAAGGAGCCGGTGGCCGAGGAGTACCACCGGATGCGCAAGGGCCAGATCCTGTTCACCTATCTCCACCTGGCCGCCTCGGGCCCCCTGACCAGGGCCCTGCTCGACTCGGGCGTCACGTCCATCGCGTACGAGACCGTGCAGAACAGGGACGGCTCGCTGCCCCTGCTCGCCCCGATGTCGGAGGTGGCCGGACGGCTGGCGCCGCAGGTCGGCGCGTACCACCTGATGCGCTCGCAGGGCGGCAGGGGCGTGCTCATGGGCGGCGTGTCCGGCGTGCGGGCGGCGAACGTCGTGGTGATCGGCGCCGGGGTGTCCGGGATGAACGCCGCCGCCATCGCGCTCGGCATGCAGGCCGAGGTGCTGCTCCTCGACCGCAACATCGACAAGCTCCGCCAGGCGGACATGATCTACCAGGGCCACTGCCAGACGGTCGCGTCGAACACCCTGGAGATCGAGAAGGCCGTGCTGGAGGCCGACCTGGTCATCGGCGCGGTGCTGGTGCCGGGGGCCAAGGCGCCCATGCTGGTCACCGACGACCTGGTGAGCCGGATGAAGCCGGGCTCGGTGCTGGTGGACATCTCGATCGACCAGGGCGGCTGCTTCGAGGGCTCGCGGCCGACCACGCACGCCGAGCCGACGTACCGGGTGCACGAGTCGGTCTTCTACTGCGTGGCCAACATGCCGGGCGCGGTGCCGCACACCTCGACGTTCGCGCTGACCAACGTGACGCTGCCGTACGCGCTGGCCGTCGCGGGGAAGGGCTGGCGCGAGGCGGTCCGCACGGACGCCGCCCTGGCCGCGGGCGTGAGCACCCACGAGGGACGCCTGACCAGCCGGCCGGTGGCCGAGGCGCACGGCCTGGAGTGGTCGCCGCTGGAGGAGGCGCTGGCCTGAGCCGGGTACGGGACAGGCCCGGTCGCGCGGAACGGGACCGGGCCTTGGCCGTCACCGATCGCCGCGTTACGGTGAGTCACGAGACCATGACGATCCGTGACAACGGAGGCTTGGATGGATCCGGTGCTCCTGCGCGGCAGCGCGGAACGCAACTTCGACGACCTCGACACCGACGGCGACGGCTTCCTGACCAAGGACGACTACATCGCGCTGGCCCGCAACCGCATCCTGCGGGCCGGCGCCCGGCCGGACACCCCCGAGGGGCGGAAGGTCGTGGCGGCGTTCCTCGACACCTGGGACGTCCACGTCCACGCCCTCGACGCCGACCACGACGGCCGGATCAGCAGGGAGGAGTACGTCGAGTCCTTCCAGGCGCTGGTGCGCACGGGCACGCTCGACGGCGTGCTGAACCCCATGTTCCGCGCCACCTTCGACCTCGCCGACCACGACGGCGACGGCGAGCTCACCGCCGCGGAGTTCCGCACGCTGTGGAACCGCGACGACGGGCTCTCGGCCGCCTTCCAGCGGGCCGACGCCGACGGCGACGGCCGCATCAGCTTCGAGGAGTACGCGCGCCTGCGCCGCGGCCTGCTCGTCGGCGACCTCTAGCGGAACCCTTGAACAGCCGTCGAGGGCCCGGCCGGAGCCGGGCCCTCGACGTCGCGCGAAGGGGGTGTTACTTGGACTGGCTGGGCGAGGGCGCCAGCGTCTCCATCGGGGTGTTGCCGGTCGGCTCGGGCGGCAGCGGAGCCTGGTCCGACGTGGTGGTGATGGCGTCGGCGCCGCCGCACACGGCGCCCGGCTCGGGGGTGTCACGGCCGTTCTGGTACTTCTTGATGAAGGCCGGGAGCTTGGGGTCGGACGGGTCCTGGAGCTTGAGCTGGTGGCCCCACGTCGAGGCGACGATCGGCGCCGGCAGGCCCGGGTAGGGGCTGACCAGCATGTAGTCCTGCTGGCCGGTGGAGGTCGCCACTTCCTTCAGCGCGTCGAGCTGCGCCTTGGGCAGGTCGGGGCGGTAGGTGATCCAGACCGCGCCGTGCTCCAGCGAGTGCACCGCGTGCTCGTTGTGGATCGGCTTGTCGTAGACCGCGCACTGCTGCCAGTAGTTGTTGTGCTCGCCGCCGACGGGCGGGACCTCCTTGTACGTGACCGACTTGGCGACGTGCTGCCCGGCCTCGTACTTGTAGTTGGCCACCGCGTCG
This sequence comes from Nonomuraea sp. NPDC049684, assembly GCF_044465345.1. Lineage (NCBI taxonomy): Bacteria > Bacillati > Actinomycetota > Actinomycetes > Streptosporangiales > Streptosporangiaceae > Nonomuraea > Nonomuraea sp. NPDC049684. Next base: position 271,399 of record NZ_JBITLO010000003.1, on the reverse strand, counting down.
AGCGAGGTCGCGCGCGCCTGGTTGACCAGGTAGACGCCGACCACGCCGACGAGGAGCACGACGATGAGACCGCCCGTCCCCCACATGAGCAGTGCGGCGCGGCGTTGTTTGCGCTGCTGCTCGGCCCGCATCTTCTGCAGATGCTCGCGCCGCGCCTGCGCCTTCTCCTTCGTCATCGTCCCTCCATCGGCGTACCTGACTGCGGTCACCCTATGCCCTACCGGCGTATGCGGAGAATAAGAGGCGCATAAGCGTCGGATCACAGCTTGCGCGGGGATGGGTACGCTGGACGGGCCATGGAAAAGCCCGCCAGAAAACCCGTTCTGATCGTCTGCGCCGTGCTGGTGCTCCTCGCCGCGGCGTTCCTGCTGTTCGGCCGCGACTCCACCCCCGGAGACTCCTCGCCCGAGGCCGGGTTCGCCCGCGACATGGCCACGCATCACGCGCAGGCCGTGGAGATGGCGTTCGTCATCCGGGACAAGAGCCCGGCCAAGGAGATCAGGAACCTCGCCTTCGACATCATCACCACGCAGTCCAACCAGCGCGGCATGTTCCAGGGCTGGTTGCAGCAGTGGGGTCTCGACCAGGCGACCGACCAGCGCCCGATGGCCTGGATGGCGGGCCACGGCCACGGGGCCACGCCCGCCGCTCCCGGCACGGCTCCGGGCTCGATGCCCGGCATGGCCTCGCCTCAAGAGCTGGCCAAGCTCAAGGAGCTGCAGGGCGTCCAGGCCGAGGTGCTGTTCCTGCAGCTCATGATCCGCCACCACGAGGGCGGCGTGGAGATGGCCGAGGGGCTGCTCAAGCTGTCCAAGCGGGACGAGGTGGCCGGCATGGCCCAGAAGATCGTCCAGGGGCAGAGCGGTGAGATCAGGCTGATGACCGACCTGCTCAAGCAGCGGGGGGCGCAGCCGTACCCGTCGATCCTGGCTCCCTGAACCCCGCGCGGGGCGGCGTGAGAGGCTGGAACCCCGGAGCGCGGAAGGGCGGGCGCCATGATCACCGCAAGGGCTGAGACGGTCGTCGTGGGGTCGGGCCCCAACGGGCTGACGGCCGCGGTCATGCTGGCCCGCGCCGGGCGCGAGGTGCTGCTGCTGGAGGCGGCCGACCGGTTCGGCGGCGGGCTGCGCTCCGGCGAGCTGACGCTGCCCGGCCGGGTGCACGACCTGGGCGCCACCGTGATGGCGATGGCGCTGGCCTCGCCGGCGATGCGGGCGCTCGACCTCAAGGGGGTCGAGTTCGCCCATCCCCCGGTGGCCGCGGCCCATCCGCTCGACGACCGTCCGGCCGTGCTGCTGCACCGCGACGCGGCCCGTACGGCCGAAGGGCTCGGCCGCGACGGCCGGGTCTGGCAGGCGACCGCGGGCGCGGCGGCGCGGGCCGGGTTCCCGCTCATGGAGGTGCTGCTCAGCCCGCTCGGGCCGTGGCGGGCCGGGCCGCGCACGTTCGCGCGGGCGGCCGGGTTCGGGGCCGCGGCCGCGCTGCCGGCCACGACGTTCGGCCGCCGGGCGCTGCGCACCGTCGAGGGGCGGGCGCTGCTGGCCGGGCTGGCCGCGCACTCCATGCTCGACCTGCGCTCGCCCGTCAGCGCCGGTTACGGGCTGGTGCTCGGGGCGCTGGCCCACCTGGTGGGCTGGCCGCTCGTGCGCGGCGGCTCGCAGGTGCTGGCCGACGCCCTGGTGGCCGAGCTGCGCTCGCTGGGCGGCGAGGCGGTGACCGGCCACCGGGTCGAGCGGCTCGACGAGCTCGACGCCCGGACGGTGGTGCTCGACGTGACGCCCCGGCAGTTCCTCGCGATGGCCGACCTGCCCGCCGGTTACCGCCGCGGCCTGCGCCGCTACCGGTACGGGCCCGGCGTCTTCAAGCTGGACTGGGCGCTCGACGGCCCGGTGCCCTGGCGTGACCCGGAGGTCGCGCGGGCCGGGACCGTGCACCTCGGCGGGACGCTGGAGGAGATCGCGCTCGCCGAGGCCGAGGTCGCCGCCGGACGCCACTCGCCCCGCCCGTACGTGCTGGTCGTCCAGCCGTACGCGGCCGATCCGACCAGGGGCGGGCACACGCTGTGGGCCTACTGCCACGTCCCCAACGGCTGGGCGGCGGACCTGACGGACGTCGTCGAGGCCCAGATCGAGCGGTACGCGCCCGGCTTCCGCGACAGGGTGCTGGCCAGGCACGCGACCGGCCCCGCCGCCCTGGAGGCGGGCAACCCCAACCTGGTCGGCGGCGACATCGGCGGCGGGCTCAACGACCTGGTCCAGCTCGTGCGGCGGCCGGTCTGGTCGGCCGCGCCGTGGCGCACCCCGCTGCCCGGGGTGTTCCTCTGCTCGTCCTCGACGCCGCCGGGGCCCGGCGTGCACGGGATGGGCGGCTGGCAGGCCGCCCGCCTGGCCACGCAGGCGGAGCGGCACGCCTCCTGACCGGCGGTCAGGCCCGCATCTCCTCGGCGACCGCCGCCGCGAACGCGTCGACGTCCGCCTCGGTGGTGTCGAAGGCGCACATCCAGCGCACCTCGCCGGTCGCCTCGTTCCAGGTGTAGAAGCGGAAGCGCTTCTGCAGCCGCTCGGTCACGTCCGCCGGCAGGATCGCGAAGACCGCGTTGGCCTCCACGGGCCGGGGCAGCGTGACGCCCGGGATGCGCCCCACGGCCTCGGCCAGCCGCCGCCCCATGGCGTTGGCCTGCCGCGCGTTGCGCAGCCACAGGTCGCCCGAGAGCAGCGCCTCGAACTGCGCCGAGACGAACCGCATCTTGGACGACAGCTGCATGAACGTCTTGCGGATGTAGTCGACGCCGGTGGCCGCCGACGGGTTGAGCACCACGACGGCCTCGCCGTACAGCAGGCCGATCTTGGTGCCGCCGAAGGAGAGCACGTCCACGCCCGCGTCGGTGGTCAGGGCCCGCATCGGCACGTCGAGCGCGGCGGCGGCGTTGGTCAGCCGCGAGCCGTCGAGGTGGACGAGCAGGCCGAGCTCGTGCGCATGGGCGCAGATCGCGGCGATCTCCTCGGGCGTGTAGACGGTGCCCCACTCGGTGGTGTTGGAGATGGACACCACCTTGGGCTGGGCCCGGTGCACGTCGCCGAAGCCCCACGCCTGGCGGTCGATCAGCTCGGGGGTGAGCTTGCCGTCGGGCGTGGGCACGGTGAGCAGCTTGATGCCGCCCGCCACCTCGGGGGCGCCGCCCTCGTCGGTGTGGATGTGGGCGCTCTCGGCGCAGATGACCGCCTCCCAGTGGGCGGTCATCGCGCGCAGCGAGACCACGTTGGCCGCCGTGCCGTTGAAGACCGGCCAGGCCCGCGCCCCGTCGCCGAAGTGCCGCTGGAAGACCTGCTGCAGCGCCTCGGTGTAGACGTCGTCGCCGTAGGCGATCTGGTGACCGCCGTTGGCCTGGACGATGGCCTGGAGGATCTCCGGGTGCACGCCGGCGTAGTTGTCGCTGGCGAACGCCTTGAGCTGGGGGTCGTGCCGGGGGATCAAGAAGTGAGGTCCAATCGGGTGCCGTTGATGTCTGCGGCGGGGCGGTCGTAGAGGCCGGCGATCGCCTCCGCCAGGTCGCCGACGTCGGTGAAGCCGGGGAACTTCGCCTCCGGCTTCGCGGCCCTCATCGCGTCGTTGACCAGGGCCTTCACCACCAGTATGACCGCCGCGGCCGTCGTGCCGGACAGCGCGTCGGCCAGGGAGAGCGTCCACGCCTCCGAGGCCGCCTTGGCCGCCGCGTAGGCCGCGCCGCCCGCCGTGGGGCGCTGGGCGGCCTTGGCGGAGATGATCACGAACCGGCCGTTGTCGCTCTTGCGCAGCAGCGGCTCGAAGGCCAGCGACACGTGCTGGAGCGTGCGGATCAGCAGGTCGTGCAGGTCGTCCCAGTCCTCCAGGCGGGTCTCGGCGAAGGTGCGCGAGCCGCGCCAGCCGCCGACCAGGTGGACCACGCCGTCGACCCGGCCGTGCTCGGCGTCGATCCGGGCCGCGAGGTCCTGGACGGCCGCGCGGTCGAGCAGGTCGACGTCGTCCTTGTCGACCCCGATCACGGTGTGCCCCTGCTTGCGGAAGTGCTCGGAAACGGCTTCACCCGTGGGGCCGCCGGCCCCGGTCACCAGGATGATCATGCGCGGATCCCCTTAGTCGACTCGACCACGTCTGTCAGCTTACGGCGCAGCGCCTCGTAGAACATGCTGAGCGGGAACTCGTCCGGCAGCACCGCGTCCACCTTGGCCTTCTGCTCCTCGGGCAGGGCCTGGACGCCCTTGGCCCACACCGAGCCGGGCGCCGGCGGCACGTACGCGCTGACCAGCTCGTGCGCGGCCAGCCAGTGCGCCAGCTTGGAGCGGTCGATGCTGTCGCGGTACAGCTTCTCGACCTCGCCCCGCAGGTCGGCCACGCCGTCCGCGACCCGCTCCCAGTCGATGGTGAGCCGGTTGTCGGTCCAGCGGACGATGTCGTTGCGGTGCAGGTACGCGAAGAGCAGCTGGCCGCCGAGCCCGTCGTAGTTGCGCACCCGGTCACCGGTGACCGGGAACCTGAACAGCCGGTCGAACAGGATGGCGAGCTGCACGTACCGGGCGTGCGGCACGCCCTTGCCCTCCAGCTCCACGGCCTCGCCGAACGCCGTCAGGTCGCAGCGCAGCTCCTCCAGCGAGTACAGCCAGTACGGCATCCGCTGCTTGATCATGAACGGGTCGAACGGCAGGTCGCCGTGGCTGTGCGTGCGGTCGTGGATCAGGTCCCACAGCACGAACGTGTCCTGGGCGAGCTGCTGGGAGTCCAGCAGGCGGGCGGCGTCCGGCGGCAGGTCGAGCCGGAGCGTGGCGGCGGCCGCCGCCGAGACCCGGCGGAACCGGGCGGACTCGCGGTCGGCGAAGATGCCGCCCCAGGTGAAGCGGGCCGGGGCCTGGCTCACCGCGACCGTCTCGGGGAACAGCACGGCCGAGTGGGTGTCGTAGCCGGAGGTGAAGTCCTCGAACGCGATCGGCACGAACATCGGGTTGTCGTAGCCGCCCGCCTCCAGCCTGGCCAGCCAGTCGGGCCAGATGGTGCGGATCCAGACGGCTTCGAGGTTGCGGCTGAGGTTGCCGTTCTGGGTGTACATGGGGAACACCACGACGTGCTCCAGGCCGTCCACGCGCTGGGTGTCGGGGTGGAAGAGGTCCAGGGCGCGCAGGAAGTCGGGCACGCCGAGGTCCTGGTCGGCCCAGGCGGCCAGGTCGTCCTGGACGGCCTGGAGGTACGCGGCGTCATGGGGGAAATAAGGCGAAATTTCGCCAACGCGGCGGCCGATCTCGGCGACCAGCGCCTTGGCCCGCTCCTTCTCCTCCGGCACCGAGCCGTCCTTGACCTGCAGCGGCTTCAGCTCCTCCACGGCCTCCTTGAGCCGGGCGAACAGCGCGGCCTTGGCCTCGTCCCGGGACCCGGCGGCCTCGTCGCCGCCGGGGACGCGGGCGGCCCAGGTGATCACGTTGCCCCAGAGCCTGCGGTGGTCGTAGTCCTCGATCGAGTCGTCGCCGAACAGGTCGGAGTCGGCGAACACGACGACCCGGCCCTTGCCGTGCCGCAGGGCGAGGGCCAGCGGCGCGCCCGCCGGGTCGGCGGTGGCCGAGGTGGCGAACAGCACCGTCGCCTCCTCGGGGGCGGTCAGGACGCCCGAACGGTAGAAGCAGGCCCGCTGGACGCCGGCCAGCACGCCGTCGCCCGTGGCGCGCTCGGCGAGCACCCAGGTGGCGACCTCGCGGTGGGCGTTCCTCGGGTCGCGCACGGTCGTGTGCCCGACGCCGACGCCGAAGCGGGCGAGCAGCTCGGCGACGTTGTTGCCGTACTTGTCCTGCTCCTCCTCGGCCAGCACCACGAGCCCGCCGCCCTCGGCCACGAACGCCTCGACGGCGTCCAGCTCGGCGGCGGCGAAGACGGGGCTGCCGTGGCCGGTGGTGCGCTCCCACCGGTCGCCGGACGGGTGGGCGATCACCAGGACGTCCTGGCCGGCCAGCGCCCCGGCCGTGAGGGCGCCCTCGGTGTGGGCGAGCACGTCGTGCCCCAGATGGCGCAGCGCGGCGGCCGCGCGCGCGTAGCTGTTGTCGTCGGGATGGGCGGGGTTGATGGTCTCGGCGACCTCGCGGCGGATGGTCCACGACTCGCTGTGGGCCTCGTCGAACAGCACCCGGGGGAACGATGGCATGAAATATCTCCTGTTACTACCGCCTTCTCACGGAAAATATACACATACGTACCCCCCTGTCCGTCAAACCTCAGGCCGCACCGGGGCGCACAACCCCTGATTCGTAGGCGAAGACGACCGCCTGGGCCCGGTCCCGCAGGCACAGTTTCATCAGCACCCTGGCCACGTGCGTCTTGACCGTGGCCTCGCCGACGTACAGGTCTCTGGCGATCTCGGCGTTCGTCAGCCCCCTGGCCAGCAGCCGCAGCACCTCCAGCTCGCGCGGCGTCAGCTCGGCCAGCATCGGCGAGGGCGGGGGGTCGGCGCGCCCGGCGAAGGTGGCGATGACCCGGCTGGTCACGGCCGGGTCGAGCAGCGCGTCGCCGGCGTGCACCACCCTGATCGCCTCCAGCAGCTGCTCGGGCGGCGACACCTTGAGCAGGAACCCGCTGGTGCCGGCGCGCAGCGCGGCGTAGAGGTTCTCGTCGGTGTCGAACGTCGTGAGCGTGATGACCTTGGGCGGGGAGGGCGTGTCCAGCAGTTCCCTGGCCGCGGCGAGCCCGTCGAGCCGGGGCATGGAGATGTCCATGAGGACGATGTCGGGTCTGGTGCGGCGGGCCACCGCGATGGCCTCGCGTCCGTCGCCGGCCTCGCCGACGACCTCCATGCCGGGGTCGCTCTCGACGACCATGCGCAACCCGGCCCTGACCATCGCCTGGTCGTCGGCGATGACGATTCTTATGCCCACAGGCGGAGGGTAGACGGCCGATGCCCGGCTTGGACACCCAGGTCAAGCCGGGCACAAGTCAGTTACAAGTCTACGAAAGGCGCACGCTCTGCCTGATGCGCGTCTGGACGGCGTCGTCGCAGGTGTTCTTGGCGCAGAAGTACATCACGAGCATGGTCTTGGGCTGACGGTCGATGACGTAGCTGACGAATCCGAGCCGGGTGCCGCCGGCCGGGTCGTGCAGCACGCCGTCGAAGCGGGTGGCCGGGCTGCTGCCCGCCTGGTCCTGGACCGGCTTGCCCAGGTCCACCTGGCCGGGCAGCAGGTTGTCCATCTTGCTCTTCATCTGCTCGGAGTCGCCGCCCGCGTCGAGGGTGTCGGAGACCTGGACGTACACGCCCACGGCGCTGTCGGGGTCGTCGGCGACGATCTGGGAGATCGCCGACCAGTCGGCGCCCGGACCGGCCACGAACAGCGACTCGAACTCGGTGGCGTGCGGCGAGGCCACCGCGAACAGGTCCTGGTGGGTGCGCGCGGACCAGTCGCCGGGGTACTCGAAGGCCAGCGGCGCGGCGGCGCTGGCGGCGTAGCGCGACCAGGTGTCGCCGCGGTGGTTGAAGATGATCATCGCGACCAGCGTCAGCGCGGCCACGGCGGCCACCAGCGTGACCGCCACGATCGGCAGCCGCCCCGGCCGCCTGGCCGGAGCGGTGGGATGGGTGGGGGCGGCGCGCCGGGAATGGGCCTCGTGCGGCCCCGAGGGCTGCCCCAGGCCGTGCGGGCCGGTGCCGGGCACCGCGTACGGGCTCTGCTGCGGGCCGGTCCGTGGGACGGCCTGAGGCCCCGTACGCGGGCCGGTCAGCGGGCCCGCCGCTCCCGGGACCGGCGCGGCGTGCGGGCCGGTGCGCGGGACGGCGTGCGGCACCGGATGCGGCCCCGACGGGTGCCGGCCGCCCGGCTCGGCCTCCAGGCCGCTGAGCGCGTCGCGCAGCGCGGTCACGAACTCGACGCAGGTGGCGTAACGCTGCTCGGGCGCCTTGGCCAGCGCCCGCGCCATCACGACGTCCACCTGCGGCGGCAGCTCGGGACGCAGCTGCGACAGCGGCGCGGGCTGCTCGGCCAGGTGCGCCCACAGCAGCGCGATGTCGTTCTCCCGCTGGAACGGCAGCCGCGCGCTCAGCGCCTCGTAGACCACGCAGGCCAGCGCGTACTGGTCGCACCGGCCGTCGATGTGCTCCTTGTTGATCTGCTCGGGCGACATGTACCGGGGCGTGCCGATGAACTGGTCGGTCTGGGTCAGGCCGGAGATCGACGAGCGGTGCTTGGTGATGCCGAAGTCGGTCAGGTAGACGTGGTCGCCGGCCAGCAGGATGTTGGCCGGTTTCACGTCGCGGTGGATCAGGTCGTGGGCGTGCGCGGCGTCGAGCGCGGCGGCCGTCTGGGCGAAGATCTGGCTGGCCTGGGCGAGCGGCAGCGGGCCCCGGTCGTAGATGAGCCGGCGCAGGTCGAGGCCGTCCACGTAGCGCATGGCGATGTACAGCACGCCGTCGGCGTCGGCGTTGGCCTCGTAGATGGGGATGATGTTGGGGTGCTCGATGCTGGCGACCGTCCTGGACTCCAGGATGAAGCGCTGGCGGAACCTGTCGTCCACGGAGAGCACCGGGTTGAGGATCTTCAACGCCACGCGGCGGCTGAGCCGGGGGTCGAGCGCCAGGTAGACGACGGCCATGCCGCCCTTGCCGACGATGTCCTCGATGTAGTACCCGGCCACCTCCTGGCCGATGAGCGATCTGTCGTTCAATTGCATCACGTCTCGATGGGATGGCCGCAGTAGCCGCAGAAACGATGGGCCGGGCCGAGCCTCATGCCGCACGAGGTGCAGTATTTGACCGGCGGCGAGTCGGGGGCGGTCATCACCTGCTGCTGCTGCGGGACCGCCTGGAACGGCTGCGAGCGGCGCACGACGACGGTCTGGCTGGCGCCCTCGTCGAACGGCGAGGGCACCGGCAGGGGCTCCGGCAGCTCGACCGGTCTGTCCGGGGCCCGCCGCCGCCACAGCAGGAACACCAGGCCGGCCCCGGCGATGAGCAGCAGCCCGGCCGCCACCAGGAACGGCCACAGCGGCGTGGAGCGCGACGGGGGCGCCGCCGCCTGCTTGGTGCCCTGGTCCTCGGGCCCGCCGCGCTTGGCCAGCGACGTCTTGAGCAGCGTGGCGGCCACCACGTTGCCGGGGTAGAGCTCCAGCACGCGCTGGAAGCCCGGCGCCGCCTCGGTGTAGTACCTGGTGTGGTAGCGGGTCAGCGCGGCCTCGAAGGCGGTGTCGATCGCGCCTCTGCGCGGCGCGACCTTGGCCGCGGCCAGGGTCGCGGTGATCTCCCTGACGCCCAGCATGGTGGCGGTCTTGCCGCCGCCGATGAGCATGCCGATGACGTGCCCGTCCTTGTCGCCGATCACCGGCGCGCCGGCCAGGCCCTGGTCGACCAGCGCGCCCAGCTTGACCGGCTCGTCCACCTTCTTCTCGGGGTCGGCGAACGGCCTGCCGGACACGCCGGCCTGGCCGCCCTTGGCCAGGTGGGCGATCTGCACGGTCTCCTGGACGCCGGGTCCGGGCCGGCCGAGGAAGCCGGCCACGTTGGTCGGCGAGCCCTCCTGCTCGGGCACCTTGTCGGCGAGCGGCGCGGTCGGCATGCCGACGCCGCCGGCGGCGGGCGTGAGCGGGACCAGCACGGCGGGGGTGTCGGGGGTCTTGCCGGCCTTGATGCACTTGTACTTCAGGCCCTGGCCGGGCGGCGAGACGTTGGTGAACACCGTGATGTCGGTGGTCACGTCGATGATGCAGGTGGCGGTGCTGGTCTTGGGCGGGTAGCACTCCTGCAGGTGGTGGTCGAGCAGGTCGTCCTTGAGCTTGTGCTTCTGGTAGTCGAGCGGGATCTTCACCTTGTGGTGCTCGGCGAAGATCTTGTTGGCGGCGTAGACGGCGACGTCGTCCGGGTTGACGGCGTTGCGCCTGAGCGTGACGACGTCGCCCTCGGGGTTGACGACGGTCCCCGTGCCCGACGCGAACGGGATGTCGTAGGAGCGCTCCACGTGTTTCAGCTCGCCGATGTGGTCGAGCAGGGTGATCTCCACATGGGACACCGCCTCCACCCGCACCACGGCCGGCGTCACCAGGTCGGTGATCCCGCTGGGATGGTTGTGGGCCGCGGCGGGGAGAGCCGCGGGGATCGCGAGCAGCACGAGCGCCGCCGCCATGCCGCCCGCCAGAGCTGTGATGCGCGCCATCTTGGCTCCAAACACTGAATACGTCCAGGTTCCCAATCAGATGCCGTAAGTCAAGAGATCGATACATAGACAAGCGCTTGCTCGGGGATCTACCGTACCGGGATGGGGTTCGCGATCGGCGTCGACGTCGGCGGCACCTTCACCGACGTGGTCCTGAGCGGCCCCGGCGGGGTCGCCGCCGTGGCCAAGTGTCTGAGCACCCACGACGACCCCATCGCGGGCATACTCACCGGCGTTACTCGCGCGCTCGGATCCGTGGACCCCGCCCGGGTCACCCGGGTCGTGCACGCCACCACGCTGGCGACCAACGCGGTGCTCGAACGCACCGGCGCGCGGGTGGCGTTCGTGACCACCAGGGGCTTCCGCGCCGCCGTCCCGCTCGGGCGGCACGCCCGCGTGGAGGAGGACCGGTACGACCTGCGCTTCACCCCGCCCCCTCCCCCGGTCGCGCCCGGCGACTGCTTCGAGGTGGACGAGCGCGTCTCGGCCCGCGGCGACGTGCTCACCCCCCTGGACCCGGGCTCGGTACGGCGGGCCGCCGCGGAGATCGCCCGGCGCGGCATCACCTCGGCGGCCGTCTGCCTGCTGCACTCCTACGCCGAGCCCGCCCACGAACGGCGGGCCGCGGCGATCCTGCGCGAGCACGTGCCGCACGTGGTGGCCTCCTGCGAGATCTGGCCCGAGATCCGCGAGTACGAGCGCGCCACCACCACCATCATGTCCGCCTACATCGGCCCGCTGATGACCTCCTACCTGTCGCGCCTGCGCGAGCGCCTGGCCGCGATCGGGATCGACGCGCCCGTGCACGTCATGGAGTCCGGCGGCGGCGTCGTCTCGGCCGAGCTGGCGGCCCGGCGGGCGGTGTCCACGATCGAGTCGGGCCCGGCCGCCGGGGTGCTGGCGGCGGCCGGGACCGGGCTGCCGGACGTGATCTCGTTCGACATGGGCGGCACGACGGCCAAGGCGTGCGTGGTGCGCGGGGGACGTCCGGAGATCACCCACGAGTTCCACGTGGGCGGCAAGGGCAGCTTCGGCGGGCGGCGGGCGGGCACCGGCGTGCCGATCAAGACCCCGGCCATCGACCTGGCCGAGGTCGGCGCGGGCGGGGGCAGCATCGCGTGGCTGGACCCGGCGGGCGCGCTGCGCGTCGGGCCCCGGTCGGCGGGCTCCTCCCCCGGTCCCGCGTGCTACGGGCTCGGCGGCGGCGAGCCGACGGTCACCGACGCCGACCTCGTGCTCGGCTACCTCTCCCCGGCCTCGACGCCGCTGTCGGCGCCGCTGTCGGAGCCGCTCGCGGCCAAGGCCGTGGACCGGCTGGCCGGGCCGCTCGGGGTGTCCCGGGAGGAGGCGGCGCACGCCGTGCACGAGATCGTCAACGCCTCGATGGCCGCGGCCGTGCACGTGGTGACGGTCCAGCGCGGGATCGACCCGCGGGGGTTCGCGCTGGTGGCCTTCGGCGGCGCGGGGCCGATGCACGCGGCCGGGGTGGCGCGGCGGTTCGGGATCGCGACGGTGGTGGTGCCCGCGTACTGCGGGGTGGCCTCGGCGGCCGGGCTGCTGGCGGGGGCGCTCTCGACGGACCGGGTGCTGTCGCGGCTGGACGCGGGCGACCCGGAGGAGGTGTTCGCCGCGCTGGCCGCCGACGCCGCCGCCGATCTGGGCGTCGCCCGGGTGCGGGTGGCCCGGTCGGTGGACGTGCGCTTCAAGGGCCAGTCGCACGACCTGACCGTGGAGTGGGCGGAGTCGCGGGAGGAGCTGGCGTCACGATTCTTCGCGAAATATGCGCAGGTGTATGGGATTGCCCAGCAGGGGGAGATCGAGCTGGTCAGCTACCGCGTCCGCGTCACGGACGCCACCGCCCCCGCGCCCGCCACCGCGCCCGCCACCGCGCCCGCCACCGCCGCCCCTCCCCGCCGGCCCGAGCCGCCCGGCGGCGGCGCGGAGGGCCGCAGGAGGGCGTACTTCCCCGAGGCCGGGGGGTGGCTCGACGTCCCCGTGCACCCGCGGCGGACGCTGGACCGGGTGCGCGGCCCGGCGATCGTCGAGGACGCCGGGTCCACGATCGTCGTCCCGCCCGGCTGGCGGGCCGCGGCCGGCCCGTCCGGCGCGGTGCGCCTGACCCTGGAGGGCGCCGCGTGAACGACGCGCTGACCGCCGAGGTGCTGAGGAACGCGCTGGTCGTGGCCGCCGAGGAGGCCAGCATCGTGGTGGTGCGGTCGGCGTACTCGACGTTCATCGTGGAGGGCTCCGACGCCTCGGCGGCGATCCTGGACGCCGGGGGCAGGCTGGTCGCGCAGTCCATGGCGACCACGCTGATGAACAGCATGGCCCTGAAGGTCGCGCTGCCCGAGTTGCTGAAGGACGTCCCGCCGCACACCATGCGGCCCGGCGAGGCGTACGCGCTCAACGACGCCTACCGGGGCGGCGTGCACACCAACGACCTGCTGGTCTACCGGCCGGTGTTCGCCGGCGGGGTCCCGGCGTACTTCACCGCCACCATGATCCATGTCTCGGACCTGGGCGGGCTGTCGGCCGGCGGGATGGCGCCGCTGGCCACCGACATCTTCCTCGAAGGGCTCCAGCTCCCGCCGGTCCGCCTGGCCACCCGGGACGGCCTCGAACCGGCCGTGGAGGCCGTCCTGCGGGCCAACAGCCGCACGCCCGACAAGGTCATGGGCGACGTGCGGGCGCTGGTGGCCGGGACGGCGGTGGCCGCAGCCCGCGTGGAGGCCCTGATGGCCGAGTACGGCGTGGCGGGCCTGGCCGCGGGCGTCGAGGACTACCTGGACCACACCGAGACCAGGACCCGCGCGGCGCTGGCGGAGCTGCCCCGGGGCCGGTTCGAGGCGTCGTACCCGATCGACGACGACGGGGTGCGGCCGGGGGTGGCGCACCACGTGCGGGTCGCCGTCACGCTGGGCGGGGACGCGGCCGTCCTGGACTTCACCGGCACCGGGCCGCAGGTGCCCGCCGCGATCAACGCCTCGGCGTCGCAGTCGCTGGCGGCGGCCGTCTTCGCGGTGCGCTGCTTCCTGGACCCGACGATCCCGATGAACGACGGCTGCCTGCGCGCGATCGAGGTCGTCCTGCCGGCGGGCTCCCTGCTGAACGCCCGTTCCCCGCATCCGTGCGGCGGCCGGTACGTCCCCATCTACGCCGCCATGGAAGCGGTGTTCCAGGCGATGTCGGACGCGATGCCGGACCGCGCGATCGCGGCCAGCGGGATCCTCCAGCCGTTCTCGATCGCGGCGGTGGGGGCGCCGTACTGGATCCACCTGTCCTACGACTTCGGCGGAGTGGGCGCCCGGCAGGGGCTGGACGGGCCGGACGCGACGGGCGTGCACTTCGGCATCGGCCGCAACTCGGTGCCGCAGGCCGAGCCGGTGGAGAGCCGCTGCCCGCTGATCGTGGAGTCGGTCGAGACGATCGCCGACTCCGGCGGCCCCGGCCGCTTCCGGGGCGGGCTCGGCTCGCGTACCGTCTACCGCTTCCTGGCCGACTGCCACGTCACCACCCGCGGCGACCGCCTGCGCCTCCCGCCCCCGGGCCGGGACGGCGGCCTGCCCGGCAGGGTGGGCGGCTTCCACAAGCGCCACCCGGACGGGCGGGTGGAACGCCTGGCCTCGAAGGTCAACAACGTGCGGTTCGCGGCGGGCGAGGCGTTCGTCGTGGAGACCACGGGCGGCGGCGGCCTCGGCCCCCCGTCGGAAAGGGACCCGGCGGCGATCCTCGCCGACCTGGAGTCAGGCCACATCACCCCCGAAGGCGCCGAGAAGGACTACGGCTTCGCCCTCCGGGGACCGGTCAGGACGGCCGGGTCGAAGCTCACCGGATAGGGAGCCGAGAGACTGACCGTGGTGCCCGCCTCATACGCGACGGGCCCCTTGTAGGAGTCGTCGTCGAGCTCGTAGACGTAGAGCGTCGGCCCCTCGTCGGGCTCCACACGCCAGTAGAGGGGAATCCCGGCTGCCGCGTAGGCCAGCACTTTGCTCGTACCGTCGAGTAGTCGGGCGTGCGGGCCCGCGACCTCCACGGCCAGCAGCACATCGCTGGCCACGAGCGGCCCCGACCCGCAGGCTTTCTCGGGCACCACGACGAGGTCGGGGATGTAGAGGCACCCCTCGCCGGCGCGAACGCCGACGCCCGGCAAGGGCTCCAGCCCGGGCGTGGCCGCGTCGTCGAGGATCACCAGCAGCCGGCTGATCACTCGTTGGTGATCGGGGGTGGAGGGAGGACTCACCACCAGGCTCCCGTAGACACGCTCGTAACGGTTCCCGCCGTTGGGGAACGTAAGGAGGTCATCGTCCGGGCCGGGAAGAACGGTGCACCTTGTGGGGGGTTCGATCGCCAATGCGGTCACCCACTCAGTATCGGGAGTCACGCCCTTGTCCACATGCTACTTCCCCCAAAATGCTCACCTGTAGTCACCGGGGCGCCACGCCTCGGCGCCGCGGCGGACGGCTGTGTGGACGGCGCGGGCCGCGCGGGCGCCCCACTCCGAGCGGGGGCCGCCGAAGAGCTGCTCGGGGCCGTCCTGCGGGACGACCACGCACACGGCGTCCGAGGCGGTGCCCGTGCAGGGGTAGCCGGCCTCGATCAGCGCCTGGGTCTTGGCCTCGGTGACCGTCATGACAAGGTTCACCAGGGCGGCGTCGGTCATGGCGACGGGCAGGACGGTCACGATGTTGACGGTGCCCGCCCGCATGGGGGCGAGCTCGGGGTCGGCGGCGCCCTCGGGGGCGGCGGCCCAGGTGGGGACGCGCAGCCCGACGGTGGCCACGGCCTCGGCTCCCCCGTCGGCGGCCCGGACGTACCGGTCGACGGAGGCGGCGGTCAGCATGCCGACGCCGGGGCCGGGCGGCCCCAGCTCGACCAGGTGGTCCACCGGGTCCATCCGGGCGTAACCGGCCACGACCTGGGCGTTCAGCACCCATTCTCGGGGGCCGATGCCGCCGCCGAGCATGGCCGAGGAGATCATGCGGAAGCCGGGCCCGAACTCCCACAGCAGGGACCCCAGCCGGGTCCCCTCCTCCACGCGATAGGTCAGCTTCACGTCCCACCTCGCACCAGGTGCACCACGGGCCGCCCGTCGGGGCCCGGCTCGATCTTGACACGGGCGTCGAAGTGCCGTCCGATCAGCGCCTCGGTGAGCACCTGGTCGGGGCGGCCGGTGGCGGCGGCGCGGCCGTCGGCCAGCAGCATCAGGCTGTCGGCGTACAGGCCGGCCACGGTCAGGTCGTGCAGGGTGGTGACGACGGTCAGGCCGTCGGCGCGGCGCAGGCGGTCGACGAGCTCCAGCACCTGCTGCTGGTGGCCGAGGTCGAGCGCGGTGGTGGGCTCGTCGAGCAGCAGCACGGGGGCCTGCTGGGCCAGCGCCCTGGCCAGCACGACGCGCTGGCGCTCGCCGCCGGACAGCTCGCCGACGCGGCGTCCGGCGAAGGAGGTCAGGTCCAGCCGGTCCAGCACGGACGCGGTCACCTCGCGGTCGTGCCGGCTCTCGCGTCCCAGGTAGGGGATGTACGGCGTGCGTCCCAGCAGGGCGTAGTCGAAGACCGTCATGTCGGGCGGCAGGGCGGGCGTCTGCGGGGCGTAGGCCAGCAGCCTGGCGCGCTCGCGGGGCTTGAGCGCGGCGAGCGGGCGCTCGTCGAGCACGACCTCGCCCCGCTGCGGGACGATCGCGCCCATGACGGTCTTGAGCAGCGTGGACTTGCCCGCGCCGTTGGGCCCGATGATCGCCAGCCACTCGCCGCGCCGCACGTGCGCGTCCACGCCGGTCAGCACGTCGCGCTCGCCCAGGCGCACCGACAGGGCCCGTACGCCGATCACGTGGCCACCCGCCTGGTCATACGCAGGACGCCGACGAAGAACGGCGCCCCGACGAACATCGTGACGACCCCGATGGGCAGTTCGGCCGGCGCGATCACGGTACGGGCGATGAGGTCGGCCGCCACGAGGAAGGCCGCGCCGCCGATCAGCGACAGCGGCAGCACGATCCGGTACGAGCCGCCCGCCAGCCGCCGGACGACGTGCGGCACGACCACGCCGACGAACCCGATGAGCCCGCTGACCGCGACGGCCGACGCGGTGGCCAGCGAGGCGGCCACGAGCACGGTCAGGCGCACCCGCCCGGCCCGTACGCCGAGGCTGCCGGCCTCCTCGTCGCCGACGCTGAGCACGTCCAGCATCCTGCCGTGCAGCAGGAGCAGGACGGAGGAGACCGCGGCGTACGGCAGCACCAGCAGGAGCTGGTCCCATCCGCCGCCGACGTCGCCGAGGATCCAGGAGTAGATGCGCTCCAGCTCCTCGACCTTGAGCTGCTGGACGAACGTCTGGATCGCGGTCAGGAACGACGTGACCGCCACCCCGGCCAGCACCAGGGTGGCCGTGCCGCCACCGGCGCCGCCGGAGCGGCCGGCCGCGTTGCCCAGCGTGTACGCCAGGAACACCCCGCCCACCGCCCCGGCGAAGGCGGCGACGGGGATGCTCGCGCTCGCGCCGGGCAGCAGCACGATGGCCAGCGTCGTGGCCAGCCCGGCGCCGGAGGCGGCCCCCAGCAGGTACGGGTCGGCCAGCGGGTTGCGGAACACGCCCTGGTACCCGGCGCCGGCCATGGCCAGCAGGCCGCCCACGACCGCGGCGACGAGCACCCTGGGCAGGCGCAGCTCGTACAGCAGGCCCTGCTCGACCGGCGCGAGGCCCGAGTCGGCCGAGACGAACGGCAACCAGTCCGCCACCTGGAGGACCACCTGCCACGGCGAGATGTCCGCCGCGCCGCCGAGCAGCCCGGCGACCATCGTGAGGGCCAGCACGGCCAGGGCGCCCGCCACCCAGACCGGACGCGCCCTCGACGGCTGCGCCTTGCCTGTCACCGTCAGCCCGCGCCGCCGGCCTTGGCCACGGCCGCGCCGATCGCCTGGGCCAGGTCCACGACGCGCGGGCCCCAGCGGGAGGCGAGGTCGTCGTCGAGCTGGATCACCTGGTCGTTCTTGACGGCCGAGAGGTTCTTCCAGCCGGGCCGCTTGGCCAGCGTCTCCTTGCTCTGCTGGCAGCACTTGACGTCGGCCAGGAAGATCAGCGCGGGGTCGGCCTGGGCGACGAACTCGGCCGACAGCTTGGGGTAGCCGCCCGCCGCGTCCGGGGCCTGGTCGGCGATGTTGGTCAGCCCGAACATGCCGTAGACCTGGCCGATGAACGTCTTGGACGTGGCGGCGTAGGGCGTCTGGTCGAGCTCGTGGTAGTAGGTGAGCTTCTTGTCCTTGGGGGCGTCGGCGGCCAGCTTGGCCATGGCCGCCTTCATGCCGGAGACGACCTCGTCGGCCTTGGCCTTGTTGCCGGTGGCCGCGCCGATCTCGCCGATCTCCTCGTACGCCTCCTCCAGCCCGGTGGCGGCCGGTTCGAGCAGGACGGGGACGTTCACCTTGGCCAGCTCGGCGACGATCTTGTCCTGGTCGTTGGAGAGGATGACCAGGTCGGGCTTCTTGGCGATGATCGCCTCGACGTTCGGCTTGAAGCCGGACAGGTCGCTCTTGGGGGCCTGCGGCGGGTAGTTCGACTGGTCGTCCACCGCGACGACCTGGGGGCCGGCGCCGACCGCGAACAGCGTCTCGGTGTGGGTGGCCGAGAGGGAGACGATGCGTTCCGGCTTCTTGGCGAGGGTGACCTTGCCGTTGCCCGCCTCGACGGTGACCGGGAAGTCCCCGGTGCTCGCCGCGGTGGTGGCAGGGGGGTCGGCGGGGGAGTTCGAGGGGGCGACATTGGCGCCGGTCTGGCCACATCCGGCCAGGACGAGCGTTCCCAGCAGCGCGCCCGCGAAGGCCGTGCGTACGGGCCTCACGAGTAGTCCTTTCACACTGTCGGAACCGAGAGACCCGCGATGAGCGACGGATCACCCTTTTCCACGAGGGTTGATGACGTCGGCGCAGAGGCAGGCGACCTGGCTATGACAGTTGCGGGACAGCGCCGGAATCGCACCGGACTTCGCTGCAGCACTGCGCGTCGGACAAACGTTATCAATGCCCCAGACTTCCTCGACGTCAAGGGGTCTCGGGGTCAGGCGGCGAAGGCCACGGGATCAGGCGGCGAGCTGCGCCTCCGCGGCGGCGATGATCTCCTGGAGCCGCAGGCCGTGCGCCGCGTCCAGCGGGTGGCCGCCGCCGCGCCGGACGGTCTGGGCGAACTCCTCGGCCACGACCTCCAGGGGGTCCTCGTCGCCGGGCAGCAGGACGGCGTTGCCGGTCCTGCCGTACACCTCGAAGGTCGAGGGCGGCAGGTCGCCGACGGCCGCCATGCACAGGGACGCCTCGCTGACCGCGCCGCCCTCGTGCTCCAGCAGCAGGCCGGTCCAGCCGAGCGGGTTGCCGTGCGCGCGCACGCCGACGATCCGGCCGAGCGCGGCGTCGAGCAGGTCGATCACGTGCGGGCCGACGTCCAGCAGGGCGCCGCGCTCCAGCCGCCACGGGGTGGCGAACGGGTTGCCGCCGAGCAGCGCGCCGGAGATGTTGGCGGCGTGCCCGCCGAACGGCTGGATCTCGGCGCAGCGGGCCAGGAACGCGCGGGTCGGGGTGGCGTAGCGCATGGTGAGCATCATCTGCGAGGGGACGCCCGTCTCCGCCACGGCCTCGGCCACGCGCATGGCCCCCTCGACGGAGTCGGCGAGCGGCTTCTCCAGCAGCAGCGCCTTGCCCGCGTGGGCGGCGCGGACGGCCAGCTCGGCCTGCACGCCGGGCGGCACGCAGAACGCCACGGCCTCGCAGGCGTCGAACAGCTCCTCGACCCGCTCGTACACGGGGGCGCCGAGCCTGGCGGCCTGCTCGGGGCGGCGGGCCCAGACGCCGGCGAGCCGGGTGTGGGGGCCTTTGGCCAGCATCGGCGCGTGCGCCATCTCCGCCCAGGGCCCCGCCCCGATCAGCCCGACCGCGACCGGCTCCATCCGTCCCCCTTAGTCCGCTTTTCTCCCGACCTTAGATCCCTCGGCCGGGCTCCCGCCCACCGGCCCCTCCGGTCAGGCGCGGGAGCGGTGGATGGCGTGCTCGGGGCGGTGGACGAGGGTGCCGCCGTCGAGGGCGACAGTCTGGCCGGTGATGCAGCGGGACTCGGCCGAGGCCAGGAAGGCGACCAGATCGGCCACGTCCTCGGGGGCGCAGGGCCAGGGCAGGAGGCGTTCGGCGGCCTTGTCGGCGAGCTGCTCCGGGGTGAGGGCGCGCTCGGCGGCGGCGGTCATGACCAGGGCGGGGGCGACGGCGTTGCAGCGGATGCCGCGGTCGCCGTACATGGTGGCGACGTAGCGGGTGAAGCCGACCAGGGCCGCCTTCGAGGTGCCGTACGCGGCGTGGTCCACGTCGCCGGTCAGGCCCGACACCGAGGACGTCAGGACGATCGCGCCGCCGTCGCGCATCACCGGGACGACGTGCTTGACCAGCAGCATCGCGCCCCGCAGGTTGACCTCCATCGTGCGGTCCCAGACGGCGGCGTCCATGGCGGTCAGGTCGCGGTCGCGGCCGTAGACGTCGCGGTCGAGGCAGGCGGCGTTGGAGTGCAGCACGTCCACCCGGCCGAAGGCGGCCACCAGCGCGGCCACCGACTCCTCCACCTGCTTCTCGTCCGACACGTCGCAGGTCAGCGCCATGGCGGCGCCGCCCCGGGCGCGTACGGCGGCGGCGGTGGCGCGGGCCGGGGCGGCGCGCAGGTCGAGCACGCCCACCCGGGCGCCCTCGGCGGCCAGCCGGGCCGCGCAGGCCGCGCCGATGCCCGACCCCGCCCCCGTCACCAGCGCCACCCGCCCGCCGAACCGGCCGTTCATGGTGCCGGCGGTCACCACTCCACCGCCAGCGCGCTCAGCCCGCGTCCCACCAGCGACCTGCGGTAGACGACGGGCGCGTCCGGGGCGAGCCGCAGGCCGGGCAGGCGGCGCCCGAGGACGTCGAGCGCGGTGCGCAGTTGCAGGCGGCCGAGCGCCGCCCCGACGCAGAAGTGGATGCCGTACCCGAAGACCAGGTGGTCGGCGGCGTTGGGACGGTCGATCACGAACCGTTCCGGGTCGGGGAAGACGGTCTCGTCGTGCCCGGCGGAGTCGGTGGACAGCAGGACGAGCGAGCCCGCCGGGATCGTCACGCCGTGCAGGACGACGTCCTGGACGGCGTACCGGAAGGAGCCCAGCGAGGCGCCGTCGATCCGCATGCACTCCTCGACCGCCCCCGCGATCGAGGCGGGCGGCACCGGCCAGGCGTCCTCGCGCAGCAGCCGCAGGACGCTGTTGCCGAGCTGGTTGGGGACGGTGTCGTTGCCGCCGAGCAGGATCGTGGAGATCAGCTCGACGACCTCCCGATGGCTCAGCTCGTCGCCGATCAGCGAGGTCATCAGGGACGTGAAGTCGTCCCGCGGGTCCTTGGCGCGGGCGGCCACCAGGCGGTCGACGTAGTCGAGGTAGGCCAGGAAGCTGTCGGCCAGCTCAAGCTGGCGGGCGGGCGGCTGCGGCGACAGGAACAGCATGAACCAGTCCTTGACGTGCGCCTGCACGAACGCCTCGTCGGCCTCGGGCACGCCGATGAAGCGGGCGGTCAGCTTGACCGACGGCTCGTGCCCGATCTCGGCGACGAAGTCGGCCCGGCCCCTGGGGGCGACCCGGTCGAGGACGTCCTCGTTCAGCCGCCGGAAACGCTCCTCCATGGCGGCGACGGCCCGCGGCGTGAAGGCCCGGGAGACCGAGCGGCGCAGGCGGGTGTGGTCCGGCGGGTCCACGTTGGCCACGAAGCTGGACAGGAACGAGCCGTGCTCGCCCAGCTTGGCGCGGGTCTGCGGGGTGAGGCTGCGGGAGATCGTCAGCGACCCCTCGGAGGAGAAGCGGGCCGGGTCGCCGTACGCGGCGCGCACGTCGGCGTGGCGGGTCAGCACGTACGCGCCCAGATGCTCGCTGCGGAACACCGGCTGTGCGGCGCGCAGGCGGCGCAGGAAGTCGTACGGCGCGGCGACGTGCCAGTCGGCGGCGACGTCGAAGTCCTGCGCCGAGGCGGGGGTCGTCGCAGAGGTCATCGCAGGATCCTCCTGGGGTTGTCGACGAGCATCTGGTGGAGCTGGTCGCCGGTGACGCCGCGTCTGCGCAGTTCGGGCACGACGTCGCGGGAGATGTGCAGGAGGTGGTAGTTCGGGTGGCGCCGCCGTACGACGTCGGGGTCGAACCGGTCATTGAAACAGTACGAATCGTGACCCAGAACCATTTTTCCGGCGTGCCCGCGTTCGCACATCGCCGCCACCACCGCCACCCGGTCCTCGAACGAGCTGATCGTCTCGATGCCGAACCGGTCCATGCCCAGGTACGAGCCGCCCGCCACCAGCTCCTCCAGGTACGCCAGGTCGGTCGAGTCGCCCGCGTGCCCGATCACCACCCGGTCCAGGTCCACGCCGAGCGAGCCGAGCAGCCGCTGCTGCTCCAGCCCGCCCCTGGAGGCGCTGTGCGAGTGCGTGGTGATCGGCGCGCCGGTGGCCAGATGGGCCTCGGCCACGGCCCGGAACACCCGCTCGCACCCCTTGGTCATCCCGAGGTGGTCGGAGGCACATTTCAGCATGGCCGCCCTCACCCCGGTCCGCCCGATCCCCTCGGCGATGTCGCGGACGAAGAACTCGGCCAGCCGGTCCGGGCCGCCGAACAGCGACCCCGGCCCCCGGTTCCCGAAGTACGGCGGCAGCGCGTCGTAGGTGTAGAGCCCGGTGGCGGCCACGATGTTCACCGACGTCAGCTCGGCCACCCGCTGGACGGCCGGGACGTACCGGCCCAGCCCGACGACGGTCAGGTCGACGATGGTGTCGATCCCCTCGGCCTTGAGCGCGTCCAGCTTGGCCGCCGCCTCCCGGGCCCGCCGCTCCAGGTCCCAGCCCTCGGGGACGTCCGGCCAGTTCCACAGGATCTCCGGGCTGAGCCCGAACACGTGCTCGTGCATCAGCGTCGCCCCGAGGTCGGCGACCGGTCCCCTCACGGTCTCAGGCACGGGAACCTCTCGTGCTCGAAGGGCCGGTTGACCTCCAGGCCGAGCCCGTCGGTCTGCCGGTACGGCAGCCCGGTGTAGAGGGCGTCGGCGTCGAAGTAGGTGACGGTGAACGACAGGCGGGCGGCCTCGCGCCGGTTGGCGGGCGCGCCGTGCACGGTCAGCGCGTGGTGCACGGTGGCGTCCCCGGCCCGCAGGTCGAGCGGCGGGGACAGCTCCAGCTCCGCGATCCAGGGATGCTGGGTGAGCTGGTCGTCCCCGGCGCGGGTGAAGCTGCGCCCGAGCAGGCCGCAGCGGTGTGAGCCGCTGTAGAAGCGCAGCGACCCCATGTCGGCGGGCACGTCGGCGAGGGCCAGCCACACGGTCAGCATGGCCGAGCGGTCCATGGGCATCCACGGGAAGTCCTGGTGGAACTCGGTGGCGCCGTGCTCGCCCGGCTCCTTGACCAGCAGGTTGGTGACCTGCACGCGCACGGCCCGCACCCCGCCCAGCAGCCGTACGGCGTTGCGGCCCATGGCCGGGCTGGTGCTCAGCGCGCCGAACAGCTCGTCCTCGGCGGCGACGTCGCGGGACTGCCCGAAGGCCCGGTCGACCGGCGTGTCCCCGGCCCGGGTGCGCGACCGCAGGCGTTCGCGGGCCCGTTCGCGCAGCTCGCCGACCGTGTCGGGGGCGACCAGCCGGTCCAGGCGGACCCAGCCGTGCTCGCCGAAGAACGCCACCTCGTCGTCGGTCGCCTGGCGTACCGGGATCTCCATGGCCACCAGTGTGCCACTCCAAGCAAGCGCTTGGTAAGATCCGGGTCGAGGAGGATGCCGTGCGACGGTTCAGGTTCGGTGCGGTGCTGCGCGGGGCGCGGTCCGGCAAGGAGTGGGCCGAGCGGGCCAGGCGGCTGGAGGCGTCCGGCTTCGACGTGCTGCTGGTGCCCGACCACCTGGTCGGCCCGCGCTTCGCGCCCGTCGCGGCGCTGACGGCGGCGGCCTGCGCCACCACCCGGCTGCGCGTGGGCACGCTGGTGTTCGCCAACGACTTCCGGCACCCGGCCGTGCTGGCCAAGGAGGCCGCCACCCTGGACCTGCTCTCCGGCGGACGCCTGGAGCTGGGCCTCGGCACCGGCTGGATGGCCGACGAGTACGAACGGGCCGGGCTGCGGCTGGACCCGCCCGGCGTGCGCCTCGACCGGCTGCGCGAGGCCCTGGAGGTGATCAAGGGCCTGTGGGCCGGGGGCCCGCTGACGTACGAGGGCGCGCACTACCGCCTGGCCGGGCTGGCGCAGGAGCCCCGGCCGGTGCAGCGCCCGCGCCCGCCGATCCTGCTGGGCGGCGGCGGCCCCCGCATGCTCGCCCTGGCCGCCGAGCACGCCGACATCGTCAACCTCGGCACCCGCGTCAAGGCGGACGGCACCGGCCCCGACCCGCGCGACGCCGGGCCGCAGGCGTTCCTCGCCAAGCTGGCGCTGCTGCGGCGCAGCCCCCGCCACCACCTGCTGGAGATCGGCACCAGCGTGATGCAGGTGGGCGAGCGCAAGCCGGAGGAGTCGTGGAGCGCCGCCGACACCTCGCGGCTCGGCGACACGCCGCAGGTGCTGCTCGGCACCCGCCGCGACATCGTGGACCGGCTTCGCCACTGGCGCGACGCGCACGGCGTCTCCTACTTCGTGCTGCACCACGAGCGTGACCTGGCCGCCTTCACCCCTGTCGTCGAGGAGCTGGCGGCCCTGCCGGATGATGGACCTCATGGATGAGATGTTGTTGCTGAGGCACGGAGCCACCGAATGGAGCACGGCCGGCCGGCACACCGGCCGTACCGACCTGCCGTTGACGCCCGACGGGGAGGACCAGGCCAGGGCGCTGGCGCCGCTGGTCAAGGCGTCCGCGTTCGGGCTGGCGCTGGTCTCCCCCGCGCAGCGGGCCCGCCGTACGGCGGAGCTGGCCGGTTTGACGGACTACGAGGTCGACCCCGACCTGTGGGAGTGGGACTACGGCGGCTACGAGGGCATCACCACGCCGGACATCAGGAAGACCCGGCCCGGCTGGTACCTGTGGCGTGACGGCGTGATCCCCGGCGACGCCGAGCATCCCGGCGAGAGCGCCGCCGAGGTGGCCGCGCGCGCCGACCGGGTGATCGAGCGGGCCCGAGGGGCCGAGGGGCGGGTCGTGCTGGTGGCGCACGGCCATTTCCTGCGCGTGCTGGCCGCCCGCTGGCTCGGCCTCGACCCGGCCGACGGCCGGCTGCTGCGCCTGGACACCGGCACCTACTCCCGGCTCGGCTTCGAGCACGCCGAACCGGTCCTGCTGAGCTGGAACTCACCGGTCGCCTGACCAGGGACGCCGGAGTCAGTCGCACCCGAGGGTGGCGGCGGCGTGGATCAGGTCCTGGACCAGGTCGCGGTCGCCCTCCGACGCGTGCGGGAAGGCGTCCGGGGGCCACCGGCCGGCCACCAGCCGGCAGAAGTCCACCGCGCCCGCCGAGATCAGCCCGGCGTCCCGGCCGGGGGCGCGCGAGAGCGGGACCGTCCAGGTGCCGCCCCCCGGCCCGGTCAGCACGACGGTGACCGAGACGTCGCGGCGCGGCCCCCTCAGCGCCCGGGGCAGCAGCGCCAGGCCGAACTCGGCGACCAGGCGCACGTGCCCGGCCCGGGGCGGCGCGGGCGGGCGGCCGGTCGCCGCCCTGATGTCGTCGGCGTGCGTCCAGGTCTCGAACGTGCGCTGCACCAGGGCCTGGCGCAGCGGCGCGCGGGCCGGGCGCACCCCCGCCAGCGCCACCTCCACCCCGAGCAGCACCTCCCCGGCCCTGGAGAGCCGTTCCAGCAACGCCCCGGCCTGCTCCCGCCAGCGCCGGTGCTCCCCCGCCCGCTCCCCCGCCCGCTCCCCTGCCCGCTCCCCTGCCCGCTCGCCCGCCCGCTCCCGGGCCGCGCCCGCGCCGGGCAGGCCCATGAAGCAGGCCACGGTGGCGTCGTTGGCGGCCAGGTGCCCGACCAGGTCGCGGACCGTGCCGTGCCGGGCGATCGGCGCGTCCCACTGGGACGGGCCCAGCTCGGCGAGCAGGTCGTCCATGAGCGCCACCTGCTCGGCGTACGGCACGGTCACGGACGCCACGCCCCCGGCGGCGGGCGCGCGCCGGCGGCGGGCCCCCGACAGCACGGCCGCGCGCAGCTCGGGCGGCGGCCCGGCCGGCGGGCGCCGCGGACCCGCGGGCGCGGCGGCGGCGCGCGGTTCCGGCTGCGCGGCGAGGGGATCGGCCTCGCCCCCGCCGTAGAGGTACGGGTCCGTCATGGCTGCCTCCGCAGCCGACGCTAACCCGGCCGCGGTCCCCGCGCCAGACGGCTGCCGGGAAACGGCGCGAGCAGGGTCTCGCGCCAGGGGCCTTCGAGGTAGCCGCGGGCCCGCCTGCCCCAGTCGAGCAGCCGGGAATCGGGCGCGACCTCGTCGTCGAGGCCGAGCGCGGCGTCGCGGGCCCGCTGGGTGGCCAGGTGGTCCTCCAGCGAGACGGCCCACATGGTGACGGCCTCGGTGTCGCAGAACAGCACCTCGTACAGGCCGGTCAGGGTGTGGCCGTGCTCGGCCAGCAGGGGGGCGCGCTCGGTGCGGACGGCCTCCAGGTAGTCCAGCGCGGCCCCGGGCCGGACGCGGGCGCTCTCGAAGAGGTAGAACTCGGCGGCGGGAGCCTCGGCGAGCGGCGGGCAGCCCGGCGCGGCGCCGAGCGGCCGGGAGAAGGCGGAGAAGCGCAGGTCGTCGATGTCGGACAGGAACAGGCGCTGGTCCACGCCCTGGTAGATGCCCATCATCTGGCGCCAGCCGCCGTCCCACCCGCCGTGGCAGTCCCACAGCGTGACGGCCTTGAACTGGGGGTGGCCGGTGATGCCCACGGCGTAGAAGGCGCCGACGAGGTCGATCTCGCGCGACCTGATGGACATGCCGGTGGTCAGGGCGGGCTCGGCGCGGCTCTCGTCCTCGCGTTTGTAGCGGGTCAGCCAGGTCAGGTACTCCAGCGGCCGCCTGGAGTTCATCGGCCGGAAGTCGACCTCTTCGAGCAGGTGGATCGCACGCCGCACCACGCCTCCTCTACCAAGCATTTGCTTGGCACGAGGATAGCGATCAGGTCAGCGCCTGGGAAGGCCGCGGCCCCCTGCCGGTCAGCCACTCCAGCACCCGGCGGTGCCCGGAGGCGGCGTCCTCGAAGTGGCCCCAGTGCCAGTAGCGCGGCTGGTCGCGCAGGCCGGTCACCCAGGTGCGGTAGGAGATGGCGGCGCCCGCGGGCGCCACGCCGTACGTGCGGACCACGACCTTGCCGCCCGGCGCGAGCAGCACGTCGTCGGCGATCGGGTACAGGTTCATCTGGTCGAGCATGACGACATCCTGACCGGCGGAAAGTCCCCGCCGGTTACGCCTCCGGCGCGCCCCCGTTACGGAAGCGCGCCGGAGGTGAACAGGCTGTTACACGAGAAGGCCGTCGAACTCGCCGTCCTTCGCGCCGAGCACCAGGGCCCGGATCTCGTCGCGGGTATAGATGAGAGCAGGGCCGTCGGGGAAGCGCGAGTTGCGGACCGCGATCCCTCCGTCGGGAAGCTCCGCGAGCTCCACGCAGTTGCCCTGCGAGTTGCTGTAGCGGCTCTTGCGCCAGGCGACCTGGGTGAGGTCGGCCGCGGGCATGCCGTTGTAGGTGTGGTTCATCTACATCTTTCTGAGAAGACCGCCGATGAGCTCGACGGTGCCCCCTGGCGTGGTGCTTTCCACGCACAGTTGCTCCATGGCGGTGAGGTACGGGTCGATGTCCTCACGTTTGTCCAGGTACAGGGCACCCCAGAGCTGCTCGACGTAGACAACGTCCGACAAATCGGACTCGGGAAACCGCAAGATGCTGAACGCGCCCCCCTCGGCGGCGTGCTTGCCGAACCTGAAGGGCATCACCTGGAGGGTGATGTTGGGCAGGGCGGCGACTTCCAGCAGATGCTGGAGCTGCTCGGACATGACCTCTCGCCCGCCGATGGTCCGCTTGAGCGCCGCCTCGTCGATGACGGCCCACAGCTTGGGGCCGTCCTTCTGGGTGAAGCGCTCCTGGCGCTGCATGCGCATGTGCACGCGGCGCTCGATCTTGTCCGGACTCGCGTCGGGGTTGCCGAGCTGGAAGACCGATCGCGCGTACGAGGCCGTCTGCAGCAGGCCGGGCACGAACTGCACCTCATAGGTGCGGATCACGCTCGCGGCCTCCTCCAGGCCCACGTACGTCGTGAACCACGAGGGCAGCTCGGCGGAGTACTTGTGCCACCACCCGGGGGTGTTGGCCTCGCGGACCATCTCCAGCAGGGCACGGCGTTCGGCATCGTCGACGACGCCGTACAGGGTGAGCAGGTCCTCCACGTCACGTGTCTTGAACCCGACACGCCCGAGCTCCATACGGCTGATCTTGGACTCGGACGCCCGGATGTGGAACCCGGCCTGGCCGCGGTCGAGCCCGGAGGCCTCGCGCAGGCGCCTGAGGCTCGCACCCAGCATGATGCGCCGAACGGTCGAGCCGGAGCCGGGCGGATCAATGGACACGTGCTGCTCCTTGTGTCGTTTCCTTGAAGACACAGTCTGTCACTTGGCGGCCGAAAGATCATGGGCCGCGGACAAGATCCCCTTTCCCCCATATTGACCACTTGAGGAGAACCGTAGCGGTTGCACGAGTTGTCTGCACGTGCATTCGCTCTTGCACCTGCACGAGAGATTGCCGCAGAATGATCACGTGCAATCCACCACCGCGCCCGGCCAGTGGACCACGTTCGACTGGTGGCCGCCCGTCGGCTGGTGGCCGGAGGCGGCTCGCGATCTCCTGGTGACCGGCCCGTCCGCGAGCGCCACGTACGTGCTCCCGCCCACCGCCTCCTCGGTCCATTCCGCGCGCAGCTTCACCACGGGGACACTGTCCGGCTGGGGGCTCGGCGAGCTGGTCGAGAACATGGAACTGGTGGTCTCCGAGCTGGCCACCAACGCCCTGCGCCACGGCCTGCGCCTCGACGAGCCCCACTGCCAGCGCCCGGTCCACATGTCCCTGGTGCGCCGCGGCTCGCTCGTCACCAGCGCGTTCACCGATCCCGGCACCTCGGTGCCCGTGCTGCGATACCCTGGCCCCCTTGACACCGGCGGCCTGGGTCTCCACATCGTCGAATCACTCAGCCTCCGCTGGGGGTGGTCGGCACTCGCGCCCCACGGCAAGATCGTCTGGGCAGTCCTCTCCTGACGGAGGGGTGCTCTGCACTACCGTGGATGGTCATGGCTCACGGTGAGTCCCACGCGACCCCATGAGAGTGCTGACAGATGGAAGATCACCTGCTCGGCTGGCTGCGCACACTAGACGAAAACCGGCTTGCCCGCATCCTGGCCAACAGGCCCGACGCCATCGCGCCGCCCTGGCCCCGCAGGCTCGACACGCTGGCCCAGCGCCTGGGCAACGGCTTCGCCGTCATGGAGGCCATGCGGGGGCTGCCGCTGCCCGCCCTGCAACTGGCCGAGGCGGGCCTGACCATGAGCCGGCCGACGCCCGAGGGGCTGGCCGCCTTCCTCGGCGTCCCGGGCGAGACGGTGGCCCCCTGGCTCGACCATCTGTACGACCACGCGCTGGCCTGGCCCGACGCCGACGGCGTGATCCATCTGGCCGAGGGCGTGGCGCGCTGGTGGGCGGCCCCGCTCGGCCTGGGCGAGCCGCTGGAGCACTACCTCAACTCCTGGACGATCAGCAACGACGCCCTGCGCGCCCTGGCCCGCGTGCTCGGCCTGCCCGCCCACGGCAACAAGCGGCGCACGATCGCCCGCGTCATCGAGCTGCTGTCCGACCCCGGCCGCCTCGACCGGCTGACGGCCACCGCCCCCGACGGCACGCTCGCGCTGCTCGGCCGCCTCGCCTGGGACGGCCCCGCCCGCGACGTCGACGGCGGCCGGTTCGTCACCCCCGGCACGCCGGAGAAGTGGTGCGCCGACCACGGCCTGCTGTTCCGCCCGAGCTGGCACGTCGCCGAGATCCCCCGCGAGGTGGCGCTGTGCCTGCGCGGCCCCGGCTACCATCCGCCGTTCCAGCCCGAGGCGCCCGAGGTGGCCTCGATCCCGGTCGACCCCGAGGAGGTCGACCACCTGATGACGCTGGCCGCGCCGCACGTGGTCGAGCGCTGCGCGGCCCTGCTCGACAACACCTCCAAGACCCCGCTGCCGCTGCTCAAGACCGGCGGCGTGGGCGTGCGCGAGGCCCGCAGGGTCGCCAAGGAGACCGGCTGCGACGAGGACGAGACCCGCCTGCTGCTGGAGGTCTGCGCGGTGGCCAGGCTGCTGGCCTGGGACGAGCAGTCGGGCGGCATGATCCCCACCGAGCGCTTCGACCGCTGGCGGCTCGACGAGGGCTCGGCCCGGCTGCGGGTGCTGCTGTCGGCGTGGTGGCGGATGGAGCGTTCGTCCCTGCGCAAGGTCGACGGCAAGTACGCCACCGTGCTCGGCGACGACCCCTCGGGCAGCGCGGTGGCCAGGGTGCGCAGGGCCGTGCTGGCGGCGCTGGCCCATCTGCCGGCCGGCACCGCCTTCGCCGACCGCGACAGCCTCGTGCGCAACGTCCACTGGCACGCCCCGCTGCTCGACCAGGCGCTGCTGGCCGAGTGCGCGCCGGCCGTGCTGGAGGAGGCCACGCTGCTCGGCCTGCTGGCCAACGGCGCGCTCACCGACCTCGGCCGCGCCCTGGCCGGGCTGACCGCCGACCCCGGCGACGAGAACGACGACGCCGTCCCGCAGGTCGAGCACGATCCGGTGCTGGCCGAGGCGTCCACCAGGGCGCTGGCCAGCGTGCGCAGGAGCGCGCTGTTCGGGCCCGACCTCACCGCCGTGGTGACCGGACCGCCGTCGGCCGAGCTGGCGGCGCTGCTCGACCGGGTGGCCGAGCGGGAGTCGCGCGGCGCGGCCTCGGTGTGGCGCTTCACCATCGAGAGCGTGCGCGGCGCGCTCGACCACGGCTACGACGCCGACGAGCTGCTCGACGAGCTGGCCACGGTCGGCACGATCCCGCAGCCCCTTGAGTACCTGGTGCGCGACACCGCGCGCCGGCACGGCGAGGTGACGGTCTCCACGGTCGGCTGCGTGGTGCAGGCCGGCGACACCGCGCTGCTCGCCGAGATCGCCGGGCACCGGCGGCTGGCCCGGCTGGGCCTGCGGCTGCTGGCCCCCACGGTGCTGATCAGCGCGGCGCCGGCCGAGCGCACGCTGGCCGCCCTGCGCGAGAACGGCTACTCCCCCGTGCCCGTCTCCGACACCGGCGAGATCACCATCCACCGGGCCAGGGCCGAGGAGCCGCACAACGGCAAGCTGATCCTGCTGCCCGGCGGGCAGGTGGCCGAGCTGTCGGAGTTCACGCCCGGCTCCGAGCCGCACGCGCCGTACGTGATCGCCGAGCCGGCCCCCGACCCGCACGAGCACGCCCGCCGCCTGGTCGCGGCCGGCCGGGACGAGTCCGGCAAGCACGGCCGCACCTGGGCGATCATCGGCAGGATGGCGACCAGGCTGCCGACCGCCCAGCAGTCGCTGCTCGGCTTCGTCGTCGACCGGGGGGTGCGGGCCGGCATCACGCTGGCCGACGGCCTGACGGCCACGATCAGCCACGGCGAGCTGCGCGCCGGGGCGCTCGACGCCTGGTGCGAGGAGGCGGGCGACTACCTGGAGTTCCCGCTCGCCGAGATCGTCGAGGTGCGCGGGGCCTACTGAAGCTTCTTGGCCTTCTTCAGGTTCGACACCAGCTCCTCCAGGAACGTGGCGTAGCCCTGGTAGCTGAAGGGGGCCTCGGCGCGCCACGGGTAGAACTGGCCCGCCTTGACCGCCGGGAGCTTGGCGAAGGTCGGCTTCTTCAGCATCTCCTCGGGCTTGAGCGACTGGGTGCGGGTGTCGTAGAGGATCACGTCGGCGTCGTAGGTGTCGGCGTTCTCCCAGCTCAGGGTCTGGAAGAAGCCGCCGTCGTCCACCTTCGCGGGCTTGACGATGTTCAGGCCGTTCTCGGTGAGATGCACGATGTCGGGGTACTCGGGCGGGTTGACGACCCACATGGCGTCGGCGCCGCCGGACATCATGAGGATCTTGAGGTCCTTGAAGGCGGCCAGCTCCTTGGTCGCGGCCTCCATGCGGGCCTTGGCCTCGGGCACGCCCTGGAGGTCGGCGCCGAGTGACCTGGCCAGTTCCTCGTACTTGCCGATCACCTGGGTGGCGCTGCGGCCGGTGAGCATGACGCCGGCGGTGGGGGCGACCTGCTCGATGGTCTCCTTCGACTTCGCCGGCACGTACCACAGGTCGCCCTTGACGTACATGCTGCTGACCAGCAGGTCGGGCTGGAGGGAGATGTACTTCTCGACGTTGAACTCGTCCCAGACGTTGCCCAGGCCCTCGACCTTGGCGATGTCGACGTTGCCGACCTGGGGGTCCCTGGATCCGTCGGCGAGCTTGTGCGGGCCGAAGACGGCGACCGGGCGCACGCCGAAGTCCCACAGCGCGGCGGCGGCGCCCACCTGGGCCACCACCCGGGACGGGCGTGCGGGCAGGTCCAGCTTCTTGTCGCGGTCGTCGGTGAACGTCCAGCCCTGGGCGGCGGTGGCGGCGGGCGCGGCGGAGGCGCTCGCGCCGCCGTCGCCCGCCGCCCGGGTGCCGCCGCCGCAGGCCGACAGTGTCAGGGCCGCCGCGAGCCCTGCCGTGGCGGCCAGGAAGCCTCTGCGCGCGAGTACCGGTCCCGACATGTCCATCTCCTAAGGTTAGGCTTGCCTTCTTACGGAGACATTAGATTAGCCTTGCCTAAGTTTGACCGCTACGAGAGGGGGTCGGGTGCGCCCGGCTGAGGACACGGCTGAGCCCGCCGGCGGGCGACCGTCGGCCACCGGGGAGGGGCCGCGACCCCGCCGGTCCGGTTCCGCGCCGGAGACCGGGGAGGGTCCGGCGTCACGCCGGTCCGCGCCCGCGACCGGGGAGCGGCCGCGGCGGTCCGCGTCCGTGCTGGTGGTCGGGCTGGTCGTGACCGCGGGGGTGCTGGCGCTGGTGGCGATGGCGAGCGTGGCGCTCGGGGCGCGGTCGGTGCCGTTCTCGACGGTGATCGACGCGCTGCTCGCCCCGGACGGCTCCAGCGACCACGTCGTCATCCGCGAGCTGCGCATCCCGCGCACGCTGCTCGGCATCGGCGTCGGCGCGACTCTGGGCCTGGCGGGAGCGCTCATCCAGAGCCTGACCCGCAACCCGCTGGCCGACCCCGGGCTGCTCGGCATCAACGAGGGCGCCGCGCTCGGCGTCACGCTGGCGCTCGCCGTGTTCGGCCTCTCCGACCCCGCCGTGTACGTCTGGTTCGCCTTCGGCGGCGCCGCGGTGGCCTCCGTCGTCGTCTACGCGCTGGCCGCGGCCGGCCGCTCCGGCGCCGGCCCGGTGCGCCTGGCGCTGGCCGGGGTCGCGCTCGGCATGGTGTTCACGGCCGTCGCCTCGGCGATCCTGCGCATGGACGCGCAGACCTTCGACCGGATGCGGTTCTGGCTGACCGGCTCGCTGGCCGGGCAGAGCGCGGACACGCTGGTGCGGCTGGCGCCGTTCATGGTGGCGGGGCTGGCGCTCGGGCTGACGCTGGCCAGGCCGCTCAACATGCTCTCGCTCGGCGACGACGCCGGTCGCTCGCTGGGCGTCGCGGTCGGCAGGACGCGCGTCCTCACCGGCGTGGCCGTCACGCTGCTGTGCGGGGCCGCGACCGCCGCCGCCGGGCCGCTGTGGTTCGTCGGGCTGGTCGTGCCGCACGCCGTGCGCGCGCTGGTCGGCGGCGACCAGCGGTGGGTGCTGCCGTACTCGGCGCTGGCCGCGCCGGTGCTGGTGCTGGGCGCCGACGTCGTCGGGCGGCTGGTCGCGCGTCCTGGAGAGGTGCAGGTGGGCATCGTGTGGGCGGTGATCGGCGCGCCGATCTTCATCCTGCTGGCCCGGCGCAGGCGGGTGGCGGCGCTGTGACCGTACGTCTCGGTCCCTGGTCCGTACGGCTCGCGCCCCGGTCCCTGCTCGTCTGCGCCGCCCTCGTGGCGGTCGGCTGCGGGGTGGGCGTGGCGGCCATCGCCACCGGCGAGTTCACCGTCTCCGTGCCCGACATCCTGGACGCCCTGTTCGGCCAGGGCACGCCGGTCGCCGAGCTGATCGTGAGCAAGCTGCGGGCCCCGCGCGTGGTCACCGGGCTGCTGGTGGGGGCGGCGTTCGGGGCGGGCGGCGCGATCTTCCAGAGCCTGACCAAGAACCCGCTGGGCAGCCCCGACTTCATCGGCTTCACCGCCGGCGCCTCGACCGGCGGCATCCTCGCCGTCGTCGCGGGCGGCTCGGCCATGACGATCGCGGGCGGCGCGCTGGCCGGTTGCGTGGTCACCGCCGTCCTGGTCTACGCGCTGGCCTTCCGGCGCGGCGTGCAGGGCTACCGGCTGGTGCTGGTCGGCATCGGCGCCAACACGCTGCTGCTGGCGGTCAACAACTACCTGCTGACCAGGGCCAACATCAACGACGCGGCCACCGCGGGCGCGTGGCTGACCGGCAGCCTCGGCGGGCGCGGGTGGGACCACGCGATCCCGGTCGCGGTGGCGCTGGCCGTCCTGCTGCCGGTGTGCGCGCTGGTGGCGCGGCCGATGCGGATGATCGAGATGGGCGACGACGCGGCCAGGGCCATGGGCGTCAAGGTCGAGGCCGTACGGGCCGCGGCCGTCACCGCCGGGGTGCTGCTGACCGGCGTGGCCACCGCGGCGGCCGGGCCCGTCGTCTTCGTCGCGCTGGCCGCGCCGCAGATCGCCCGCCGGCTGACCCGCTCCCCCGGCGTCACGATGGGCGCCTCGGCGCTCACGGGCGCGGTGCTGCTGACCGCCTCCGACCTGGTCGCCCAGCGGCTGCTCGCCCCGACCCAGCTTCCCGTCGGGGTGGTCACCGCCGCCGTCGGCGGCACGTACCTCGCCCTGCTGCTGCGAAAGGACCGCCACTGATGGCTGCGTCGCCCGGGACCCCCCGCCTGACCGGAACCGGCCTCACCCTCGCCTACGACCAGCGCGTCGTGGCCACCGAGCTCAGCGTGGCCATCCCGGACGAGTCCTTCACCGTGATCATCGGCCCGAACGCGTGCGGCAAGTCCACGCTGCTGCGCGCGCTGGCCAGGATGCTCAGGCCCAGGAAGGGAGCCGTGCACCTGGACGGCAGCCTGATCACCGCGCTGCCGTCGAAGGAGGTGGCGCGGCGGCTGGGCCTGCTGCCGCAGAGCTCGATCGTGCCCGACGGGATCAGCGTGGCCGACCTGGTGGCCCGCGGCCGCTACCCGCACCAGCGGCTCATGCGCCAGTGGTCGAGGGCCGACGAGGCGGCCGTGGCCGAGGCCATGCGCGCGACCGACGTCGCCGGGCTGGCCGACCGGATCGTGGACGAGCTGTCCGGCGGGCAGCGGCAGCGGGTGTGGCTGGCCATGGCGCTGGCCCAGGAGACGCCGATCCTGCTGCTGGACGAGCCCACCACGTTCCTGGACATCTCCCACCAGATCGAGGTGCTCGACCTCTGCGCCGACCTGCACGAGGCCGGCCGGACCATGGTCGCCGTGCTGCACGACCTCAACCAGGCGTGCCGGTACGCCACCCACCTGATCGTCATGCGGGCCGGCGCGGTCGTGGCCGAGGGCGTGCCGGCCGAGATCGTCACGCCCGAGCTGGTCCACCGGGTGTTCGACCTGCGGTGCGAGATCATCCAGGACCCGCAGTCGGGCACGCCGATGATCGTGCCCGAGGCGCGACGGCGGGCGCCCGCCTCCGCCCGAGCCTGACCCTGCCTCTGCCCCTGACCCGCCTGACCCGCCTGACCCGCCTGACCCGCCACCCGCCTGACCCGCCTGACCCGCCTGAGCCGACGCGGGCTAGACCGGGCGGGCGAGGGCGGCGGCCAGGGCCGTGATGCCCGCGGCGGCGCGCTCGCGGCCGTACTCCTCGCGCAGCACCCCGGCCGCCTCCGCGCCCATCGCGGCCAGCAGGGTGTGGGCGAGCACGTCGGCGTCGGCGCCGGGCCGGGCCTCGGCCAGCAGGATCGCGACGTGGCGGTGCCAGAAGCGGTAGGCGCCGATGCGGTAGCGGGCCCCCGGGCTGGCCGTCTCGGACATCCGCACCAGGTCGAGGTGGGCGTAGAGGTAGTCGAGGTAGGCGGCCGTGAAGGCGGTCAGGCGCTCGGCGGCCGGCGCGCCGGGGCCGACCGGCGGCGGCCCGGACAGCACGCGCTCCTGCAGGTCGCGCTCGCGGGCGTCCAGCAGCGCCACCGCCAGGCCCGACTTGTCGCCGAACCTGCGGAACAGCGTGCCCTTGCCGACGCCCGCCTCGGCGGCGACCGCGTCCATCGACACGGCCTCGACGCCCTTCTCGGCGAACAGCCGCGCGGCGGCCGCGAGCACCTTCTCCCTGTTGCGCGCCGCGTCCGCGCGCTCTTTGACCGGCTTGCCGGTCAGCAGCTCCAGCGGCTCGCTTGACGAACCGGACTGCGGTCCGTTAGGTTCCTGGCCGTTCACACATCCGGACTCTAGTCCATTTCGCCGGGAGGCCACAATGACGATCACCCGCGAGGAGCTGCACGCCCGTCTGGGCAGCGTGACCGTGCTCGACACGCTCGGCGGCTCCTACTACGCCCAGCAGCACCTGCCCGGGGCCGTCGCCCTGGTGGAGAGCGAGGTCGCCGAGCGCGCCGCCGAGCTGCTGCCCGACAAGGACGCCACCATCGTCACCTACTGCTCCAACCCCGCCTGCGGCAACAGCAAGGCCGTGGCCAACCGGCTGACCGCGCTCGGCTACACCGACGTGCGCCGGTACGTCGAGGGCATCGAGGACTGGGTCGGGGCCGGCCTGCCGGTCGAGTCGTCCCTGTGACCGGTGCCGCTCAGCGGACGCCGCAGCGGCGCACCGCGAGCAGCGCCAGCGCGCGGGTGACCTCGCGCAGCTCGGCCAGCTCGACCTGCTCCCTGGGCGCGTGCGCGAACCGGACGTCCCCCGGGCCGTAGTGCAGGGTCGGGACGCCGCCGGCCGCGTACAGGCGCAGGTCGCTCCCGTACGGCGCGGCGGCCTCGGCCGGACGGCGGCCCGCGACGTCGGCGACGGCCTCGTTGACCGCGCCGAGCAGCTCGTGCCCGGCGGGCAGCCGGCCGCTGGCGAACTGGCCGCCCGGCCAGGTCACCGTGGGCGGGTTGGCCCGCAGCCACGGGTGTCCGGTCGAGGCGACGGCCTCCTCGAAGGCCGCCCGCGCCGCGGCCGGGTCCTCGTCCAGCCGCACGCCGAGACGTCCCTCGGCGACCAGCAGGTCGGGCACGGTGCTCGCCCAGTCGCCCGCCCGCACGGTGCCGACCTCGATCGGGTACGGCATCGGGTTGTCGCCGAAGAGCTCCGGCACGTCCCGGTTGCGGTCGGCCTCCAGACGCCTGATCGCCTCGAACACCGGCCAGAAGACCTCGATCGCGTTGACGCCCTCGTACCGCGTGGCGCCGTGCGCGGCGCGGCCGGCGATCTCCAGCCGGAAGGTCTGCGCGCCGGCGTTGGCGGTGATGACCGCGCCGCTGGTGGGCTCGGTGATCACCGCGGCCTCCGCCGTGTGGCCCCTGGCCAGGGTGGCGAACGCGCCGAGGCCGCCGTCCTCCTCGCTGATCACGCAGTGCACCGCGAGCGGCCTGGCCAGGCGCACCCCCGCCCGCTTCAACGCCCGGACGACGGCCAGGTTGGCCACCAGGCCGGCCTTCATGTCGCAGGCGCCCCTGCCGTGCAGCACGTCGCCGGTGATCCGGGCGGCGAACGGGTCGCTGCCCGCCCACTTGGCCAGGTCGCCGGTCGGGACGACGTCGACGTGGCCCTGGAGGGCCAGCGCCGGCACGCCCTCGCCCTCGGTCACGGCGACGACGCCGTAACCCTCCTGCCTGGGGGCCTCGGTGCCGGGGAAGCCGGCGCGCGCGGTGAGGTCGGCGAGGTCGAGTTTCCAGACGTCCACGTCCAGGCCGGCCTCGGTGAGCAGGCGGGCGAAGCGGTGCTGGAGGTCGGACTCGGCGTCGGTGCCCGTGACGCTCGGGACGCGCACCGTCTCGGCCAGCAGGCCGACGGTCTCCGCCTCGTCGATGGCGTTCAGGACCCTGGCTTCCACGTCGCGCATGGAGCACACTTTCTCACGCCGTGAACGCCTTTCACGACATATGGCAATACAGGACGTGCGTAGCTGGATGAGCTGGATCATGGTGACGCCGTTCGCCCTCTGGGCGGCGGTGCGGCTGAGCGGGTTCGAGCCGGACTGGCCGTGGGTGCCGGTGGTCGCGTTCACGCCGCACGCGGCGGCAGGGGCGGCGCTGGGCCTGGCACTCGCCGGGCTGCTGCGGCGGTGGGCGGCGGGGGCGGTCGCGCTGGTCACGGTGCTGGCGCTGGGCGTCACGGTGCTGCCCCGCGCGGTGCCCGACCCCGCGCCGGGCGCCCGTGGCGCGGCGCTGCGCGTGCTGGCCGCCAACCTGCTGGTGGGGACGGCCGACGCGACGGAGCTGACCGGGCAGGTCAGGTCGCTGCGGCCGGACGTGCTGACGTTGCAGGAGTTCACGCCCCTCGCCGAGCGGCGGCTGGAGGCGGCGGGGCTGCGCGAGCTGCTGCCGTACGCGGTGACGCGGCCCGCCGAGGGGGCGGGCGGCTCGGCCGTGTACGCCCGCCACCCCCTCACCGCCGGCGAGCTGATCAAGGCGGGCGGGTTCGGCCAGGCCACGGCCGTGCTGAAGCATCCCGGCGGGGCCCGGGTGGAGATCGTCTCGGTGCATCCGTGCGCCCCCAAGCGGTTGGGCAGGCAACCGTGCTGGCTGGCCGGGCTGGAACGCCTGCCACGCGGCGACGGACGGCTGCGCGTGCTGGCCGGCGACTTCAACGCCACCCTCGACCACCTCCCGCTGCGCGAGCTGCTGGCCGCCGGCTACCGCGACGCGGCCGACGCCATGGGCCGGGGCCTGTCCACGACGTGGGGCGGGTGGGGGCCGCTGCCCGGCGTGACGATCGACCACGTGCTGGCGGCCGACCGCATGGCGGTGCGGGACTTCCGGGTGCTCGCGCCGGTCGGCAGCGACCACCGTCCGGTGTACGCCGAGCTCCTGCTGCCCTGACCCC
Source organism: Nonomuraea sp. NPDC049684 (assembly GCF_044465345.1). Classification (NCBI taxonomy): domain Bacteria; kingdom Bacillati; phylum Actinomycetota; class Actinomycetes; order Streptosporangiales; family Streptosporangiaceae; genus Nonomuraea; species Nonomuraea sp. NPDC049684. The sequence goes on along the minus strand of NZ_JBITLO010000003.1, from coordinate 233,150 downwards.
GCTCTCGTGCCCCGGCGCCGGGGCAGGGCGGGACCTGGGACGATCGCGGGATTCCGGAGCTGCGGCGGCTCGTAAACTGTGACCCGTGGAAGCGCCCAAGTTCGAGATTCAGATGCTGCACGACCGAGTGATGATCCGGCTGGAGCAGGAGGCCGAGGAGCGGCGCAGCGGCTCCGGCATCGTCATCCCCGCGACGGTCAAGATGGCCAACCGGCTGGCGTGGGGCGAGGTCTGCGGCGTCGGCACGAACGTGCGCGCGGTCAAGGTCGGCGACAAGGTGCTGTTCAACCCGGAAGACCAGTTCGAGGTCGAGGTGCACGCGCGGGTCTACCTCGTCATGCGCGAGCGCGACCTGCACGCGGTGGCCACCCAGGAGACCGACCACGGCACGGGCCTGTACCTATGACACGGGGGTCCTGGCGAAGTTGAGCCACAGCTCGGCGGCCCAGGTGGCGGCGGGCACGTCCGCGAGCACCCGCGTCGTCCGGCCGGTCAGGTCGAGCACCGCCAGGCGGCGGCTCCTCCCGGCCGTCGTGACGGCGATCAGGTGGGTGTCGTCCCACCAGCCGAACAGGGCCTCCGGCCTGACGGCCACGCGCTGGGCGATCGTGCCGGTGGCCAGGTCGATCAGGCACACCTGCTCCTTGAACCGCGAGGGGCACCACGTCGTCAGGCGTTTGCCCGAGGGCGCGTAGGAGTCCTCGGGGCCGGTCGGCAGGCCCACGTCCGCGTACGTGCGCAGCACCGCGCCGTCCGTGGGGCGGTAGACGCGCAGGCCGGCGCCGTACATGCTGACGAGGTTGCCGTCGGGGCTCCACCAGAAGCCGGCCCGCCGGGCGAGGCCCGCGACGCGGACCGTGCTCGCGGTGCCCGCGCGCACGTCCACCACCGTGAAGCCGAGCACCCGCCAGGTCCCGCCGCTCTTCTGCTCGACGGTGAGCGCGACCTTCCTGCCGTCCCTGGACCAGGAGGCGTAGGCGGCCGTCATGGGCTTCTTGACGGTACGGATCCGCGCGGTCTTGCCGGTGGCCCGGTCGGTGACGACCACGGAGTCGTAGCCCGCCCGGTACGAGGACGGCACCCCGGCCGTCAGGCGGCCGTCGGGCGAGACCGCCACCTCCGACAGCCCCTTCTGCCGGGTGAAGGCGTCGCCGGTGGCGGCGCGCAGGTACGTGCGCCCGGTGCCGAGGCCGTACGCGCTGAGCCGGACCGGGTCGCCCGATTTCTCGTGATATTTCATGCCGCCGGTTTCCGGCAACGTCAGGTCCGCCCGAGCGGCGGCCGGGGCGAGGAACGTCAGCGACAGCGCGACGGCGAGGTGAGCGAGCACGCCCGCAGAATAGGCAGGGAAAGGCGGCGATTCCGGGAACGATAACGACCCGGTCTGAAAGCCCCTCCGGAACTAGACGAAACGCTGGGCGATCTCCAGCAGGTCGATGCCGAGCGTCAGCATGCCGAAGTAGACGATCACCGCGGCGGCGGCCACGGTCACCAGCAGCACGAGGATGCGCACCGTCCAGCCCTGCCGCTTGTACCACTGCGTCCAGGCGTGCAGCGTCCGCTTGCCGAACTCCAGCACCCGGTGGGCCCAGTGGAACTCGGTGGCCAGCACCGCCAGCCCGGCGAACACCACCAGCCAGCCGGGCCCGGGGAACGGCACCATGATCAGGCCGCCGATCACCATCACCGCGCCGATGACGCCGACCACGATCTTCAGCGTGAGCGCGCCCGCGCGGGTGGACCGTACGCCGTCGAGCCACCCTTTCAGACCGCTGCGGCGGGCGGGCATGGCGGACTGTTCGGCGGCCTCGTCCTTCATCAGGTCGGCGTCGCCCGTCTCGGAGTTCTGGATCGGCACGTCTCCCCCGTGTCGTCGGCTGCCTCTCAGGATACGGCTCACATCGACAGGAACACTTGCAGACCACTAGCAGGTCGCCAAACAGGACGAAGAGTAAAATTTCCCGCCAGAAGGGAGGGGATTCCGGCAACTATCGGTTAATGTCTGCTATGCCCGAGGTCATCCTTCGCACCGTCACCGGCCCCATCCGCGCGGCAGCGGTGAACGGCGCCGTACTCCCCCACGAGCACCTGCGCAACGACATGCGCTGGGCGGTCGGCATCGACTCCGACCCCCACCGCTGGCTCGACGAGGAGACCACTGTCACCGCGGAGCTCCGCGAGCTGCGCCAGTCCGACGAGCTCAACCTGGTGGTCGAGCTGACCTGTCTCGGCATGGGCCGCGACGCCGCCGCCCTGGCCCGCATCGCGGCGGGCAGCCGGGTGCCGGTGATCGCCTCGACCGGCTTCTTCGCCCAGCCGTTCACCGACGTCGGCGACGAGGACGTCGAGCAGCTCACCCGGCGCCTGATGACCGAGATCTCCAGCGGCGTGGACGGCACGGGCGTCTTCCCCGGCGTGATCGGCGAGGTCGGCAGCTGGGGCGCCGAGCCCACCGCCCGCGAGGAGCGCTGCCTGCGCGCCGCCGCCCGCGCCTCCCGCCAGTCGCGCCTGCCCGTCGCCACCCACGGCCAGAACGCCCTGGCGCTGCTGGAGATCCTGCTCGGCGAGAACCTGCCCGGCTCCCGCGTGGCCGCCGCCTACTCCGGCGACCTGGGCGGCGCCCGCAAGATCGCCGAGGCGGGCGCGTACGTCAGCCTCAGCGTCCTGGCGCTCGGCCCCGATCAGGCGGCCAGGATCGCACTCGGCCTCATCGAGGACGGCCACGCCGACCGCCTGCTCCTCAGCACCGGCCTCAGCCGCGTGGCCCAGGTCCAGCGGTACGGCGGCTGCGGCTACGCCCACCTGTTCCACAGCCTGCTCCCCCGCCTGCGCGAGGCCGGCACCGGCGAGGACGTCATCCGCCTGATCATCCACGACAACCCCTTGCGCTGGCTGACCGACGGCATGCGCTAACCCACCCCACCTGCGCCCGACGGAACGCACCGACCCGGACCGGTACCTCTCGTCAAGATCGTCTTGGGGCGGCCGGGTGGGCGGTGATCGGACCGTGCCGCCCAGAACTCGCTAGGATCGGGGCGACACGAGCCTGGCCGGGTGGGGGATGGTGAGCGAGCACACGCAACGCGGCGGGCGCCTGCGCAGGCCGTTCGCGGCGCTGTCGCGCCTGAGCCGGGTGGGTGACATCCCGGTCGTCGTCATGCTGGCCTGGGCCGGGTGGCTGGCCGTCCCGTGGTCGTTCAGCGGTCTCGCGCAGGCCAGGGCCGCGGCAGCGGCGGCCGCCGCCGACACCGAGCCGCCGCCCTCCTCCCACGCCTCCGACACCGCCCCACCGCCGTCCGCGCTCGGCCCGCACACCGCGTCGCCGTCCCCGCTCGGCTCGCACAGCACGCCGCCGTCCCCGCACGGCCTGCACACCGCGTCGCCGTCCGCGTTCGCGTCCCACGCCTCGACGCCGTCCGCTGTCGTCACGGGTGTGCCTGGTGCTGGGGGCGGGGCGCTGTGCGGTCCGGGGGCTGGGGATGCGGCTTCCGGGCGGGGGGCGTGGCCGGTGGGTGCGGCCTGGGGGATCCCGGCGCCCGCGGTCGCCCACCCCGCCGCCACCGTTCGTCCCGCCCGCCCCACCGCCGCCACCGATGCCTTCGCGACCACCACCCCGCGCACGCCGGACGCCGCCCCGCATGCGGTGGGGGGCGTGGCCGGGCAGGGCACTGGGTTCGGGGGGTCGGGGGGTGCCCTTGGTGCGGCTGAGGTGGTGGCGGCCGAGCGGGCGCGGATCGCCGGGGAGGTGCACGACGCCGCCCTGGCGGCCGAGCGGGCGCGGATCGCCGGGGAGGTGCACGACGCCGCCGGGCACGGCCTGGCCGCCATCGCGATGCAGGCCGGGCTCGCGCTCGTCGCCCTCGACGACGACCCCGAGCAGGTACGGGCCTCGCTGCGGGCGATCAGGGAGACCAGCACCACCGCCCTGGCCCACCTGCGCGCCGCGCTCGACGGCATCGACCCGCCGGCCGCCGACCTGCCCGGTCTCGTCGCGGGCGTACGCGCCGCGGGCCTGCCGGTCGACGTCGAGCCCGCCGATCCCGCCGTGCCCGCCCACCTCAGGGACGCCGTCTACCGGGTGGTCCGCGAGTCCCTCACGAACGTGCTCCGGCACGCCGGCCCGACCAGGGCCTCGGTACGCGTGGCCGACGGCCCGTGCGGGTTCGTCCTGGAGGTGGCCGACCGCGGCGCGGGCTGGACCGGCGCCGCCGAGGGGCGCGGGCTGGCCGGGATGCGCGCCCACGTCACCGAGGCGGGCGGCCGGCTCACCGCCGGACCCCGCGAGGGCGGCGGCTTCCAGGTGACCGCCCGCTTCCCCCGGTACGAAGCATGACCACCCCCACCCCAGGCCCCCACCCCCCAGGCCCTCACCACACAGGCCCGGACGCACACACCTCCGGCTCAGGCTCGCTCCCGCCAGGCCCTGACACGCACGCCCCCGGTCCAGCCCCCTTCCAGACAGGCCCGGACATGCACGCCCCCGGCACAGCCCGGCCCGGGACGGCCGCCCTGCCCCCCGCAGACGCCGGGGAGCGCCCGATCAGGGTGGCGGTTGCCGATGATCAGGCCGTCGTGCGGATGGGGCTGCGGGCGTTGCTGGACCGGGAGCCCGGCATGGAGTGCGTGGGCGAGGCGGCCGACGGCGCGGCGGCGCTCGACCTGATCCGCCGTACCCGTCCCGACGTTCTGCTGCTCGACATCCGCATGCCCGGCACCGACGGCCTGTCCGCGTTGCGCGCCGTGGCCGCCGATCCCACGCTGGCCGGCACCCGGGTCGTCGTGGTGACCACGTTCGCCGTCGACGAGTACGTCTTCGCCGCCCTCCAGGCCGGGGCGAGCGGGTTCGTGCTCAAGGACAGCGCGCCCGACGAGCTGGTCAACGCCGTGCGCGTGGTGGCGGCGGGCGAGGCGCTGCTGTCGCCGTCCATCACCAGGAAGGTCATCGGCCTGTTCGGCCGCGGCGGCGCCGAGCCCGTCGAGGGCCTGGGCACGCTCACCCCGCGCGAGCGCGAGCTGGTGGCGTGGGTGGCGACGGGCCGGTCCAACGACGAGATCGCCAGGGAGCTGGTGATCAGCCCCGACACTGTGCGCACGCACGTCAGCCGGGCCATGGTCAAGCTGCGCGCCCGCGACCGGGCCCAGCTCGTGGTGTTCGCCATGCGGGCCGGGCTCGCGCCGCCCGTCTGAGCCGGCCCCGCGCCCCCGGAGCCGGACCGGGCTTGCGGTCTACCGCAGGAAGCCCTCGTAGTTGCGCTGCTGGAGCTGGGCCTCGATCTGCTTGACCGTGTCCAGCCCGACGCCGACCATGATGAGCACGCTGGTCCCGCCGAACGGGAAGTTCTGCTGGGTGCCGGGGTCGCGCAGGATCGCGAACGCCACCAGCGGCAGCAGCGCCAGCACGCCGAGGTAGAGGGCTCCGGGCGCGGTCAGCCGCGACAGCACGTACGCCAGGTAGCGGGCCGTCGGCGCGCCCGGCCGGATCCCCGGGACGAACCCCCCGAACCGCCGCATGTTGTCGGCCACCTCGACGGGATTGAAGGTGATCGCGACGTAGAAGTAGGCGAAGGAGACGATCAGCAGCACGTACACGCTCATGTAGAGCGGATGGGTTCCGGCGGTCAGGTTGCGCGAGACCCAGGCGCCCGCCTCCGCGCCGAGCAGCGGCGCGGCCAGCGTCGGCACGTAGAGCAGCGACGAGGTGAAGATCACCGGCACGATCCCCGCCTGGTTCACCTTGAGCGGGATGTACGTGCTGCTCCCCCCGTACATGCGCCGCCCCACCATGCGCTTGGTGTACTGGACGGGCACCCGCCGCTGGGCCTGCTCGACGAACACCACCGCCGCCACCAGGCACAGCCCGGCCGCCAGCATCACCGCGAACCCGAACGGCGTGAGCACGAAGATCTTCGCCATGTACCCCGGGAACACCGCCACGACCTGCGTGAACATCAGGATCGACATGCCGTTGCCGATCCCCCGGTCGGTGATCAGCTCGCCCATCCACATGACCACGCAGGTGCCCGCGACCATCGTCGCCACGATCACCGTCACCGCGAGCAGCCCCTGGTCGCGCAGCAGCGGACGGGCGCAGCCGGGCAGCAGGTTCCCCGACCGGGCCAGGGTGACGACGGTGGTGGCGTTCAGGACGGCGAGGCCGACGGTCAGGTAACGGGTGTACTGGGTGATCCGCGCCTGCCCGTTGGACCCCTCCTTCCTGAGCGTGTCGAGCCGCGGCACCACGACGGCGGACAGCTGCAGGATGATGCTGGCCGTGATGTAGGGCATGACGCCCAGCGCGAACACCGAGAGCTGGAGCATCGCGCCGCCGCTGAGCATCTGCATCATGTCGAAGACGCCGCCGCTCGCCGAGCCCACGCACTGCCGCACGGCCACGACGTCCACGCCGGGGGCGGGCATGATCTGGCCGAGGCGGAACAGCACGATCAGCCCCAACGTGAACAGCAGTTTCCTGCGCAGCTCCGGCACCCGGAACGCTCTGGCGAAGACGGTCAGCATGAGCAGGAAGTCTGTCCGCGGGCGGGCCGGACGTCGTCCGCCCAGGCGAGGCACCCGCGTACGCAGATCCGCGTAGGTTGGGCGCATGACGACGGTGTGGGTGATCAGCGGGCCGCCGGGGGCGGGCAAGTCCACGGTGGCGGCCGAGCTGCTGGCCCGCCTGTCGCCGGTGCCGGCCCTGCTGGACAAGGACACCGTCTACGGCGACCTGGTGGCGGAGGTCCTGCGGGCCCACGGCCGCGACCAGGGCGAGCGCGAGGGCCCCTGGTACGACCGGCACGTCAAGCACCACGAGTACACCGGCCTGACCAGGATCGCCGCGCAGATCCGCGGCCACGGCTGCCCGGTGCTGCTCGACGGCCCGTTCACCGCGCAGGTGCACGACGCGGCGCGGTGGGCGCGGTGGGTGGCGGAGCTGGGCGGCCCGCCCGTGCGCCTGTTGTGGGTGCGTTCGGACGGGCCGACGCTGCGCGCCCGGCTGGAGGCGCGCGGCCTGGCCAGGGACGCGGGCAAGCTGGCGGCCTTCGCCGACTACCTGCGGAACATCCGGGTGGACGAGCCGCCCGTCGTCCCGCACCTGGAGATCGACAACCGGCGGGGCGCACCGCCGGTCGGCGACCAGCTCACGGCGGCGGGCACACCGCCGCGATCAGCTCACGGCGGCGGGTACACCGCCGCGAACACGGCCGGCAGCCGGGGGACGAGCCGGGTGAACCGCCCCTCCTCGTAGGAGGCGCCCGGCTCGTTGCTGAGCTGCTGGGACACGGGCCCGGCGATCAGGCTCGCGGCCAGGGCCAGCCCCTCCTCGCCCGCGGCGTCGGGATGCAGCTCGCCGCGCCCGACGGCGGCCCTGATCAGCTCGGCGAAGTGCTCGTGGACGGCCAGCGCGGGCGCGTACGCCTCGGGCGATGGCGCGAACCCCGGCACCGGCCGCCAGAACATCAGCTGGGCCAGCACCTGGTTCTCCATGATCCACCGCGCTCCGGCCTCCAGGGACGGCCCCATGGCCGCCAGCCCCGGCTCGTGCGGCTCGGCCCCCCGCCGCACGGCCTCCAGGTAGCCCTCCTGCCCGCGCCTGAACAGGGCGTCGTAGACCGCGTGCCGGGACGGGAAGTACTTGTACAGCGACGGCGGCTGGATGCCGAGCCGCCTGGCCACGGTCGCCAGGCTCAGCCCCGCGACGCCCTCCTCCGCCATCACGTCGAGGGCGATGCCGAGGATCTCGGCCTGCGTCTCGGCTCGCCGTCGTGCTCGCCGGTCGGGAATGTCTGCCACATGTATTAGCTTAGGCTATAGGTAGTAGCCAAAGCTATGGGGGTGTGACACGTGTCGCGCGACATCGAGCTGATCGGCCTGCGGCAGAACAATCTCAAGGACGTCTCGCTACGGCTGCCCAAGGAGCGGCTGACGGTGTTCACCGGCGTGTCGGGGTCGGGCAAGTCCTCGATCGTGTTCGGCACCATCGCCACGGAGTCGCAGCGGCAGCTCAACGAGACCTTCAGCGCGTTCGTCAGGAACCGGCTGCCCAAGCACGAGCGGCCGCGCGCCGAGCGCATGTCCGGCCTGACCGCCGCCGTGATCGTGGACCAGAAGCCGGTCGGCGGCGGCGCCCGCTCGACCGTGGGCACGATGACCGAGGTGCACGCGATCCTGCGGGTGCTGTTCTCGCGGCGCGGCGAGCCGTCGGCGGGGCCCGCGACGGCGTACTCGTTCAACGACCCGCAGGGCATGTGCCCGGTCTGCGATGGTCTGGGGAAGAAGGTGGAGGCCGACGTCGGCAAGCTGCTCGACGAGGACCTCTCGCTGAACGAGGGCGCGATCCGCATGGCGCCGCCCGGGTCGTACGTGTGGCAGCTCTACGCCAGGTCGGGGCTGTTCGACCCGGACAAGCCGCTGCGCGACTTCACGGCGCAGGAGCGCGACCTGCTGCTGTACGGCGGCGGCTTCAAGGTCAGCCGGGGCGAGTACACCAACACCTACGAGGGGCTGGTCACCCGGTTCGAGCGGGTCCACCTCAAGCGCGACCTCGACCAGCTCGACAAGGCGGCGGCGCCGTACGTGCGGCAGGCCACGTGCCCGGAGTGCGAGGGCCGGCGGCTCAACGCGGCCGCGCTGGCCTCGCGCATCGACGGCCTGTCCATCGCCGACCACTGCGCGATGGAGGTGACCGACCTCATCGGCGTGCTGGAGGGCCTGGGCGACCCGGTGGCGGAGGCGGCGGTGGAGTCGTTGCGCCGGATCGACGCCATCGGCCTCGGCTACCTCAGCCTCGACCGCGGGACGCCGACGTTGTCGGGCGGCGAGGCGCAGCGGCTCAAGACCGTGCGGAACCTGGGCAGCAGCCTCACCGGCATGACGTACATCTTCGACGAGCCCAGCGTGGGGCTGCACCCGCGCGACGTCCACCGGCTCGGCGACCTGCTGGTCGAGCTGCGCGACAAGGGCAACACGGTGCTGGTCGTCGAGCACGACCGCGACCTGATCGAGCTGGCCGACCACGTGGTGGACATGGGGCCGGGCGCGGGCACGCGGGGCGGCCGGGTGGTGTTCGAGGGCACGGTGGCGGCGCTGACGTCCGGCGGCACGCTGACCGGCCGCATGCTGCGGCGGGTCACCGGGCTCAAGGACGCCGTGCGCGCCCCGGCCGGCTGGCTGACCGTCGAGGGCGCGAACGCCCACAACCTCAAGGACGTCACCGTACGCGTGCCGCTCGGCGTGCTCACCGCGGTCACCGGCGTGGCCGGGTCGGGCAAGAGCACGCTGATGCGCCAGGAACTGGTCGCCCGGCATCCGCACGTGGTGCTCATCGACCAGTCGGCCATCGGCGGCTCGCCGCGCTCGACCCCGGCGACGTACCTCGACGCCATGGACCCGCTGCGCAGGCTGTTCGCCCGGGCGAACGGGGTGCGGCCGGGCATGTTCAGCTTCAACTCGGCGGGGGCGTGCCCGGTGTGCAAGGGGCGCGGCGAGATCAGGACGGACCTGGCGTTCATGGACCCGGTGACCCGGGTGTGCGACGCGTGCGGGGGCAGCCGGTACAGCGAGCAGGCGCTGTCGTACACGGTGGAGGGCCGCACGATCGCGGACGTGCTGGCGATGACGGCCGAGGAGGCCGCCGGCCTGTTCGACCTGCCGGGCATCGGCGGGCTCGGCGCGCTGGGGCTCGGCTACCTGACGCTCGGGCAGCCGCTCAGCACGCTGTCCGGCGGGGAGCGGCAGCGTCTCAAGCTGGCGCACCGGATGCGCGAGCGCGGCCAGGTGTACGTCTTCGACGAGCCGACGACCGGGCTGCACATGGCCGACGTGGACACGCTGCTGGCCCTGCTCGACCGGCTGGTGGACGGCGGCGACACGGTCATCGTCGTCGAGCACGACCTCGACGTGGTCAAGCACGCCGACTGGGTCATCGACCTCGGCCCCGAGGCGGGCCGGCACGGCGGTGAGGTCATCTTCGAGGGCACCCCGGCCCAACTGACCGAAGCATCCACCTATACCGCGAAATATCTGGTCAAGTCACTCGATAGTCGTCGTCCCGGACGTCCAGCACGGCCATGTGACCGGGAAGATGACCGATCGCGTACTCCACGCCGCTCGCCATGACCGCCGCCTGCGGCGTCACCCCGCAGGCCCAGAACAGCGGCACGTCCCCCGGCCGGAGCTCCACCGGTTCACCGAAGTCGGGACGCCCCAGGTCGAGCACGCCGATCGCGGCCGGGTCGCCCACGTGCACGGGCGCGCCGTGCACCCGCGGATACCTGCCGCTCACCTCGACGGCCTTCGGCACCAGCTCCTCCGGGACCGGCCGCATCGAGACGACCAGCGGGCCCGACAGCGAGGCGGTGGACTCGCACGGCACGTTCGTGCGGTACATCGGCACGTTCCTGCCCTGCTCCAGGTGCCGTACCGGGACGCCGGCGGCCAGCAGCGCCGCCTCGAAGGTGAAGCTGCAGCCGATGAGGAACGGCACGAGGTCGGCCCGCCACTGCCCGGTCACCTCGTCCAGGTCGGCCACGGGCTCGCCGTCGCGGTAGAGGCGGTAGCCGGGCAGGTCGGTACGCAGGTCGCCGCGGAACAGGGCGGTCGACCAGGCGCCCGGCTCGCCCACGTCCAGCACGGGGCAGGCCTGGGGGTTGCGGTGGGCGAACAGCAGCAGCTCGTACCGCAGGGCGGCGGGCACGGCGATCAGGTTGGCCTGCGTCCAGCCGCGGCACCAGCCCGCGGTGGGCACCCGTTCGCCGACGCGGAAGCGGGCCCGCGCCTGCGCGGGGGTCAAGGTGGCGACGTCCACCTCTCGACACTATGGCGACCAGCCCACGGGGTCCACAAAGCAACCCACCACGTACCCCCACACCCCCACCACACGAGCACTCCACACCAGCCGCACCCCCAGACCACCGGACCACAGCGAGCACCGCACCCCCGGACCACAGCGAGCACTCCACACCGCCTGCACCACCCCACCCCCATCACGATCCGGTCCGGGGCCGCACCCCACCCGCGTGTGCGGCTATAGCGGGGTTTTCCGGGTAGCGGGCCGGTTGTGCGATTAGACGTCAACCTCCTCGACTACCTGCTCATCGCGGTCTACTTCGCCACCGTGCTCGCCATCGGGATCGCCGCCCGCCGCCGGATCAGCTCCAGCCTCGACTTCTTCCTCGCGGGCCGCGGACTGCCCGCCTGGATCACCGGGCTGGCGTTCGTGTCGGCCAACCTGGGCGCGATCGAGATCCTCGGCATGGCGGCCAACGGCGCCCAGTACGGCGCGATGACCGTGCACTACTACTGGATCGGCGCCGTCCCCGCGATGGTGTTCCTCGGCATCGTGATGATGCCCTTCTACTACCGCTCGAAGGTGCGCAGCGTCCCGGAGTTCCTGCGCAGGCGCTTCAACGGCGCCACCCAGCTGCTGAACGCGCTCATGTTCGCGGTCGCGCAGATCCTCATCGCCGGGGTGAACCTGTACGCGCTCGCCCTGGTCATGGAGGCCCTGCTGGGCTGGCCGCTGCCGGTGTCGGTGGTGGTCTCGGCGCTGATCGTGCTCTCCTACATCACGCTCGGCGGCCTGTCCTCGGCCATCTACAACGAGGTGCTGCAGTTCTTCGTGATCCTCGCCGGGCTGATCCCGCTGACCGTGCTCGGCCTGGTCAAGGTCGGCGGCGTGGCCGGGCTGTTCGACAAGGTACGGCAGAGCGCGCTCGGCGAGGGCGGCCTGCACACCTGGGCCGGGACCGACGGCTCCAACCCGATGCAGGCCCACTGGATCGGGATCGTCTTCGGGCTGGGCTTCGTGCTCTCCTTCGGCTACTGGACGACGAACTTCGCCGAGGTGCAGCGCGCCCTGTCGGCCAGGAACACCAACGCGGCCCGCATGACGCCGATCATCGCCGCCTTCCCCAAGCTGTTGATCCCGCTGGTCACGGTGCTGCCGGGGATGATCGCGCTGGTGCTCTTCGGCGACCTGGGCAAGGGCCGGGACTACAACGACGCGATCCCCCTGCTCATGCGCGACCTGCTGCCGAACGGCGTGCTCGGCGTCGCGGTGACCGGGCTGCTGGCCTCGTTCATGGCGGGGATGGCGGCCAACATCAGCGGCTTCAACACGGTGTTCACCAACGACATCTGGCAGGCGCACGTACGGCCCGACCGGCCGGACCGCCACTACCTGAACGTCGGGCGCGTCGCCACCGTCGCCGGCGTGGCGCTCGGCGTGGGCACGGCGTTCATCGCGGCCGGCTACTCCAACATCATGAACTACCTTCAGGCGCTGTTCAGCTTCTTCAACGCGCCGCTGTTCGCGACGTTCGTCGTCGGGCTGTTCTGGCGGCGGATGACGCCGTGGGCCGGCTTCTGGGGGCTGCTGGCGGGGACGCTGAGCGCCTTCGCGTCGTACTTCGCCTACAAGGCCGGCGTGGTGGACTTCGGCACCGAGCTGAACGCCAGCTTCTGGGGCGCGGGCATCGCCTTCGCCGTGGACGTGCTGGTGTCGGTGATCGTCACGCTCGTCACCACGCCCAAGCCGGAGCGGGAGCTGCGCGGCCTGGTGTACGGCCTGAGCGCCGCGGACCTGGAGGACGACGCCCTCGCCGGCGACACACGCTGGTACCGCTCGCCGGTGCTGCTCGGCACCGGCGCCGTGATCCTGGCCGCCCTGTTGTACGGAGTGATCCTGTGAGCGACATCCGGATGGTGATCGGCGGGCTGTTCCTGCTGTACGGCGTGATCCTCGTCGTGGCCGGCCTGCTGGGGGACGCGGTGAACCTGTGGACGGGCCTGCCGATGGCCGTCTTCGGCGCCGCCTTCGTCCTGTGGGCCCGCCTCCGCCCCCTCAAGCCCTGACCGCACCGCATTCGCCGTACCCGCGGGGCCCGCAGGCCGTACGCCCGGCCTGCGGGCTCCCCATCCGTCCGGAGGGCTGCGCGTCCGTTCAGTACTCGACCTCGAAGGTGTGGGGGCCGAGGCCGTACCCGTCGCCCCGCGGGACGACGTACCCCCGGCCCGCGAGGACGGCCAGGCTGTCGCGCACCTCGTCGTCCTCCAGGCCGGTCGCCCGGATCACCGCCTCCAGGCCGGCCACGCCGCCGGACCCGACCACCTGCGAGGCCACCGCCTCGTAGACGTGGATGTCGACGTCCGACAGCTCCTGCACGTCATGCCCCTCGGACATCAACGTTGCCTCGCCCCCTCCCTCAGCCTGGCCGGATCGACCTCGCGGTCGGGGAACCTGCGAAGGTATTCCGCCTCTAGCTCATGGGTACGGGAAGTGTGACGTGCCAGAGCATCGTCTGATCCATGGAAGAATGTGTCACTACGAGTGGCATGGAGTTGCCGCAGCTCGCGTACCACATCCTCGTCGCTGAGCTGGGCCGGATCTATTCCCATCGTCGTCATGGGTTCCCCCTACCCCAGACACCCCCGACAATATCTGTCACAATTCCTGACATATAGCCATTGTTTGGGAGCGATTCGTCGCCTTACCTTCCCGGTATGGACCTCGAGCTCAGGCACCTCAGGATCGTCCGCGCGGTAGCGGACGCGGGAAGTGTGAGCAAGGCCGCGTCCCTGCTCGGGCTGGCACAGCCGGCCCTCACCGCCCAGCTCAAACGGATCGAGAGGGTGCTCGGCGGCGCCCTGTTCGAACGTGACCGCCACGGGGCGCGCCCCACGCGGCTCGGCGAGCTGGTGCTCGCCCGGGCGCGCGTGCTGCTCCCCGCGGCCAAGGAATTGCAGGACGAGGCCGTACGATTCGCCCACACTCCCTCCCCCGGCTTCCGCATCGGCGCCACCAACGGCCCGATACTCGGCGGCCTGGTCGACCGGCTGGCCGCGGAGCGCACGGTCACCACGTTCACGTCGTGGTCAACGCACGAGCTGATCAACATGGTCGAGCTCGGCCGCCTCGACTACGTGCTGACCGGCGCCTGCGGCGACTCCGGCACCCCCACAGGAACGCTCCTGTGGGAGACGATCAGCGTCGACCCGGTCTTCGCCCTCGTCGGCGAGGACCATCCGCTCGCCAAGGAGAAGGAGGTGGAGCTGGCCGACCTGGCCGGCGAACAATGGGCCGTCACCCCCGGCGACGGCTGCTTCGCCGACTGCTTCGCCATGGCGTGCGCCCGAGCCGGCTTCACCCCCGGAACGATCTACGAGACGGACGTCCCGACCTGCACCCACCTCGCCCAGGTGGGCCGCGCCGTGGTGCTCTGCCAGGCGACCCACCAGGCCCTGCCGGGCCTGGCCATGGTCCCGCTCTCCGGCGCGCCCCTGCGCTGGCGGCAGCTCCTCGGCCGCCATCCCACCGCCCCCGACGCCACCTGGGTGGTCGCCCAGGCCAAACAGGCACACACCGAGGCCGTACGCCGCAGTCCGGTCTACTCCGATTGGCTCGTACGCAACCCGGCGTACGGCACCGCGCCATAACACCCTGATAGGAGTGAAGTAATAACTCCTCGCCCCCTGGGCCCGCCGTTACCGTGACGGCACCCCCAGCGGCGGGAGACAACCCAGCTCCACCCGCCGGCGCTGATCGCGAACGCGGTCGGCGCATCAGCCATGTCCGGCCCCCACCGCCACCACCATATGTCCGGCCCCGACCGCCACCACCATCCGGGGCCCCACCCCACCCTGACCCGCCACCCGCCTCCAGGCAAGGTGCCAGGACCTCGAACCCCAAGGTGCCATGCCACCTCGAACCCCAAGGTGCTATGCCACCTCGTACTCCCACCCGGGCCGCCACTCGAACGGCGCGTCCACCAGGTCCTCAAGCGGAGTGCCGTCCAGCAGGTGCTGCAACGCCCACCGAGTGGCCGAATGGGACACCACCAGCACCGTGGCCCCCTGCCACTCCTCCCGCAGATCGTCGAGGAACGCCGCCGTCGCCGCCACGACCTGCCGATAGCTCTGCCCGCCCGGCCACGGCGTGTCGATGTGCCGCCGACGCAGGGCCGCGACCTCGCTCACCGGCCGCCCGTTGTAACGGCCGTAGTCGCACTCCCTGAGCCGCGCGTCGAGCCTGACCTCCTTCCCACCCCCGAACGCCACCTCCACCGTCTCGACCGCCCGCCGCAGATCCGAGCAGTGGACGACGTCCACCCCCCGCCTCCGCACCCCGAGCTCGGCGGCCAGCTCCCGCCCCCGCTCGGACAACTCTCCAGGCAGCCACCCGGTGGCGACACCGACCTCGTTGTCCACAGTGATGGAGTGCGTCTCGTACACCACCTTGATCGCCATATCGGCACCGTACCTCTGCCCCCAACCCCTCCCATTCCGCCCACAGCAAACACAACCCCCAACCGAGACCCGAATATGATCGACACGACCCCACCAACCTTGCCCGGCATGGAATGATGTCCGCGGGACCCCGTCCCCATCCGGCCGTGCGGCACTCCCGGATCCGATGCTCTAGCCTTGACATGCGCGAGCCTCACCAAGATCCACCTGCCACACACCGCATGTCACAACTGAATCCAGGGGCGGTAGCTCAGCCGGTCAGAGCATCGGACTCATAATCCGTGGGTCGTGGGTTCAAGTCCCACCCGCCCTACTCTTCAATACCGCGTTCGACCTGGGGTTTCTCGGTTTTTCGCCGGCCTCGGATCTCGTTTTTGATCATGGCTGGTTGCTCGGTGGTTGCTCTTGTGTACGGACCGTGTAATACGGTAGATCATTTAGACCGCCATCGTCAGCTCAGACCCCAGCGACAGTCACCAGAAGATCAAGCCAGATGGTCTGCACGGCGTTGCTGGTCAGCGCTGGTCTTATGTGCGGTCAAGCCTTGTCCAAGCCGGCTCGTCCTGCCCACCAGGCCGCTCGTGACCAGCAGGTAAAAGATCCGCTGCTTCTCGCGGCGATCCTCTCGGCCCCATTTACAGCACGGGCTAGTAGTGCTTTGTTAGGTCTGCTTATGCCTGCTGCGGCGTGACGGTTACAGCCTTCGATGGCAGGTAGGGCATGCGCCGGTCCAGGTCGCGAGTAGCAGTTGCAACTCGCGGATGACCTTGTAGAGGGTCAGACCGGCGCAGCCGCTTTTGGGTCGAGTCGCAGCATGGTGATGAACAGGTGTGCGGCGGTGACGAGGGTGACGTGGCGGTGCCAGCCGGTCCAGGATCGGCCTTCGAAATGGTCCAGCCCCAGGCCGGTCTTCATTGCCGTGCCCCGGCCGGGGGCCCCAGTCGGCCCGCACAGGCCCGTCATGGGGCCGCAGCGAGGATGTTCGGGGCCACCGGATGCCCCGGGGCGGTCGGTATCGACGCCCACCTCCGTTGCCCATGTCAAGCGATATCCGCTGGTCACATTCCGGCCCACGCCCCGGCAGAGCCTGAGGCGTACTGCTGCCTGCCTCGGTCGCAGGACGCCGGCCTCGCGCGGAGGGCCCTTTTAATCCGTCGGTTCCGGGTTCGAGCCCCGGGCGCCCTACCACTCCGACCTGGGGTTTCTCGTCTGTGCAAGATCCTGATTCTTGATCTGGGTCATGTTTGGGTCACGTCTGGGGCAACCGGATTCTTCGGACTTTTCTGGCGGTCGTGCGCGCCGTCGTCAGCACCAGCCGGGCCGTTGCCTCCGCCGCCTCGTGGTACAGCTCCGGCAGCACGGACGTGTAGGTGTCCGCGGTCAGCACGATGCTGGCGTGCCCGAGTTGCCCCTGAACGGTACGCACATCCACTTGCGCAGCCAGCGCGGTCGAGGCGGCTCCATGACGGAGGTCGTGGAGCCGCACCGGCGTTCGGCGCCTATGGACAGACCAAGCTGGCCAACCTGCTGTTCACCCGCGAACTGCAGCGCCGCCTGAACAGGGCCGGCTCACCGATCCTGGCCACGGCAGCGCATCCCGGCTGGGCAGCCACCGGATTCACCATGACCACCGGCCGGCGGATTTCTGACCACGCCCTCGCCCTGGGAACGCGGCTCCTGGCCCAAAGCCCCGAAGGCGGGGCCCGGCCGACCCTGCTGGCTACCGTCGGCGACGTCCCCGGCGCCAGCTTCTCCGGACCCAGCCGGTTCGGCGTACGCGGCCCTGCCGCCCTCGAAGAATTGTCCGGCGAAGCACTCGACGATGACGCCGCGCAAAGCTCTGGGAGGTTTCCGAACTCCTCACTCATGTCACGTTCCCCTGCCCGCCGCCTGAGCAGTAGATCCCGCCGCAGCAGCCCCGGCCACGATCCGCTGAGGGCAAGGCGTGGCCCGGGCGGCCAGGCCGAGGACGGTGTCCGGGATTGGGTTCGGGCTGGACGCCAACCACGACACCCAGCCCGGCGGCGTCGCAGAACGACACCTTGGACAGGTCGGCAACGGGCGGACGACGGTGGCGGGGATGGGCCACAGACCTGCCCGGTGCGGCGATCGAGGGCCGTCATGAGGTGCTCCGATCCTGCAGGCGAAGACCGGCCTTCGGATGCCAGCCGGTGAGCTGGAGCAGGCGTCGCACCTGCGGAGAGGGCGAGCGTAACGTCAGAACCTGGCCGTCGCGCATGCCGGCGGCGGGGGTGACCAACGCGCGCAGCCCGCCGACGTCGCAGAACACCAGGCCGCTCAGATCGACGCAGAAGCTGCCACCTCTCGCCATCGAGGCCAGTGCCCTGGTCAGGACAGGCAGGGTGGCGTAGTCGAGCTCGCCTTCGATCCGCAGGCCCGTGGAATCGACGAGCGGCGTGATACGCAAGAGCGGATCGGCGACCGTGTCAGGCGTGCGGATGCCGGCTGTGTCCGCGGTGTCCATGCTGACTCCTACGGGCGGGGAGTACGGAATAAGGTGGCCGCGCGTGTGAGGTAGCCATGAACACGTGGTGCGGGAGCCGGCGTGAGTGGAGCAGTCCGGTGCGATGTACTGATCATCCCGTGGGCTCGGCCCAGTGGATAGCGGCAATCTGCCTCACGCTCATTATCAGCCGTGATCACCGGGGGTCGGCGCGCGCGTGGTGACGCGATGGGTTTGACGGCCGCACCGCTCGTGGCGTCTCATGGGGAACCACTGGGGCGCTCTCCCGTTGTCCTCGGCCGGCAGATGGAGCAGGCCGGCCGGCGGCACCGGATCGCACTCGGAGCTCAAGGACGGCATGGTGACTTGCATTGACCGCTCAACCTGCGCAGCCGCCGGGTCCGAACGACGGCGTGGATCAGGCCCTGGCCGACGTCTTGACGGCGATCGGCACGGCCTCGCTCGCCCTCGCCGTCCAGCGTGCGACGAACATGGCCTGCCATGGTGACCGGCGGCGGCTGGCCGTCTGCCTCGACGCGATGGGGCCCGGCCGGCTCGCCGAGGTGGCCGCCGCCGCCCGGTTGCTGGGCGCCGCGGCCGAGCAGGCGCTCGCCAGGAGGAATCCGTAGCGGTCGGCCGGTGCCGGCCCCTTCACGTCTCGCGCGACGATGGGCCGACACAAAAAAGCCCCGCGCCATGACGCGAGAATGTTCTCGCACGCCACAGCACAGGTTGAGCTTTTCGCGATGTTCAGCCGGTGATCAGCTCTTGTCGCGAATCACATCGTAGTCGGAGAACTTGATCGGACCGTCGCACAGTTTGACCATGTGCGCGTTGAACCGGTCGGTTTCCGGCAGCTTGCTGTTACGCTGGGCCTCCTCGTAGGAGGAGAATTCGACGAGGGCCACGTAGTGGTCGGGACGGTCGTGGTGCTTCGCCACGACCTCGCGCTTCACATGGCGCTTTCCTTCGGTCTGCGTCCGCCACTCGTTCATGAGCGACTCGACTTCCGTGGCGTGTTTGGTACTGAATTCGAGAATCTGTACGAAGCTCATGAGAGCCTCCCCTTTTCCTTGCTTGCATTCCTCATTCAATACCAACCCGAAATAAATAGCAAGGAAATTTCAAACAAACGTGCGAAATCCGCTCTCGGCATGAGGCGACGGAAGGCCCGCACCGGGGAATATCCACCCGATTTCATGGTCCGGCGGTTCTCTACGTGACGATCCGCATGATCCGGTGGCGTCTCATAAAATCGCCCGCAGGCCCGCTATCGCCGCAGCTGATGAGACTGACTGGGATCGCGACTTTCCGCCGAGGCGGCTGAGCACGTTGACTGGCACGTGACCAGCCGGCGCACCTTGCGTCGCTGTCACCGTGAGGGGGTCGTCATGACCCTGGACGCACAAGGAATGGCCGCGACCGACCGCGTGGACATGAACGGTCAGGCCCCGCGCTGCGATCACATCCACCAGCTCCCCCAAGCGCGGTACGGACCGCCCGAATGCCAGGAATGTCTGGCCCTCGACCAGACCTGGACGCGCCTGCTGGTGTGCCTGACCTGCGGCTGGGTGGCCTGTTCCGACGATTCGCAGGGCGGCCACGCCAAGGCCCACTACCAGGAGACCGACCACCCGGTGGCCGCCGCCCTGGCACCGAGGTCGACCTGGCGCTGGTGCTACGTGCACCGGCGGACCGTATAGATGAGAAAAAGGCTGCTTCATGACTGTTTCCGAACGACCGGTGCAACACCGGCAGGACTACGACGGAACCTCGCCCTTCCCCGGGGCCGGCGAGCACGTGCCGGCCGGGCGGGCGCAGACCACGCTGACCGGGGCGATCGTGATCGCGCCGTTCGCCGCGCTCGGCGCGGTGATCTACCTGGCGTGGGGGCATGGGGTCGCGCTCACCGACGTGCTCCTGGCCGCCGCCTTCTACGTGGTGACCGGTCTGGGGGTGACGATCGGCTTCCATCGGCTGCTCACCCACGCCTCCTTCACCGCCCGGCCCTGGCTGCGCGTGAGCCTGGCGGTCGCCGGGTCGATGGGCTTCCAGGGCAACGTGATCGACTGGGTGGCGGTGCACCGCCGCCATCACGCCTTCACCGACCGGCCCGGCGATCCCCATTCGCCCTACCGGTACGGAACCAGCCTGCGCGGGCAGCTTCGGGGGCTTGCCCACGCCCACCTGGGCTGGCTGTTCACCGACGACCAGACTCCGGCCGGGCGTTACGCCCCTGACCTGCTGGCCGATCCGGCCATGACCCGCGTGGCCCGCGCCTTCCCCGCGCTGTGCGGGCTGTCGCTGGCGCTGCCGTTCGCAGCGGGCTGGGCGATCACCGGCACTCTGTACGGCGGCGTGACCGCCTTCCTGTGGGCCGGGCTCATCCGGATCGCGCTGCTCCAGCACGTCACCTGGAGTGTCAACTCGCTGTGCCACCTCATCGGCAGCCGGCCCTTCAAGACCCGCGATCACGACCGGGCGACGAACTTGTGGCCGCTGGCCCTGTTGTCGTTCGGTGAGAGCTGGCACAACGGCCATCACAGCGAGCCGACCTGCGCCCGCCACGGTCTCGACCGCGGCCAGATCGACCCGTCCAGCGGGGTGATCCGCCTGTTCGAACGGTTCGGCTGGGCGAGCAACGTGCACTGGCCTGATCCCGAACGTCTCCGGCGCCGCCGTACCGGCCCGCTCTCACCGGCCGGACACTGACACCGGATGCCCCCACCGCTCATCAGTTCCTGTGATAACCGGCGCGGCCATTGCTCGTTTCCCCCTCGCAAGCCGGGACAGACACTGAGGCTCCAAGCCGCCTGACCGCGGCGGAGCAGCGAAGGAAGATCACAATGAGTTTACGTTGGGAAATCAGCAACAAGGTCCAGGCCTTCAAAGGCTGGGCCAGGCAACGCTTCGGCCGCGTCACCGACAACCGGCATCAGCAGGCCGCAGGCAAGAGGGACCAGGCCGCAGGCAATCTGAAGCAGGCCGGTGACAAGGCCAGGAACGCCTTCAAACGCTGATCCCCGCTTCGACGAACCGCCCGGTGGGTCCCAGGTCCCGGATCGGGATCCCGTCCGGACGCGGGCGAACTCGTCAACGGTCCCATCGTCTCCGCCAGCCTCGCAGGCACGAAGATGGAGGCAGAACCGATGCGCGTCGCATCATTGGTGCTGATCCTGTGGCTGATCGTCGGTGCCGTCGCCGCAGGCCAGCGCAAGTACTACACGGCACCGGTGGAGAACTGCAACCAGGTGGCCACGATCGCGGTGACGATCCTGGCCGGCCCCCTCAACTACCTCGGCATGAACCCGAAGATCGACTGCCAGACGCCTCAGCCCAGCAAGTAGGGCCTCGCCTCCAGAAGTTGACATACCCACGAGGAACCTAGAGTGGGAGACCACGGGCGCATCGGCACCGCCTGGGAGAGGAAGGGTGTCGGGCATGGAGTTACGGCAGTTGCGCTATTTCGTGACGCTGGCCGAAGAGCTGCACTTCGGCCGCGCCGCCGCCCGCGAGCACATCGTGCAGTCGGCGCTGAGCCAGCAGGTCCAGCGGCTGGAACGCGAGCTCGGCGTGCGGCTCCTGGACCGCAGCACCCACCACGTCGACCTGACCTCCGCCGGAGCCGCCTTCCTCATCGAAGCCCGCCAGATCCTCCACCATGTCAGCCGGGCCACGCAGGCCGCGCGCAACGCCGCCGCGTCCGCGCCCACGCTGCGCGTCGGCATCATCGACGCCGGCTACGACACCATGCCGCAGATCCTGCGCGCACTCCAGGACAACCGTCCCGGCATCACGATCCACCAGATCGAAGCGGGCACCCCCGAGCAGTACCGGCAACTGGCCGACGGCCGCCTCGACATCGCCATCGGACACGCCTCCCGGACCCCGGCCGACGTGGCCTCCAAACTCGTCAGGCTCGATCCCCTCGGCGTGCTGGTCCCCGACGACCACCGCTTCGCCGACCTCGACGGCGTACCCGTCGCCGCCCTCGCCGACGAGCTGCTCCTGCTCGGCGAGGAATCGCAGACGCCGGAGCTCAACCAGTTCGTCCTCGCGCTGTGCCGCTCGGCCGGGTTCGAGCCCGCTCTCTACGAAGGCACCGTCGAGAGCTCCCGGGCCGCCGCCGACCTCGTACTCCAGCACCGCTGCGTGCACTGCGTCCCCTCCTCCTTCCGCTCCTCCAACCGGCCCGGCACCACCTGGCGGCCCCTGACCGACCCCACCACGTACTACCCCTGGTCCCTGCTGTGGCACGACGCCAACCCCTCCCCGCACATCGCCGACGTCATTGACACCGCCCGCCACCTGGCCGAACGACTCGACTGGCTCGAACCCGTCGCTCCGGCCACCGAACCGCCGTCCGGCGAAGACGCGCCAGGTCGGAGCGCATCCTGCTCCCCCAGCAGGCCATCGACCTCGGCCTCGCGCACCAAACCGTACGACGCTGGTAAGCGCGCCCCACCGACGCCGCCACCGGGCCGTGAGCTCAAGTGATCGCGGGGGTAGCGGTGATCAGCTCCCGCGATGAGCTTTGCTGCGAACGCCCCTGTCCGTCTCCGGACAGGTGGCGTTGACTGGCGGTATCCGGTCACCTGTCCTAAGGCGGGACGCCGGCGATCGGAACGGAGGCGATCATGTCCGCCGAGGCCGTCATGTGGGTGGCTCTCATCGTGGGGGTGATGGTCATGGTTCCGGCCATCGGCTTCTTCTTGCTGCGCAGGCGTCGGGGTCGCCTTCGCGAGCGATTCGGCCCCGGTTACGAGCGCATGGCCGCCGCGGCGGGCGATCGGCGGGCGGCCGAGCGTGAGCTGCGAGCCCGCCGGACGCGATCAGGGCCACTCGACGTACAGCCGCTCGATCCCGAGGCGCGCCGCGGCTACGCCGGCCGGTGGGCAGCGGTGCAGGAGCGTTTCGTGAACGAGCCGAGTCCCGCGGTCTGCGAGGCAGATCTGCTGGTGCGGGCCGTCATGGCCAAGCGCGGATACAGCACCGAGGACTTCGCCCAGCAGGTCTCCGACTTGTCGCTGCGCCACAGCCGCACCTTGGTGCGCTACCGTCAAGCCCACGAGATCAGCGGGCGCGCCGGGGACGGGTGGGTGTCGATCCACGAACTGCGGCAGGCCATGACGCACTATCGCGCCTTGTTCGACGACCTCATCGGCGGCGACCAGCGGCCCCTCGGAGCTCAGGCCGCCGCCGCGCTGGCACCCTTGACCCGCCCATCTGGAGCTGCAGGTTCCGCCGGTAAGGTCACGGGCGCCCAACAGGTCGCGAACCGGAACCATGATCGATGAGTCCATGACGTGGTCGTCATACCATGGAAACTCAGGGTAGTGCCCGACCGATGGCGCTGCCTCACCAGGAGAGACGAAGCCGCCTTTTCACCGATGACGGATCCTCTGCCCGGACGCCAAGGTGGACTCCTCGGGCCACTGGCTGTTCTTCATCGCGTTGACCGGGGCAGCCACCACTTCGCTCTGTTTCATCACGCCCGCCGTTCGGCGCCGGCTGCTGTTTCGTACGGGGCTGAAGGAGAAGATCGTGCACCGCGCCAACGAACGGCGGGAAGGTTGCCCTACATGGATTCACCTCAGGAGCGCCTGTCGAGATTGGTGCCCCCGATCCTGGCGAAGATCGCCGCGTGGTGCGCGTGCCTGATCGTCATCGGCATCGTGGCCAACTTCGTCCTCGGCTTCGTGGCGACGATGCGCATCCTCGCCCTGCCGGTGGCGGTCGCCCTGCTGCTGACCGCGCTGCTGTTCCCGCTCACCCGACACCTGCGCGCGTCGGGGCTGCGGTCGATCCACGCCACCTGGATCACCATGCTCGTCGCCCTCGCCGTGCTGAGCGGGACGGGCTGGATCATCGGCGTACGGGCCAACGAGGAGTTCCCCGGCCTGGTGACACAGGTCAGGCAGACGGCCAAGACGGTGGAGAACTGGCTCTACACCGGCCCTCTGCACCTGGAGCCCCTCCAGCTCAGCGGCTGGGTGGACGAGATCGCCAAGCTGGTCACCGAACGGCAGCAGCAGATCACCTCGACCGTTCTGGCAGGGACCGTGGTGGTGGTGGAGGTGCTGGCCTCGATCGTGCTCCTGCTGTTCGTGACGTTCTTCCTGCTCAAGGACGGTGACCAGATCTGGTCCTGGTTCCTCAAGGGGGTCGGCCGGATGGCGCCACGGGTCGACCGGGCCGGCCGGACCGCCTGGACCACGCTGTCGCACTACGTGCAAGGCACGGTGGCCGTGGCCGCGGTGCACGGCGTGCTCATGGGCGTGGTGCTGGCCGTCATGGGCGTCCCGCTGTGGGCGGCACTGGCCGTACTGATCTTCCTGGCCAGCTTCGTCCCGATCGTCGGCATCCTCTTCGCCGGCGCGGTCGCGACGCTGGTCACGCTCGGCGCGAAGGGCCCCATCTACGCACTGATCTTCATCGGCATCCTCATCGTCGAGCAACAACTGGAGAACCACGTGCTCCAACCGCTGATCGTCGGCCGGGTGCTGCACTTCCACCCCCTGGCGATCATCATCGTGCTGGCCGTCGGCGGCATCCTGGCCGGGATCGCCGGCGCGGTCGTGGCCGTCCCGATCACCGCCATCCTCTACCGGGCCGTGCCCGAACTCTTCAAGAGCGACCCGATCCCCCTCCCCCCAGGGCCGGCGCCCGGCGAAGGTGCACCAGCGGCCACCAGCAGCCGCGGCGACGAGGCGGTCTGACGCGCCGGCCTCACCGCTGGTCGTGCCGTACAACCCCTCTTCTTCCTGGTGATCGGTCCTGAAGATGGCCCCTTCGCCGTTCGCTTGTTTCCGCCCCTTCCGCGCGGGTGTTGGCTCAGGGTGAGTTCGACCGTAGCCGCCGGCAACCGGCCGGCCCCCTGCTTCGACCGGTCCGGAAGACCGATCCCGCAGACATCGAGGCACCGCCCTAGGGAGAACGGCCATGGGCATCATCGCTTGGACCATCCTCGGACTGGTCGCCGGACTACTGGCCAGAGTGCTGGTCCCCGGCAAGGACCAGCAAGGTCTGATCATCACTCTCGTGCTCGGCATCGCCGGCGCGCTGCTGGGCGGCTTCGTGGCGACCCAGGTGTTCCACGTCTCCGGCATTCAGGGCTTCTTCAACCTGTCCACCTGGGTCTGCGCCGTCGTCGGCGCGGCAGTGCTGCTGCTCGCCTACAACCTGGTCACCGGCCGGCGCACTGGCCGAGGTTCAGGCCGCTGGGCCGGCCGCCGATGACCCCGTCCAGCCCGCCCCCGGAGCTCGCGTTCCCGCCACAGAGGAGGTGAGGTGCAGGGGGAAGCGCCGGGGCCGTACCGCAGATCGCATCCGATCCGAGCCGTGCGGTAGGGCCCTGCGTTCCGGCGGGTGGCCCGTGACCGTCGATCCACATCCCGGCCGCTGCCTCTGCCCGTGCTCACCAGCCGTGTGCGAAAGGCATCGACATCTGCAGGAGGCAGACATGACCATCGTTACCATCCTCTGGGTGGCCGTCGCCGTGGCGGTGATCCTGGCACTGGCCATCGGCTACGTCTTGCTACGCCGCCGCCGGGAAGGGCCGCGCCGGCGCTTCGGCCCCGAATACGAACACGCCCTGAACGAACAGGACAGTCGTGGAGAGGCCGAGCAGGAGCTGCGTGCCCAGGAGAAACGCTTCGCCACCCTCGACATCATCCCGCTCACCCCCGCCTCCCGGCAGACCTACGCGGAGCGCTGGACCCGGCTGCAAGAGCGGTTCGTGGACGTGCCGGGTCCCGCCGTCACCGAGGCCGACCAGCTGGTCACGGCCGCGATGGCCGAACGCGGCTACCCCACCGGGGGCTTCCGGCAGCAGCTGGCGGACCTGTCGGTGGTGCACGGCCGCACCCTTCACCATTACCGGCAAGCCCACCGGATCAGCGGGCGCGCCGCCTCCGGCGACGCCTCCACCGAGGACCTGGGGCAGGCCATGGTGCACTACCGCGTGCTGTTCGAGGAACTCCTCGCCAACGACGACGAGCACCGCCCGCAACCAGCCGCAACCCCCCCACGAGCAACCAGCACTCGCCGACGAGCAGGCGAGCCGCTGACCAAGCGACTGGCCGCGTCTGGAGGTCACGATGAGGGTGAGGAGCGGCGTCAAGTCCGCGAGCCGCGAGGCGCCCACTGATGGGTCTGCCTGGTGTGCGGGGACCCAACGCGTGGTGATCGCTTCTGGAGATGGATCCATTCCGAATCGCCTGTGTCTGTACCGCGCCCGTGGGTGTGCTCTGGAGGTGAAAGCGTTCGACCCCGGCCGCGGCGATCACGCAGCGGCCGGAACCCTGCTTCGACCGGTCCGGAAGACCGGTCTCGTGCGGACATCGACGCACCGCCAGAGGAGTGCCGCCATGGGCATCATCGCTTCGATCGTCCTCGGGCCGGTGCCCGCCGTGGCAGACCTGCAGCCCGGCGGATTCGACGTGCGCATCGTGGGCGTCATGCTGATGCTCGGCGGTGTCCTCGCTGTGTCGATTCTCCTGCTCCGCACCCAGTCGCGTTGGAGTGGGTCGACCGTCCGAAGCCGACAGGACGCCATGGACGACCTGGCAGGCCACAATGCCAGGCGGCGCGGCAGTCACGAGCCCGCACCCGACGCCGATCTCCGCCGGACGCCCGGACAGTCAGACGCAACGGCCAGGCGGGACGGTTGAACAGGTTTGCCCCTGAGAGGCGAACATGTCCACGATGACCACCATCGTCGCCATCGTGATGGTGTGGACGGTGGTCGCAGCCGTCGGCTTCGTCGTGGTGCGGCTGGGCTGGGAACAGATTCGCCGGCACGCCGGTCGCCGAGATCACAGCTCGACGTCGCGCCGGCTCTGGCGGTCCTTGCGGCCGATCAGCTGGTCACAGCCACCCAGGACGAGCGGAAACATCCCAGCAAGACACCTGAGACAGCGGCCGCCACCCTCTGACAGACTCGTCTACGGCCCGGCGATCCCGCCCGGCGCGCCGACGGGGCCGTCCGAGCCGCTGCTCACCCCCGAGCCTGCCGACCGACCGGCCCAGACGGCCACCGGCTCAGGTTCCAGGTCGCCGGCCAAGGCACGCTCATGACCGCACCACCGCGACGGAGTTGCGCGCGCCGTACAAGATCCCGAGGGCGACGGATCCGAGCATCACGGTGCCGATCGCCCCTCTGCCCTGAGAGCCCACGACGACCAGATCCGCCATGGCGGAAGCTCCGATGAGAGCATTGACGGGGTGGGCGCGACGGACGTCCTCGATCACCGGAACCTGCGGATATCGCTGCCGCCACCCCTGAAGGATGGCGGCCGCGGTCCGGCTCTGGGTAGCGTGAATCTCGTCCAGGTCATAGGCGTCGTCGGGGATGTGAGCGTGCGCCGGAGGTTGCCACGCGCAGAGCGCGCGCAACGTGCTCGCACGCAGCATCGCCTGCTCGAAGGCGTAGCCGAGGGCGGGTTCGCAGGCGTGATAGTCGTCGAGCCCGACCACGACCTCCCCGTGGACGGTGTCATGGTCGGATCGGACGACGACCACCGGGCCGTGCGCGTACCCGGCCACGTGGGTGCTCACCGAGCCCAGCACGGCCCCGGGGAAGCCACCGAGGCCGGTGCCGCCGATCACGATCTCGGCGCAGTCACCGGCCCGGCTGCGCAACACCGCCGCGGCGGCGCCCTGAAGCCGCTCGCAGCCGACGTCGATGCCGGGCTGTCGCTTGCGCGCCGCCGCCTCGGCGTCGCTCAGCACGCTCTGCGCGCTGAGCATGATGACGTCGTCCTGGCCCGGGGTGGAGAATCTCGCGATCTCGTACGGCGAGCGGTCCACGGCGTGCACGATGCGGAGCCGGGCCGCCATGCGAGCGGCGTCGTCGGCGGCCCACTCGACGGCCGAGGTGGCGGCATCCGAACCGTCGGCGCCCACGACAATGACACGATTCATGGCTACTCCAGATTTGTGCCGGCATTTTACTGATGACGTGAAGAACGAATACACTGGACCGGGCCGGCACATTTAGGCGCCGTTGACGGTCGCCACATCAACGCTTGAACATCCTTTTGGATTTCTCGCTGGGCCGCCCCGGATCATTTCCGGCTCGGTCGGCCATGCCTCTCGACTCCAGATGCTGGTTTCCGGTGGCACGGCCGAAGTAGAGCATGATCCAACCCCGGACGGCCCGCATCCTGGACTTGATCCTCCATGACGGACTCATGGCGCCTCCCTTCTGCTGCTCTCGAACCCGGCACCAGGCTGCTCTTCCAGGCGAGAACAGACAACAGGCAATCACCGACCCGATTATCACCACAATCGATAACAGCGCCTGCCGGCGACATGATGTTTTTCCTTGCCTCGCAAAGCGAGGTAGAGTAACAAATACCGAGGACATTTCGAGCGTTGGCATCCAGGTTGGCGTCGCCCGCGGCGACAGACCACTTCCGGCCCCGTGACGGGGGCCCGACAGGCCAGGCGATCACGATGACGACACCCCTCTTCCCGTCCAGCCCCGTTCTCGCGGCCGAGGCCGCCCCCAGGCTCAGCCTGAACACCGTCCTCGACCGGCGAGGCACCGTCGACGGGGCATGGTGGCCGCGCACCCGTGACGCCGCCGCCGAACTGCCCGCCCTCATCTCCGCCGTCGACCAGCGGCTCGGCAGGGCAGTCCTGCGCGTGGGCCTGCACCTGGACGCCTGGGATCACATCCCGCGCCGCATCCCGGCCCGCGGCCGCCAGGTCAGAGTGGGCTGGTTCCGCAGCGCCGACCCGCACCTGATCACCCTGAGCATCGCCGGAACCGTGCCCATCACCCTGCTGGTCATCCCGCCCGGCACCGCGGACGGCCCAGCCACGGCCGCGCTGGCGTTCGCAGCCGCAGGCACGGCCGGAGTCCGTCCCGCCGACATCCTTCACCCCGCACACCCGGAGGAGGGCTCACCCGGCCGGGACGACTCAGCCTCCTGGGAGAACGAGGGCGGCCGCATCACGGCCTCCGTACCAGCACGGCCCGTCACCATCTGACACACGCCGAGCCGTCGTTCCCGGTGGACACGGACCTCCGATGAGACGGGGCACGGCTCGATCTCTTCAGCGCGGATCCGGCGGCGCGCTCATCCCCTCACAAACGAGCAGGTTCTCGTGTCCGGCCGGGTCCTGGCTCACAGCCGGCCCCGCGCCCGCAACAGACCTCTGCCGAAGAGACGTCCGGACCGCCTGGCGCTCCCGAGCAGTGGCCATGCGGCCTCCTCCTACCTGCGACTCCCGGACAAGAAGGGAACTCGACCATGAGCTCGCCAACCCCGTTGGCCATGCAAGCCCCCACTCCCGCGGTCAAGCCGTACCCGATCCAGGTGCACGCCCAGCAGGACGACCCTCTGTCACGCTGGCTGTGGCTGGTCAAATGGCTGCTGATCGTGCCCCACGTGCTGATCCTGATCCCGTTGTGGATCGCCTTCTGTGTGCTCAGCCTCGTGGCGCTTGCCGCGATCGTGATCACCGGCCGGTATCCGCGGCCGCTCTTCGACTTCAACGTCGGCGTCATGCGGTGGAACTGGCGGGTAGGCTACTACGCCTACAACGCGCTCGGCACCGATCGCTACCCGCCGTTCGCGCTGCGGGAGATCCCCGGCTACCCGGCCGGGCTGAACGTCGCGTACCCGACGCGGCTGCACCGCGGTCTCGTCCTGGTGAAGTGGCTCCTGGCCGTCCCGCACCTCCTGATCGTCGGGATCCTGTTCAGCGGCAGCGCCTGGATCGGCTGGCAGGCCGGCGGCGACGCATGGGACTGGGGCGGCGGCGGTCTGGTCGCACTGCTCGTCCTGATCGCCGGGATCGCGCTCACCGTCACCGGCCGCTACCCCCGCCCCCTGTTCGACCTCATCCTCGGTCTGAACCGCTGGGGTCTGCGGGTCGCCGGCTACGCGGCGCTCATGACCGACCGATACCCGCCCTTCCGGCTCGATCTCGGCGGAGACGAGCCCGGCGGCGCCGCCGTCTCGAGCAAACAGCCTTGCGCCTGCCGACAATGCCATCCATGCAGGTCAAGCGGCATGTGAGTACTCATGGAGGACACCGCCAAGCCGGGCTCGTCGGCATATGTTCAAATCAGTGATTCGCTCTGGCCCCGTGATCGGCTCCGGGACGGGACGCAGCGGGGCGGCTTGGGCCAGGGCTTGATGTGCGCGGTGCTGGTTGTAGAACCGTTCGTACTCGCGTAGAGCGTGCCGCAGGTGGTGTTCGTTCCAGACGAGGCAGCGGTCGAGAAGCTCGTGGCGGCAGGACTGCACCCACCGCTCCATGATGGAGTTCATCCGCGGCATCCGGATGCCGCGGAGTACGGTCTTGATGCCGGCCTCGGCGAGTACCAGTCCATGATGACCGGGAACTTCCCATCCCGGTCTCGAAGCAGAAAGCGCGGCCGGCAGCCTGCATCATCCAGTACATCAGCAGGTTCTTGATCGCCTGGGTGACCCAGTTGGTGCTCGGGTGAGCGGTGGTGCCGAGCACGCGGACGCGTCCGGTGGCGTGCTCGATGGCCGCCAGGACGTACTGGCGTTGCGCGCTGAGGGTGATGGTCTCGATGAAGTCGCAGGCCAGTAGGGCGTCGGCTTGCGAGCGCAGAAAGTCGGTCCACGTGGTGGAAGCCCGATCGGGTGCCGGGTCGAGGCCTGCCTGTTTGAGGATCTCCCAGACGGTGGACGGCGCGACCTTGATGCCGAAGCGTGGTGAGCTCTCCGTGGACCCGCCGATAGCCCCAGCTCGGGTTCTCCGGGACCAGGCGCAGAATGAGGGCGCGGATGGAGGGGACCGTGGGTGGGCGCCCGGGGCGCTTGGGCCGGCAGATACGGCCGTGACGCTGTTTCATCAGATCGCGGTGCCGGCGGAGGATGGTGTCCGGTCGGACGAGGAGCCGCAGCCGGTGTAGGGCCTCGCGGGGCAGCGAGGTCAGGAGAGCGGCAAGAAAGTCTGGTCTTCGGGTGCGAATCTCACTCTGGTGTCGGCGCCAGAGTTGGCGTTCAAGCACGGTGATCTGGTGACGCCAGGGCGAGAATCTCCACGTCCTTGTCCCGATTGCTCATGGGTAGCAGTCGCCGGGCGGCGAAGGTGTTGGTGATGGTCAGGTAGGCCAGGCGAAGGAGCACGGCCGACCATCTTGCCGCACGCACTTTCCTCTCCAAGGTGGCCGGAACTCGCGCACGCCACGCGAAGCCCTCGTAGGGTCATGACTTGGGCGGACGTCATTATCGGCAGGTGCAGTGCCCCTGAACGGGCCCTCCTGAACGGGCCCTCCTGAACGGGCCCTCCTGAACGGGCCCTCCTGAACGCGTCGCCACCTCGCGCAGGGCCACCTTCATGCGTCAGGGGCGCCTCTGGATCACAACAGACTGACCGCTTTGTCCACAGCGCCGGCCACGTCCCCATCAGGGGGGTAGAGCAGCGTCCGGCCAGGCACCAGCCCCAGCGCGGTGGGCAGCTTCAGGGCGCGTTCCCACCTGGCGAACACCTGCTCAGGATCGGGACCGTCGCCTCCGAGCAGCAACACGGGCAAGGTCGATGCCGCCAGAACCTCGGTCATGTCCTCGATGGCGGGGAGCTTCAGCCAGGTGTAGGCGGTGTTCCGTCCCAGCGCGCAGGCGATGGTGACCGACTGGATCACAGCCTCCGGCGACAGGTCGTTGCAGATCTTGCCGTTGCTCCATCGGGAGATGAACGGTTCCACCATCGCGATCAGCTTGCGGTCGCTGAGTGCGTTCACGGCCCGGGCCGTGTTCTCCAGGACGGAGGGCGTCGCCGCGTCCTCCAGCGCGATCCTGGTGAGCGTCTTGCCCCCGTCGAAGCCCATGGCGGCGATGGTCTCCGCGTCGTAGGCGGTGAAGCGGTCATCGATCTCGAAGGCCGAGCCGATCAGGCCGGTCCGGTTCATCGATCCGAACACCGACTTGCCGTCCAGCACGCCGAGCAGCAACAGGTCTTCCAGGATGTCGGCCGTGCCCATGACTCCGGTCACCCCAGGGCGTTCCAGCGCCACGCAGAGCCGGTCCAGGAGGGCGCCTCGATCGGCCATGGCCATCGAATCTCCGCCGGCGCCGAGCGCGCCACGCGCCGGGTGATCGGCTGCGATGATCATCGCACGGCCGTGCTCTCCCACCACGGAAGACGCCGGCACGCGGCGCTTCGCCGCCTCGGCAATCGCCTCGGGGTTGTGGACTCGCGTGCGTACAAGGTCGGCCACCCTAGCAGCCATGCCACTCCTCCATCGGAGACTTTGTAAGGACATAGTTTTGTCCTTACAAAATTACCCACCCGTGCTGTGGGAGTCAACGCTCACTCTGAGCAGCGGAACACTTGCGCCGCTTCACCATCGATCGCGTGGCTCTGGCCGTAGGCGGTGGCGGTAAGTGACTGTCACGGCAGCAGGATGCGAGGGTGAGAGCGGCGTTCACGGCGGCGCGGTCAAGCTCGATGCCGTTGGCGAAGCCGTGCAGGAGAGGCAGGTCAGCGGCGCGGATGGTCGTGATCCAGGCGGTGAGCTCGTCATCGTTGCCTTCAACCGGGGACAGGAGCGCAGCGAAGCCGCGGATAGGGCGGGCGAGTCCGGGCAGCTCGGGACAGGCTGCGGTGAGCTCCTGCACCAGCCGAATGTCGCGATCACGTAGTCGGTCGTGGTGGGTGAGCAGCAGGCGTGCCAGGCGGCGCGGGGTGGCGACAGGTCGTTCTCCTTCGGCTCGGCCCTGAGTCATGTAGCGGTAGAGCGGGTTGAGACTGCCGGTGTAGCCGAAGTCCTTGATCTCCCGGAACAGCCGCACATGTTGGCGATGATGAGCGTCGGCGACGGCCGCGCCTCCGCCTTCTTCGACTACCGCACCGACGGCGACCGGCGCAGGCGTCGCTGAAGGAGCTGGGCGAGCTCCACGGCGACATGGGCTGGCTGGCCCCCCCAGGCCCTGGAGGGGTTGAAGACGGCTGAGTCGGTCTGCTTCGACAGCATCAGCCAGATGGTGGTCGACCGGTGGAGCAAGGGCAGGGTCGTGCTGCTCGGCGACGCCGCCTGGTGCGTGACGCTGTTCGCCGGCTACGGCTCCTCGCTGGCAGTGGGCGGCGCGGACCTCGGCGCGGCAGTGGAGCGCGACTGCGACGACGTCCTGGCCGCCTGGCCGCGCTGCCGGACGGGGAGGCCGAGCTGCGGCCGGAGGCGGAGAAGCAGCAGCAGCTCGGCCGCCGGGTCAAGGGCGTCAACGCCCCGCGCAACCCGCTGGTGCTGGAGCTGACCCAGCTTCCCCTGCGGCTGTCGTCGTGGGGCCGGTGCGCCGGCTGGTCGAGCGCAAGTTCCAACTGGCGGGCCGAAGGAGAGGGAAATGCGGGTACTGGTCCTGGGCGGCACCCACCACGTCGGACGCGCCGTAGTGGAGGTCGCGCTGCGGCGCGACGACACCGTCACCACTGCGCCCACATAACGGCGATGGTCAAGAATACGTGGTTGCTCGGTGGTTGCTCGCGTGTACGCAATACCGCACGGCATCGTCATCACTTCCCGACACGACGGCGGGAAGAATTCCGTCCACTGCGATAGAAGAGGTCACTCCGCGACACTGAGCGACACAGAAGGAACCGACTCATAATCCGTGGGGCGTGGGTTCAAGTCCCACCCGCCCTACTCTTCAAAACCACGTCCGACCTGGGATTTCTCGGTTCTCGCCAGCCTCGGATCCCGTTTTTGATCATGACTGGTCGCTCGCTGGTTCAGACGGCCGCCGCCAACTCAGACCCCGAAGACGACCGCTAGAAGATCAAGCCAGATCGTCGGCTGCACGACCTGTGCGACGACGGCTGACGACAACAAGGCAAGCCCGCCGGAGGTTCAACGGGCCTGCCCAGGTTCGGTGGTTCAGGTGGTGGCCTCGCCGGTACGGGGCGGCGGGGTGATCAGCCGTGCCGTCTGGGCACCAACTGCTGAGGTGTTGACGAGCGCCGCGGTGGATTCCGCGGCGGCGCGGGCCACCTCCGGGTAGACGCTGGTGCAGGTGTCGCGGGTGAAGGTGGACGAGACGTGCCCCAGCGTCTCCTGCTCGGCTATGCAGGCTGACGTTCGAAGCGGTCGCCGCGCTGGCCGGCACCAGCCGTCCGGTGCTCAGCCGCCGATGGCCCATCCGCGCCGAGCTTGCTCTCGCGGCCTTGGAACGCGCCGCCCCGCCCGGCATTGAGGTCCCTGACACCGGCAGCCTGCGCTCGGATCTGATCGAGCTACTGCGGCAGACGGTGAAGGGGCTGGGCAGCGTACGCGGCGAGGTACTGGCCGGATCGGCCGCCGAAACGGCCCGCGACCCGGACGCCGCCGCCCTGCACGCTTGGATCGCCAGCTCCACCCGCGGGGACGCGGCGGCGACTGTCCTGGCCAGAGCGGCGGAGCGGCACGAGATTCGCGCCGTGAACCTTCCGCCACGGGTGCTCCAGCTGCCCTTCGACCTGGTCCGCAACGAGGTGGTGCTCCACGGCCGCCCGCCGGCCGACGACGCGATCGCCTCCATCGTCGACGACATCCTCCTTCCCCTCATCCGCCAGCTCACCACCGCCCGGCCGGGGATGTCTGATGAAGGCTGGGGCCACATGGGGATGCTGCTGGAGCAACGCCAGTTGGATCCGGCACGGGTCGCCGAGCGGCTGCCCCGATTGCTTGACCAGGCGTTCTTGGCTGAGATCGGCTGGGACACCGACCGGACGTTGCTCCAGCCGCCGAGCAATCACGCTCTGCTGGGCCGGGTTGGGCGCAGTGCGTCGTGCCCGGCTGCCTGGTGGACGCAGCGACTCATGCCTTCGGGTGCCAGGACCTCGGTGACCTCGGCGCCGGGCCTGACGTAGCGCATGGCGGTGCGGGGGTTCTTGTGCCGGGTCCTGCCCACGATGAGCCGCAGCGGTACTTCGGCCTCGCCGAGGTGGCTCACGGCGCTGTGGCGCAGCCGGTGCAGGTCGAGCCCGGCGTACTTCTCCAGCGTGACGCGGGCGCGGTCGTAGCCGAGGCGGGCGCGGCCGGTGTGCGGGCAGATGTCGGCGGCGGAGCGGCGTGCCGGGAGGGACGACGTTCGGACAGGAACAGCGGGCAGTACGCGACGGCCGGCCACCGCTCGCCGGCGGCCGCGAACGCCTCGGCGGCCGCCTCCTCGGCGATATCAAGGTCACCGAAATGCCTGGTCAGGAAGGTGATCACCCGCGCCCACTCGTCGTGGTAGGCGTGGGTGATCACTTCCCGGACGTCGGTCAAAGGAACGGCCGCACCTCGATCTTCCGGTCGCAGACCTTCGACGCCTCGGCGGCGAGCTTGAGCGCCACATCCAGATCGGGGGCCTCCCACACCCAGATGCCGGCGAGGTACTCCTTCGACTCCATGAAAGGCCCGTCGCTGAACATCGCCTGCTCGCCCCGGTTGTCGATGACCGTGGCCGCGCCGGTGTCCGCGAGTCCGCCCGAGAAGACCCAGTAGCCCTCGGCGATCAGTCGTTCGTTGAACGCGCTGATGGCAGGCCGCCGGTCCGTGTCATCGGGATTGCCCCTGTCGTCGATCACGGAGACCAGGTACTGCATCTGAAGATCAACTCCCGTGGTGCCAAATCAGCGTGGTGCGGTGGTCAGGGACTTCAAGCCGCCGGCTCGTACTGCGGGCGCCCAGCCGGCCGGTAGACCTGGATCGACACACCCTTGGAGTCGACCCGCGATTCCACCAGGTCGAGCGCGAGATCCGGGCCCTCGTCGGGGAACAGCCGCGCGCCCTGGCCGACGACCACCGGGATGGTGATCAGAGTCATCTCGTCGACCAGGTCGTTCTCCAGCAGCCACTGGACCAGGATGCCACTGCCGTGCACCTGCAGCTCACCCCCGGGCTTGGCCTTCAGCTCACTGATGGCCGCCGCGAGGTCGCCGCGGACGACGGTCGTGTCCTGCCACCGCGGGGCGGTGAGCGTGGTCGAGGCAACGTACTTGGGGGCCTCGTTCAAGGCCACGCCGATGGGATGCGCGCGCATCTGGTCGATGGATCCCCAGGAGCCGGCGAACAGCTCGTAGGTGTGCCGGCCGAACAGGAACGCCTCGGCGCGCTGGAAGGTCTGCGTGATGAACGTCCTGGTCTCGTCGTCGCCCTTCCCCCGGGCCCAGCCGCCGCGCTCGAATCCGTTCCTGCGGTCGTCCGACGCGGCGCCGTTTCCCTGCATCACGCCATCGAGGGTGACCTGAGTCATGGTCGTCAGCTTCATGTTGCGGTTCCTTTGTCGTGCGCTGCCCCTTGTGGGCGGCTTCACCCCTGCTACGAACGCCACCGCCCCGATCCGACACCGCCTCCCGGATTTTTTTGAAAGAACTGGCCGGAGCTCCGGTCTCGTCAGCGATCCGGCAGCGCGACGGCTTCGCGGCGACGCCGCTCCGCCTCCTTGATCGCGCCCAGCGCGGACGGGGCTTCGGGACCAGATCGATCACGAAGACCTGGGAGGACGGGTAGCCGGGCCTGGCGCCGGCTGGGATGTTGGTCAGGCGGCCTGGTCGGCCAGGGCGGCGCTCTGTTGCGGTGCGGCGTGAGCGGGGCGGGGAGGCGCTGGACCGCCGGCGCTGAGAGACGTGCCAGTCCGCTGCTCACTCCCGTGTTCAATCCGCCCGGCGAGAGGCTGCCATGACGCCAGGCGCCTGGCCGATGACTCGTGAAGTCACAACGCAAGGCGGAGGACTATCGTCTGACCATGGCCTTCGAGCGCGAGATCCGCAACGGCGCCGGCGACGGCAGACAACCCGAACGAGTCTGGATCCCTGTCGGGCTCGTACTGCTGGTCGGGCCGCCGGCCTCGGGCAAGAGCTCCTTCAGCCGGGCGCTGGTCGACCAGGGCAGGATCGATCCCGAGGCCATCGTGTCCAGCGACACCATCGCCGAGCACTACCTCACCACTGCTGTCGACCGTGAGTCAGCCGACCCCCAGATCTTCCAGGAACGAGATCGCCGAATCACTGCGCGACTTTCGACGGGCCGCACCGTGATCGCCGAGTCAACCAACGTGCTCCACCACGCGCGCGCCAGGCTGCTCGCCATCGCGGACAGGTTTCAGATGCCGGTCACCGCACTGCGCTTCACCCAGCCCGAGGAGGTCCTGCTGGAGCAGAACCAGGAACGGCGGAAGGCCCTACCGGCGGCCGAGGTCTCCCGATACGCCGCGCTCATGGCGATGCACGCCGGCCCTGACCAGCTTTACGCAGAAGGCGTGTCATTGGTGCACGACGTCCCCGGACGCACGCAACACCTCACCGCCTCCCAGGCTGCGCGGCTCTTCGAGTTCCGCACGGCCGGCTGAACACCCGGGCGATCCTTCTTCACCAGCGGCGCCCGGCTCGACAGGGCGACCGCCACCCGCCTAAGCGCCGCGGCCTGTCACTGACCCATCCCGGTCTGGGCTACCCGGGCCTGCGACAAGACGTGACATTTCACGTAGTCGGCGCTTCAATTGCTCGATTATGGACGATGCCGATGTGGCCGCGGAGCGCGTGATCTCGCCGATTCTCGTTGGCCGGGACACGGAGCTGCGGCGGTTACTGGCGGCGGTGAGGCGTCCCCCGGCTGTCGTCATGATCGAGGGCGAGGCGGGCATCGGAAAGACGCGGCTGGTCGGCGAGCTGGCGGCCGCCGTCGAGCTGCGCGACCGGCCCACGCTCGTCGGCGGATGCGCGCAGATCCGTGAGCCGTTCCCGCTCGGTCCCGTCATCGAGGCACTGCGCGGCGCCGCTGGGAAGCTTCCCGCGGTGGGCCTGTCGCCGGTGACCGGTGCTCTGCACCCGCTGCTGCCCGAACTCGCCGCCGTCCTGCCGGCCGCACCCGGCCCGCTCGACGACCCCGCCGGGCTGCGGCACCGCGTGTTCCGCGGGCTCGCGGAACTGCTCGCCGCGCTCGGCCAGGTCGTCCTGGTGCTGGAAGACCTGCACTGGGCCGACGAGCAGACGATCGAGTTCCTCGGCTACCTGCTCAGCGACCCGCCGCCCGGACTCGGCCTCGTGCTCACCTTCCGTGCCGAGGAGGCCGGTCCCGGCCTGCGGGCGCTCACCGCACGGCTGCGGCCGGAGCTCACCCACGCCCACCTCGCCCTGGCCCCGCTGGACGCCGCGCGGACCAACGAGCTGACGGCCTCGATCCTGGGGACCGCGCAGGTGTCGGACGAGTTCGCCGCCTACCTGTGCGAGCGGACATCCGGCCTGCCGTACGCCATCCAGGAGCTGGTCGCGCTGCTGCGCGCCCGCGGCGTCCTGGTCCAGCGCGGCACCAGATGGGCGCGTAAGACGCTCGACGAGCTCGGCGTCCCGGCCGGGGTCCGTGACTCGGTGCTGGAGCGGGTGCGCGGCCTGAGCGCGAACGGGCAGGCGGTGGCGGAGGCCGCGGCGGTGCTGCAGGTGGCCGTGCCGGTACGGGAGCTCGTGGCCACCTGCCGCGTGCCGGAGCAGGACGCCCGCGAAGGCCTGGACGAGTTGCTCGACCGCGGCCTGTTCGTCGAGCGGGGCGGCACGGCGGGGTTCAGGCACGCGCTGGCAGTCCAGGCGGTGTACGGGAGCATCCCGCTGTCCAGACGCCAGGACCTGCACGTCCGCGCGGCCAAGGCGGTGGCGGGGCAGAGTCCCACACCTCTGGGCCAGATCGCACACCACCATCACCATGCCGGTCAACTCGACGCCTGGGTGGAGGCCGCAGAGAAGGCGGCGGACCAGGCCGTGGCACTGGCCAACGACGCGGAGGCCGAGCGCCTGCTGGAGGCGGTGCTGCGGCACGCGCCTCTCGACCCGGCGCGAGAGGGCAGGCTCGCGGCGAAGCTGGGCTGGGCGGGCGGCTACGCGCTGGCCGCCGACGAGCTCATCGGCCTGCTGCGCGGCGCTGCCGATCGCCAGCCGCCCGGACCGGTGCGCGGCGAGCTGAACTACCTCATCGGGCTGAAACTGGAGACCGGGGGCGCCTCGCCGGAGCTGGCCCGCCGGGCCATGGCCGAGGCCGTCGGCGATCTCGCGGACCGGCCCGTGCTCGCCGCCTACGCGATGGCGGCCCTGGGCATGCCGAGAACCCCCGGTGTCCCGCTCGCCGAGCACCTGCGCTGGCTCGACGGGGCCCTGGAACGGCTCAACGAGATCGCGGAGCCTGAACGGCGCATCTCCGTGCTCGGCAAGGTCGCCATGGTGCTGACCCTCGTCGGCGACCCGCGCGGGGCGAGCCTGACCGGGCAGGTCGTGGCGCTGACCGGCGGGCGTCCGACCAACCGGTGGGAGGTGGTGGCCTACGAATCCGTCGGAGAGGTCGCCTGCCTGGCCGGACAGCACGACACCGCGCACCGTCTGCTGGACGCTGCGCTGGCCGAGGCGGCCGAGCACGATGTCACCGGCCTGATCGAGTCCAGGTGCCGGTTGAACCTGGCGACGCTGGCGTACTGCCGGGGTTCGTGGGACGGCGTGGAGGACGAGCTGGAAGCGTTGCGGGTCCGCTTCGCCGACCTGCGGAGTTACCGCCTCACGGCGGACACCGTGGCCGGCTGCCTGGCCCTCGCGCGCGGGCGCGCCGACGCCGCGCTTCTCGGCGACCTGGTGCGGGCGAACCTGGAGGCGGGCGCGGCCGACGTGCTCGCGCTGCCGGTGAGCGCGCTGCTGCGGCTGGCCGTCGCGCAGGACGGGGCCGGGGAGGCGGTGGCGCGTACCGGCGAGGCGTTCTCGCTGTGGGCGGCCAAGGGGCTGTGGCCGGTGGGTGTCCGCGCGGTTCCTGCGCTTGCCGAAGCCCTGGTGGGGCTGGGCAGGGCCGAGGAGGCCGGGGAGCTGGTGGCACGTCTCGAAGGCGAGCTCGCCGCGCTGGACGCGCCGCTCGCGCGGGCCGCGCTCGACCATGCGTGGGGCTTCCTGTCCGCCGACGCGGTGCGCTTCGTGGACGCGGCGGCGTCGTACGACCGGCTGGGGGCGCTGTACGAGGCGGCGCAGGCGCGCGAGCACGCGGCCGGGCTGCTGCTCACCGCCGGTGACGAGCGGGGGCCGTCGATGCTGGAGGCCGCCCTGCACGCGTACGGCGGGCTCGGCGCCGCCTGGGACCTCGACCGGGCCGGCCGGCTGAGCAGGCGCTGGGGCCTGCCCGGGCCCGCCCGGCACCGCGGCGGCCCGCGCGGTTACGGGTCCGCCCTCTCCCCCAGGGAGGACGCGGTGGCCAGGCTGGCCGCCACCGGGCTGACCAACAAGGAGATCGCCAGGGAGCTGTTCCTGTCGGCCAAGACCGTGGACAAGCACCTGGGGTCGGCCATGCGCAAGCTGGGCCTGCGCTCCCGGGCCGGGCTGGCGCACCGACTCGACGCCTGACTATTGGGGTGTTTGCCCCATAGGTAGCCCTCTGTCGCTCCTGTGAAGCTAGGCGCATGCCCGAAGAGCCCGATCCGACGGACGAGCAGGACACACCCGAGCCCGAGGCCGAACTCGAAGAGGGCTGGGTCGACGCATGAGGAGAGAGGCAGAACCCCCGATGCCAACCACCAGAAGGCGGCCGTGGCCGCGCGTGTTAGCGGGCGCGGCCGTAGCGGCGCTGGCCGCGGGCCTGCTGACCCCGGCGACGGCCCTCGCCGCGCCCGATGACGGCGACCCCCGCGTCGTCGCGCTCCCCGCGGCCGCCGGCGGCGAATGGAACCTCACCCTGATCACCGGCGACACCGTCCGGGTCACCAGGGACGACGGCGGACGCTACACCGCGACCCCGGAGGCCGTCCGCCGCCCCGACGGTCACGTCCCGCTGTTCCGCAGCGAGTCCGGCCCGGAAGGGGTCTTCGTGATCCCCGCCGACGCCCAGCCCGCCCTCGACGCGGGCGTCCTGGACCGCAAGCTGTTCGACGTGCGCTACCTGGCCGAGAACGGCTACGCCGACGGCACGGCCGACCGCCTGCCGCTGATCGTCCAGTACCCGGGCGCCCAGAAGAGCATCGCCCGTGCCCTGCCCGACAGCACCGCCACCCGGTCGCTGCCGAGCATCCACGGCACGGCGCTCACGGTCGACAAGGCCAAGGCGGACGAGTTCTGGGCCACCCTGCGCGGCGCGGCCACCGGCAGGACGACGCTGGCCGGCGGTGTCGGCAAGGTCTGGCTGGACGCCAAGGTCAAGGCGGACCTGGCCGAGAGCGTGCCGCTGATCGGCGCCCCCGAGGCGTGGAAGGCCGGCTTCGACGGCTCGGGCACGACGGTCGCCGTGCTGGACACCGGCGTCGACGCCACCCACCCCGACCTGGCCGGCCGCATCGCCGGCAGCCGCAGCTTCGTCGAGGGCCAGGAGGTGACCGACCACCACGGCCACGGCACCCACGTCGCCGCGACCGTGGCGGGCTCCGGCGCGGGCTCGGACGGTTCACGCAAGGGCGTCGCCCCCGGCGCCAGGCTCGTCATCGGCAAGGTGCTGGCCGACTCGGGCTCGGGCAGCGTCTCCGACATCATCGCCGGCATGGAGTGGGCCGCCACCGAGGAGAAGGCGAAAATCGTCTCGATGAGCCTCGGCGGCGATCCCACCGACGGCACCGACCCGCTGTCCCAGTCCGTCAACGACCTGAGCGCCTCGACGGGCGCGCTGTTCGTGATCGCCGCGGGCAACGACGGGCCCGGCAAGGAGACGATCGGCGCGCCCGGCGCCGCCGCGTCCGCGCTGACGGTCGCCGCCACCGACAAGTCCGACCAGCTCGCGAGCTTCTCCAGCCGCGGTCCGAGGGCCGTCGACGGA
The DNA here is from genome assembly GCF_044465345.1 of Nonomuraea sp. NPDC049684. Taxonomy (NCBI): domain Bacteria; kingdom Bacillati; phylum Actinomycetota; class Actinomycetes; order Streptosporangiales; family Streptosporangiaceae; genus Nonomuraea; species Nonomuraea sp. NPDC049684. The sequence continues at coordinate 191,736 of NZ_JBITLO010000003.1, read as the reverse complement.
GCGCTCAAGCCGGACATCGCCGCCCCGGGCGTGGGCATCGTCGCCGCCCGCGCCGCGGGCACGTCCCTGGGCAGCCCGGTCGACGACCTGTACAGCAGCCTGAACGGCACTTCGATGGCGACCCCGCACGTCGCGGGCGCGGCCGCGCTGCTGGCCCAGCAGCATCCGTCCTGGGACGGCCAGCGGCTCAAGGCGGCGCTGATGTCGACCGCCAAGGACGCCGGATTCTCCGCCTACGAGCAGGGCGCCGGTCGCGTCGACGTGGCCAGGGCCGTCTCCCAGGCCGTCACCTCCACCACGCCGAACCTGGACTACGGCATCGTCCCGGTAGACGTGAACGACACCGCGGACAAGACGCTCACCTACGCCAACGACGGCACCGCCGAGGTGACGCTGACCCTCGCCGCCACCCTGGGCGAGAACAAGGACACGCTGACGCTGAGCACCCCGTCGGTGACCGTCCCGGCGGGCGGCACCGCGTCCGTCACCGTCACCCTGCACCCGGACGGCCTGCCCAAGGGCGGCCACACCGGCGCCGTGGTGGCCACGGGGCCGTCCGGCACGCGCGTCACGACCCCGGTGGGGCTGCGCCGAGGGCCCAAGCTGGTGCCGCTGACCGTGCACCTCGTCGACAGGTACGGCAATCCGCCGTCGCCGATGTTGACCTGGGTGGCGGCGAGCGCGGTCGACGTCGTCGACAGCTTCAGCCCCGCCCAGGGCACGTTCGTCGCCGACGGCGTCTACCGCTACATGCTCGAACCGGGCACCTACAGCGTCCAGGCCGGCATCCAGCACAACACGGTCGACAGCGGGCCGCCCCCGGTCGCCCAGCTGTACGACCCCGAGGTGGTCGTGCCGGAGAAGGGCGCCGAGATCACCCTCGACGCCCGCGAAGCCGAACTGCTGCGCTTCACGACGCCCAAGCCGATCGACTGGCGGCACGCCCGAGGCAGCTTCTCCCTCGTGCGCACGGCCTGGGACGGCACCCCCATCACCTCCGGGAACATGGGGGCCCTCGGCATGAACGACTGGTACATCACCCCCACCAAGAAGGTCACCAAGGGCAAGCTGCTGTTCTCGATGAGCGCCACGGCCGCCAACCCGCAACTGGCCGTACGCGCCGTGGGCCCGCAGCGGTACGCGATCGACGCCAGAACCTACGAGTACTTCGACGGTGGGCTGGGCTTCGACCTCGGCTGGGAGATGCCGTTCCCGGCCGGCACCCACCGCTACGACCTCGCGTACGTCGGCGGCGGCGCGAACCCTCAGGGTGACCTGCGCGGCAAGCTCGCGCTGATGACGATCGACCCCAGTGACACATGCCTCACCGACCTCGATCGGGTGCGGGCGCTGAAGGCCGCGGGCGCCGCCGGGATCGTGCTGTTCGCCAACGTCGTGGCCCCCGGCTGCTCGATCCCCACCTGGCCCAGCGGGGACGAGAAGCCGGAACTGCCGGTGATCCAGGTCTTCAAGGCCGTCGGCGACAAGCTCCGCGCCCGGCTCGCGGACGGCCCGGTGACGCTGGAGATCACCAACAACCCGAGCGTCGACTACACCTACCAGCTCCAGGACTACGAGGACGGCAGGGTCCCCGAGCCCGTCTACCGCTTCACCGACGGCCGGCTGCGGGCCGTGGACACCTCGTTCCACGCGCCGACGAGCCTCGACAGCCAGATGGAGATCTGGCACAGCCTCAAGCCGTTGCAGCGGGTGTCGTTCGCGACGGCCTTCCACTTCGCCGCCCCCTCCAGGCGGATCGAGTACTTCAGCGTGTCGGGCGCGGACACCCTGCGCAAGGGGAGCGTCATCGGCACCAGCACCAGGCCCTGGGGGCTGGACACGACGATCGAGAAGCCCGGCAGGGCCACCATGCGCTGGGGCACCGGTCCGGCCACCCCGGGCGGCATGGTGATCCCGGAGGTCCCCGGCGTCCTGAACAAGGTGTTGTGCGCGATGTGCCGGCTCGGCGACACGTTCCTGCCCGCCTACACGTACGTGACCGGCGACGGGCGGCTGGCCGGGCCCGGCGGGCTCTACAACGCCGACGTGAAGCTGTCCAGGGACGGCAAGGAGCTCCCGCGCATCGCAGGCGCGGCGGTCCCGATGTTCACGCTGCCCAAGGAGGAAGGCGTCTACCGGCTCGAACAGAGCGGCTCGGGCAACGCCAACGTCTGGACCTTCCACTCCAAGGCCCGCGACAAGGACACCGTCCCGCCGACGACCGACTGCCACCCGATCATGGGAACGTCCGGCTCGTGCAACCCGCAACCGCTGGTGTTCGTCGGGTACGACCTGGGTGACACCCAGGCCCTGGACAACACCGTACGCGCCGGTGGGCGGCACACGTTCCAGATCGACGTGACCCATTCCCCGTCGGCCGAGCGCATGCCCGCGGTCGCGGGGCTGAAGCTGGCCTACAGCACCGACGACGGCCGGACCTGGAAGGACGCCAAGGTCCGCAGGGTACGCACCGGCGTCTACACCACCACGCTCACCTACCCCGCCCTCGCCGACACCAAGAGGGCCGTCACCCTCAAGGCCGAAGCCTGGGACACCGGAGGCAACAGGGTCGAACAGACCACCACCCGCGCCTTCCCCCTGCGCTGACCCCCGCAGCCGACCCGTACCCGCCGCCTGGCCAAGGACGGCGGGTTCCGGCTTGTCATGCCGTCACCCCGGCCAGGCTCCCGGGCCCTCCCCCTCCACCGTGCCTGCCCCCCTTCCCCGGCCTCCCATCCCCGCCCCTGTCACCTCGTCACTCCCCGTCCGCAGCCGCTCCGCCGGCCGGTGGAGCGCGGACGGCATGTGAGGTGCAACGCAACGGCGTCCGCCTTGAACTCCGGCGGGCATGACCTCATCGCCCCGTGGAACTCCTCGTCTCCGGATCTCCGTCATCCGGTGGCCAAGGTGTCCACGCTTCGGGGAGAGGCCCCAGGTGCCTGCGGTTGCCGACTTCGCACCCGCGCAAGTCATACCCCTGCTAGAGCTTGTCTCAAAGGATCGTGAGCCAGTCGTTGATAGCGGCGATGTGGACGGTTGCTTCGCATCGGACGGCGAGCTTGTCGTACCGTGTGGCGATGCCACGATGGCGTTTGAGCCGGTTGATGCCGCACTCGACGGCTGAGCGGGCGCGGTAGTCGTCTGGGTCGAAGGACGGCGGGCGGCCACCGCGGCTGCCGCGCCGTCGCCGGGCAGCGACGCGGTCGGCCGGCTCGGGGATGGTGCACCGGATCTTGCGGGCGCGCAGGTGCTGCCGGATCGCGCGGGAGGAATACGCCTTGTCAGCCCGGACGATCTCGGGGCCGGGGGCGCGGGCGACCGGGCCCGAGCCGGGGCACCTTGATAGCGGCCATGACCGCGGGGAACTGTGGCGCGTCGCCGCGCCGCCCGGCTGTCACCACCAGGGCAAGCAGACGCTGACCTTGTTCACAGGCCAGATGCAGCTTGGTCGACAGACCGCCCCGGGAACGTCCTAGGGCGTGATCGGCGGGTTCGGCCTGTACTCCGCCGGGTGGTTCGACCTGCGCTTGGCCGCGCCTCGACGCGCCGGCCGCATGCTGGTGGGCGCGGCAGACGGTGGAGTCCACCCCGACCTGCCAGCCGACCAGGCCTCGGGCGTCGGCCAGGGCTTGCAGGCGGGTGATCTGCTGCCACAGGCCGGCGCGTTGCCAGCGGCGGAACAGGCTGTAGACCGCCTGCCAGGAGCCGTAACACTCCGGCACGTCCCGCCATGGCGCGCCCACCCGTACCCGCCAGCGGATCCCGTCGATCAGCTGCCGTTTACTCCACCGCGGCGGCCGACCTGGCCTTTTGGGTACCGGCAGCAGCGGTTCCAGCCACGTCCACTGCGCATCGGTGAGGTCGAACCGCCGTGTCACCGCTAAGGTGGCCACGAGGTCTCCGGGTTATTGTTTCTTCTTGGTCGTTGAACCCTTTACCGGAGACCTCTCTGCGTGTCCGGCTACGACACGCCGTTGATCAACACTTCGAGACAGGCTTAGGCCATTTGCGTGGCATGCGACAAGTTCCGGCAATCAGGGGAAGGAGATACGGCATGGTGATCGGGCGTGCTCCTTGACCTCGCCCATGTCGTCCTCACAAGAGCCTTCACCGACGTGTGCTCAATACGCGCATTGCGATCAACAGATTTGAATAGAGTCGCCATTCTCTTTAGTCACATACTCTTCCCACATCGCCGGGTCTCCGTAACGATTCCATTCATCTCGACTCAGACGATATCCATCGTTCACCTGAGAGCAGACATACCCCTTAGGGTCCTTTCTGATTTTTTCCAGATCGCGAAAATCCCAGATCGATCCAGCGTCGAGAGAAGTCAGAGCCACCCCTCCGTCTGCACTGATCGCGGAGGCTACACCTACGCTCGACTCGTTGAACAGGTCGGTAATACGAGCAGGGCGTGATTTCACTTTCATATCCCAAAGCGAGAAGTATCCGAGCATCGAAAATCGCGAACTGGAGCGATAGCCAGCAATGAGTCCCAGGTTTCCATCAGCACTCAGCGATACAGATGCCACGTCGCTGATAGGGACAGGCACGACGGCTTCGAGCTTGGGTTGAGCCCGCTCAGCAAGGTTCCATATCATGTACTTACCCGACCCGCCGATGAGAAGAACCGTTCCACCGGCATCAAGGCTCACCGAGCCTACATATCTCTCCGAGTTTCCCAGCACGGCCAGTTGCTCTGGATTTGCTGGATCCGTCAAATCCCAGACCCGAGTTTCCAGACGCCCCAAAGGCCCACCGACAGAGACCGCCGTCTTCCCATCATCACTCACGGCCATGGCGCGCAGCGCTCCGGGAGCAGTGATGACAGACAACTTCTCAGGACGCATGCGATTCGCGAGACTCCAGATGGCAATACGGCCATCCACACCGGCCGTTACGGCCAGATTGCCGTTCTTGACGAGCTCGACGTGATCGACGCCCTGCTCGTTCTCGGATCCAGCGAATCGGTCATCATATAGGTCTGCCAGCCGTCTCGGTCTGGCCGGGTCGGACAGACTCCATAAGCGGGATTCGCCATCGCTGGCTCCAGTGAGCGCAAGAGTTCCATCAGAACTCAGCGCCAGAGAGTTGATGTGCGCACGGAGCCCCTTGAATTCTCCAACTTTTTTGGCCATGGAGTAATCAGGATAGGATTGGTCTCGCCAGTCGGACTTCCGGTCGATCTCCCAGACGACAACTTTCCCAGATCCCGCCGTCAGCCCTTTGGCGCCATTTCCGCTTATTTCCAGAGCATCGCTTACGCCATCCCCGACGAATTCTTCACCAAGATCCGGAACAATCGAATCAATCAATCCCGATTTGGTGACTTCGTCTGCGTGAATCCCTACCGCAAGTGCACCTATTCGCTTCGCCAGGTCCGGCGAACCGTCTCGCACATCCGCTCCATGGAAAGCGAGCTTCTGGGCGAGAAGAACCCTACGCTGGTAATCGATGGCGTTCCGTTGGCCTATGTAGCCGTAAATGACAAAGAAAGAGAAGCCGACCAGCAATGCGGCAATGAGTGCGGAGAAGATCTTCTTCAAGCGCCGTCCCTCTTGATCTAGGCCCAGGGCACATACGTCTTGGAAAGCTCCTTCACCTGATTAGGGATGACAGAGCAATGTTGAGCAGGCTTTCCGGGCCAGCAATCCCAGCGAACATGCAAGTCCGTGATGATCTTAATCCCTTTTGTGCCAGCTTTTATAGCACTTAGAAGATCATCATGCTCTGCGTTGACGATCCCCATCACAAGCTCCACGATGGCCTTCACTCCCGCACAGCCTGCGGCTATTGGCGCGGTCTTTGGACTAAGAGAGAATCCTACTGCACAGGCGTCCAGCCCCGCCTTGAAGACAGTGATCCACACACTATCGGACTTTCCATCACCATCTCCCAACGCTTTTGCGTCCGCCTTCGACAAATACGTGACGCAACGCGCATCATATTCTCCGATGAGCTGAGATGGGTCTGCTGGCGTCCACTGCTGCTTTTCATTTTTTGTTTCACAGACGGCGAAGGAGACGTCCTGCCACTTGTGGAATCCCACGCAATTGTTTCCGGAGCTGTCGCCATTTTTGTGGGCCCTGGCGCTCCCTTTACAGTTGGTGATGACGTTCGACCATATTCCTTCGCACGTCTGTCGCTCCTTGAACTCGCCCTTCCTATAGCTTTCCCGGCAGGCCGTGGTGGCGACGACACCGAGGGCACATTCATTTCGCGACAATCCCTTGTCGATGCAATTCAGGAAGTTGCCCTGCATGTCTGAGCAATCCACCAAGGCGGTCGACCGGCATCTGTGATTTGCCTCGGCGAAGTCGTTACATGCTTTCGGATCCCCTGCGGATCTAACGTCTTCCCGACAGCTCCTGTAGTCACCTCGAACACTGGCGCAGCCCGTTTCGTTGCCATAATCATATTTCTGATAGCACCGCCGGACCTCTTTCTCCTGACCGGCGCAGACATTGTGAGAGTGCACCGATTTCGGCTTCGAACTGCCCCCGGTTCTGCAGTCCAGGTAACTATCGGCATGGCTTCCGCAGATGTCACGATCGTTCTGTCCATTCCCCCCCTTCCTGCAGTCGTAGTAGTCGCTTTTCATTTCCGTGCACAGCTTTTTGGCCGACGCGGACTTTCCGTACTCCTTTGTGCATTCCTTGTACTCCTTGGCCCCTTCCTTGCAGATGGCGGAATTTTTCTTCTTGCCCGTACAGGGGTCCTTTACTGTCTTTGCTTTGTGGCCGTCGAGGTCGACGTGAGTGAGGGGATTGTCGTTGGCGTAGGTGTAGCGATTGAGCTGAATGGAGGGGTCGGGGCTCTGGGTGAGGGTGTCCCAGGAGATGAAACTGCCGGTGGAGGGCTGGTACCAGCGGGCCGCCATGTTGACCTTGCCGGTGGACGGGTCCGTGTAGCCCCCCTGATAGCCCAAGGTGTGCTTGGCGCCGGCCTGGGCCGTAACCTCCCCGAAGGGGTTGTAGGCGATCGAGTCGACCAGCGAGGTTCCGCCGGCTGTAAAGGTGGCGAGCAGGTCGCCACGGATCGAGTCGCAGAACGCCAACTGCGCCGACCCGGTATCAGCCAAGCTCAAGGTCCGGCCGAGCGCATCCCGTCCGAAGGACGCCTTCTTCACACCGTTGGCGTCGGTCACCGTCACCAGATCATTGCTGGCGCCGTCGTAGGCCATCCGCGTGACTTGGCCACTCTCGGTGCGAGTGGAGACCCGGTCGAGCGCGTCGTAGTCATAGGTCACGCCGGTGTCGTTGATGAGCCGCCCGAAGGCGTCGAACTTGGTCATCCGGACCATCCCGTCGGAGGACTCCTTCAGCGTCCCCCTGGCGGAGTACTTGTAGGTGATCCCATCCCCTGACATGAGCCGGTTCCGCTCGTCGTAGGTGAACACCTTCGCCCCGGCTCGCACCCTGTTCCCTGCGGCATCCCACTCATAGGTGGTTTTGACGGCGTCAGGCCCCGTCCATGAGGTGAGCCGGTTGGCCCAGTCGTACTCGTACGTGTGGGTCCCCGCGCCCACCGTGCCCAGCACCGTCTTGGACGTCATGTTGTCGTCCACGTCGTAGTCATAAGCGATCGACGCCAGGGACGCTCCACCTGAAGTGGTCAGATCATCCTTTATCAACCGGTTGAGCGCGTCATAGCCGTAGGCCCGCCGTGCCCCCGATGCCCCATAGGCCATCGACGTGAGCCGGTTGCCCTTGTCATAGGCATAATCGATCGTGCTGCCGGCGACCGGGTCGATCGCCTGAGTCAACCGGTCGGCGTCGTCCCAGGCGAACGAGGCGGTACCCGTGGCGTCCACCCGCTGCACCAGCCGGTTGTTGGCATCGTAGCCGTAGACGGAGATATCCCCGCCGGTGCCCGTGGTCTTCACCAACAGACCCCGGTCATTGTGCACGAACCCGAGCTCGTCAGCTGTCGTGAGCCGCCCGGCAAGGTCGTAACTGAAGTTCTTGGCCTCGGTGTCCACCTCGGCCCCGCTGCCGGTTTGCTTGATCAGTCGGTTCAGCTCGTCAAAGGTCCGGTCGATCCGCACCCCGCCCGGCGCCAAGCTGGCCACCGAATTCCCGGCTGCGTCGTAGACGTTGGTCCAGGTGCGATCAGCCGCATCGGGGTTTGCCGCCGTGGCCGGCTCGATCAACGACTCGATCATGCCGAGGCTGTTGTAGGTGGTGTAGGTCGTATTACCGCGCCCATCGGTCGAGCGCGTCATCGCGCCGACCGCGTCGTAGCCCATGCTGGTCGTGATCGTCTCGTTCGCCGAGACGGGCTCCTTCAGCTCGATCAACCGGTTACCCGCGTCATAGATCCGGTTGACAGTGTGCCCGGAAGCCGTAGTGCTGCTGATCAGGTTTCCCGCCAGGTCGTAGCCAACCTTCCTGGTCCGCAGCACCTCTCCCGAAGCGTTCACCTCCTGCGTCTCGATCTGACGCCCAGCGAGGTCAAAAACCGCTGTCGAACCAAGCCCGAGCGCGTTCTTGGTCGACGTCGTCCGGCCCGCAAGGTCGTAATCGAAGGTAGTGGTATTGCCCTCGCCGTCGGTCACCGAGGTGAGCCCGCCGGTGGCGTCGTAGATCCGGGTGGAGCTGTCACCTGTCGGCCGAATGCTCTTGGTCAACCGCCCAGCGTCGTCGTACTCCAGCTTGGTCACGTACGTGGACAGGGTCGGTTTGCGCTCGATGGTGGTCAGCGTGATCTGACGTCCCATATCGTCGTAGGTCGACTCCGACCGGGCGCCGGTCGGGTCTGTCGTCGACAGAACCTCACCCAGCAGGTCGTAGGTGAATGTGGTGATACCCGCCTGCGCATTACCGGCCCTGGCATTGGTCACCTGCACCTTACGGCCCAGCGCGTCATAGGTGGCCGTGGTGGTCTGCCCTCGCGGATTGGTCGCGCTGATCAACTGTCCGGCCGCGTCGTACGTCGCGGTCTGGGTCGGTGTAATCGACTGCCCGCCCGGCGCGGCGTAGGCGGGCATCGTCTGAGCGATGAGCCGCCCGGCCCGGTCCAGTGTGCTGGAGGTCATCCGCCCCTCGGCGTCGACCTGCTGGGTTTGCTCGCCAAAGGTGTTGTAGCCGAGCCGGGCCGTCGGCCGCTCCACCGCCGGGGCCTGGCCGTACCGTTCGACCGTGACCGCGGGAAGCTGTACCTGGACCGGCTTGCCGAACGCGTCGTAGCTGACCGAGGTGGCGTAGGCCGCCGGGTCCACGCCGTCGGCGTTGCCGCGCGGGTCGACCATCTCCGTCACCAGTCCCCGGTCATCCACCTTCATAGTGGTGATCAGGTCGGCGTCGTCATTCTTCACCGTCTGACGGATCGGCTGGTTCCCTTCGTCGTAGGAGACTTCGACCACTTCGGTACGGCTCGCGCCTGCAGCACTGCGACTCACCTTGGTGACGTTGCCGTTGGCGTCATATTCGTAGGCGGTCATCCTGGCCAGCTTGGCCGGGTCAGTGGTGTGCGAGGTCATCCGCCCAGCCGCATCATAGACGGCCTGCACCGTCAGAGTCCCGCCGCCAGTGATCTGCCGCGTCAGCTGACCAGCCGCGTCGAACACGTTCTCTGACAGCACCACGTCGCGACCGGTGGCCGACCCGTTCAGCTTGGCCGCCTTGGCGATGCTCTTCTCCGGCAGGTTGTCGCCGAAGTATGTGTAGCCGGTGGTCCTGCCCATCGCGTCGGTCTTGGACGCGAGCCGGCCTCCCGGGTCGTACGCCAGGGACTCCATCACCAAGTCGGTGGCTGCCTGCGGGGCGAGCGGACTGCCCGTCCATCCCTTGAGCACCGTCGTGGCCAGTTCTCCACGCGGGGTGTAGGTATAGGTGGTCGTGGTGCCGCGCAGGTCGGTGGTACTGACCTTCTGGCCCTTGTTGTCATAGGTGGTACGGCTTACGCCGCCCTCGGGCCCGGTGACGGTCTCCACCCTGCCGTGGGCGTCGTAAGTGTATGTCGTCGTCCGGGTCTCATCGCCGCCTGTCAGATCCGCAACCTGCTCTGTGAGGACGAGTCCGTCAGCGTTGTAGGTCGCGCTCCACTGCTGGGTGTGGGTCTTTCCAGTGATGTCGTTCTTCACACCCGGCCCGGTCCGGGTCACCGGCTTGCCCATGCCGTCCAGGGTGAGGGTAGTGGTCAGGCCGTCGGGGTGAGCGTCCGAGATCTCTGTGGTGCTCACCACCCGGCCCAGTGCATCGTGCCGATTGGTCTTGATGAGCCCGGTCGGACCGGTTTCGGAAACGAGGTCACCGGAGGCGGTGTAGGCGAAGCGTGTCTCGTTACCCTTGAAATCCTTGCTGACCTTCACCAGCCCCGCCGGAGTCGACCCGCCGCCCTCGGCTGGCTCGGTGCCGTCGGTGTAGGTGGTGGAGGTGCTGCGTCCCGCCGGGAAGTCCAGCGTGGCCGGGGTGGTCTCCTTGACCTGCTCACCGAAAGCGTTGAACGACCAACTCACCATGTAGCGCTCGTCCGTGGCCGCGGCCGAACGAGCGTCACGCTGAGAGATCTTCTGGTCATTGCGCGGGTCGAAGGCGTCCTCGGTGTTGATGAAGTAGGAGAAGTACTGCGTCTGACAGTTGCCCGCCGCGCGGCAGCTCTGGCGTGACAGCACGTTGCCGCGCGCGTCCTGGGTAACCTCGACCACGTTGGCGTTCGGGTCGATCACCTTGGCGACGTAGCCTCCGATGTCGTAGGCCCACTTGGTGGTGGCGCCGACCTGGTCAGTCTCCGACACAGCCCGGTAGCCCCGCTGCGCATCGGCGACGTAGGTGACCACACTCTCCTGCGGGTCGGTCACCTTCACCGTAGCGAAGGTCGAGACGGTGGTTTGCTTGGCATAGACGACATCCGACAGCTTCCACTGTCCACCGTTGGCGTCGGTATGCGTGACCAGCCGGCCGCCATCAAGGTCGTAGGTGTTGACCGCCCACGCCCGGCCCGTCGGCTGCGTCACCTTGGTCAGCTGCGGCTGCGGCTTACCTGCCGCGAAGTGCCGCTGGACGGCCGCCGCGCCGAGCGGCTTGCCGTAGATCGCTACCTCGTCGATGTCGCCGTTGAACGGGAACGGCGCGCTCCCGCTCGTCGTGGACGGCCATGCCGACGAGCCCTGACCGGAACCAATCCGAGTTTCGCCCAGGTCGCCGTGCTGGATCTCCCCGGCCAGCGTGCCCACAGCGATACCGTCCAGGAACAACGTCTGGGTGTGCTCGGACGGGGTCGAGCTGGTGGCTGGCTTGGTCTCCGTCGCCGACAGCACCACGTGGTGCCAAACGCCGTCGTTCACCGCCCCGGCGGAGGTGATCGGTGTCTGCGCGATCGTGGACAGGCCAGTGAAGAACTGGCCACGTAGCTTACCGTCGGTGCCCACGTAGACCGCTGGCATGGATGTCGGAGCCGTGGAATCGCCCGCCGGCGGTATGCGGGGCGTCTCCGTATTCTCGACCGTGTTCTGCATGCCGATGACCGTGCCGGAGGCTGTGGTTTTGAACCACGCCTCCACCGCGACTTCCCCGCCCTGGCCGCTGACCGCGTTGCGCGGCAGCTGCACGAAGGTCGAGCCGACCATGCCCTTGAAGCGCATCGCCGTGTCCGGCGATCCGGCCGCCGCGCCCGAAACCCGCACACTGAGGTCGGCCGGCGTCTGTCCGTTCAGCTTGGCCTGTTCCTCGGTGATGTTCCAGCCCGCCGCGTTCGCGACGACGGTGCCGGTACGGGTGTCGGCCTCGTTGAGCCGATAGTAGTACTCCGGCCGCGAGTCAGTGATCACGCTCTTGTACCGCGAGGCCGTCCCGTAGCTGTAGCTGTTGCAGGCGGTCGATGAGGTAGGCGGGCATACCTTGACCAGCAGATCACCCTCGTAGCCGTACGTCCAGGTGAGCGGCTTGCCGTCGACCGGGTCAGTTGACACACTCGCCACGTGGTTCCCCGCCCAGGTGAATGTCAACGACCGGCCACCGGTCCCGCTCACCTTGGCCAGCTTGCCATCGATTCCGCGTGTCAGGTCCTGCCCCCGTCCCCGGCGATCGGTGATCTTGGTGAGAAGACCGGACGCGTCGAACCAGTAGGAGGTGGCCGACTTGTCCATCAACCGCCAGCCACCCGCCTGCTCGGCGGCCATCGTCGCGAACGTCCCCTGTGGGGGCGCATATCTCCCGTTGCCCGTAGGCGCGAAGCGCAATTGCTCGCCGCTCGGGTAGGTCACCAGCAGACTGCCGGTCGGCTCCGCCTCTATCCGCATGTCGTACCGGGTCGTCCAGCCAGCACCGAACATGCCGTCGTTGCGCGGGTCCAGGCTGTTGTAGGTACGGCTCATCGACAGCGGCGGCCCCACCGCCGATACCGAGGCGTCGATCACGGTGTGCCCGTAGTTGCCCGAAACGTGATTGAACTCGCGGTCCTGTGTGCCGGCGGTCAGCAGCCCGTTGATGTTGCCCTGCTCTGGTACGGGAGTGAAGGTCCGCCACGAAGAGGTCACAGTGGTGTACGTGGTGGCTGCCTTGGCCATCCACGAGTACGTCTCACCCCACTTCAGGCGGCTGTCGTTCACCTGCCATGTGCCCTCCTTGGTCCAATCCTTGGTCTCGGCGGCCGAGTCCTTGCACCAGCGCCAGTTCGGCGCGCTGCCGGCGCACAGCTGGAACCAGTACTTGACCTCGCCCTTGTTGAAGGGCCGGGCATTCGCCGAGAGCACCGGCGTCAGGGTGCCGACCTGGCTGTTGTGGGCCGGGGAGAACGACTCGAACGGCAGCGCCGTCACGGTCGCGTACACCCAGTCCGACCACGGTCCTGATACACCCGACGTGGTGGTGGCGCGGGTGCGCCAGCGGATCTGCCAGCCGTCGGTGAGCTTGTCAGCAGGAACGGCGGCCCAGGCGCTGGTGCCGGAGGCGTATTCCTTGTCCGAGGCGCCGGTCCAGATCAGGCCCGTGCCCTGGTCGCTCTTGGCCGGATCGTGCTCGACCTCCACGTTCAGCTTGCTGGGGCGGTTCTCCGGGTCCGTCACCCGGGCGTACATCCAGGGGGTCAGCGACTCGGCGGTCCAGGAGGTGGTGCCGCGGATGGCCGGGTCCATGCCGAGACCGTCCACGCTGGGCTTGCGCAGGTCCACGGTGGCGGCCTGCCATGGCGACCATTCGCCTTCGGCGCCGGCGGTGGTGATGCCGCGTACCCGCCAGCGGACTTTCATGCCGTCGGTCAGCTTCCCGGCCGGTACCTGTAGCCAGGCGTTGCCGCCGGAGGCGTACGACGTGGTGCCCTTGCCTGACCAGATCGGCCCGGCGCCCTGCCCGGCGGCCGGGTCGTACTCGACCTCCGCGCCCAGCACCAGCTTCGAGCCGCCGGCGTCCGTCACCTTCGCGTACAGCCACGGCGTGACGGAGGACAGGGTCCACGTGTCGCTGCCGCGAGTGGCCGGGACTGCGCCCAGGCCGTTGCCGGCCGTGCCGCTCACCGACACCGTGGCCGGCTGCCACTCCGACCAGGGGCCGGCCGTACCGGACGCGGTGGCCACGCGGACGCGCCAGCGGACCAGCCAGCCGTCCTTCAGCTTGCCAGAGTCCACCGCCGGGGTCTGCAGGGAGCACCTGCTCCAGGTCGAACACGACCCGGTCGACACCGCGCTGTTGCCGGACCAGATCAGTCCGCTGCCCTGCGTGGTCGCAGAGGGGTCGTGCTCCACCTGCGCTTCCAGCCGCAACGACCGTACTTCAGGATCCTCGCCGTAGGCGGAGAAGGTCGGGGTGGTGGACGTCAACGTCCACAACCCGGACACAGGCTGACCTGGAGCGGCGGAGATGTCGGATATGACCGGCTTGGAGGTGTCCACCCGGCCGGCCTGCCACTCCGTCCACGGGCTGGCCGCGCCGGACGCGGTGGCCACGCGGACGCGCCAGCGGACCAGCCAGCCGTCCTTCAGCTTGCCTGACGTCACGGCCGGGGTTTGAAGCGAGCATCTGCTCCAGGTCGGGCAAGATCCGGTCGACACCGCGCTGTTGCCGGACCAGATCAGTCCGCTGCCCTGCGTGGTCGCAGAGGGGTCGTGCTCCACCTGCGCTTCCAGCCGCAACGACCGTACTTCAGGATCCTCGCCGTAGGCGGAGAAGGTCGGGGTGGTGGACGACAACGTCCACAACCCGGAAGCCAACTGGCCCGGGGACGCCGACACGTCGGAGACCACAGGCTTGGCGGTGTTCACCTGACCGGCCTGCCACTCCGACCAGGGGCCGGCCGCGCCGGACGCGGTGGCCACGCGGACGCGCCAACGGATCAGCCAGCCGTCCTTCAACTTGCCAGACTCCACCGCCGGCGTCTGCAACGAGCACCTGCTCCAGGTCGAACACGACCCGGTCGACACCGCGCTGTTGCCCGACCAGATCAGTCCGCTGCCCTGACCGCCGGCCGAGGGATCGTGCTCCACCTGCGCTTCCAGGCGCAACGACCGTACTTCAGGATCCTCGCCGTAGGCGGAAAAAGTCGGGGTAGTGGACGACAACGTCCACAACCCGGAAGCCAACTGCCCTGGAGCGGCGGATGCGTCCGACAGCACGGGCTTGGAGGTGTCCACCCGGCCGGCCTGCCACTCCGTCCACGGGCCCGCCACTCCGGCCGAGGTCGCCACCCGCGCTCGCCAGCGGACCAGCCAGCCGTCCTTCAGCTTGCCTGACGTCACGGCCGGGGTTTGAAGCGAGCATCTGCTCCAGGTCGAACACGACCCGGTCGACACCGCGCTGTTGCCCGACCAGATCAGTCCGCTGCCCTGCGTGGTCGCAGAGGGGTCGTGCTCCACCTGCGCTTCCAGCCGCAACGACCGTACTTCAGGATCCTCGCCGTAGGCGGAGAAGGTCGGGGTGGTGGACGACAACGTCCACAACCCGGAAGCCAACTGGCCCGGAGAGGCCGACTCGCTGGAGAGCACGGGCTTGGAGGTGTCCACCCGTGCCACCTGCCACTCCGACCACGCACCCGCCACCAGGGCACCCGGGGACGCGGTGGACTGCACGACGGCGCGTACGCGCCACCGGATCGACCAGCCGTTCTTGACCCCCGTCACCGCGGGAGCCGAGTGCGATGCGGTACACGTCTGTCCGGTGAAGCAGGTTTCGGCGAAGGTCGTGCCCTGCCCGGACCAGATCAGGCCACTGCCCTGCCCGGTCGCGGCCGGATCGTGCTCGACCTCGGCTTCCAGGACGCCGGGACGCCGGTCCGCGTCGGAAATTGTGGCGCTGAAGACCGGGCTGGAGGTCGGCAACGTCCACACGCCGGAGACCAGTTGGCCGACCGACGCGGTCGCCTCGCTCACCACGGGCCCAGGCGGGATCGTCTTGAACACCGATGTGTCCACCTTGGCAGACACCCACGCCGACCACGGCCCCGACACCCCTGAGCCGGTCGTCGCCCGCGCTCTCCACCGGATCTGCCAGCCGTCGGTCAGCTTCCCGGCCGGGACCAGCGTCCAGGCGTTGGTTCCCGACGCGTAAGCCTTGTCCGACGAACCCGCCCAGACCAGGCCGGTTCCCTGAGTCGCCGCAGCCGGGTCGTGCTCGATCTCGACGTCGAGCTTGCTGGGCCGGCGGTCCGGGTCGTTCACCTTGGCGTAGAGCCACGGTGTCACCGACCCGGCCGTCCAGGACGCCGAGCCCTGCAACGCCGGATCCATGCCCAGGGATTCGACCGCCGGTTTGTTGAGATCGATACGTGCCTGGACCCAGTCCGTCCACGGGCCGGTGATGCCCTTGGCGGTCTCCCCGCGAGCACGCCAGCGGATCTTCATGCCGTCGGTCAGCTTCCCGGCAGGCACCTGCACCAAGGCGTTGTCGCCGGAGTTGGACGGCTGGGCGCTCTTGCCGGTCCAGATCAGGCCGGAGCCCTGGCCGGTGGCGGCCGGGTCGTGCTCGATCTCCACCGCGAGCCGGGAGTCGCCGTTCTCCGGGTCGGTCACCTTGGCGTACAGCCACGGCGTCGTCGATGCAGCTGTCCAGGCTCCGGAATCCCAGGTCGCCGGGGTCATCGACAAGCCTGCCACCGACGGTTTGCGGAGGTCGACGGTGGTGGCGTTCCAGTCCGACCACGGGCCCGTCACGCCGGTGGTCGTCTCTCCGCGCACTCGCCAGCGGACCTTCATGCCGTCGGTCAGCTTCCCAGCCGGGACCTGGACCCACGCGTTCGCGCCAGACGTCGCGGCGGTCGCGCCCTTGCCCTCCCAGATGACCCCCGAGCCTTGCTCCACAGCATCGTGCTCGATCTGCACCCACAACCGCGACGACCGCGAATCCGGGTCGATGACCTTGCCATAGACCCACGGCGTCACCGACGAAGCCGTCCACGACAGCGCGCCCTTCGTCGCCGGAGTCCAGCCCGCGTCGGAGGTCGCCGGCTTGCCGACATCCACCAGACCGACCTGCCAGTCCGACCATGAGCCCGCCACGCCGCCGGTGGTCTCCCCGCGTACCCGCCAGCGGACCTTCATCCCGTCGGTCAGCTTCGCGGCCGGCACCTGGACCCACGCGTTGCCACCGGAGGCGTAGCTCGTGGTGCCCTTGCCTGACCAGATCAGGCCGGAGCCCTGCCCGGCGGCCGGGTCGTACTCGACCTCCGCGCCCAGCACGAGCCTCGAGCCACCGGCGTCGGCCACCTTCGCGTACAGCCAAGGCGTAACCGACGCCAATGTCCACACGTCACTACCGCGGGTAGCGGGAACCGCCCCCAGACCACTCCCAGCAGTCCCACTCACCTGGACCGTGGCCGCCTGCCAGGCCGACCACGCACCCGCCGCCCCTGACGACGTCGACGCCCGGACCCGCCAGCGAACCAGCCAGCCGTCCTTCAACTTGCCCGACTCCACCGCAGGCGCCTGCAAGAAACACCTGCTCGTGGACGAACACGATCCGGTCGACACCGCGCTGTTGCCCGACCAGATCAGTCCGCTGCCCTGCGTGGTCGCAGAGGGGTCGTGCTCCACCTGGGCTTCCAGGCGCAGCGACCGCGCCTCGGGGTCCACTCCGTACGCGGAGAAGGTCGGCTGTGTGGATGTCAACGTCCATAACCCGGACGCCGACTGCGCTGGCGACGCCGACACCTCCGACACCACCGGCTTGGACGTGTCCACCCGCGCCGTCTGCCATTCCGACCAGGGGCCCGCCACTCCGGCCGAGGTCGCGACGCGGACGCGCCAGCGAACCAGCCAGCCGTCCTTCAACTTGCCCGACTCCACCGCCGGCGTCTGCAACGAGCACCTGCTCCAGGTCGAACACGACCCGGTCGACACTGCGCTGTTGCCCGACCAGATCAGGCCGCTCCCTTGCGCGACGACCGAGGGGTCGTGCTCTACCTGGGCTTCCAGGCGCAGCGACCGCGCCTCAGGATCGGCGCCGTACGCGGAGAAGGTCGGCTGGGTCGAGGGCAGCGTCCACAAGCCCGACGACAGCTGCCCCGGCGACGCCGAAACGTCTGAAAGCACCGGCTTGGACGTGTCCACCCGTGCGGGCTGCCACTCCGACCACGGACCCGCCGCGTTCGACGAGGCGGCCACGCGGACGCGCCAACGGATCAGCCAGCCGTCCTTCAGCTTGCCCGGAGTCACCGCCGGGGTCTGTAATGAGCACCAGTTCCAGGTCGTACACGATCCGGTCGACTCTGCGCCGGCAGCCCACCAGATCAGCCCCGACCCCTGGACGGGAGCCGAAGGATCATGCTCGACCTGCGCCTCCAGCCACAGCGACCGCGCCTCAGGATCCACACCGGACGCGGAGAAGGACGGTTCCGTGGACGACAACGTCCACAACCCGGACGCCAGCTGGCCCGGAGAGGCCGTCGCGTCCGACACCACCGGCTTGGACGTGTCCACGCGCGCGGACTGCCACTCCGACCAGGGGCCCGCCACCTGGGCGGACGTGGACACGCGCACCCGCCAGCGAACCAGCCAGCCGTCCTTCAACTTGCCCGACTCCACCGCCGGCGTCTGCAACGAGCACCTGCTCCAGGTCGAACACGACCCGGTCGACATCGCACTGTTGCCTGACCAGATCAGCCCGCTGCCCTGCCCGGCAGCAGACGGATCATGCTCGACCTGCGCCTCCAGCCGCAATGACCGCGACTCCGGATCAGCGCCATAGGCAGAGAAAGTGGGCTGCGTCGACGGCAGCGTCCACAAATTCGACGACAACTGCCCCGGCCACGCCGACACCTCCGACACCACTGGCTTGGAGGTGTCCACGCGGCCGGCCTGCCACTGCGACCACGGGCCCGCCACCAGCGCACCAGAACCGTCAGTGGATTGCACCACCGCACGCACCCGCCACCGGATCAACCAGCCGTTCTCCACCTCTCCGACGGCCGGCGACGAGTGCGAAGCCGAACACTCCTGTCCCGTGAAACAGGTCTCCTCGAACGTCGTGCCCTGCCCGGACCAGATCAGCCCGCTACCCTGCCCGGTCGCGGCCGGATCGTGCTCGACCTCGGCCTCCAGAACACCAGGACGCCGGTCCACATCGGAGATCGCGGCGTTGAAGACCGGGCTGACGCTCGGCAGAATCCACACACCGGAGACCAACTGGCCCAGCGGCGCCGTTACCTCGCTCACCACCGGCCCAGGCGGAATCGTCTTGAACACCGTGGTGTCCACCCGTGCCGACACCCACGCCGACCACGGCCCCGACATGCCCGACGTGGTCGTAGCCCGTGCTCGCCAGCGGATCTGCCAGCCGTCGGTCAGCTTCGCGGCCGGCACCAGAGTCCAGGCGATCGTCCCCGGCGCGTACTCCTTGGAGGAAGAGCCCGCCCAGATCAGGCCGGTGCCCTGCGCCGCCGCGGCCGGATCGTGCTCTACCTCGACATCGAGCTTGCTGGGCCGGTTGTCCGGATCGCTCACCTTCGCATACAGCCACGGCGTCACCGACCCCGCCGTCCAGGCCGCCGAACCGGGCAGCGCCGGATTCATGCCCAGCGACTCCACGGACGGCTTACGTAGGTCAATGACGGAGGCAGACCAGTCGGACCACGGGCCGGCCACGCCGGTGGTGGTCTCTCCGCGCACCCGCCAGCGCACCTTCATGCCATCGGTCAGCTTCCCGGCCGGAACCTGCACCCAAGCGCCGCCTCCGGAGGCGTACGCGGTGGTGCCCTTGCCCTCCCAGATCACGCCCGTGCCTTGTCCGGCGGCGGCCGGGTCGTGCTCGATCTGCGCCTCCAGCCGCGACGCGCGCGAGTCCGGATCGGTGACCTTGGCATAGACCCAGGGCGTGGTGGAGGACGCCGTCCACGACAGCGTGCCCTTGGTCGCCGGAGTCCAACCGGCATCGGACACGGCGGGCTTGTTGACATCGACCGTGGCCGTCTGCCAGGTCGACCATTCGCCTTCGGCGCCTGCCGTGGTGACGCCGCGTACTCGCCAGCGAATCCTCATACCGTCGGTCAACTTGGCGGCCGGCACCTGGACCCACGCATGGCCACCGGAGGCGTAGCTGGTGGTTCCCTGGCCGGACCAGATCAGGCCGGTACCCTGTTCGGTCGCCGCCGGGTCATGCTCGATCTCCGCGCCCAGCACCAGTTTCGAACCGCCCGCGTCGGTCACCTTCCCGTACAGCCACGGGGTGACCGATGCCAGCGTCCAGGCATCGGTTCCACGCGTGGCCGGAACGGCGCCCAGACCGTTACCCGCAGTGCCGCTCACCCGAACCGTGGTCGCCTGCCATCCCGACCAGGGACCCGCCGCGCCGGTCGAGGTCGAGGCCCGCACCCGCCAGCGGACCAGCCAGCCGTCCTTCAACCTGCCCGACGTCACCGCAGGGGTCTGCAGGGAGCACTTGCTCGTGGCCGAACATGAGCCGCTCGACACCTGGCCGCTGTCGGACCAGATCAGCCCCGAACCCTGCGCCGGAACCGACGGGTCATGCTCAACCTCGGCTTCCAGCTTCAACGAGCGCCACTCCGGATCCGCACCGGACGCGGAGAAGTACGGAGTCACGGACGACAACGTCCACAACCCGGACGCCAACTGCCCCGACGACACCGACAGATCCGACACCACCGGCTTGGAAACGTCCACCCGTGCGGACTGCCACTGCGACCAGGGGCTTGTCGTCTCGGACGAAGTGGCGACGCGTACGCGCCAGCGAATCAGCCAGCCGTCCTTCAACTTCCCGGACGTCACCGCAGGGGTCTGCAGGGAGCACTTGCTCCAGGTCGAACATGAGCCGCTCGACACCTGGCCGCTGTCGGACCAGATCAACCCCGAACCCTGCGCCGAAGCCGCCGGATCGTGCTCGACCTGCGCTTCCAGCTTCAACGACCGCGACTCCGGATCCACGCCAGAGGCAGAAAAGTACGGAGTCGCCGACGACAACGTCCACAACCCGGACGCCAACTGCCCCGACGACACCGACAGATCCGACACCACCGGCTTGGAAACGTCCACCCGTGCGGACTGCCACTGCGACCAGGCGCCCACCGCCCCGGACGAGGTCGAAGCCCTCACCCGCCAGCGAATCAGCCAGCCGTCCTTCAACTTCCCGGACGTCACCGCGGGGGTCTGCAGGGAGCACTTGCTCCTGGTCGAACATGAGCCGCTCGACACCTGGCCGCTGTCGGACCAGATCAACCCCGAACCCTGCGCCGAAGCCGCCGGATCGTGCTCGACCTGCGCTTCCAGCTTCAACGACCGCGACTCCGGATCCACGCCAGAGGCAGAAAAGTACGGAGTCGCCGACGACAACGTCCACAACCCGGACGCCAACTGCCCCGACGACACCGACAGATCCGACACCACCGGAAGCGCACCGGCCGCGACAGCGGACACACCCTGTGCCCGAGGAGCAGACGTCTGTGCCGCTATCGCCTCCTCCTGAACCACGCTCCCATGCCCGTTGAGCGTTGATGACGACGCCTTCCCAATGCCGGCACCCTCCGTGCTCGCACGAGAGCGATGGCCGTCGGCCGTCGCCAGCTCTGGTCCGACGGCCTCGGTGGACGACTTCCAGGTCAGCGGGGGCGGACTGTTCAGGCCGTTCGTGGCAGGCTCGTCCACCAGTTCGCGCGGCTTCTCCACCGGAAGCGAGCCTTTGGGACGCTTGTCATCGTCACCGCCCTTGCCTTTGACCTGCGCACTGGTGGCGGCCGAGTCGACGAGGTGCGGCAGATTATCTGCCGAGCCGGAGCGTTGGACAGGGACCTTACCGGCGTCGCCTGTAGAGGGTGAGCCTGGAATCTCCAGGTGTGCAGGAGAGGGTGCGACGACGGCCGCCTGCGCCTGCAACGAGAGAATCCCCGGCATGAGAGCCACGACCGTGGCCAACGTCAGGCGGCTGACCCACCTCGAAGGTGAACTGCGTCCGAGCCAGAACCTGCTCTGCCCCAGCACTTTCGCACATACCTGAGCACGCCGCACAGTCACGCCCACACTCCCCGTAGAACAAAAACACAAGGGCCTCTGGGCGCACCCCTGTAAGCTCCCCATAAATAACGCCTCAGATATACAGAGGAAGAGCGTCCAGGAATAGATCTTGACAAGCCGGGTAGCCGTGAAGCAGGAGTCCGCGGAATTGGACCGCGCTCAGGGGTTCAGGCAGCTCAACCGCGTACAGCGCCGACAGCGCGACAAGGAAGTGTGACGCGGATCACACAAGAATTCTGAATTACCAGAAAGGTGGCCGCTTACTTCGTCGCGCCCCCGCCTCACTCAGAGCCCTCAGGCAGATGATTCACTCGGATCCGTGATCGGTTCGGAACGCGACGTAGCGAGGCGGCTGGTGCAGGGGTTGGTCGATTCGGTACTGGCTGTCGGCATGTTGACCTCTTGCCGAGTTGCCGCGCGGCATTCCTAGCTCGCCAACCGACTTTGTACTGCCCTGCGATTTATCTGGTCCATCGCCATACAAGACACACCGATACATCCGGCGGTCCATTAGAAGCGCCCCCACACGCGCGCACACTCGGCGAGTCGGCCCTCATAGACCATCTCCCGCCAGAAGTACGGGTGACCGGTCACCCGCTGGATAAGCACCTCTGCCACATCCGAGAAGAGGAAAGTTCGGGCCTGATCGGTTGCTCACATTGGCCGAACAACCACTCAGAACGGGAAGCCGCAGACAAAGCCCGTCCAGCAACGCCGCGGCTCTGACATGGACTTAAGCCTCTACGTCTCAAGGGTTACTGGGCGGCGAGCAACGGATGCGATCACTCGCAGATGGCGGGCCGTGCGCGTTAGATCTGCCGTGAAGCACGCTTCATTCAGCAGGCCGGGCCTATACAGCAATTGCAACACTTAAACACTGACGGTCAGGAACGCACGACTGCTCGGCGGTTGCTCGCATGTACGCCCTGAAACTGATGAGAACGCCGGCGTGGGCGGTCTCACCACAGCGTTCCAAAACAACAATCAATGACATTGAGTAACTCAATTGAAGATCTCATAATCCGTGGTCGTGGGTTCAAGTCCCACCCGCCCTACTCTTCAACACCGCCTCCGACTTGGGATGTAGCAGCATGAACGGGCCGCACGGAAGGGATCGCGGCAGGCACCGCCGTCCAGCCGCGGGAGCATGCGTTCGGCCGGCAGGCCCAACAGGCGGGCTTGCCGAATCCTGGGTCGCCTGCACCTCGGCGAACAGGGTCACGCCCTTGTGGACATGCCGCTAAGCGCGTTCCAGCAAGTCCCACGCCAGCGACCTCAGCAGCACGTCTTTGCGAATCTACGGTGAAGACATGACAGCGGACTCAGCCACCACAGCGCCCCTCACCCCCGGCGCCGCCGCCGGCCGCTACGCCCTCATCAGCTTCCTCGCCTGGCTGCCCGCCGGCCTGATGGGAGCGCCCATGGTCCTGCTGATGCTCCAGCGCGGCATGGACGTCGCCTCCGTCGGCCTCGTCATGGCGATCCACTCCATTGCGGTCGTCACCCTGGAGCTGCCCACCGGCGGGCTCGCCGACGTCATCGGCCGCCGCGGGACCATCTCGGCCTCCGCCCTCTTCGCCCTGGCCAGCCTGCTCCTCCTGGGCCTGGCCACCGGCTTCGCGCTCTTCGCCGTCGCGTTCGTGCTCAAGGCGGTCTCCCGCGCCCTGGCCAGCGGCCCCGCCCAGTCGTGGTACGTCGACACCATGCACGCCATCGACGGCCCCGACGCCAACCTCAAGCCCGGCCTGGCCCGGGGCGCCTCGATGGGATCCATCGCGCTGTGCGGCGGCACGCTCATCGGCGGCATCGTCCCGCTGGCGCTGCCCTCGTCCTGGTTATTCGGGCCGCTCGTCCCGCTGTCGGTGCCCATGCTGCTGGCCGCCACGGCCGCCGCCGTGCAGTTCGTCGTCACCCTCGCGGCCATGCCGGAGCCGCCGCGCCGCCGCGCTTCGTTCGGACAGGTGCTGCGAGGCGTGCCGATCGCGATCACCGGCGAGCTGCGCAGCGGGCTGCGCGGCTACGCCGGCAGCGCGCTCGGCAGCGCACTCGCCCCGCTGGCCGCCCGGGTGGGGCGCGGCTCGCGCCGGGGAGCGATCACCGGCACCTGCGTCACCGCGCTGTCCCTGGCGGTCCTGGCCGCCTCGACCTCGCTCGGCGGCATCCTGGCCATCGTGCTCGCCGGCCTCGGCTACGTCACCCTGTACGTCGGCTGCGGGATCAGCGAACTGCTCCGCGGCGAGATGCTGCACCAGCGGGCGACCTCGGCCGAGCGCACCACGCTCCTGTCGGTCGACTCGCTGCTCTACAGGCCGGCGGCGCAGTGGCGGCGGCGGGCCTGAGCTGGGTCGCGATGCACCTGGGCCTGGCCACCGCCTGGTGGATCACCGCCGGCACCGTCCTGGCCACGGTCGTGCTGTTCCCCCGCACGGCGCACTCCGGTACCGCCCCCGTCGCGGCGCCGCAGGCCGCGCCCGAGCCGGTCGGCTCCGGGGTGTAGGACCCGGGCGCGGGTACGGCGGACGCATCGAATGCGGTGGCACGGGCCACCGCCTTCGGCGTGCTCGGGAGGGTCACATCTGATCGAGGCCAGCTGCGCTCCAGCGACGTTATAGGCCCAGCCGGAGCCCTCCAGCCGCTTTTGCACCCCGGCCCCGGGCCGGACCGGCCCGAGTGGTAACCGTCCTGCTCCAGTGGTCGGAGATGTGGGGTGCCTACTTCCGGTGCAGGATCTTTGAGATCTTCCCGCCCCGGCACCGGCGCCCTTTGGCCAACCGGCCAGCGGGCCGCTCATGCGCCGGCGCTACCACGGCGCCAGGCATCGGCGTCCGTCTCTGCTCTGGCCGGGCGGGCCGCGCGGGTCAGAACGAAAAAACGAGGGATGACCGTCCTGATTATGCGGCCTACACCCTTCCTAGACGGGTTGATCTCGGGTGTGAAGCACTTTTTGCGTTCGGGGCGGACGCTTCACCTTGCTTTGCCATGTGGGTCGTTATCCAGCAGCTTGAGCAGGTAAGTGCTCTCGTGATGGCCGCAGGTTTCCGCACCAGGCGGGGAGGTCTCCATGATCGCCTTGTCCGCACGTGCCCTCGTCGCGGGCGCGTTCCCCATCGCACTGAGCACGCCCGTCGGCGGCGCGCTCGCCGCTTCCGCCACACCGGTGGACCAACCCAACCCGCAGACCCAGAAGGATCTTCAGCAGTCGATGCGCGGCGAGGCGTACGCCAACGCCGCCTACCGCCTGTACGCAGCCCAGGCCGAGCGGGAGAACCTGCCCTCGGTCGCCCGCCTGTTCGAGCGCACCGCCGACGTCGAACTGGGCGAGCACTTCAGCGAGGCCGCCGAGCTGAGCGGTCTGGTCGGCGGCGACGCCGAGAACCTGCGGGCCGCGGTGGCCGGGGAGACCTACGAGTCCCGGCAGATGTATCCCGGGTTCGCCCGCCAGTCCAAGGCCGACGGCGACGAAGGCAGGCACGCCCGTGCGTTCGGCGCCGCACTGCGTGCCGTCGAGTCCGGCCGGGGCGCCGTGCCCAAGCCGCCGAAGGCCGACACGGTCCACGTACCGAAGGGGAAGCCCGAGGTCCATGCCCGGCGGACCAAGACCGACCTGGACGAGGCCATGCACGGCGAGGCGCTCGCGTACGCCAAATACCGGCAGTACGCCGAGCACGCCGGGAACCCGGCCGTGGCCGGACTGTTCCGCGGCACCTCCGACGTCGAGCTCCACGAGCACTTCGCCGGCGAAGCCAAGCTGGCCGGGCTGGTCGGCAGCACGCACGCCAATCTGACCAAGGCCATCGCCGGCGAACAGTACGAGTCCCGGACCATGTACCCGGCTTTCGCCAAGCGCGCCGAGGCCGCGGGCGACACCCGGGCGGCCGAACGCTTCGCCAACAACGCCGAGGACGAGGCCGGCCACGCCCGCGCCTTCCAGCAGGCCCTGGACCAGCTACCCGAGCAGGGCTCCTGACCCTGCTCCGATCCACGCGAGACGCCATGGCCGCCGGCACGCAGCCCGCGGCCATCGGCGCCTTCCCGACAGCCGCGATCCGGCCTCCGGCGTCGCGCCAGACAGGAGACGGACATGTTCTTCGGCCTGCCCCTGCACCCGCTGGTCGTGCACGCCGTCGTCGTGTGCCTGCCGCTCGCGGCGCTCGGCACCATCCTCATGGCGTTCTGGCCCGCCGCGGCCCGCCACCTGTGGCCGGCGGTGCCGTTCGTCGCCACCATCGCCCTGATCGCCACGCCGCTGTCGATCACGAGCGGCGAAACGCTGGCCCACACCGTCGGGGAGGCGGCGAAACGCTGGCCCACACCGTCGGGGAGAACGAGCTCATCGAGGCCCACGAGGAGCAGGGCGAGCAGGTGCTGCCGTTCGTCATCGTGCTCTGGCTCGCCGCGCTGGGTCTGTCCCTGGCCACCCGGTTCGTCCACCGCAAGCGCTCGATCTTCCAGGACAGCGGCCCGCGACCGCGGTGGCACACCGCCGCGGTGATCGTCCTGATGATCCTGGCCCTGGTCGGCGGGGTGGGAGGGACCGTCGCCGTCGTACGGGCGGGCCACAGCGGAGCCCAGGCCGTCTGGACCGAGTAGGTTCCGCGTCCTCATCGCCGGACCGTGCGGGCGTCCTGCGCGGAGCGGGCGACGCGGAGCCTGGCGAGGGCGATGAGCAGCATCGCGACCGAGCACCAGGCGGCCCAGTCGCCCAGCCCGGTGTAGAGGGTCGAGGCGCCCTGCTGCGGCAGCGCCGCGAACACCGTGGTCACGCCGGGCTTGCCGCTGCGGCCTTCGGCCAGCACCCGTCCCCGGGTGTCGCTCACCGTGAGAAGTCCCTGGCGGGCCGCGCGCGCCACCGACAACCCGCTCTCCACCCCGCGGACCATCGCCATGCGGCTGTGCAGCCAGGCGTCGTCGTCGAAGTCCCAGGCGGGGGCGAGCAGCGTCGTCGCGCCGGCCTGGCGGTACTGCCGAACCAGCCAGGGGAAGTCCAGGTCCTTGCAGACGATCAAGCCCGTCCTGGTCGGGCCGAGCAGGGTCAGCGCGCTTCCGGGCGTGAACTCCGACTCCAGCCCGGGAATCATGTGGTGCTTGTCGTAGCGGGCCCCGGACGGGTAGGCCAGCGCGCTGTTGGTCCGCGTCGCGCCGGCGCCGAGCGCGACGCCGGCGACGACCGCGACTCCCGGCCCGGCCAGCGGCAGGCGGGCGGTGGCCGCACGGCCGGCGAGGTCGAACGTCTTCTCCGGCAGCAGCGCGATCTCGGCGCCGCGGGCGGCGGCCGCGTCGACGGCCCGGCGGTAGCGCCGGAGCAGGTCGCGTCCCTGCGGGGAGTCCAGATCCGCGGTGTCGCGCGGGTCGTCGGTGGAGATCAGCGCGACCTCGCGGTGCTGCCCGCCGTCCTGGGCGGTGCCGAGCCGCGCGAAGCCGTACGACAGGGCCAGCGCCACCGTCGCGCCCGCCGTCACCGCGACAGGGAGCCGGCGGGTCGCGCCCGGCGCGAGCAGCGCGGCCACGGCGGCGGGCACGAGCAGGAGCAGGAAGGTGATCCCCCAGACGCCGGCGACGGAGGCCGTCTGCAGGACGGGCAGCACGTCGGCCTGCGTGTAGGCCAGGCTCCACCAGGCGCCGTGCGGTCCGGCCAGCGCCATCAGGTATTCGACGCCCACCCATGACGCCGGTACGGCGAGCGCGGCCGACAGCGTCCGCCGCCTGGCCAGCAGCGAACGGTGGAGCAGCACGCCGAGTCCGTACAGCAGCGCGGGCCCGGCGAGCAGGCCGGCCGCCACCGGGACGGGCATCTCCAGCGTCCCGGTGAAGTACGGCCACCACTGGAGTTGCCCGGCGAGCCAGGCGAGGGCGCCCGCGGCGAAGGCCGGGCCTGCCCCCACCCGGGGGGCGGCGAGCAGCACGGGCAAGGGGGCGAGCCACGTCAGCCAGGCCACGGGATGCAGGCCGGTGCCGAAGTGCAGCAGGACGGCCGAGGCGAGGGCCGCGGCGAGCGCGGTCAGGACACGTTTCATGGCGACGATGCTGCTCGCGGCCACCCCGGTGGCGCGTCAGTCGTGAGTGTGATCTCCGGTGTCACTCTCACCGGCGACCACGAGGCCGCATTCGTAGGCGAACACCGCCGCCTGCACCCGATCCCGCAGGTCCAGCTTGGTCAGGATGCGGCTGACGTGGGTCTTGACCGTGTGCTCGGTGACCACGAGCGCGGCGGCGATCTCGGCGTTGGACAGTCCGCGGGCGACCAGCCTGAGCGTTTCGCGTTCCCGCTCGGTGAGCGCCGCCAGCCGTCCCGCCAGCCGCGGCATCGGGCCGTGAGCCGGCCGTCTGACCAGGTTCTCCAGCAGCCTGCGGGTGGCGGCGGGCGCGAGCAGCGCCTCGCCGGCGGCCACGGTGCGCACCGCGTGCGCCAGCTCGTCGCGGCGGATGTCCTTGAGCAGGAAGCCGCTGGCGCCGGCGCGGACGGCGTCGTAGACGTACTCGTCCAGGTCGAACATGGTCAGGACGAGCACCTTGGCGGCGGTGGTGGCGCAGATCTCCCTGGTGGCCTCGATGCCGTTCGTGCCGGGCATCCGCACGTCCATCAGGACGACGTCCGGACGCAGCCGCCCGGCCAGCGCGATCGCCTCGTCACCGTCCGCCGCCTCGCCCACCACCAGCATGTCCGGCTGGGCGCCGAGGATCAGGCCGAACCCGGCGCGGAAGAGATCCTGGTCGTCGGCGATGAGCACGCGCAGCATGCGCGTTATTCAAGCGGAAAGACGACTCTGACGAGGAATCCGCCGTGTTGACCCGGTCCGGCGGTGAGCGTCCCGCCGTACGCGGTCGCCCGTTCGCGCATGCCGATCAGGCCGTAGCCGCCGCCGTCGCGACGGGACCCGGCGCCCTCGTCGGCGATCTCGACGAGCAGTTCCCGCGCGGTCCAGCGCAGGCGCAGCCGTACGTCGCGCACCCCGGCGTGTTTGCGCACGTTGGTGAGGGCTTCCTGGACGATCCGGTAGACGGCGGCCTCCAGGCTGCCCGAGGTCCGCCGCCGTTCGCCCTCCACGGTCATGACCACGTCCAGGCCGCTGCGTCCGGCCAGCGCGGCGAGTCCGTCCAGGCTCGGCTGGGCGGGCCCGAGGTTCTCCCCCGCCGGGACGTCCGACGCGCGCAGCGCGGTGAGCAGGCCGCGCAGCTCGGTGAGCGCTCCCCTGCCGGTGTCGGCGATCGCGTCGAAGACGGCCTCGGCCCTGGGCGCGTCGCTCCGCACGACCACGGGCCCGGCCTCGGCCTGGACGACCATCAGCCCGACGGCGTGCGTGATGATGTCGTGCATGTCGCGAGCGATCCGCGCGCGTTCCTCCGCCACCGCGGCGATGTGCTCCTGTTCGCGGCGACGGGCCCGTTCGGCCAGTTCCGCGGTACGTGACCGGTTCGCGCGGGCGCTGGTGCCCAGCGCGTAGGCGGCCACGAAGGCGGTGCCGATCAGGCGGAAGATCTCGCTGTCCTCCCCGGGCAGCGCCAGGGAGAAGCCGACGATGACGGCGATCGCCGGGATCGCGGCCAGGCGCTTCCACGTGGGACTGACGTCGGCGACGGTGTAGACGGCGACCAGGGGGCCGAACGGGAGGAACGGCTTCTCCCAGAAGACCATGACGGTCATCGCGGCGCCGACGAACAGCGCCACGGTCATGGGCGCGCGCCTGCGCCAGTAGACGGGCGCGGAGGCGAGCGCGCCCAGGGCGAGGATCCACCACGCCTTCGGACCGGGCACCAGCAGCGGGCCGAGGGTGGCCGCGGTGGTGGCCGCCGCGATGGCGACGTCGCCTCTCCGGCCGGAGAACCAGGCGGTCAAGAGCGTCATGACCCCGGCGGCGCGCCCCACGCCGGTCACCCCTTCCGTGCTTCTGGGCGGCCGGGTCAGCCGCGTTTGGTGCGCCAGCGGGAGGTGCGGAAGCCGTCGGAGCGCTCCAGCAGGTAGGTCAGCCTGGCGGCCGTCTGGCGTACGCCGTCGTCGTGGCGGTGGCGCTTGCCGGGGGCGAGGCGGGAGCGGAGGTCGAGGATGTGGGCCAGCTCGCCGGCGACCTCCGAGACCAGCCGGTAGCGGATGCCGAAGGAGTGCAGGTCGCCGTGCACGTCGTCGACCAGGTCCTCGTCCACGTGCCGTTGCAGCGGTTTGAGCTTGGTGAGCAGTTGGGCGTCCATGCCGGCCACGGGCGCCCTGCGGCGGGCGTCGTCGGCCGGCACGGCCAGCAGGGCGCGGATGCGGACGAATGCCAGCGCCCGCTCGGCGTCCGGGGTGGAGGGGTGTTCGGCGAGGTCCAGCAGGCGCCGCAGGGTCTCCTGGGTTTTGTCGTCGAACATGACGACAAGTCTATTCACTCGTGCTCAGGCGCTCTTCCGCCGGCGACGTCACGTGGCGGCCGGGCGCGACGGCGCCCGGAAGAAGGCCCCGTCATCGACCGTGCCCGATCGACGACGGGGCCGCCAACTACTTCAGCACGTCCGCGGCGACCGGCGACTGGTTGCCCTGCGCGTCGACCGCGACGACCTCCGCGCGGTACCGCGCGCCGTCGCGCTGGACCGGGAGCGGAATGTCCAGGGAGGCGGCGGCGGGCACCACGTCGAAGCGGTTGGCGACCTTGGTGCTGAGCACCTCGGCGCCGTTGTCGGCGCGGGTGACGCGCACCTTGTAGTGGTACACCAGCTCGTCGTCCGCGGCCTGCTCGATGCGCAGCGCCAGGCGGCCGTCCTTGCCGGTCTGGGCCGTCAGCGGGTGCTGGGACGTCCAGGCCGGGGCCGTGCGGTTGCGGTTGGCGTCGGTGTAGGTGAAGTTCTGCACGACCTGGGCGTCGGCGCCGGCCGTCCTGATCTCCCAGGACCTGCCGGCCAGCGTCCCGTCGCTCTGGAACGGGGGCTTCCAGTTCGCCGACCACTTGCCGCCGGTGTAGATGTCGTGCAGGTCGGCGTTCAGGTTGATGCGGTTGACGACGGTACGTCCCCGGTAGACCTCGACGGCCAGCCCCTGGGCGGTGGGGGTCTCGAAGCGGTTGGCCAGCTGTCCTTCGGCGTCGAGCATCTGGTATCCGTGGTCGATCTCGATGTAGGACGAGCTGCCGTCGTTGACCGCGGTGAAGTTCTTCTGGTGGATCGAGCGCGGGTCGTTCACGTTCAGGTGGGAGTGGCCCGAGAAGTAGACGGCGCGCGGGAACTTCGACAGGTCCTCGGTGAGGCGCGGGTTGCTGGTCTGCTGGCCGTCCATGACGGTTCCAGGCGCCGGACGGTGCCCCTGGACGATGATCGGCAGGTCGCGGTAGGCGGGGTCCGCGGAGATCTGGCCGAGCTGGTCACGCAGCCAGGCGGCCTGGGCCGCGGAGTAGTTCTCCGTGTTGACCGTGATCATCGGGACGCCCTTGACGTCCGTGCGGTAGTACCCGTCGCCGGAGTCGGGGAACCACTCCTCGGGGTAGCCCGCACGGAGCTCGGCCAGGGTCGCGTCGTGGTTTCCGTACGACATGAACACCTGGGTCGCGTTCATGCCCTTGCGGGCCAGGTTCTCCTTGAAGATGCGGGCGGTCAGCTGGTGGTCCTTGCCGCGTCCGTCCCAGTTGTCGTTGATCATGTCGCCGTTGGAGAGGATGGCGTCCGGGGTGCCCAGAACCGACGCGATGGTGTCGAAGTAGGACGACCAGCGATGGCGGTCGGCCTCGTAGTCGCCGATGTGCACGTCCGAGACGATCATCATGCGGGCGATCGGCTGCTCCCCCTCGCGGATGAGGTACCCCTCGGACTTGACGGCGCCGGCCTGGTTGCCCTTGAAGGCGCGGGCCGTCAGGTTCGTGTCCTCGGTGATGCGGATGGGCTTGCCGGCGAAGGCCGGGCTGCTCTTCGTGGGAATGCTGCCGTCGGTGGTGTACCGGATCGTCTCACCCCGCCCGGCCCGCAGCTCGACGGACACCGCCTGCTCGTGACGACCGCCGTCGACGCTGAAGGCCGGGGCCTGCGGCGTCCCGTGCGGGGCGGCCGACGCGCTCTGTGCCAGCGGGAAGAGCCCCAGCCCGATGCCGACCGAGACTGCCGCGAGGTGGCGCCAGGCGGCCGGCTCCCGGCGGACAGTGAAGTAGGCATGTCGCATGTGGTGCTCCCCGATCTTGTCGCGGCGCGATCGACGCCACGACACGTGCTTCAAAAGTGAACGACTTGAACCTGGAGCACCAACATGTACGGAAACGGCGACCTGCATGAAATTCGCGCGACCTGAAAGGTAAGAAGTGACCATCCCGCCCCGCCGAGCTGATGACGACCCTCGGACCCCCGCGCGTCCTGCCTGGTCAGGGTCGGTTCCCGGGCGGTAACTCGGTGCCTTCGAAGTGCCGTCTTCCGCGGTGTCCTCGCTGCGGCGCACGATGCCCTGGTCACCGAAGACGTACCGAGTCCTGAGGAGTGCCGTCGATGACCACGTCATTCGCCGAGATCGAGAGCGAGTTCAACGCCTACGTCGGCGCCATCCGGTACGCCACGATGGTCACCGTCGACGCCAGGAACCGTCCCCGCACCCGCATCCTCATCCCCGTCTGGGAGACCGTGGACGGCCGGCCGCGCGGCTGGCTGGCCACCTACCGGACGCCGGTCAAGGCGGCCCACCTCGCGGGCAATCCGCACACCTCCTTCTCGTACTGGAAGCCCGGCAACAGCTCGGTCGCCATCGAGGCCACGGCCGCCTGGGTCGAGGATGCGGAGACCAAGCGCCACGTCTGGGACCTCTACCGGACGACCAGCCCGCGCGGGGCCGGTTACGACCTCGGGGCCTTCTGGCGGTCGCCCACAGACCCCGCGCTGCACGTCCTCCGCCTGGAGCCCTGGCGCGTCCAGGTGATCCGCGGCACCGATCTCCGCAGCCGCATCTGGACGCCTCCGGCATGACCGCCCGCGGAAGGCCGCGGGCGGGGCCTCGCAGCAGCCCTCAGCGCGGGTCGGCGGCGTGGGCGAAGGCCGCCGCACGGTCCCGGAGCAGGGCGGCGAGCTCGGGAGAGTCGACCACCTCGAAGGGCCATCGCACCCAGAGCAGGCCGCCGGCGAGGACCTCAAGGCGTACGTCCGCGATGCGCCAGTGCGTCGCCGCCTGGCCGGTGGCGGTGGTCGTCGGGGCGAAGTCCGTGGCGAAGCCGCCCATGTACGCCTGCACCTGCTCGATCGGGGCGTGGATGAGGATCGTCGCCGAGTGCCTGCGCGGCGGGGCGCCGAGCCGGCCGGCGACGAACGCGGCCGGATCGCCCCCGGGCACCTCCTCCGGCTCGAAGCGCACGCCCGTCGCCGACGCCCCCGTGATCCGGTCGACGCGCAGCACCCGCCAGCCGCTGTCGCGGTCGAGGTCGCCGTCGCGGTCGCGGTCGAGGTCGCGGCAGACGAGGAACCACCGGGTCTGCCGGGGCACCAGGGCGGCGGGCTCGACGTGGCACGGGGTCTCCCGTCCGGTGTCGGCCCCCTCGGTGCTCATCACGCGCAGCCGGACCCGCTCGGCGTCCCGGCAGGCCAGCGCCAGGACCGCCAGCACGCCGGCGTCCAGGGGCGCCGGGTAGGCGCCGGCCACGGCGTTCGGCGTGCCGCCGAAGGCGACCGAGGAGCGCAGCGCCCGCACCCGCCCGCGCACCGCCGGGGGCATCACCTGCTCCATCTTGGCCAGGGCGGTGAGCGCCACCTCGCCGCCGCCGGCCGCGCCGCCGGCGGCCGACGAGGCGAGGGCGGCGGCCACGGCGAGCGCCTCGTCCGGGGTGAACACCAGCGGCGGCAGGTCGCTGCCGGTGGACAGCCGGTAGCCGCCGTCGGGGCCGCGACGCGCCTCGACGTGGTAGCCGAGGCGGCGCAGCCGATCGACGTCCCGCCGGAGGGTGCGGCCGTCGACGCCGAGGCGGCCGGCGAGCTCGCCGCCGCTCCAAGACCGGCGGGCCTGGAGCAGTTCCAGCAGGCGCAGCGCCCGCCCGGTCGTGGTCTGGTCCGGCATACCCGCCGAGCCTAATAGAAGTGGACAGAAACTGCCCTGAATGGTTTCTAGGTTGGAGTTCGGGCCGGATGGACCGGCCCCACTTTCCTGAGGCGGGTCCTCTTGAGCATCCTTGTCACCGGCGCGACCGGCGCCGTCGGCCGTCACCTCGTCACGACCCTGCTGGCCCGCGGCGCCGCCGTGCGCGCGCTGACCCGAAAGCCGGACGACGCGGGCCTGCCGGCCGGGGCCGAGGTCGTGGCCGGCGACCTGGCCGACGCCGCCACGCTCGGGCCGGAGGTGTTCGCCGGCGTCGATCGGGCCTTCGTCTTCCCCGCCGAGGGCGTGGCGTCGTTCGTCGCCGCGGCCGCCGCCCGCGGCGTCCACCGCTTCACCGTGTTGTCCTCGCTCGCCGCCGCGAAGGAGTTCCGGCGCGACCACGGGTCGGCGAGCCAGGTCCACCACGCGGCGGTCGAGTCCGCCGTGACCTCCCGCGCCCAGGCCTGGACGATCCTGCGTCCCGGCACGTTCGCCGGCAACCTGCTCTCCTGGGCCTGGCAGATCCGCTCCGGCGCGCCGATCCGGGCGCCCTACCTCGCCTCGGCGCAGGCCCCGATCCACGAGTACGACGTCGCCGAGGCCGCCGCCGAGACCCTGCTCCGCGACGATCACCTGGCGACGGCGATCCCGCTCACCGGCCCGCAGGCCCTGACCCGCGCCGAACAGGTGGCGATCATCGGCGAGACCCTGGGCGTGGAGATCCCGCTGGTGGAGATCACGCCGGCGGAGTTCCGTGCCGAGGCCGGGCGGTTCGTCCCCGAGCCGGTCATGAAGATGCTGCTCGACTACTGGCACGACACCCTCACCGTCCCTGACGTCCCGCGTCCGGTGACCCCGGTGACCGGACGGCCGGGCCGCACGCTCGCCGAGTGGGTCGCCGACCACCGCGCGGACTTCACGGCCGGCTGACCCTCACCCCGGCGGCGCGGGATCGTCGAAGATCATGGTGTGGCCGAGCGGCCAGCCGGGGTCGCCGGTGCGGGCGAAGCGCACCCAGGCGGCGTGCATCGCGTCGGCCAGCGCCTGCGGCGCGCCCGGTCCCGCCGTGCGGGCGACGCCGGGCGCGTCCAGCACGTCGAAGACGAAGGGCAGGTCCAGGTTGTGCACCGCGCCCACGCGTCCGCCGCCGGCCGGGCTCTCGACCGGCGACTCCCAGCGGAACTCGTAGCCGTAGGCGGGCCTGGCCTCGCGGATCCAGCGGGTCTCGCGGGTGAACAGATGCCGGGTGACGGCGCGTGCGACGCGCTCGGCGGGCGTGAGGCCGGGCTCGTCCACCTGGACGCCGAGGTGGTCGAGCACCGCCCGCGCGGCGGCCTCGTCGAGCCCGGCGGCCATGCCCCGGACGAACACGTCGGCCTCCTGGGACGTGCAGCCCACCAGCAGCGGAAGGCGCCCGCCCGCGCCCGCCCGCAGGGCGTCCAGCGGGACGGCCGGGATCAGGTCGCCGTCCACGACCGGCTTGACCGGCACCGAGTCGTTCAGCCCGCCGGG
Source organism: Nonomuraea sp. NPDC049684 (assembly GCF_044465345.1). NCBI lineage: Bacteria > Bacillati > Actinomycetota > Actinomycetes > Streptosporangiales > Streptosporangiaceae > Nonomuraea > Nonomuraea sp. NPDC049684. The sequence continues at coordinate 156,835 of NZ_JBITLO010000003.1, read as the reverse complement.
GCCGCCGGTCAGCGGCGGCGGCTGCGCGGCGACGAGCGCCTCGGGGGGCAGCGCGGCGAAGGACGCCCTGGTCGGGGCGATGCCGAGGCGGGCGGCGAGCGCCCTGGCGTGGTCGCGGGCCTCCTGCTCGCCGGCGACCAGGGTGGCCGAGCCGCTCATCACGATCGCGCGCCGGAACAGCCCTTCGGCGCGGGGCATGGTGAGCAGGGTCGCGACGGCCGCGGCGCCCGCCGACTGCCCGGCGACCGTCACGTTGCCGGGGTCGCCGCCGAAGGCCGCGATGTTGTCGCGCACCCACTCCAGCGCGGCCAGCCAGTCGAGCACGCCCCGGTTGAGCGGGGCGTCGTCCAGGGCGAGGAAGCCCTCGAAGCCGAGCCGGTAGTTGACGGCCACGCAGACCACGCCGTCGCGGGCGAAGCGGTGGCCCTGGTGCCAGGCCGCCCCGTTGCCGCCGATGGCGAACGCGCCGCCGTGGATCCAGACCAGGACGGGCAGCCCCGTCTCGCCGCCGCCGGGGGCGCGCACGTCGAGGTTGAGGCAGTCCTCGCCGGTCTCGAAGACGTCGGGCGCGTACAGGCCGATGTCCGTGCCGGCCGCCTGCGGGGCGGCGGGGCCGCGCGTGACGGCGGGCCGCACGCCGTCCCACGGCGGTGGCGGGACGGGCGCGCCGAAGCGGTGCTCGCCGAAGGGCGGGGCGGCGTACGGCACGCCGAGGAAGGCGAGCCCGCCCTCCTCCGCCCTGCCCTCGACCAGCCCCGACGTGGTACGGACGATCATGCGCGACGCCATCCGGCCGTCCCTTCGACGATTCTGACGGCCGCCCGGGTGAGCGGTTCGAGGCCGTCCTCGTACACCTTGTCGAGGGTGTCGGCCGAGTCGAACAGGTACATGGGGGCCGACAGGAAGTGCACCAGCGGCACCCCTTCGGGGTGGAAGAAGGCCCCGTCGGTGGGCGGCATCGGGGAGAAGGCGTCCGGCGGCAGCACGAACGAGCGTCTCAGGTCCTCCGCGACGAGGGCCGCCGCCACCAGGCTCTCCAGCTCCGGCTTGCGGGTGGTGAACCACCAGCCGGGTTCGGGGTCGCCGGTGGGGACCAGCTCGCCGTCCGCGGCCACGCACCGCCGGGCGGCGTGCTCCAGGTGGAGCTGGAGCACGACGTCGCCGAGCAGGCCGCGGTGCTGCTCGATGAAGGCCCGGGTGCCGGCGGCGTGCGCCATGTGCCCGGCGGTGAGCAGGAAGAGCAGGTTGTGCGGCCGGTCCCGCTCGGGCACGGCCGCCCAGTACCGGGCGGCGGCCAGCACCAGCGCGATCCCCGAGGCGTCCTCGACGGCCGAGGCCCAGGGCGCGTCGTGGTGTGAGCCGATGATCACCCACTGGCCGGAGCGGCCGGGCAGCGTGCCGATCACGTTGTGCGAGACGGCCGGGCCGGTCTCCGACTCGACGGTGAGCGTGCCCGTGCAGGGGCCGGCGTCGACCAGGTCGAGCACCCGCCGCGAGTCGCCGCCCGACAACCAGACGGCCGGCAGGTCGCGGTGCACGGCGTCGTAGGGCACGTAGTAGTCGCGGGTCTCCCACGGCACCCCGGTCAGCGCGCCCGCGAACGCGGCGGCGCCGCCGTCGATCACGCCCTGGAGCACGTCGAGGTAGTCGAGCTGGAACGGCAGCGTCTGGACCAGGTCGTCGAAGACGCCCTCGGGGTCGTGCACGGCCGTCGCCAGGTCCCTGACGTAGGACTGCGGCAGCTCGGTGAAGGCGTACTCGGGCACGACGATCGCGCCCGGCACGACCTCGCGGCTGACCGGCGCGGTCACGCTCGCCTTGGGCGTGGTGTACGGAAGCGCGGACGCCGCCACCCGCACCACCCTGGACGGGTCGGCGTCCAGGCGCACCACCAGGGACGCCGTCACCGGCCGCCAGACGGGCAGCTCGACCGGCGCGAGCCGGACGTCGCGCAGCCCGAACTCGGTGAACCGCCCGGCGGCCCACGCGGCGGTCCAGTCGTCGGCCGGATAACCGGGACGCCGGACGCCGCGCGCGGTGACCGTCTCGATCCACTCCATCATCAGGGTGGCGCCGGGGATCAGGTCAGGGATCATCGTTTCACCCCTCCGAAGGTGAGCCCGGCCACGTAGTAGCGCTGCAGCGCGACCATGAGGACGAACGGCGGCACGGCGGTGACCAGCGCCGCGGTGGTGGTCAGGTGGTAGGTGACGCCGACCTCGCTCTGGAAGTTGGCCAGCCCCACCGGCAGCGGCCACAGCTCCTGCTCGTTGGCCACGATCAGCGGCCACAGCAGGTTGTCCCACTGCGCCAGGAAGTGCACCAGGAACAGGGTGATGAGGGCGGGCCGCAGCAGCGGCACGGCGATGCGCGCGAAGATGCGGAACTCCCCCGCGCCGTCGACCCGCGCGGCCAGCAGCAGCTCCTTCGGGATGCCGAGGGCGAACTGGCGCACCAGGAAGACGCCGAACGCGCTGATCATGCCCGGCACCATCATGCCCTGGAACGTGTTGACCCAGCCGAGCTCCTTCACGATGAGGAAGACCGGGATGACCATGACCATCGGGGTGAGCGCGAGCGTGCCGACCACCAGCGCGAACAGCACGCGGCGGCCGGGGAAGGACAGGTGCGCCATCGCGTGCCCGGCGGCGGCCGAGAAGATCACGTCCAGCACGCCGGTGCCGACGCACAGGATCAGGCTGTTGCGCAGGTACGTGGGCAGGTTGCCCGCGCCGAACAGCACGCCGATGTTCTCGGGCAGGTGGAAGCCGTTGAAGACCAGCCCGCGCAGGTCGGTGTCGTCGGGCGCCGAGGCGACGACGACCATGGCGTAGACCGGCAGCAGCATGAACCCGACCGCGACGATCAGCCAGGCGGCGCGCAGCACCCTCATTCGTCGCCGCCCTTCAGGAACGCGAACTGCAGCGCCGAGACGATCACCATGGCGACGAGCAGCACCATGCCCATGGCGGCGGCGTAGCCCATGTGCTCGTAGGGGAAGGCGTTGGCCCAGATGTAGTACGGCAGCACCTGGGTGGCGTCGGCGGGCCCGCCGCCGGTGAGCAGGAAGGCGGGCACGAACGCCTGCATCGATCCGGCGACCGAGATGACCAGGACGAACAGCAGCGTCCTGCGCAGCAGCGGGAGCGTGATGCGGGTGAACGTGGTCACCGGCCCCGAGCCGTCGATGGCGGCGGCCTCGTACACCTCGCCGGGCAGCGCCTGCAGCCCGGCGGTCAGGATGATCACGAACAGCCCCATGCTCTTCCAGACGACCATCACGACCAGGGCCCAGATGGCCAGGCCGGAGCTGGTCAGCCAGGACTGCGCGGGAATCCCGGCCAGGCCGAGGAGGGTGTTGGCCAGGCCGCGGTCGGAGTAGATGATCACCCAGACCATGGACGTGGCGGCCAGCGGCATCACGGCCGGGATCATGACGAGCGCCCTGAGCCAGCGGTTGAGCCGTCCGGGCCTGCTCAGCGGCACGGCCACCAGCAGGGCCAGCACGATCGTCGGGACGACCGTGCAGACCGTGTAGACGACGGTGATCCACGCCGAGTTGAGGAAGCCGGGGTCGGCGAACATGCGCTCGTAGTTGGCCAGGCCGATCCAGTTGGGCGTCCCGGCCATCTCGTAGTCGGTGAAGCTGAGATAGATCGCCGACAGGAACGGGACCAGCCAGAACACCACGAAGAAGACGGCCACCGGAAGGGTCAGCGCCACGCCCGCCGTGGCCTGCGGCCGGGCCTTGACCCTGCCGAGCACGCTCACCGGGCCGTGCGGACGGGCCCCGACTCCGCCGAGCACGCTCACAGGACCGGTCGCACGGTGGCGTCGAAGGTCGCCGCGGCCTGGGCCGGGGTCGCCTTGCCGTGGGCGACGGAGTCCACGGCGCCGGACGCGGCCTTGGCCAGTTCCAGCGCGCCGGGGATGATCGGGCCGAAGTCGACGTGCGGCAGGCTGCCGGCGACGATCTCCATGATCTCCGACTTGCCGCGCGGCCCGGCCTCGCGCCAGCCCTTGGTCGGGATGATGATGCCGTTGTCGAGGTTGGCGGCCACCGACGGGGCGCCCTGGAGGTAGTTGACCAGGTGCCAGGCGGTGAACTGGTTGGGCGAGTCCTTGGCCACCCCCCAGCCCCACGTGTAGGCGGGGACGACGGACGGCCCGCCGTCCCAGGTGGGCATGGGGGCGACGCCGTACTGCTTGCCGAAGGTGAGCTTGTCCTTGCCCAGCTTCTCCAGCGCGGGGCCGAGGAAGGCGCCGCTGACGACCATGGCCGCCTGGCCGGAGTAGAACAGGCCGAGCGCGCCCAGCGGGTTGGAGAGCTTGGGGTTGCCGAGGCCCGACATGTACGTCAGGGCGGCGATGCCCTGCTCGGTGGCCAGCGACGCCTTGCCGCCGCCGTCCGTGACGAGCTCGCCGCCCTTGCCGCGGACGAGGGCGGTCAGCGTCATGAGGGCCCACTGGGGGTCGCCGTAGAGCCATTGCAGGCCGACCCGCGCCCGGTCGGGCGAGGTCAGCTTGGCGCTGTACTCGGCGACCTCCTCCCAGGTCGCCGGGGGCTTGTCGGGGTCGAGCCCGGCCTGCTCGAACCGGTCCTTGCGGTAGTAGAGCAGGCAGGGGTTGAAGTCGATGGGCACGCCGTAGGGCACGTCCCGGTAGGTCAGCGGGGCGGTGGTGCCCGGCTCGTAGTTCCCCAGCGGGAGGGCCTTGGTGTCGACGGGGGCGAGCCGCTGCTTCTTGGCGTGGGCTGGGAAGCTCCAGTGGCCGATCTTGAAGACGTCGGGCGGGGCGCCGCCGCTGAAGGCGGTCAGCAGTTTGGCGTCGAGCTGGCCCACGGGCAGGTAGAGCAGCTTGACGTCCACCTTGAACTCGGCGATGTAGCGGTGCACGAGCTCCTGGAACTGCTGGCCGGTGTCCTGCGAGCCGTGCAGCCAGACGGTGACCTCGCCGTGCGGCCCGGCGGCCGCGGCCTGCTGCCGGGGCTGGTCCTTGCCGCATCCGGCGAGCAGGGTGAGCGCGCCGGCGGCGAGGAGCCCACGCCGCGTCAGATCCGCCATGGTGGTTCTCCTAGGTGAGGTTCTTGAGCGCCTGGTTCTGCCAGGCGGTGTTGGTGGGGAGCTCGGGGGCGCTGCCGGCGAACGCCCCGCGGGCCTGGGCGTCGGCCTGGAGCCGGTACCTCAGCCAGGCGGTCACGTAGCCGAGGAAGGCCCCGCCGGTGTTCTGGATGTCGTTGTGCCCCGCGCCCTTGAGCAGCGCCCGGCCCGCTCCGGCGGTGGCCTGGTCGTAGTAGCCCTGCACGGTCGCGGCCGAGGAGATCAGCCAGTCGTCCGCGCCGCTGAGGAACAGCACCGGGCAGGTCAGGGCGGCCACCGAGAACTCGTCCCCGGGGCTGGCCATCCACTGCGCGGGCACGGCGATCGGCACCACGGTCTTGATCAGCCCGGCGGAGTGGTTGGCCGCGTTGACGACCCCGCCCGCGCCCTGGGAGTGGCCGACGGCGCCGATCTGGGCGGTGTTCAGCTTGCCGTGGAAGACGCTGGCGGGGTCGGCGTCCAGGCCGGCCAGGTGCTGGGCGGCGGCGAGGATCTCGGCGCCGGTGCCCGTGGTGGTGTCGGTGGAGGCGACCACCGCGAAGCCCCAGGAGGCCAGGTGGTTGAGCAGCCCCGGATAGTTGTCGGGGGTGGCCCACGAGCCGTTGCCCCACGTGACGATCGGGTGGGTGACGCCGCCCGCGCCGAGGTTCGAGGGGTAGTAGAGCCGGTGGCCGCCCGAGGTGCCGGTGGCGACCGGCCACGGACCCGTCGCCTTATAGATGGTCTCGATGGTGGAGGCGGCGTCGGCCGCGGTGGTCCGCGACAGGAATCCGGCCGACACGAGGCCGAGCGCCCCGGCCCGCAACGCCTGCCGACGAGTGAAGTTCTCCATGGTCACCTCGTGGGATATTTGGAGACGTGAACGTCTCCTAAAAGAGAGAAGTACGATCGGTGAGCGATGTCAAGAGATGAACAGAAGGAAGTTCCGGCGGTCCGGCCGCTGCCCCGGGGGCGGCACGGGCTCTCCCCCGACACGGTGCGCGAGTCGCAGCGCGACCGCCTCGTGGAGGCCATGCTGCGGCTGGTCGCCAGGCGCGGCTACGCCGCCACGACCGTGCCCGACGTGATCGCCGCCGCGCGGGTCTCGCGCAACGCCTTCTACGCCCAGTTCGCCGACAAGGAGGCGTGCTTCCTCGCCGGATGCGAGCGCGACCTGCCCGAGATGATCGACTCGATCCGGACAGCGGCGTCGGGGGCGGCCGACCGCTGGCGCGTGGCGCTGCGGCTGGGCCTGGCCGCCTACCTGCGGTGGTGGCAGGAGCGCCCGGAGTACGCGCAGGCGTACTTCGTGGAGTTGCCGAGGGCGGGCGAGCGGGCCGTCGAGCAGCGTGACACCGCCTACCGGCCCTTCCTGGACATGCTGGCGGCGCTGGCCGCGCGGGCCAGGCTGGAGGACCCGTCGCTGCCGCCGCTGCGCGCCGCGATCCCCCGGCTGATCGTCTACGGCACCACCGAGTTCATCGCCTCGGAGGTGCGCGCGGGCCGCGCCGCCACGCTGACGTCGTCGGCGGGCGACCTCTACCACTACACCGTCGCCCTGCTCGCCGGCCCTGATCACGGCCTCGATCAGGGCTCTGATCACAGCATCGCGACCACCCCTTCGGCCTGAACCCGCCAGCCCTCGGGGAAGCAGCCCGACGCCGCCATGTGGGCGACGGCGGCCAGCAGGCCGCCGTTGCCCGGCAGGTAGAGGGGCAGCAGGCCGGGCCACTGGTGGTTGTGGCCGCTGGGCAGGTACGTGTTCTTCGGGGCGTCCATCAGCAGCGCGTCCACGGCGGTGCCGGGCTCGCCGAGCCGGGCCGCGCACATGGCGAGCATCGGGAAGTCCCAGCCCCACGCGCTGTCCCAGTCCCAGTCGGCGAGCACGTCGTGCAGGGTGGCCCGCATGATCTCGGGGTCGATCAGCGGGGTGGGCGGCACGAACCCGAGCGCGCCGGTCATCGAGGGATGGTCGGTCCTGACCGTGTACGGCTCCACGCCGATGGCCGCGTACACGCCGTCGCGCACCAGCGGCCGGGCCAGGCCGTCCAGCACCCGCGCCCACTCCGGGTCGGGGTCGAGGCCGAGCAGGCCCCGCCAGCGCTGGGCCGTCGCCAGCCCCCACCACCAGTAGGCCAGCTCGAAGGCGGGGTCCCGCACCGACCTCCTGGACTCGTGGTAGGACTCCTGCGCCGGCACCAGCGGCGGCCCCAGGTGCCCGCCGGCCGCGAAGGAGGCCATGAACTCGGCCGTCTCGAACACCAGGTCCCGGTACTCCTCCAGCGCCGCCGGGCGGATCCGGCGGAGCAGCTCGGCGAAGGAGATCAGGTGCGGCTGCTGCCAGACGATGAAGGCGCCGATCTCGCTCGGGCTCTCCCTGCCCTCCGGCCCCACCTGCTTGGGCCAGCGGGCGCCGCGGAACCCCTGCCGCGCGGCCGTGTCCCTGGCCCGCGGCAGGATCGAGCGGTACCACGGCAGGCTGCGCTCCAGCAGCTCCGGCCGGCCCCACAGGGCGAAGTGGGCGGCGTGCCACCAGTGCATCTCCAGGTGGAACTTGCCGCTCCAGGAGTTGACGGCCAGCCCGGTCTCCTGCGGCGGGGTGGTGCCCGCGCAGTTGACCGCGGTGAGGTACTGCGAGAGCACGACCCGGCGTTCGAGCTCGGGCGCCCGCGGGTCGGCGCTGCCCTCGAAGCTGACCGCGCCGCCGCGCGTCCAGAACCGCTCCCAGTGGGCGGCGGCGGCCGTACGGACCTCGGAGAAGGACGGCAGGTCGCCGCCGACGGGGTGGCGGGCGAACTCGACGACGAGCTCCAGCTCCTCGCCCTGGATCAGGTACACGTGGGGGGCGGGCGAGGTGAACCGCGCCGCTCCCGTCCACTCGGCGGCCACGTGGTAGCGGTCCTGGTCCAGGACGCGGGTGAAGTCGCAGCGCGAGCCGCGCCGCGCGCACGTGGTGGTGTGCCGGTCGGGGCTGTCCCAGTCGGCGGTGGTGTGCCAGCCGTCGCTGGCGTAGGGGAAGGCGATCCTGATGCCCGTGCCGCCGGCGACGCGTACGGCCAGCAGGTCGCGCTCGGGATGACAGACCGTCTCCACCTCGTGCGGCCGGCCGCCCAGCTCGAAGGAGCTGGACAGCGTGCCGGTCCACAGGTCGAGGGTCTGCGCCGGCCGGCCGAGCGGGGTGTCCTCGCCGGTGTCGAGGCCGATCCGGCCGAGGTGCAGGCGGTGCGGGTTCACGTGCAGCCAGCCGCCCGCCTCGGTGGCCGGGTAGAGGTCGGGGTAGCCGACGCCGTCGTAGTCGGTGAGCGCGTCCTCCAGCACGTGGCCCTTGGGGTTGGGCATCGTGTGCCAGCCCCACTGCGCCTGCGTGCCGAGCGGCGCGAACGTCTGGAGCCCGGTGGCGTCGGCGGTGAAGGCGAACTCGCCGTTGCCGACGGTGAGCGGGCACCCGGCGTCGGCGACGTTGTGCCGGCGCACGAGTGCCCTTCGGTCTATGCTCACGCACACCCCGGCGTGCCAGAGGCGCGCTGCTGGCGCATGGTCGTCACGTCGCCCGCGACGGCCGACTGGGCCATCGGGCCGAGGTCGAGCACGACGTCGGTGAAGGCGAGCGACGCCTTGCGCATCACCGGCAGGTCGATCGCCTCGGCGCCGAACTGCGGCGAGAACAGCGTCTTGGGCGCGGCGATGGGCGCGATGACGGGCAGCAGGTGCTGGTTGTACGGCGTGCCCTCGCCGCCGAAGCTGCAGTGGTGCGGCACGGTGGCGAGGTCGGCCGCCGACAGGCCCTTGAGGATCGCGGTGCGGCGCACGTCCCAGTACTCGATGTGGCCCTTGACCAGCTCGCGCAGCGGCGTGCTCTCGCTGACGGGGACCCACAGCAGCTCGGTGAGGGTGGGGCTGGCGACGAGCTGCTTGCCCGGCAGGCCGTTCGGCCTGGCGACGGCGTCGTAGCGCTTGGCGCCGAGGTGTTCGAGGACGACGACGGAGGAGACCTTGCCCTGGTCGTACTCGGCGTCGAGCTGGGCGGCGAGCTGGCCGGCGCCGCCCTCGCGGACGTCGGGGCCGGTCAGGTGCTGGTAGAGGTGGCCGGTCACGAACGCGAACTGCACGGTCCGCGGACGGCACTCCACCGGCAGCGTCGACAGGTAGCGGGCCATCTCGATCATGGTGAGCGGGCCGTTGTCCCACACCGGGCTCATGCCGTCGGTGTGGCTCTCCACGACGATCTTCTGGGCGCTCCCGCCGGGCAGCGTGGCGAGCAGGGTGCGGGTCGTCGTCGGCGTCCAGGCGGCGTTCACCTTCAGCGACGCCTGGACCGGCTGCCCGGCGGCCAGCGCGTCCTTGATCTGCTTGCCCTGGTCGGCGCCGACGTACGCGCCGGGCACGCCGTACGGCAGGCCCTCGTAGGGGGCGTACATGTCCTTGATCTGGGCGTGCGGGAGCTGGCTGACCTCGATCACGCCCAGCGCGCCCGCGGCGGCGGCCGCCTTGAGGTCGGCGTCGGCCGCGGCCGGGGCCTCCATCGACTCCGAGCCGAGAAGGTTGATCGTCATGCCCGGGTCGTACATGGAGTAGCCGAGCGTGGGCGGATAGAACAGCAGGTTGGGCACGCTGGTCCAGGGCAGGTCCCGGACGACGATCTTCCCGGCGGCGTTGGCGGCGGTGATGTTCGTCCCCGCGGCCAGGTGGACGAGCGGCGCCGAGACGCCGCCCGCGCCGGTGGAGGAGGAGAACGGCACGGGCGCCGCGACCTGCACGGACGTGCCGCCGACGGTCAGCCCGGTGCCGAGGTTGTCCCAGCGGTCGATGGCGTAGGGCAGGGAGGAGAGCTGGAGGCCGGGGATGGCCGACATCTCCTCCTCCAGCCAGTCGACGTAGCCGGCGTGCGCGGCCGAGCCGGTCGGCCTGGGGCCGAACGTCCCCTGCCGGGTGGCCAGGGCGCTCAGGCGGGCCTCGGAGGCGAAGGCGGCCGGGTCCACCCTGACCGGGCAGGTCGTGGCGGACGCCTGGGCCAGGGCCGGTTGCGCGGGCGCGACCAGCGGGAGGAGAAGGGCGAGGAGAGCGAGTCGTCTCACGTGGGGGGTCCTTCCATCGAATCGTTTTAATGCATGGCCCGCGACAGGCCCCCGGGGCGCGGCCGGCCTGTCAGGGGCGGGGCGGTCCGGTGGTGCCGCGGACGATCAGCGTGGGCGACACCGACGACGCCACCGACCGCGTGCGTCCTTCGATGCGCTCGACGAGCAGGCGCGCGGCGGTCGCCCCGATCACCCGTCCGTCCTGGTCGACGCTGGTGAGCGAGATGCGCTTGAGCGAGGCGATGCCGATGTTGTCGTACCCGGCGACGGACAGGTCCTCCGGCACCGACAGGCCCGCCTCGTCGGCGGCGCGCAGGACGCCGAGCGCCGCGATGTCGGCCCCGGCGAAGATCGCGGTGGGCCGGTCGTCGCGGGCGAGCAGTTCCCGCGCGCCCTCGAAGCCGCCCTCCTCGGTGAAGGAGGTGGCCAGCACGTCGTCGGGCAGCCCGTGGGCGCGCATCGCCTGGCGGTAGCCTTCGGCGCGCACCATGTGCGGCAGTCCCTGGGCGCGGGCCCGCTCCAGGTGGGTGATGTGCGCGATGCGGGTGTGCCCGAGCCCGACCAGGTGGTCGACCACGAGCCGGGCCCCCATCACGTCGTCGTCGACGACCGCGTCGTGGTCGGCGGCGCCGCCGTGCCTGCCGACGACGACGACCGGGACGGCCGCCGCGATGGCGGCCAGTTCGGCGTCCGTCATGACCGGCGAGATCAGGATGAGCCCGTCCATGCTGCGGTCGATCATGGCGTCGGTCATCCTGGCCTGCGTCTTGGGCTCGATGCCGCCGGGCCCGAGCAGCACCTGGTACTCGGTGTCGCCCAGCCGGCCGGTGATGCCCTCGATGATGTCGGGGAAGAACGGGTTGCGGGTGTCGGAGAGCATGACGCCGAGGGTGTAGGTGCGTCCGCGCAGGGCGCGGGCCGCGGCGTGCGGGCGGTAGCCCAGCTCGTCGATGGCCTGCCGCACCTTGGCCTGCATCTCCGCGCTGACGCCGTACGCCCCGCGCACCACCTTCGACACGGCGGCCGTGGACACCCCGGCCCGCCTGGCCACGTCGGCGATCGTCACCCGTCCGCTCGTCACACGCCATCCTTCCGGGTTCTCGTAGAACGAACTACACACTTTGCTGGAAGCAGAGGCTAGTCCTCCCCCACTCCTCAGGTCCACCCCTTGACGGAGGTTTCGATCTTGCCGTAGAACGTTCTACACATTCTCCCCCCACATGAACAGGAGCACGAGCGTGAGAGCACCATCTCGTCCGCTCGGCGCGGCGATTGGCGCCGTCCTCGCCCTGTCCCTCTCCGGCTGCGGGTCCGCCGCCCCGGAGGGGACCGGCCAGGTGAAGCTGACCCTCTGGCACAACAGCGCGGATCCGGCGCCGCTGCTGGAGATGTACAAGAAGTTCGAGAAGCAGTCGGGCCACAAGATCGAGCTCGTGTCCATCCCGTCCGACGGTTTCGAGGACACCACCCAGACCAAGTGGGCCACCGGGGAGCGCCCGGACATCCTGGAGTACCACGCGACGGTGAGCGGCCTGCTCGCCCTCAACCCGGCCGAGAACCTGCGCGACCTGACCGGCGAGGCGTACATCGCCAGGTCCGGCGACCTCTACCAGGCCGCCGGCGCCGTGGGCGGCAAGGTCTACGCCGCCATCACCGGTTTCCCCCAGGTCTTCGGCCTCTACTACAACAAGAAGGTCTTCGCCAAGGCCGGGCTGACCCCGCCGGCGAACTTCACCGAGCTGGCCGCCGCGTGCCCCAAGCTCAAGGCCGCCGGCGTCACGCCGGTCTTCGAGTCGGGCGGCTCGATCTGGCCCGTGCAGATCCTGCCCATCCTCTACCTGGCCGGCGCCAACCAGGCCAACGCCTACGGCAAGGCCATCGCCGGCCACAGCAGCACGCTGGCCGACCCCGGCTCGCCCTTCGTCGCCGGACTGACCGCCTACGCCAAGCTGAAGGCCGACGGCTGCTTCAACAAGGACATCGTCACCGCCAAGTTCGAGGACTCGATGAAGGCCCTGGTGACCGGCGAGGCCGCCATGGTCGCCCAGCACTCCGACATGCTCCCGGCCCTGCTCGCGGCCGCCGGCGGCGACCAGAAGGCCGTGGACGAGTCCGTCGGCTTCGTCGGCCTGTCCAGCGACAAGCCGCTGGTGACCTACGCGCCCGGCCCGATCGGCACGTTCTACCTGCCCAAGACCGGTGACACGGCACGCGAGAAGGCCGCGCTCGACTTCGTGCGCTTCATGACCGGCCCGGCCTACGCCGAGTACATCACCGCGTCCAAGACCTTCCCGGTGCTCAAGGACGTGCCCGGCCCGCAGGGCGTCTCCTCCGTGCTGCAGGACGTCAAGAAGGCGTACGACACCGGCGCCGTCATCGCCTTCAACTCCGACATCCCCGGCATGGGCGGCCTGGCCCAGCTCATGTCCGAGCTGATCGCCGGCCAGAAGGACCCGCAGAAGGCGGCGACCCAGCTCCAGGGCCAGGTCGAGCAGGCGGCCAAGGCGGCAGGGCTGCCCGGATGGTGATGCGGAACAGGGCGGCCTGGCTGCCGTGGGCGCTGCCCGCGATCGTGCTGGTCACGGTCTTCTTCGTCGCCCCGTTCCTGCTCAACGTGCGGTTCGCGTTCTCCTCCTGGACGAGCTTCCGGGCCGAGATCACCTGGAACGGGCTGGAGAACGTCCGCACGCTGATCGACCAGGACCTGCTGGCCAACGCGGTCACCGTGACCGTGCTGTACGCGGTCCTGTGCATGGCGATCCAGAACACGGTCAGCCTCTCGCTGGCCCTGGCCCTCCAGCGGACCAGCGGAATCAACACCGTCTTCCGCTCGGCGTTCTTCCTGCCGACGCTCATCTCGCCGCTGGCCGCCGGCTACATCTGGCGCGGGCTGCTGGCCCCCGACGGGGCGATCAACTCCTTCCTCGGCATCGAGTGGGCGTGGCTGGGCGAACCGTCCACCGCGCTGGTGGTGGTCGCGTTCATCGACGCGTGGAAGTGGAGCGGGCTGATCACCCTGGTCTACATCGCGGGACTCAACTCCATCCCGAAGTCGCTGCTGGAGTCGGCGACCGTGGACGGCGCCGGCCCGTGGACCCGGCTGCGGCGGGTGGTGTTCCCGATGCTCGCCCCGGCGCTGACCTTCAACGTGGCGGTCACGCTGGTGGGCGCGCTCAGCGCGTACGACGTCATCGCCGCCACCACCGGCGGCGGCCCCGGCGACCACACGCGCGCCCTGAACGTGGTGATGCGCCAGCAATGGGGACAGGGCTTCTTCGGCTCGGCCAGCGCGCTGGGCTTCACCGTGACGCTGCTGGTGATCGCGACCGCCGTCCCCCTGGTGTGGTGGCTGCGGCGCAGGGAGGTGACGGGATGAGAGCGGCGCTCAAGTACGCGGCGCTGACGGTCTTCGCGGTCCCGTGGGTGCTCGTGCCCGTCTGGCTGGTGGTCGTCAACTCCTTCAAGCCCGCGGGCGAGGCCGCCGAGCTGGGCCTCGGCCTGCCCAGGACGTGGGCGATCGCCGAGAACTACGGCATCGTGCTCGACCGGGGCGGCTACCTGACCGGGCTGCTCAACAGCCTCAAGGTGACCGTGCCGATCGTGATCGCCGTGGTGCTGCTCGGCGCGGCGGCGGCGTGGGCGTTCGGGCGCAGCCGGTCACGGTGGCTGCAGGCGGCCTACTTCGTGATGGGGCTGTCGATCCTGCTGCCGCCGTCCATCATCCCGACCGTCTACCTGCTGCGCGCCCTGTCGCTGGACGGCGGCTCGCTCGGCTACGTGCTGACGATGACCGGCTGCCGCCTGGGCGTGGTGATCTTCCTGGCCACCGGGTTCGTCCGGGCGTTCCCGCCGGACCTGGAGCAGGCCGCCGCCATCGACGGCGCCTCGCGTCCGCAGGTGTTCGTGCGCATCCTGCTGCCCCTGCTGCGGCCGGTGCTGTTCGTCGGCGGCGTGATCCTGATCATCAACGTCTGGAACGACTTCTTCTTCGCCCTCTTCCTGCTCCAGGGCAGCGCGAACGCCACGCTGCCGCTGAGCCTGTTCCAGTTCGCCTCCGGCACCCTGCAGAGCCTGAACTGGAACCTCGTCTTCGCCCACGTCCTGCTCACCACGCTGCCCCTGGTGGCGGTGTACGCCGTCGCGCAGAAGCGCGTCCTGGCCGGCCTCACGGAAGGTGCACTGAAGGGATGACCACGCACGACATCGCGCTCGACTGGGTCAGGCGCGAGATCAAGGAGGGGCGGCTGCCGTGCGCGGTGTTCGGCGCCGCGACCTCCGACGGGATCCAGGTGCTGGAGGCGTTCGGCGCCCACGACGGCCGCGAGACCAGGACCGACGACCACTTCGCGCTGTTCTCGGTGACCAAGCCGCTGATGGGCCTGCTGGCCCTGCGCCAGGTCGAGCGCGGGCTGTTGTCGCTGCGCCGCCCGCTGCGGGACGTGCTGCCGAACTTCGCCCGTCCCGACGTGACGCTCTGGCACCTGCTGACCCACACCAGCGGCATCGCCGAGCAGACGCTGACCCCCGACGACCTGGTGGAGCACCTCCTCACCGCGCCGTCGCTGTTCGAGGCGGGCACCCTCAGCCACTACTCCAACCTGGCCTTCGCCGGGATCGCGGAGATGGTCCGCGACGTCACCGGGCGCGACGTGGCCGAGCTGGTCGACTCCGACCTGAACACGCTGGTGCCGGGCGGCGGGCGGATCACCTTCGACCCCGCGTGCGCGGCGGCCGAGGTGCACGGCCTCGAACTGCTCGGGCCCGGCTTCGACTTCGAGGCGTTCGTCCGGCTCCGCCACCCGGCGGGCGCGCTGTTCTCCCGCGCCGAGGACCTGCTGGCGCTGGGCGGGGCGCTGCTGCGCGGCGACCGCGCGCTGATCCACCCCACCACCCTGGCCGCCATGACGACCCCGCAGACGACGGGCCTGGTCAAGCTCCAGCCCGACCCGGTCAACGCCGGGCAGGACTGGGGACTCACCTGGAACCTGCGCCACTCGGCCCCCGGCCTGCTGGAACGGCGGCTGTACGGGCACGGCGGCGCCTCGGGCTGCCAGTGGTGGATGTACCCGGAGCAGGACGCGTGCTTCGTGCTGCTGATCAACGTGATGGCGCCGAGCCTGTCCGGCGTCGACATCGACGGCCTGCACAACGCCTTCACCACCGGGCTCGATGCGTGAACCGGAACTCGGGGGTGCTCGACGTGCAGGTCTCGGGCGCGCAGACGCCCTACATCCGGCCGGCCCCGCCCGGCGCGCGGGCGGGCCTGACGTGCGGCCTGGCCGACCCGGTGGGCGTGGACGAGCCGTCCCCCCGCCTGTCGTGGGACGCCCGGACGACCGCGGAGGCCACCGTGGCGCTGTCCGCGGACGGGCGCGAGGTCTGGCGGTCCACCGTGCCCGCCGGGTCGCACGGCGTGGACGTGCCGGACGGCCTGCTGAGGCCGCTGACGCCGTACACCTGGGAGGTTGAGGGGCTGGCGGCGGGCGCGTTCACCACGGGCCTGCGGGCGCGCGGCGCCTGGGACGCGCCCTGGCTGCCGGGCGATCCCGAGGCGGCGGTGAGCCTGCGCGGGACGTTCACCTGGCGGCCCGCGCCGGGACGCGCCTGGCTGGCCGCCACCGCGCTCGGCGTCTACCGGGCGCTGCTCAACGGCGCCCGGCTGGGCCAGGAGGAGCTGGCCCCCGGCTGGACCGACTACGGCCACCGGACGCGCTACCGGCTGCTGGAGCTCACGGACCTGCTGGCGCCCGGCGAGAACGAGCTGGAGCTGTGGCTGGCCCCCGGCTGGTACGCCGGTCACGTCGCCGGCGGCGGCCCGCGCCGCTACGGCGACCGGCCCGCGGTCAGCGCCCAGGTGCTCGTGCGCGACGACGACGGCCCGCGCCGCGTGTTCGCCACGGACGCCGCCTGGACCCGGCGGGACCTCGGCCGCCCGCGCGCCGACCTGGTGATGGGCGAGACCGTCCAGACGCCCTCGGCAGGGACCGGGCCGGCCGGGACGACCGCCGCGCCGGAGATCCTGGTGGAGGCCGACCCCGCTCCCCCGGTCCGGGTGATCGGCACGGTGCCCGCCGTGTCGGTGACCGAGCCCGCGCCGGGCGTGCAGGTGGCCGATTTCGGGCGGAACGTCGTCGGGCGCGTCCGGCTGCGCGTGGACGCGCCGGGGCCCGTGCGGATCGTCGTGCGGCACGGGGAGGAGCTGACCGCGACCGGGCGGCTCTACACCGACAACCTGCGCACCGCGGACCAGCGTGACGAGTTCGTCCTCGACGCCGGATCACACGTCGTGGAGCCCGCCTTCACCCTGCACGGGTTCCGCTACGCGGAGGTCACCGGCTGGCCGGGCGCGCTGAGGCCGGACGACCTGGAGGCGGTGCTGCTGTCGTCCGCGCTCGCCGTCACCGGCTCGCTGACCGTGAGCGACCCCGCCGTGCGGCAGCTCGTCGCCAACATCGGCGCGTCGGCGGACGGCAACCTGGTCAGCGTGCCGACCGACTGCCCCCAGCGCGACGAGCGGACCGGCTGGACGGCCGACATCTCGGTGTTCGGCTCGACGCTCAGCTTCCTGCGGCACACGCAGGCGTTCCTGTCCGGCTGGGTGACGACGCTGATCGACGGGCAGCGGGCCGACGGCGCCGTCCCGCACGTCGCGCCGGTGCTGCCCGAGTACGGCTACGACTCCCCCGTCTGGTCCGACGCGCTGGTCGAGGTGCCGTGGCTGCTGTGGCGGCGCTACGGCGACGACCGCACGTTGCGCCGCGCGTACGACCCGATGCGGCGCTGGGCCGCCTACTGCCTGGCGCAGTCCGACGACGGCCTGCGTCCGGGCCGGGCGCTGGGCGACTGGCTGGCCCCCGGCACGGTGGAGACGCCCAGGAGCCTCATCGCCACCGCCGCGCTGGCCCGCAGCCTCCGCCTGATCGCGCACGCGGCCGCCGTGCTCGGCGAGCCGCACGGCCCCGAGTACGACGAGGCCGCCGCCCGCGTGTCGGACGCGTTCCGGCTGGCCTTCCTCGACGGCCCGAGGCTGCGCACCGAGACGCAGACCGGCTACGCCGTCGCCCTGGCCTGGGATCTCGTCCGGCCTGAGGACCGCGCCGGGTCGGCTCGGGCGCTGGCCGACCTGGTCCGCGCCGACGGGCACCGGCTCATGACGGGCTTCGTCGGCACCCCCCTGCTGCTGCCCGTGTTGTCGGAGACCGGCCACCACGACCTGGCGTGCCGGATCTTCAACCAGGAGGGTTACCCGTCGTGGCGCTACCAGCTCCGCGCCGGGGCGACGACCATGTGGGAACGCTGGGACGCCTGGCACCACCGGCACGGCCTGCAGACGCCGGCCATGAACTCCTTCAACCACTACGCCTACGGCTGCGTGGGCGACTGGCTGTTCCGGCACGTGGCCGGCCTGGGCGACGACCCGCGCGGGACGGGCGGCGGGTTCGGCGAGCTGCTGCTGCGTCCGGGCCCCGTGCCGCTGCTGCGGCAGGCGCACGCCCGGTACGCGAGCGCGTCGGGGGCCGTCGAGTCGGGCTGGCGGGCCGGGCCCGACGGGGTCCAGTTCACCTTCGCCGTCCCGGAGGGCGTGACCGCCCGCGCGGTGCTGCCCGTACGCGGCGCCTGGGACGGGATGACCGTCAACGGCACCTTCCTCATGGGCCTGGGCGAGCAACTGCCGACCACCAGGCTGGCCGACGGCGGCTGCGCCCTCGACCTGCCGCCGGGCCGCTGGTCGTTCACCGCCCCCGCCGCCGCCACCGCCCACCTGCTCCAGGAGTGGGACGACCTGGGCCGGTGAGCCGGGGGGCCGGGCGCCTCCGCGCGCCCGGCGCTCAGTCGGGGACGGAACCGGGGACGGAGCCGGTGACAGAACCGGAGCCGCGCTCGGCGCGGCGGGCTGTGAGGCGGTCCGCGGTCGGCCAGCGCACGGCGTGGGCCCAGCCCGCCCGCTCGAACCAGCGGATCAGCCGCGCGCTGGGGTCGAGCTGGCCCTTGAGCACGCCGTGCCGGGCGCAGGTGGGGTCGACGTGGTGCCAGTTGTGCCAGCCCTCGCCGAGCGTCAGCATCGCCACCCACCACACGTTGGACGACCGGTCCCTGGTGCGGAACGGGCGGTCGCCGAAGGTGTGGGCGATCGAGTTCACCGACCAGGTGACGTGGTGCACGACGGCGTAGCGGACCAGGCCGCCCCACAGCAGCCCGCTCCACGCCCCCGCCCACGACATCGACCAGAGCCCGCCGGCGGCGGCCGGAAGCGCGAACGACAGCAGCACGACCGCCGGGTAGGCGGCGTCGAAGCGGCGCACGTCCGGGTCGGCCAGCAGGTCGGGCACCCAGTGCCGGCGGCTGGAGCGCTTGCGGGCCGTGTAGAACCAGCCGATGTGGGCGTGCAGCATGCCGCGCAGCAGGGCGGGGCCGCTGTCGCCGTAGCGCCACGGCGAGTGCGGGTCGCCCTCGCGGTCGGCGTACTTGTGGTGGCGGCGGTGCTCGGCGGCCCACAGCGTGAGGGGGCCCTCGACGGCCATGCCGCCGGCCAGCATGAGCGCGATCCGCAGCGCCCGGCTGGCCCTGAAGGCGCGGTGGGTGAACAGGCGGTGGTAGCCGATGGCGATGCCGAAGATGCTCACCAGGTACATCACGACCGCGATGGCCAGGTCGCGCGGGCCGATGCCCCAGCCCCAGGCCGCCGGCACCGCGAGGGCCAGCAGCAGCACGGGCAGGACGACCAGGACGACCAGATAGGCGGTGCGGCGGCCGGTGGTGACCGTCACCGTCTCCGCCGTGCCCGGCTGCGGCAGGGGTGACGTCACGTTTCCTCCCATGAGCGGTACGGGTCGATCAGGCTCCTTATTCAATGACCAGGCCCATGGACTGCGGCAATGTCCTGACAGTGACGGAGTCATTACCGTGAGGCACCAAAACAATGCACTCGGTTGTCATGAAGAAAGGCTGTGACGCCTCCCTAGATTGTGATTGCGCAAAGTGATCATCCCTGTGCGCTCCGATATCAGGCGGAAGGTCCACGAATGGGTGCTGTCGATCAGGCGACCACGGGCGGCTATCTGGAGAGGTACGACCAGGCGCTGGCCAAAGACCCGATATCGGCGTTCGGCCTGGTCCGGGAGTGGATGCGGACCGACTGGCGGAACCTGTTCGCCGAGCTGCGCGAGCGGCGTCCGATCTTCGTCACCCCTGCCTTCACGGTCGTGACCCGCTTCGCCGACGTGGCCGAGGTGCTCGCCCACGAGCAGGTCTTCTCCGTACGCGCCTTCGGTCCCCGCCTCGACGCCGCGCTGGGCGCCCCGTTCATGCTGGGCCGGGACGCCACGCCGATGAACTGGCGGGAGAAGGGCCTGATGCAGCTCATGCTCGCCCCGCAGGACGCGGCCGGCGTGCGCGAGCTGACCGGCCGCCTGGCCGACGAGCTGCTCGACGCCGCCGAGCCGGGCGGGCGCCTGGAGGCGGTCGAAGGGCTGTTCCGCCCGGTCGCCCTCGGCGTGTGCGCGCGGTACTTCGGCGTTCCCGGCCCCGCCCCGAAGACCCTGGGCCACTGGACGCGGGCCATCGTCGCCGACGGCTTCGCCAACTTCCTCGGCGACCCCGAGCTCCAGGCGGCCTCCGTCAAGGCGGGCGCCGAGCTGGTCGGATACCTGCGCGACCTGCTCGCCGAGCACCGGGCCGCGCTGCGCGCCGGGCGCGACCTGCCCGACGACGTCTTCGCCCGCCTGGTGCGGGCGTCCCTGCCCGGCGTCTCCGACGACCGCATCGTGATCAACATGGCCGGGCTGCCGCTGGGCTTCGTGGAGAGCGCGCCGGGGGCCATGGCCGAGGCGGTCGAGCAGCTCCTGCTGCGCCCGCGGGAGCTGGCCGAGGCGACGGCCGCCGCCGGCGATCCCGAGCGGTTCGACCCCTACGTCTGGGAGGCGCTGCGGTTCAGCCCGTTCTTCAAGCTGCTTCCCCGGCTGTGCGAGCGCGACCACGTGCTGGCCGCCGGCACGCCGCGCAGCACGGTGATCCCGGCGGGCACGTTCGTGCTGGCGGCGCCGGCCTCGGCCATGTTCGACGCGGCCGTGGTGCCGGAGCCCGGCGAGTTCCGCCTCGACCGTCCCCGTCACCATCGGCTGTTCTTCGGCTCCGGTCATCACGCCTGCCTCGGCGTGCACGTGGCCGGGGTGGTGATCGCCGAGACCGTGCGCCGGCTGCTGCTGCGTCCGGGCGTGCGGCTGCTGCCGCCGCCGGAAGGCCGGGTGGAGCGGTCGCTCGGGATCTTCCCCGACGCCTTCGCGCTCGGGCTCGGCGCCGGCGTGCGGGAAGGCTGACGATGGCGGCGAGCCGAGCACGCAGCATCGCCACGGACGGCCTGTCCAACCGCCTGCGGTTCCTGGCCCTGACCCACGGCCGGCCCCTCTGGGACCTGCTGCAGAGCAGCCGCCCGGTGCGGCGCCGGATCAACGCCTCGCTGATCGACCACGCGATCCGCGAGATGCCGCCGCGCCCCGAGCCGCTGAGCACCATGGCCGACTACACCTCGTGGGCCTCCCTGACCGACCGCACCTACAGCGGCAGGCACCTGCCTCCGGTCGCCGTCCCCGAAGAGCGGCTGCCCACGCCGGAAAGAGCCGCCGACCTGTTCGCCCGCGGCGAATCCATGATCCCGTGCCCGCGCTCCACGGTGCTGTTCGCGTACTTCGCCCAGTGGTTCACCGACGGCTTCCTGCGCGGCGACGTCAACGTCCCGCGCGACCCGCGCAAGAACAGCTCCAACCACCACATCGACCTCAACCAGGTCTACGGCCTCGACGAGGCGGCGACGGCCGCGCTGCGCGCCTTCGACGGCGGGCTGCTCAAGAGCCAGTCGCTCGGCGGCGGCGAGTTCCCGCCCTACCTGTGCGAGAACGGCAAGATCAAGCCGGAGTTCGCCCCGCTGCGCGTCATCCGCTTCGACACGCTCTCCGACGCCCAGCGCGACACGCTGTTCGCCACCGGCAGCGACCGGGGCAACGGCCAGATCGGCTTCACCATGCTCACGGTGCTGTTCCTGCGCGAGCACAACCGGGTGGCGCGGCTGCTGGCCCGGGAGAACCCGCGCTGGGACGACGAACGGCTGTTCCAGACCGCCCGCAACGTCCTCATCGTGCTGCTGATCAAGCTGGTCGTCGAGGAGTACATCAACCACATCACCCCCTACCACTTCCGGTTCGCCCTCGACCCGTGGCTGGCGACGCGGCTCGACCGCGCGGCCTGGCACCGGCAGAACTGGGCCTCCGTGGAGTTCAACCTCGTCTACCGCTGGCACAGCCTGGTCCCGTCCCGGCTGTCGGTGGCCGGGCGGGAGCTGCCGATGGCCGAGACCTTCTTCGCCGGCTCGCTGATCCCCGGGCCCGGCCTCGGGCGGCTGTTCGAGGACGCCTCCCGCCAGCGCGCCGGCCGCATCGGCCTGTTCAACACCGACCCGGTGCTGCGTGAGATCGACGTGGCCAGCCTGGCCGACTCCCGGGCGCTCGGCCTGGCGCCGTACAACGGCTACCGCGAGCACTGCCGCTTCCCCCGGGTGCGCGCCTTCGAGCAGATCACCGGCGACCGGCGGGTCAGCGGCGCGCTGCGCGACCTCTACCGCGACGTCGACGACGTCGACCTGTACGTCGGGCTGTTCGCCGAGGAGCCCGGCTCCCCCGACGCGATCCTGCCGCCGCTGCTGACCAAGATCATCGCCATCGATGCCTTCTCCCAGGCGCTCACCAACCCGCTGCTGGCGCCGCGGATCTTCAACGCCGCCACGTTCTCCCCCCAGGGCCTGCGCGTCATTGCGGCCACGCGCACGCTCGCGGACGTGCTGCGCCGCAACACGCCCGAGGACCCGGCCCCCCGCTTCGTCAGCATGTCCCGGCGGGCCCGGCCGTGACCGGCGGCGACGACCCGGCCGCCGGGCCCCTGCGCGCCCTGGCCCGGGAGCTGGTGGACATCGCGGTCACGATCCACGGCGCGGCCTCG
Source organism: Nonomuraea sp. NPDC049684 (assembly GCF_044465345.1). Taxonomy (NCBI): domain Bacteria; kingdom Bacillati; phylum Actinomycetota; class Actinomycetes; order Streptosporangiales; family Streptosporangiaceae; genus Nonomuraea; species Nonomuraea sp. NPDC049684. Next base: position 134,694 of record NZ_JBITLO010000003.1, on the reverse strand, counting down.
CACGCCACGGCCGCGCTGACCGACGACGCGTTGCTGCGCGCCGTGCCGCGCGCCCCCTCGGCGGCCCGGCCCGCCTACCGCGCGCTGCTGCGGGCCACGACGAACGGCCGCGGCCTCGGCTGCTCGTTCGCCGGCGGCCGGCTGGCGACCGCGGCCGCCAAGGCCGGCGCCATGCTGGGGGCCGAGAGCCTGGCCGTGCGGGTGCTGGCCACGTCGTTGCGGCTGCGCGTGGCGGCGGTGGCGGTCGCCCATCCCGAGCTGACCGACGATCCCATGCTCGCCCGGCTCATCGAGGCGGCCGCCGCCGACCGCGACGTGGAGGCCGTGCGGGCCCTGCGCGCCCTGCTCAAGGACCGTGGCGCGGTGCGCGCGCTGAGTCAGCTCGCGCCGGTCTTCGGCGAGGTCCTGGCGCTGCGCGCGCTGCTGGACGAGAACCCGCTCAACGACGCCGCCGCCTGGCTCATCGCGACGGGACGGGGCTTCGCCACCGCCGATCCGCTCCTCGGCGTGAGCAACAGGGCGATCGCCGTCCTCGACGTCGGGGACGGCGCCGCGCGCCGGGTCGAGCTGAGCGCGGCCGAGTCGGCCCGGCTGTGCGCGCAAGGGTCGCTGCTCGGCTTCCTGTCCAACATCAGCACGATCGGCACCACCGGCCGGGCCCTCCTCCAGAGCGTCGAGGGCCCGGACGGCGTGATCCGTCACGTCCTGCACGCGCCGGGCATGCGGCTCGGGCGTCCCGACGGCGAGTCGCCCCAGGACCTGCTGGGCGCGTTCAGCAGCGCCGTCCTGGCCGCCAGCCCCTACAGCCGCGCCCTGGCACAGGCCGTCGCCGACTACGGGCCGCCGCCGGGCGCCGAACTGGCGCTCGTCGGGCACAGCGCGGGCGGGGCGGCGATCATGAACCTGGCCCAGGACCCCGGCTTCTGCGCCCGGCACACGGTCACGCACGCCGTGGCCGTCGGCTCGCCCGTCGACTTCAAACGCCCCGCCGACCCGCGCACCTGGGTGGCCAGCGTCACCAACCAGCACGACATCATCCCCACCCTCGACGGGCAGGGCGCCGGCACCTGCTTCGACCTGCACCCCGACTGGTACGTGGTGGACTACAGCGACTCCACCCACATGTTCCCGCAATGCCACAGCGTCGAGCGCTACCTCGCCAACCTCACCGACGACCTGCCCGAGGCCCGCGACCACATCGAGCAGCGGCTCGCCCCGTACCGGGGGCGGGTCGTGCGCTCGCAGGCGTACCTGCTGTTCGACCGTCCGCCCGGCCCGGAGCGGTCGCCCTTCCCGGCCGTGCCGGTCGGCGGGCCCGAGGGGGGCGTCGGGCTGCCGATCAGGGGCCGCGCCGGCGAGGCGCTCACGGCCTGCTTCGCCGTCAGCCCGGCGGCGGTGGCGGGGCTGCTGGAGGGCACGGGGCTCGGTCCCGTCGTTCGGGTGGCGGGGCGGGCGCTGGTCGTCGTGCACGCCGCCCGGAACCTGCGCACCGGCGTGGGCGACTACGCGGAGTTGCAGGTCGGCGTCGTCGTGCCGGGGCCGTTCCGACCGCCATGGCGGGGCCTGCGTCTCCTTCCCGACCTGCTGCGGGGCGCGGACGTGCGCCGCTGCGGCGCCTTCCTCGTCGGCTCGGCGGTCGACAGCGCGGTCGTCCAGGGCCTGGGGGCGCGGCTGTGGGGCGGCGAGACCTGCCTGACGGCTCTGGAGCTGCGGCTCGGCCCGGGGTCCGCGCACCTCGCCGCCGACCGGATCCTCACGCTGCGCGGGCGGCTCGGCCCCGGCCTGCCGCTGCCCGATCCCGGCCTGGTCGGCTACGCCCGGGAGGCCGGCGCGGTGCTGCGGTCCCACGTCCGCGCCCGCGGGCGGGCCCGGCTGCACGCGGCGCCGTCGCTGCGGCTGGCCGTCGAGCCGGGGTCGGCCCACCCGCTGGCCGATCGGCTGCGCGAGCTGGGCCTCGACGGCGCCCGCCCGCTGCTGTGCCTGTCGGCCACCACCCGCCGGACGCTCCGGGACGCCGCCGTCCCGGTGCCGACGGGCTGACGGAGGAGCCATGTCCGCCCCGATCGCCGCGATCGTCGCGCACGCCGAAGTCCTGCGCGCGGACGCCCGCGCCCTCGCCGCCTGCGCCGAGCGGCTGCGCGCCGTCGAGGCAGGTCTGAAGGCGGGCGACGGGACGCCTGCCTGGTTGCGCGCGGCGGTGACCGCCCATCTGGCGGCGTGCCTGACCGCCGCCGCCGACCTGGAGGCCGCCGCCCGCCACCTGCTCCGCTACGCGGCCGAGGCGGGCGCCGAGCGGACGGGGGCCGCCCGCACCGAGCGGCCCGGCCACGACGGGCCCGGCCGGTAGCGGCGCGGGGTCAGCCGTCGGCCCGCGGCTCCGGCTGCCCTCCCGGCTCGGGCGGGGCCGCCGCCCGCTCGCGCGCGGCCCGGCCTTCGGCGGCCTTGGCCCGCGCTTCGGCGCGCACGAGGTGGACGACGCCGACGATGAAGGCTCCGCCGACCACGACGGGGGGCGCGAGAGCGGCCACGATCTCGTACACAGGGCACCTCTTTCCGGGCGTGCCGCCCAGGATATCGTCGCCGTCCGCCGGGCCCGCGAAGCCCGCCGTCACCACGTCGCCGGCCTCCGCCAGCGCCGCGCGCATGGCTTCGGCGACGAAGGCGTCCTTGTCCGCGGTGGCCTTGTAGAGGTGGGCCCGGCCGACCCGCTCGCGGGCGACCATGCCCTTGTTCGCCAGGCGCATCAGCACGGTCAGGACCGTCGTGACGGCGGGCTCGGAGGGCAGGCCGGCCGCGAGGTCGTGGGCGAACAGGCCGTGGGGATGCCGCCACAGGGCTTCCATGACCGACCGTTCGAGATTGCCGAGTTTCATCCGCGCCCCCTCCCGGGTTCCACCCGAGGGAGAAGGCTACCGCCGGGAGTCACCGGCTGATCCGGGCGGTCTCGGCGGGAGGCGGGCGGGCCGATGAGTTTCGCGGGCGCGGCGGGTCTGTCCCCGTGCATCGCAAGCAGCGACCGATCAGTGAGGGACCATGAGCGCGAACGCACTACCGCCCGTCGTCGACGCCGAGACCTGGCGGCTCCGGCTCGACGAGCTGCGGGCCAGGGAGAAGGCCGCCACCCGCGAGCTCGACGCCATCGCCGCCCAGCGCCGTCGCCTGCCGATGGTGCGGATGCCCGACTACGTCCTGGAGGGCGAGGACGGGCCGGTCCGGCTGGCCGACGTCTTCGCGGGAAAGCGGCAGCTGATCGTCTACAACCACATGTGGTTCCCCGGCAAGGAGTGGCAGTGCCCGGGGTGCACGGGGTTCACCGCGCAGTTCACCCGCCTGGAGTTCCTGGACGACTACGACGCGCGGTTCGTCGTCGTCACCCAGGGCCCGATCGACGAGGCCCTGGCCTACAGGCGGCGGGTCGGCAACCGGATGCCCTGGTACTCGACGGCCGGCAGCCCGTTCGGGGCCGACGTCGGCGCGCCGCCCGGCGCGGGCTTCGCCGTGAACGTGTTCCTGCGCGACGGCGACGCGGTGTACCGCACCTGGCACACCGACGGCCGGGGCACCGAGCAGCTCACGCACACCTTCGCGCTGATCGACCTGCTGCCGTACGGGCGGCAGGAGGAGTGGCAGGACTCCCCCGACGGCTGGCCGCGCTCGCCGGCCTACAGCCGCTGGCCCTCCTCCCAGGAGATCGCCCGCCGCTACGGGCCGGACGATCAGGTTTAGCGATCTTCCTGCATGTCAGGGGGAAGGACATGACGGACGACTTACAGCCCATGCCCGATGACTGGACGAGAGCACTGGCCGTCGTGGCCCACCCCGACGACATGGAGTTCGGCAGCGCCGGCGCCGTGGCCGCCTGGACCGGGGCCGGCAAGCAGGTCGGCTACCTCCTGCTCACCCGCGGCGAGGCGGGCATCGACTCGATGCCGCCGGACCAGGCGCGCAAGGTGCGGGAGGAGGAGCAGCGGGCGAGCGCCGCCATCGTCGGCGTCTCGTCGGTGGAGTTCCTCGACCATCCCGACGGCGGGATCGAGCACTCACCCCGGCTCCGGCACGACCTGGTGGCGGCGCTGCGCCGGCACCGGCCCGAGCTGGTGATCACCTTCAACCACCACGACTTCACCTTCACCGGGAAGTGGAACAGCCCCGACCACCGCGTCACCGGCCGGGCCGTGCTGGACGCGGTCCTCGACGCGGGCAACCGCTGGATCCTGCCCGACGCCGGCGCCGAGCCGTGGGGCGGCGTCAAGTACGTGGCCATCGCCGGTTCCGTCCACCCGACGCACGCGGTGGACGTGACCGGATACCTGGACGCGGCGCTGGCCTCGGTCGAGGCGCACGCGGCGTACCTGTCGGCGCTGGGGGTGCCGCCGGGCGGGGCCCGGGTGCCGCTGGAGGGGTTCGTGAACGCCGCGGGGCAGCGGTTCGGCGGCCGGCCGGCGGTGCCGTTCGAGCTGATCTCCTGCTGAACGCCGCCCGGCCCGGCCCGCCGCGCGCGGACCGGGCCGGGGGCGGCTCGCCGGCCGTCAGTTGACCTCGTCGACGTACTCGGCCAGGCGTTCCTCGTCCACGACCAGGAACGGGTCCGAGGTGGGCAGGACCAGGCCGGCGTCCTTGAATCGCTTGAGGAAGAATCCGACGCGCGAGCGGGTGGTGCCGACCATGCCGGAGAGTTCTTCCTGGGTGATGCGTTCCTCGATGGCCCGCACATTCGGGGCACGGCGCTTACCGATCTTTCTGGATAAGCGCAGGAGAACGGAGGCAAGGCGCTGCTCGCTGTCCATCGTGACCATTGTCGCGATCACTTCCTGCTGTTCCCGCAGGCGTAGTGCGAGATAGTCGATGAATCCGTCCATGAGTTCGTTCTCGGCCATGGCGGCGCGGAAGCGGGCGGCCGGGATGCGGCGCACCCAGGTGGTCCGCATGGCGGTGGCCGTCTCGTTGCGCTCGGCTCCGAGCAGGGAGGACTCACCGAAGATGTCGCCGGCGGTGAAGATCGAGAGCAGGCATTCCTTGCCGCAGCGCGCGTACATCTGGGTCTTGATCTGGCCGCTCTCGATCACGTAGATGTTGCTGTCGCGCTGGCCGCAGTTGTAGATGTTGGCGCGTCTCGGCACCCGGATCGAGCAGGCGCCCGACGTTTCCTGGGAGATGAAGGAGCGGAGCCCGGCTCTCAGTTGCGCAGCGTCCGATGACTTCATTTACCCCGCCCCTCGGAATTCATTTCATGTCGTCGTTGCCCCTACCCATCAATCGACTGATTAACAAGCTGCCCCACAATTCTCTGAAATGTCCGAAGAATTGCCTGGAAGCGGATTTCGGCCGTTATCGGGCCGCTGCGGAGTCAATAAAGTCCCGGGCCATATCCATCAACTCCGGGTCACCTTTGAACAGCGATATGTGGTCGCCGTGCGCCCGCAGATGCAGGACGGCGTCCGGCAGCGCCGCCGCCACGGCCTTCGACCCCGCCGGGTGGGCGGTCTCGTCGTCATGACTGGAGACCACCAGGACGGGCCGGTCGATCCCGGCCAGCCAGGGGCTCACGTCCGTCGTCATGATCTCGCCGTTCAGGCGGCAGTAGCGGTGCAGCAGCTCGGGCGTCGCGTACGGGTAGACCACCAGGTGGGCCAGGTCGGGCGGCACCGAGGAGAGCATCGTCTGGCAGAGCACGGGATGGATGGCGGCGGCCCGGTCGGGGCCGGTCGCGGCCATCTCCATGAGCCCCACCAGGTTCTGCTGGTGGTGGGTCCGGTCGGCGCCCTTCACGGCGGCGAAGTCGCCGTGCCACAGGCTGAGCGAATCGACCCGATCGGGGTGGAGATGCGCGGCGGCCAGGCCGATGACGGCTCCGCCGCACAGGCACATCAGGTGCGCGCGCCGGACGCCGAAATGGTCCATGACCGCGAAGAGGTCGCCGGCCTGGGCCGTCACCCCCACGTCCGGCTCCGCCGGGGGGTCCTGCCCGAACAACCCCCGGGTCTCCCAGGTCAGGACGTGATGGGTGCGGGACAGGAACCGCATCCACTGCTCGCACAGGCGGGCCGGCATGCCGCAGGCGGCCACGATCACGACGGCCGGGGACCGCGGGTCGCCGGCCGCGTAGGCGGGCAGCGGCGGGCCTCCGTCCGCCGGCACGACCTCCTCGCGCGTGCACAGCCCCTCGAAACCGTCCCGCGCCGCGGCGTCCACGACCTCGTCCACGACGGCCGGCGACAGGTCCTCGCCCATGCCGTCGCGGAGCGCGAGATGGTCGCTGACCAGGCGTTCGAAGGTGTCGAGCGAGTCGTGGTCGGTCAGGGCGAACTCCGGTGCGCCCAGCCGTCGGGTCACACGGCCCAGGAGGGAGGCGAGGCCGGGCGGGCCGGCCAGGCGCACCGGATGCCGCAGGACGTCCACCAGGGGCCGCGCGTCCTGCACGGCCCGGGTCAGACGTCTCAGTTCGGCGGCCACGAGATGATCACCGCATTCCGTGGGTGGCGGGAGGACGCGCGGGTCGCCGCGCGCCGTGGGCGGGGAGAGGTCACGGCGGGCCTCACCGGGTGGTGAAGGGGTGGCCGGTGGTGGTGGCCGTGGCGATCCTGTTGTGCGGGTTGGTGTTCTGCCCGGTGACCAGGACGGCGCCGTACCGGTCGAGGCTGACCCGGCCGCCGTACTCCTCGATCTCGTCGGTGTCGGGGTAGACGTCCACCTTGGTCGGGACGTACCGGGCCGCGAACCCCAGGCGCATCTCGTCGGTCAGGCCCCGGTGCGGCAGCGAGGCGTGCATGAGCGTCGACCAGAACAGGATGGCCTCGCCCGGCCTCATCACCATGGAGACGGCCTGGGACTCGTCGGGCTTCCAGTCGGGGTCGATCTGCAGGTCGCGGTAGTCGTAGCCGAAGAAGCCGCGCCGGACGCCGTCCTTGTCCTCCTGGTTGATCTTGTTGGGGTCGTAGTGCATGCGCTTGGTCTCGTCGTAGAACATCGTCTCGTGGGTGCCGGGGATGAACTGCAGGCACCCGGTGTCCTCGTTCGCCTCGGTGAAGGCGGTCCAGACGGTGATCGTGCCGCCGAACTCCTCCGCCTGCGGCCAGACGATCTGCGGCTTGCCGGAGGCGTTGGCGAAGGTGTCGGCCTGGTGCCAGTCGGTGCCCTCGTCCCCGGGGTACTTGGGGAAGAACTCGGTGCGCCAGCAGAGCACGTCAGGGCCGAGCACGCTCACCACGCGGTCCACGATCTGCGGCCGGCTGATGTGGTCGGCCAGGAAGGCCGAGTCCAGGTGCCGGTCGTAGTTGGAGATGTTGGTGTTGCCGGAGGCGGCGTCGTCGCGGTAGACGGCGTTGCTGCGGTCCATGAGACGCATGCGCTCGCGCCGCCAGTTCTGGCGCATCTCGTCGATCTCGTAGACCTTGAACGGGCCGAAGTAGCCCTGGGTGTGGAAGCTCTTCAGCTCCTCGGGGGTCATCGAGTACTCGCCCCGGACGGTGGTCTCGTGCATGGGTCTATCCCCTCACGGTCAGTCGTTCCTCGACGCAGGAGGCCAGGGCGGCGACCGACGCCTCCTCCTCCAGTTCGCGTCCCGTCAGCTCCAGCCCGAAGCGCTCGTTCACCTGGGCGATGATGCGGGTCATCGCCAGCGAGGTCGCGCCCAGGTCGAACAGGTCCACCCGGGGTGGCACCTCGTCGCGTTCGAGCACGTCCTCGGCGATGCGCTGCACGACCTTGGCGGCCGACGATGCCTGCGCGGACCTGGCCAGAGCGGCGCGGTCCGCCTTTCCCTGCGGCGTCATGGGGATCTCCGACACGATGTGGTAGGTGGACGGGCGGGCGTGCGCCGGCAGCCGGCTCGCGGCCCGCTCGGTGAGCTGGTCGATCAGGTCCGGCCCCGGATCGCCGTCCGGCACGACGAAGGCCAGCAGCCGCACGTCGCCCTCGCCGTAGTCGCGGTGGGCCACCACCGCGTGGGCGACCCCCGGATGGCCGAGGAGGCACAGCTCGATCTCCCTGGGCTCCAGGCGGAACCCGCGGACCTTGATCTGGTCGTCGGACCGCCCGAGGTAGGCGTACTCGCCGCCGGGCAGGCGGGTGACGACGTCGCCGGAGTCGTAGCGGCGCCCGCCGTCCGGCGCGACCCTGAACCGCTCGGCGGTCAGCTCGGGCCGGTCGAGGTAGCCGCGGGCCAGCCCGGGGCCCGAGACGTGCAGGTTCCCGGTGACGGCCGGGCGGCCGTGCTCGTCGAGCACGTCGAGGCGCAGGTCCGGGATGGGCACGCCGATCGGGCTCAGCTCCGGGTGGCCGAGGTCGGCCGCGCGGATGCGGCGGTAGGTCACGTGGACGGTGGTCTCGGTGATGCCGTACATGTTGACGAGCTGCGGGTGCTCGTCGCCGTAGCGGTCGATCCACGGGGCCAGCAGCTCGACGTCCAGCCGCTCGCCGCCGAAGACGATCCGGCGCAGCCGGTACGGCGACGGCTCCTCCTGCCGGGCGTCGGCCGCCACCAGGTGCCGGAACGCGGAGGGCGTCTGGTTGAGCACGGTGACGCCCTCCGCCACCAGCAGCCGGCGCAGCGACTCGGGCGACCTGGCCACCTCGGCCGGGACGATCACCAGCCGGCCACCGTACAGCAGCGCGCCCCACAGCTCCCACACCGAGAAGTCGAAGCTGACGGAGTGGAAGAGCGTCCAGACGTCGTCGTCGCCGAAGCCGAACCACTGCTCGGTCCGCTCCAGCAGGCGCACGACGTTGCGGTGCTCGACCAGCACCCCCTTGGGCGCGCCGGTCGAGCCGGAGGTGTAGATGACGTAGGCCAGGTCCTCGTCGCGGGCCGTGGCCGCGGGGCGTCCCTCGGGCGGCTCGGCGTCGGCGAGCACGACCTGGCCGGGCAGCACGCCGTCCAGCCGGGCGGCCACGTCCGACGTGGTGACGACGGTGCCGACCCCGCTGTCCTCCAGCAGGTACGCGATCCGCCCCGCCGGGTAGCCGGGGTCGATCGGCACGTACGCGCCGCCCGCCTTGAGTATCGCGAGCAGCCCGGCCACCAGGTCGATGCCGCGGTCCGCGCACAGCCCCACCAGCACGCCGGGGCCGGTCCCCGCGGCCTGCAGCAGGCAGGCCAGCCGGTCGGCCCGGGCGTCCAGGTCTCCGTAGGTGATCTCCTCGGCGCCGCAGGTCACGGCGATCCGGTCGGGGGCCTTCGCGGCGCGCTCGGCGAAGATCTCGTGCAGGCAGCGGCCGGTCATGTCGCGTACATCCCCCAGTGGTGCGGGGTGAGCCCGGTGTCGGTCATGCTGCCGGGCACGAACATCCTGGCCCAGGTGCCGCCGCCGCGCTCGGGCGCGATGCGCTGCTGGAAGTACAGGTCCCGCACCTTCTCGTCCTTCACGTGCAGCGCCAGGACCTTGTAGTAGGTGCTCAGCGACTTCATGTGGATCAGCCAGTGGATGCGGTCGGCCGCGCCGAAGGCCTCCTCGTAGACGAAGACGGTGGCCTCGCCGGGCAGGTTCTCGTTGATGGACTCGGCGGCCTCGCGGGCGAACGTGCGTCCCTCGGACCGGAAGTCGTAGTCGAGCTGGGCGGTGCGGTGCAGCAGCAGGCCGCAGTTGCCCGAGTGGACGAGCTGCTCGTAGGGCTGCGGCACCTGCTCGCGGGCGCCCGGCAGGCCGGTGATCTCACCCTGTTCCAGGTAGACCTTGGACTGCTTCTCGCGCTCGCCGTCTACCGCGGTGCCGTACATGCCCCAGAACTGCGGCAGCAGCACGGTCTCGGTCATGCTGCCGTCGACGAAGATCTCGTCCCAGCCGCTTTCGGCGGTGTTGTCGCGGTACTCGCCGTCGGAGGTGCCCATGTGCACCATCTGCTCGTAGGCGTGCAGCGAGCTGAGGTGGATCAGCCAGTGCAGCCGGTCCTTGGTCCCGAACGTCTCCTCGTACAGGAAGACGCTGGCGACTCCCACCTGCTTGGCGGTCACCATCTCGGCCATCATGCGGGCGAACTTGCGCCCCTTGGCGTGGGAGCCGTTCCTGACCTGCGCGGTCCGCTCGACGATCACGCCGGCCGTGGCCGAGTTGATCAGATCCGCCGCGGGCACCGAGGTCTGCTGCTCGGCCGGCGGGATGACGGGATTCGGGTTGGTCATCGTTCCACTCCGTCTGTCGGCTTGTTCGTCACGCTAATGAGGGGCCGCCGTGCTGCCTGCTCAAAAGTGAGCAGGGGTCTCACAGCGGGATGTTGGTGTGGTCGCCGCGCAGCGGCACGGCCTTGAGCAGGGCCTCGGCGAGCCGCCGCCGGGTGCCGGCGGGCTCGATCACCTCGTCCACGACGCCGATCTCGACGGCCTTGCCGACGCCGCCGGCCTCGCGCTCGTGCTCGGCGACGAGCCGGCGGCGCAGCTCCTCGCGCCCGTCCCGCGGGCCGTCGCGCAGCTTCCTGCGGTGCAGGATGTCCACGGCGGCCTCGGCGCCCATGACGGCCACCTCGGCGGTGGGCCAGGCGTAGACCGCGGAGGCGCCCAGGGCGCGGGAGTTCATGGCGACGTACGCGCCGCCGTAGGACTTGCGCAGCACGAGCGTCACCCGGGGCACGACGGCCTCGGCGAAGGCGTGCAGCAGCTTGGCACCGCGCCGGACCACGCCGTCCCACTCCTGCCGGACGCCGGGCAGGTAGCCGGGGACGTCCACGAGCACGACGAGCGGCACGCCGAGCGAGTCGCACATGCGGACGAACCGCGCGGCCTTCTCGGCCGCCGCCGCGTCGAGGCAGCCCCCCTTGCGCAGCGGGTTGTTGGCGATGACGCCGACGGTCCTGCCGGTCAGCCGGCCGAGCGTGGTGACGAGGTTGGGCGCCCACTTCGGGTGCAGCTCCTCGCCGGGGCCGTCGAGCAGCCGGGCGACGACGGGGTGCACGTCGTAGGCGCGCCTGGCGCGGTCGGGGAGCAGGCCGCCGAGCTCGGGGTCGTCGCGGGCCTCCCAGGGGCGCAGCTCGCCCTGGCCGCCGAGCAGGGTGGTGATCCGGCGGGCGGCGGCGATGGCGCCCTCGTCGTCCGGGGCGGTGAGGTGGGCCAGGCCGCTGCGCCTGCTGTGCGGGTCGGGGCCGCCGAGCCGTTCCATGTCGACGTCCTCGCCGGTGACCTTGCGGACGACGTCCGGGCCGGTGACGAAGACGCGCCCGCTCTCGCTCATGATCACCACGTCGGTGAGCGCCGGGCCGTAGGCCGCGCCGCCGGCGGCCGGGCCGAGCACGACGGAGATCTGCGGGACGGCGCCGGAGGCCCGGACCATCGCGGCGAACACCTGGCCCACGCCGTCGAGCGCGGTGACGCCCTCGCCCAGCCGGGCGCCGCCGGAGTGCCACAGCCCGACGACGGGCGCCCGCTCCCGGACGCCGAGGTCGATGGCCCGGACGATGCGGGCGCAGCCCTCGGCGCCCATCGCGCCGCCCATCCGGCCGGGGTCGGTCGCGTAGGCGACGGCCGGTCCGCCGCCGATGCCGCCCCGGGCGGCGAGCACGCCGCAGCCGTCGTCGCCGGGCAGCGGCCGGACGGTCCCGGGGTCGAAGAGCGCGCGGACCCGGTCCCGCGGGTCGCGGTTCATCCCCAGGTCACCGGGAGGGCGTGCACGCCGTACACGAACATGTCGGAGCGGAAGGGCACCTGGTCCAGCGGCACCGCGAGGCGCAGCTCCGGGAGCCGGGCGAACAGCGTGGACCAGGCGATCTCCAGCTGGGCGCGGGCCAGGAGCTGGCCCATGCACTGGTGGATGCCGAAGCCGAAGGACAGGTGCTCCTGCCGCTCGGCCAGGTCGCCGAAGCGGCCGAAGTCCAGCCGGTCCGGGTCGTCCCACACCTCCTCGTCGCGGTTGGCCGCGGCCAGCACGACGACCACGCCCTCACCCTTCCTGATCAGCCGGCCGCCGACCTCGACGTCTGCGGTGGCCGCGCGGCGGGCGCCGTAGTCGATGACGGTCTGGTGGCGGATGATCTCCTCGATGGCCGCGGGCAGCGCCTCGGGACGTTCGCGCAGCTCGGCCAGGCGTTCGGGGTTCTCCAGCAGCGCCACGGTGCCCACGCCGATCTGGTTGGCGATGGTCTCGTAGCCGGCCACCATCAGCAGCGTGGCGATGCCGACGACCTCCTCCCTGCTGACCTTGGCCGCCTCGCGGTGGACGCCCAGGCGGCTGAGCAGGTCGTCGGCGGGCCGCTGCTCGCGCTCGGCGACCAGCCGTTCCAGGTAGTGGCGAAGGTCCTCGCGGACCTTCATGCGCTGCTCGGGCTCCACGTTGCGGTCGCCGATGACCTTGGTGGTCTCGTGGAAGTAGTCGCGGTCCTCGTACGGCACCCCGAGCAGCTCGGTGATGACCTGGGACGGCAGCGGCAGGGCCAGCGTCTGGACCAGGTCGGCGGGCGGCCCTTGGGCGGCCATCTCGTCGACGAGCGTTTCGGTGATGCGCCGGATGGCCGGGCGCAGCGCGTCGACCCGCCTGCGGTTGAACTCCGGCAGCAGCAGGCGGCGCAGCCGCGAGTGGTCGGGCGGGTCCATCCTGATGAAGGTGCCCGGCCCCGGAGGCTGCGAGGTGAGCCGGGCCGGGAAGCCGGGGGTGGCGAAGTCGGAGCTGAACCGGGCGTCGCCGAGCACGGCGCGGGCGTCCTCGTACCGCGTCACCAGCCAGACGTCGCTCCCGTCGAAGTCCAGCCGGACGCGCGTGATGGGCCGCCCCGCCTGCAGGTCCCGGTACTCGGACGGCGGATCCAGCGGGCACGTCCTGGGGATGGGGTAGGAGTCCATGCCAGCAGCCTCGCCCGCGCGCCCGCCCGCGTCTGCTCAACTGTGAGCAGGCACGTGCGAACAGGCACGGCGAGCGGACATGGCGAGCGGACATGGCGAGGGCGGGGCCGTGCACGGCCCCGCCACCCGGTTCGCCGGGGTCACGCCCTCGCGGCGCGCCCCTGGTTCGGTGCGGCCTGCTTGTCCGCCTTGCCCGCCTTCGACTTGCCCATCGACATGTCGCGCAGCGGCACCTCCTTCAGGAAGAGGCTGGCCACCAGGCCGATGCCGACCGCGATGGCGCAGGCCAGGAACAGGTCGCCCAGCGCGTCGGCGAGCACCGCCGGCGCGACGCCCTCGCCGCCCTGTCCGGCGACGCCGAGCCGGGACGACATGATCGAGCCGAGGATCGCCAGCGAGACCGGCCCGGCGATCATCCGCCAGAACTGGATCTGGCTGGTGCCGACGCCCACCTGCTCCATCGGGATCGCGCTCTGCGTGACGGCCGTGGCCATCGGGAACGCGATGCCGATGCCGACGCCGATGAGCACCATGGCGACGATCGGCAGGCCCTGGCCGCTGTCGGGCCCGACGGCCGACAGGATCAGCAGCCCGGCGACGATGGCGGCCATGGCGAACACGCCGAGCAGCCGGTAGCGCGGCATGGCCGTCATCGCCTTGCCGGCGATCGGGGCCATGAGCATCAGGCCGAGCATCATCGGGATCAGCAGCGTGCCGGAGTGGGTCGCGCTCACGCCGAGCACGCCCTGGTAGAGCAGCGGCACGTAGAAGGCCGTGCCCATCATGGCGAACGCGGAGAAGAAGGCCACCACGGCCATGACCGACACCTGGTTGCTGCGGAACAGCGCGAACGGCACCAGCGGGTTCTTGGCCACCCGCGTCTCGACGAAGTAGAACGCCACCAGCAGCACGGCGCCGCCGATCAGCAGCGCCAGCACCTCGGGCGAGGTCCAGGCGTGCCGGTCGCCGGTGAGCGTGAGCCCGATCAGGATCGGGACGAGCCCGGCCACCAGCGTCACGACGCCGGAGAAGTCGATGTCGCGCCAGCTCGCGCCGCTGCGCACGAACGGGACGCCGATCAGCACGGCGGCGATGGCGAGCAGCCCGATGGGCACGTTGACGTAGAAGACCCAGCGCCAGCTCCAGTTGTCGGTGATGAACCCGCCGAGCGGCGGCCCGATCACCATGCTGAGGCCGGAGAAGCCGAAGAAGACGCCCTGCATCTGGGTGCGGCGCTCGGGCGTGTAGACGTCGGCGAGCAGCGTGAAGACGTTGGCCATCAGCACGCCGCCGAACAGCCCCGCCAGCCCTCGCGCGCCGACGAGCTGGGGCATCGTCTGGGCCGCGCCGCACAGCCACGACGCCACCAGGAAGCCCGCCAGGCCGACGAGCAGCACCGGTTTGCGGCCGAACATGTCGCCGAGCTTCCCGGCGATCGGCACGACGACGGCGGCCGCGACGGCGTAGGAGACCCCCACCCACGCGTACAGCGACAGGCCGTGCAGGTCGGCGGCGATCCGGGGCATCGCGGCCCCCACCACCGAGACGTCGATCGACGCCAGCGCCAGGGCCAGGAGTGCGCCGATGGTGGCGAACAGCTGGCCGCGCGTACTCGAACCGGTTTGGTTCATGTCATCGCCTCCCTTGTTCTTGGCAGCCGTCCCACTTCTTCGCGGACCCATGCCGACTCCAGCCCACACGAAAGCGCCCCCCGGGTCTGCTCAACACTGAGCATCCGGCGAGCGCCCGGCTTCCTACCATCGGCCGCATGACGACGAACCCGGCAGAACTGGTCAGCGCCCGTCCGGGCGATCATGTGGCACTCGTCGTGGACGGCGAGCGCGAGCTGCGGGTGGCCGACTGGACCGCCCGGTCGGAGGAGCTGGCCGCCCGGCTGGCCCCGGTCAGGACGGCGCTGCGGCACGACGACTGGATCGGGCACGCCGTCGCCGCCGTGGCCGTGCACCTGGCCGGCGGCACCGTGCTCGGGCTGCCGCCCGCGCTGCCGGAGGACGAGGTCCGCGCCCGCCTGGCCGAGTGCCGGGTGGGCCAGGTGCTGCCCGGCCCGCCGGGCGACGCGGCGGGCACGCGGGACGACGACGTCGCCGAGATCCTCTACACCTCGGGCACGACCGGCCGTCCCAAGGCCATAGCCGTCCCGGTCGCGAACCTCACCTACGGCCACGAGGGCCGCGGGAAGCTGTTCACCGGCATCGACGGCGTGCTGGCCGCCGTCCCGCTGGGCACGAACGCCGGGCACAGCGCGCTGATGACGGCGATGACCGCCCCGGCGACCACGCACGTGCTGACCGACCTCGGGCCGGAGAACGTGGCCCGCATGCTGGAGAAGCTGCGGGTGCCGATGGCGATCGTCCCGCCGTCCACCGCGACCCGGATGGTGGCGCACGGCTGGCACGAGCGGTACGACCTGTCCGGCCTGCGGGCGCTCATGCTGGGCTCGGCGCCGGTGCCGATGGCCACGGTGGCCCGGCTCATGCGGGCGCTGCCGGGCGTGCGGATCGTCATCGGCTACGGCTCGACGGAGTCGGCCCCGGCCTTCGTGCACCGCCCGGTGGAGACGCCGCCCACGCCGGAGGACGAGGGGCTGCTGGGCCGCCCGAGCGCGGGCACCGAGGTGAAGGTCACAGACGCGGGCGAGATCTGCCTGCGCTCGGCCGCCCCCCGCCGCCGCTACCTGAACGACGCCGCCGCCGACGAGCGCACGTTCCGTGACGGCTGGACCCACATGGGCGACCTGGGCGAGCTGGACGGGGAGGGCCGGCTGCGCTTCTTCGACCGGGCCGCCGACGTCATCACCGCCGGCGGACGCCGGATCTCCTCGCTGCGGGTCGAGCACGCCCTGCACTGGCATCCCGAGGTGGTCGAGGCCGCCGCGTTCCAGGGGCCGCAGGGCGTCACGGCGGCCGTCGTGCTGCGCTCTGCCGTGCCCGAGGACGAGCTGCGCGCCTTCGCCGCCGACCGGCTGGACCCGGCCGAGCGGCCGGCGCGGTACGTGGTCGCGAAGTCGCTGCCGCGCGGGCCGATCGGCAAGACGCTCAAGCGCGAGCTGGCGGGCTAACCGGCGGTGGCCAGCTCGTGCAGCTTGGAGACGGTCTTCCAGTTGCGGGCGGTGGCGGTGACGCCGAGCTTCTTCTCCCAGAAGGAGTAGGACAGCTTGGTGTTGCGCACCCCGTCGGGGCACCAGACGTAGATCTCCTTGCCGACGTGCTTGAACACGTCGGGCTTGAAGGCGTCGGGGTCGAGCGCCTTGATCGGCCCGGCGTCGGGCTTGTCCGACAGGAACGTGACCAGGTGCAGGGCGTCGTCGGCGGCGACGTCGCCGAGCGGGTTGGCCTTGAGGATCTCGCCCAGCTCGGCGCCCGTCCTGGCCAGGACGGGCACCGATACGCCGAGGTCGCGGGCGAGCGCGGCCTGGATCTCGGCCGCCGCCTTGCCGGGGGTCTTCCCGCTGGTGTAGACGACGTTGCCGCTCTGCAGGTGCGTCTTGACGTCCTCGAAGCCGAGGCCCGTCAGCAGTTTGCGGAGCTCGGCCATGCTCACCATGTTCCGGCCGCCGACGTTCACTCCGCGCAGCAGCGCCACCTGCCTGGACATGTCGCTCAACCCCTTCTGCCCGCCACCGCCTGGGGACGGAACTGCCTGATGCGCTCGACCAGATAAGCCGCGTCGTCCTTTACCCACCAGATGAGCGCCGAACCGTAGGAGTGCTGGCACTGCATGCCGAGGACGTAGAGGCCGGGGGCTGCGGTGACGCCGCGGTCCTGCGTGATGCCGCCGCCCTCGTCCACGACGGGCGCGTGCACCCAGGAGTAGTCGTAGCGGAAGCCGGTCGCCCAGACGACGGCGTCGACGTCGGCCGAGCGGCCGTCCTCGAAGCGCATCGTGCGGCCCTCGGCGTCGACCGTACGGCCCACGAGCTCGAAGCGGTGCCGCTTGGCCAGCTTCTTCAGGCTGGGCCCGACCAGGATCGTCTTCTTGTGCAGCCGGTCGCGCTCGCCCATCAGCGGCTTGGCGATCAGCCCGAACTTGTCGCCCCACCAGTGCAGGCCCTTGCCCAGGAAGCGGCGGCCGAAGTGCGGCAGCGGCGAGCCCTGCGACAGCAGCACGCGGCGGCCGGCGGCCAGCTCGGGCGCGATCTGGGCGCCGGAGTTCGCCGCGCCGACCACGACGACGGTCCCGCCCGGCACCTGGGACGGGTTGCGGTAGCGGCCGGTGTGCACCTGGTAGACCTCGGGGTCCAGCCTGCCGGCGAGCTCGGGCACCTTCGGCACCCGGTAGGCGCCGGTCGCGATGATCACCTGTGGCGCCTCGTACGCGCCCTTCGTGGTCTCCAGCCGGTAGCCGCCCTCGATCGGCTCCAGGGAGGTGACGCGGGTGCCGAGCCTGACCGGCAGGTCGAACTCCTTGCCGTACGCCTCGACGTAGTCGGCCATCTCCTCCTTGGTGGGGAAGCGGTTCTTCCCGCCGGGGAAGCGCAGGCCGGGCAGGGCACAGTACTCGGCGATCGTGAACAGCTCCAGGGAGTCCCAGCGCTGCCGCCACGCCTCGCCGAGCCGCGGTTCCTCGTCGAGGATGACGAAGGGGATGCCGGCCTGTTTCAGGTAGTAGCCCGCGACGAGCCCGCTCTGGCCGCCACCGACGACGATCACTTCAGTGTCCATGCGGCCATCGTCGCGCGCGGGCGCGAGGCGGTCTGCTCAACACTGAGCAGTTCCTGACATGCGAGTACGCGGGGCCCCCGGCCCCGCGTACCCGGCGTGCAGCGCCTACTTGAGGTTGTAGTTGAGGGTGACCTCCGCCGAGCCGTCGGTCTTGGAGACGTACCCTCCCTTGCCGCTCAGCCCCTTCAGCTCCTCCGTGCCGGAGTTCGGCACGACGGACCAGTCGGCCTTGGCCACGCCGCCGTCGAAGGTGCCCGTCGCCTGCAGCACGAAGGAGCCCTTCTTGCCGCGGACGCTCCCGACGACCTTCTGCAGGCCGACGAAGCTGGCCTCGGTGTCGCTGGCGTAGACCATCAGGTACTCGGCCTGCCCCTCGCCTTCGATGTCGCCGGTCCAGGCGTTGGTGACGTGGGCCTGAGTGAGCTTGGGCTGGCCCTTCTTCTCCTCGTAGGGCTTCTCGTCCCAACCGGTGATCTGGTACGAGCCCTTACCTTGGGTAGTCATGTCAGCTCCCTTTTTTGCTCTCTTTTTCGCTACCCCTGACCCTGGGCGCTATGCGTCGGCCTTCGGTCAACGCTCGCGTCCGAGGACGATGCAGGTGTTGAAGCCGCCGAACCCGAAGCTGTTGGACAGCGCGTAACGGATGTCGGCGGCCCGCAGCCTGCCGGGTGCGAGCCGGCAGTCGCGGTTGATCGGATGGCGCAGGTTCAGGTTGGGATGGACGAAGCCGCGGCGCATCTGCACCACGGTCGCGATCGCCTCCACCACGCCGGCCGCGCACATGCAGTGGCCGATCAGCCCCTTGGTGGAGTTGACCCACGGCCGGCCGAAGCTGTCGCCCAGCGCCCTGCGCAGCGCGGCCAGCTCGGCCACGTCGCCGCTGGGCGTCGCCGTGGCGTGGGCGTTGACGTAGTCGATGTCGCGCGGCCCGACGCCCGCGTTGGCCATGGCGTTGACCATGACCTTGGCCTCGCCCTCCTCGCGCGGGTCGGGCAGGCTGTTGGCGTCCAGCTTCAGGTCGTAGCCGCACAGCTCGGCCAGCGCCGGCGCGCCGCGCGCGGCGGCCGAGCGGGCGCTCTCCAGCACGACGCAGCCGGCGCCCTGGCCGGGCACGAACCCCTCGTGCTCCTCGTCGAACGGCCGGCACCTGGCCTGCTGCGGCTCCTCGACGCCGGCGACCGCGCCGAGCGTGGCCAGGCCGCGCTTCTCCATCGGCGACAGGTCGGTCATGGCGCCCACCACCAGGCAGACGTCCACCGCCCCCGACTCCACCAGCCGGCTGCCGTTGATGATGCCGACGTTCCCGCTGGCCGAGGCGCCGCCGACGGTGTAGCCCTCGCCCCTGATGCCGAACACCTGGCTGAGCGTGCCCACCCGGTCGGTGTCCATGAAGTGCAGCGCGAACCTGGCCGGCAGGTGGGCGGGGTTGTCCTCGTACTTGGGGTGCAGGTCGTGGGCGTAGCCGGAGCTGAGGTTGTGCCCGGCCACGACCAGGCCCATCCGCTCGGGGTCGGCCCGCGCCTCGTGCAGCCCGGCCTGCTCGTACGCCTGCATGGCGGCGACCAGGTCCATCTGCAGCGGCTTCGGCGAGCGGTTGGCCGCCCGCAGCGCGTTGCGCACGATCTCCTCGGGCAGGCGGCGGCGGGCCGCCACCGCCTCCCGGAAGCGGAAGCCCTTGACCAGGGCGGCCAGGCGCGGCCCGCCGTCGCCGGGGTCGGGCACCGGCCCGATGCCGCACCGCCCGGCCCGCAGCGCCCTGGTGAACGACGGGACGGTGGAGGCGATCGAGCAGACGATGCCCATGCCGGTGACGACGACCTTCATGAATGCCTCGCCAGCAGGTCCACCAGGGACCGGATGTCGTGCACCTCCTGGAACTCCGACACCGGCACGGTCAGCCCGAGGTCCTCCATGCTCATGGTGACCACGTCGGCCCGGTCGACGCTGTTCGCGCCCAGGTCGGTCAGGGTGCCCTCGGTCGTCACGTCGCCGGGCCGCAGGTCCGGCAGCACCCTCAGGACGTTCTGCTTGACGGTCTCGAAAATCTCCGCATTGGTCATGGTGCCAGCCATTCGTAGGTTCGGTGGTAGTCCTTCGTCCCGGTGTTCACCAGGAGATCGCGGTCGAAGCGGGCGCGGCCGAGCAGATGCTCGTAGGCGTCCACGTCGACCTGCCTGTCCCGCTCCGGCACGAGGCAGGTCAGGGTCTCGGGCAGCAGCGCCGCGTACTCGTCGAAGGCGAGCTCGCAGCGGCCGTCCAGGTGCTCGCCGATCCGCATCGCGGCCAGCGTGCTCGCCGACTCCTCGTCGATCAGGCCGCTGAAGAACTCCGACGAGCAGCCCGAGCCGTAGGAGTAGAGGCCGACCCGGGCCGGGCCGTCCAGGGTGGCGTGGTCGATCAGGCTGGCCAAGGCCAGGTAGACCGAGCCGGAGCAGAGGTTGCCCACCCGCCTGGGGTAGGCGAGCGAGGGCAGCACCCGCCGCTCGAAGTCCTCCTCGACCGACGCCGTGCCGCCGCCCGACTCGCGCATCAGCTTGCGGTGCGCGGCCTTGACCATCCCGGCGAACGGGGTGTGCATGGCCAGGTGGTCGAAGGTGGTGGCGAAGTCGGCGTCCTCGACCCTGGACCGGTAGCCGGCCAGGCAGCTCGTCAGGCAGTCGAGGTAGGCGAACAGCGAGCGGTCGGAGTCGGCGATGTCGAACGTCGGCCCCGGCCGGGCCGAGTCCATCGTCTCGTAGCTGTGGTTGCCGAACGCCCCCAGATCCAGGTCCAGGACGCGCGGCCGGTCGCTGATCAGCACGGCCGCCGCCCCGGCGCCCATGGCGGGCTCGGCGTAGGCGGCTCGCTCGTCCACCAGCGCCACGTCCGTCGCGATCACCAGCGCCTTCGCGCCGGGCGAGACGCCCGAGGCGACGTACGCGGCGGCGAGCTGGACGGCCGCCGTGGCCGCGTAGCACGCCTGCTTGACCTCCACGACCCGGCAGCTCCTCGGCAGCCCCAGGTACTCGTGCACGTAGGAGGCCACCGACTTGCTGTAGTCGAGGCCGGACTCGGTGGAGGTGATCAGGATCTCGATCCGGTCGTCGCCGGCGATCGGCCGGGCGGCGTTGACGGCGTTGGTCACCGGGTCCTCGAAGGGCAGGCCGACCGAGCGGTTGCGCATCATCAGGTTGCCCAGGCGCTCGGCGTCGAGCCCGCGCCCCTCGAACAGCTCCGGCACCGGGATCTGGGCCAGGCCGCAGTAGACGTTGAGTGCCTCGATTCCGACGTTCACCTCACACGCTCCCACAGGAAGTCGACCAGGGCGTCGATGCTGGGCACGCCGCCGAAGGAGGACAGCGGCTCGCGCACGCCGAGCCGGTCGAGCACGGCCAGGATGATCTCGACCCGGTCCACGGAGTCCGCGCCCAGGTCCTTCAGGTGCGCCCGGCCGTCGATCTCGACGCCGGGCAGGATCTCGTCGATCGTCTTGTGCACGACGCCCTCGACGTGGTCACGCGTCGTCATCGGTGTCTCCCCTCCTGAGAACTCGCAGGGTGCTGACCGCGATCGTGCGGCCCCGGTCCTCCATGACGAGGTTGACGATCTCCTCGTTCTCGTCCTGCGGCGCCGGCCAGCACTCCAGGCTCACCCGCAGCACCGAGTCGGCGTTCGCGTTGCCCAGGTAGCACAGCCGCTGGTCGAGCACGACCCGCCGGAGGAAGTCGGCGACGCCGATCCCCCGGCTGCGCCAGAAGCGCAGCAGCACCCAGTCGACGATCGCGAAGTAGGAGGCGAAGTAGAGCAGGCCCACGCCGTTGAGGTCCCTGGACGGCTCCACCGGGTAGTCGGCGGTGAAAGTGACCGGGTCGTCCGGTTTGCGGGCCAGGAACGTGCCGGTGCTCCTCGCGTGGCCGTAGACCTTCCTCGGCGAGTACGCGCCGGGCAGCGTCGGCAGGTGCTCGTGCCTGAAGTCCACCGGCGACGACTTGACCAGCCCCTCGTTGCTGCCGGGGGCGCTGCGCGAGATCCAGCGGTTGAAGGTCTCGACGTAGATGCAGCCGGGGTCGTCGAAGGCGTAGAAGCGGTCGGGGTCGAGCTCGCCCGCCCGGCCGCCGCCGCGGCCGATCCGGTGCAGGGCCAGCACCGACTCGCTGCCGAAGCCGAACAGCCGGGAGGTGACCTCCAGCTCGTCGCCGAACGTCAGCGCGTTGACGTGCAGGTCGCGGCTGCCCCTGACGTGGAAGTAGTAGAACGACAGGTACGTCGGGTCGCCGGCGGCGTTGCGCGCGTCGAAGGCGTTCGTGCCGCACAGCGCGCTGACCGTGTCCCAGGTCCAGTCGCCGACCTCGCCCATGAACAGCGAGCTGGGCCCGCACATCCCTGGCTTGACCAGCTCGGTCCTGGTCACGGTGCTGTCGTCAATTCTGTTCATCATGGAACTCGCAGATCAGCCGGTTGACGTGGTCGGGGCTGGTGAGCTGCGGGAAGTGACCCGCGTCGGGGATCTCCTCGTACCGGGAGTCGGGGATCAGGGCGTGCAGCAGGTGCGCGGTCTTGGCCGGGATGACGGTGTCGTACCGGCCCTGGACGATCAGCGTGCGCGCCCGGATCTCCGGCAGCCGGTCGCCCAGGTCCGGGCGCTCGGCGAACACGTCCAGGTAGCGCAGGCCGACCTGCGGGGCCATGCTCTCGGCGCGCAGCAGCAGCCGCATCAGGGCCTGCCGCCGCTTGCGCAGCCGCTTGGACCCGCTGCCCTCGATGACCCGGTCGAAGTCCTGGGTGGCCACCACCTCCAGCTTGTCGATGTCGCCGACCCGGTTGCCGATGCGGCAGGAGCTGCCGATCAGGATCAGCGACTCGGTGTCATCGGGGTGGTCGAGCGCGTACGCCAGGGCCACCAGCCCGCCGAACGAGGCCCCGGCCACGTGCGCCGGGCCGCCCGCCACGTCGTGGCAGAGCCGGGCCAGGCCGCCGAGCGACAGGTCGGCGGCGGCCGTGGTCGCGCCGACGCCCGGATGGTGCACGCTCGTCACGCGGTAGCGGTGGGCCAGGCCCTCGAACTGGCGGGCGTAGACGCCGGCGCCGACGTTGAACGGGTGCATGAGCAGCAGGGCCGGTCCGGAGCCGGCGCTGAACAGCTCGACGTCGCCGTCCGCGGTGGTGACGATCTCGTGCTCGACGTCGGGGTTGTGCTCGCGCAGGATCGCCAGGTTGGGATTGTCGGGGTTCCTCCGCCTGCCGGCCTCGGCTTTTCGGGCGTCGGCTTTTCGGGCGTCGGCTCTTCGGGTGTCGGTTTCTTGGGTGTCGGTTTCTTGGGTGTCGGGTTTTTGGGCGTCGGTGCTCAGGAGGGCGCCCAGGCGGGCGGCGGCGTCCTTGGCCTCCTCGACGCTCAGGCCGACCGGCACCGCCAGGCGCACCACGCCTTGGCGGCCGAAGTGCGGAGCGCCCCTGATGCCCGTCTCGCGGAAGATGCGCACGTGGTCGGCGTCCTTCAGCAGCACGCAGTGGCCGCCGGGCGGGCCCTCCAGCGCGACGCCCGCCTCCGACAGGCCCTGCCGGAGCGCCGCCACCGCCTCGGTCCGGGCGCGCACCTGCTCGGCCACCGTCTCGCGGTCCTCCAGGGCGGCCGCCATGATCCGGCGGTTGGCCAGGCCGACGTCCCTGCCCCAGGTCTCCAGCCGCTCGGCGACCCGCTCGCGCAGGGCGTCGTCGCGGGTGGCGAGCAGGCCGCCGAACGGCACCCCGAAGTCCTTGGACAGGCTGATCGTGGCGCTGTCGGCCAGTTCCAGCAGCTCTCCGACGACCTCCCACACGTCCCGGCCGTCCGCGACCGCCACCGCGTTGTCCACCACGCGGGCGCCGTCGATCACCAGCGGGACGCCGTGCCGGGCCGCGGCCTCCTTGACCGCGCGCAGACTCGCCAGTGAGGTCGGCGCGCCGCCGGCCGCGTTGTTGGACACCTCCACGCAGACGAACGACACCGGCTCGTCCCCGGCCAGCTCCGCCTCCAGCGCCTCGACGTCGATCTCGGGGCCGCCGGGCAGCTCGACCGGCTTGAAGCCGTTGTCGGCCAGGCTCAGGAACCAGGTCGGGAACAGGCCGTTGTGCAGCACCCGGCCGCGCCGGCCCGGCCACGACCGGCACAGCAGCGCCTCGGCCGCCCGGCCGGAGCCCGTCGGGACGACGAAGGGGAACGGCAGGCCGTCGATCTCCGTGTCCGGGCGGGCGGCCGAGCGTTCCGTCAGGCGCCGCAGCCGCTCGGCGATCCAGGGGGCGTCCAGCTCGGCCCAGGAGTCGGTGATCAGGTCGGTGGTGACGTGGTGGGCGGGGACCCGGGCCGGCTCGCCGCCGTACCGGGCCAGCAGATCCTCCGCGCCCGGCTTGTCCGCAGCCCGCTTGTCTTCGCCCGGCTTGTCCTCTGCCGGGTCGTCTTCCACCGGGTTTCCGGTGGTGGCGGGGCGCAGGTCCGGGTCGGCGATCATGAGGATGATCTCCGAGACCGGCGTGCGGTCCTCGCCCTCCGGCTGGCACAGGTAGATGGGCACGTTCACCGGCCGGAACTTGTTCTTGAACTGGAAGTTCCCCTCGCCGAAGATGCCCGCGGAACGCAGCTCGTCCAGCGCCTGGCGCACGTCCGGGGCGGCGTTGGCCGACTCCTCCGTCTCGACGCCGAAGCTGGCGCCGAAGCTGAACATCGTGCAGCCCTCCTCCACGAGCTGCTCGATGATCTGGACGATCGCGAACTCCAGCCCGCCGAGCGGCATGCCCTTCGGGTAGAACTCGACGTCCAGCAGGTAGCCGTTCTCCGACGGGATCTTCGTGATGACGACGGCGTTGGCCACCTCGTCGTCCAGGTAGGTGACGAAGACGCGGTGCCTGTCGTCCAGGCGGCCCTCCTCGATCTCCCGCCGGACGACCGACACGTACGGGTTGACCATCTGCTTGCGGCCGGCCCACTCGTCCACCAGCCGGGCCAGCCTGCGGTCCATCGCGGGGTCCTCGCCCGAGCGGTACTCGTCCGTCCGGCACTCGCCCGCCTTGCAGAAGCGCCGCACCATGTAGCGCAGGCGTTCCATCCGGCCGCCCTTCAGCGTGAACGAGCCCAGGTCGTCGAGCCGCTGCACGGCGCCGAACGGCGTCGCGCTGTACGGCTCCCCTGCCACCTCGCGCACCGGGAGCAGGGACAGGAAGTTGGGCCGCAGGCCGCGTCCGCGCGCGTAGGCGGTGTACTCCTCGACCAGCTCCTGGAAGTACTCCTCCGAGCCGGCGTAGCTCCAGGCCAGCAGGTTGCCGCCGTTCTCGGAGACGTGCAGGTAGCCCTCGCGCGCCGAGCCGATGAAGGCCAGCGGCGCGATGTCGCGTCCGGCCAGGCCGCCTTCCTTGGCGTGGCGGCGGTCGATGCCGGCCACCAGGTCCCGCAGGTCCGGGTGCCGGTGCAGGTCCCGCTTCAGCAGCACGGCCGGCTCGCCGTCGCGCGCCCGCGTCTCGAACGGGGCCGGTCCGTCCGGCTGCTCCGGGAGGCGTACGGACTGCGCGCCGCGCTCGTCGCGCAGGTGCGCGGCCAGGTCGGCGAGCGTGGGGTGGTCGAACAGGAGGGTCTTGCGCAGCGCGCCGACCTGCTTCTCCAGGACGCTCACCACACGCAGCATCTCGAACGAGGTCAGGCCGTTGTCGGCGAAGCTGCGGGCGTCGTCGAACGGGCGCTCGGTGATCGCGCCGACCAGCTCCGCGAGCTGGTCCTCCAGGGCGCCCGCCTTCTCCCGGGCCTTGGCCCGCGCCGGGCCGGGCGCCTGCGCCCGCGCCTGCTCGGACGTGCGGGTGCGCTTGGGGGCGGGTTCTGCGGCCTTCTGCGCGGGTTTCGAGGCCGGTCTCCGAGGCGGTTTCGAGGTCGGTTCGGTGGCGCGCGCTGGGGTGGGTTTCGGCTTACGGGCGGGTTTCGGCTCTTGGGCGGGTTTCGGTTCTTGGGTGGGGGCGGAGTCGGTGATGGCTGATTCGACGGCGCGGGCGAGCCGGTCCACCGTGTCGTACTCGTACAGCTCGGCTGCCTGGAGGTCGAGGGAGAAGGCGGTGTTGATCGCCTTGACCAGTTCCATCCGGAAGATGGAGTCGAGTCCGAGCTCCTCGAAGGGGGTGTCCACGTCCACGCCGGCGGGGTCGGCGTCCAGGATCGTGGAGAGCCGTTCGCGCAGCATCTCCTCCACCCCGGCGGGCCCGCCGGCGCTCCCGGCGGGCGCGACCGGCGTCTCCTCCAGCCGCGCGGCCTCCGCCCGCTCGGCGGGGGCGGGGGCGTCCGGCGTCCGGCCGCCCTTGGCGGCGCGCAGGCGCACCTTCCCGTCGCTGGTCCGCCGCACGACCCCGCCGTCCGAAGGCGCGGCGGACGGCACGGCCCCTGACGCGGCTGCCGGGGCGGCGGCCGAGGCGGCGGCGGGAGACGGCTCGGGCGCGGTGAACCAGTGCTCGACGCGGGCGAAGGGCGGGCCGGGCAGCGAGACCCGCACCGGGCGCGGCCCCTGCCACAATCCCTGCCAGTCCACCTCGCTACCGGAGACCCACGCCTCGGCGAGCTCCTCCGGCCCGGTGCCCCACGGCGCCGGGGCGTCCCTGCGGGCGGTGCCCCTGTGCACGCCCGCCGGTTCGCCGCTCAGCGCCCGTACGGCCTGCTCGCGATCAGTGACCACCACGGCGAGCCGTTCGGACAGGTGGCGGCGTCCGTTCTGGAGGGTCCAGGCGATGCGGTCGAGGCCGATCTCCGGATGTTCCCGGATGTATCGGGCGACGTTCCCCGCGTACTCCTCCAGGGCCTCCCGGCGAGAAGCCGACAGCACCAGGACCCGCGGCTCCCCCGCCTTCTCCGGCGGGACCTCCTGCCGGTACGCCTCCAGCACCACGTGCGCGTTCGTGCCGCCGAAGCCGAACGAGCTGACCCCGGCCACCCGGTCCGGCCCGTCCCACGGCGTGAGCCGCGTGTTGATGGTGAACGGGCTGCCCTCCAGCCGCACGTACGGGTTGGGGCGCTCGTAGTGGATCGTCGGCGGCAGCGCCCCGTGGCGCATGCAGAGCAGCACCTTGAGCAGCCCGGCGATGCCGGCCGCCGCCTCCAGGTGGCCGATGTTGGTCTTCACGGTGGCGAGCGCGACGTGCGGGACGTCCGGCGCGGGCCGCCCGCGGTCGGCGTACAACCGGGCGAACGCCTTCTTCATGCCCTCGATCTCGATCGGGTCGCCGAGCCTGGTGCCGGTGCCGTGCGCCTCGATGTAGGTGACGCGGGCGGGGTCGACGTCCGCCTTGCGGTAGGCGTCGACCAGCACGCGCGCCTGCGCCTCGGGATTGGGCGCGGTGAGCGAGCTGGCCCGGCCTCCGTGGTTGACCGCGCTGCCCCTGATCACGGCGAGGATCTGGTCGCCGTCCGCCAGCGCCGTCCGCAGCGGCTTGAGCAGGACGGCTCCGCAGCCCTCGCCCCGGCCGTAGCCGTCGGCGCGCTCGTCGAACGTCTTGCAGACGCCGTCCTCGCTGATCATGCCGGACTTGGCGAAGGCGATGTAGAGCCCCGGGCTGAGCGTCAGGTTGACGCCGCCGGCGATGGCCGCGTCGCACTCGCCGTCCTCGATGGCGCGTACCGCGTGGTGCAGGGCGACGAGCGAGCTGGAGCAGGCGGTGTCGACCGCCTCGCTGGGGCCGCGCAGGTCCAGCAGGTGGGAGACGCGGTTGGCCAGGATGCAGTCGGCCACGCCGCTGGCCGTGTGCGCCTCGACCGGCACGCCGTGCTCGCGCAGCAGGTCGTCGTAGTCGCACGCGGACACGCCCGCGAACAGGCCCGTCCTGGTGCCGGCCAGGTCGGCGGGGCGGTAACCGGCGTCCTCGACGGCCCGCCAGACGGTCTGCAGGAACAGCCGCTGCTGCGGGTCCATCATCGCCGCCTCCTTGGGCGAGATGCCGAACAGCGCGGCGTCGAAGGAGCGCACGTCGTCCAGGAAGCCGGCGCGGACGTTCGCCGTCTCGGGGTTCTCGCGCAGCTCGCGCCGGTCCTCGGGGACCGGGCGGGTCAGGTCGCGGCCTTCGGTCAGGTGGCGCCAGAAGTCGTCCAGGTCGGCGGAGCCGGGCAGCATGCCCGCCATGCCGACGATCGCGATGCCGCCCGTCGCGGGGGTGGCCGTCGCGGGGGTCACCGTCGCGGTCGCAGCCGGGGTGCCGGTCGCGGTCCCGGTCGCTGTGCCGGTCGCTGTGGTCGGTGGGTTGTCTGGGGCGGTCGGGGAGGTCCCGGCGCCGGGCCGTGGGGGCGAGGTCACGGTCTCCGGCGCCGGGCCTGGCTCGGCGTCCTCCTGCCGTCCGGCGGGGGCGGCGAGAGGTTCTGCGGCGGGGGCGGGTGGGGTGGCGGGGGCGGGCGAGCTGTGGGCGGGGGCTGGTGCGGTGTGGGCTGCGGCGATCTCGGCCCGGTGCTCGGCGAGCAGGTGGTCGCAGAAGGTGGCCAGGTCGGTGGCCTCGAAGAGCACGGTCGGCAGCAGGTCGAGCTTGTACCGCTCGTTGACCTGGTCCACCAGCTCGGCCATGGAGATCGAGTCGAACCCCATGTCCATGAGCTCGGCGTCGAGGTCCACGTGCTCCTCGCCCACCAGCAGGAAGCCGGCCGCCGCGCGGCGCAGCTCCGCCCGTACCGCCTCGATCAGATCGTCGTCGGACCCGGTCGTCTCCGTCGCGGACATGGGCTCACTCATCTCCATAACCTCGGATTCGGGGTTCGCGGGCGGCTGGGACCCTTCGGGGGCGGGCTCGGCGGGGCCTTCGACCACGGCGAAGCTCGTCTCGGCTCCGGCCAGCCCTCGGGCGAAGGCGGCGAGCCCGGCGGCGGTGCTCATCGGGACACTGCCCCAGCGGCGTGCGAACAGCCGGCGGGTGGCGTCGTCCACCTTCATGCCGCCGTCCTCCCACAGCGGCCAGCCGACGGCGAGCGTCCTGCCGTGCCCGAGGCGCTCGCGCCGCTCGGCGAAGTGGTTGAGGAAGGCGTTGGCGTAGGCGTAGTCGATCTGCCCGATGTTGCCGGTCTCGGCCGCCACCGACGAGAACAGCGCCAGGAAGTCCAGCGGCTGCCCGCGCAGGGCCTCGTCCAGCAGGACGGTGCCCAGGATCTTGGGCTCCAGCACGGCCCGCGTGTCCTCGGGACGTTTGCGCACGGCCCGCGCGTCCCGGTGGATCCCGGCGGCGTGGATGACGCCGTGGAAGGGGCCGTACCGGTCGCACAGGTCACGCAGGTCAGCGGCCGAGCACACGTCGGCGCGCACGTACACGGCGGGCAGCCCGGCGATCCGGCGCTCGATGTCGCCGCCGGGCTCGGAGCGTCCGGTCAGGACGAGCTTCGCCGCCCCGCGCCCGGCGAGGAAGCGGGCGAACGCCAGCCCGATGGCCCCGGCGCCGCCGGTGATCAGGTACGTGCCGTCCGGCCGGACGTCCAGCGCGGGAGGCGGCGGCTCGTACGGCTCCATGCCCTTCACCAGACGGGCGCCGTCGCGGCAGGCGACCTCGGAGACCCGCTGCTCGGGGGCGGTCCCGGCGGCGGGCGCCCGCAGCTCGGCCGCGACCTGCGCCGGGGTGGCGCCGGTGACGCACACGCCGCTGAACCCCGTGTGCTCCAGGGCCAGCGTCCGCAGGGCGGCGGCCAGGGCGGTGTGGTGCGGCTCGCCCGTCGTGGCGGACACCACCACCCTGAGCGGGCCCCCGTCACGCAGGACGGCGGTGGCCGTGCGCAGCAGGACGTCGAAGGCGGCGGTCCCGGGGAACGGGTCGGAAGGGGCGATCACGACGGCGTCAGGAGCCCGTCCCAGACCGCCGAACCGCCGGGCGGCCTGTTCGGGGGCATCGTCCGGTGGGGAGGCGTCGTCGGGGTGGAGCCGGGTGCCGCCTAGTTCTTCGGCCAGCCGGTCGTCGGCGGTGATCACCAGGAGGGCTTCCGGTTCCCGGGGGCCTTCGGGGAGTGCGGTGGGCGTCCAGCGGGGGCGCAGGTAGGTGCAACGCCCGTCCGCGGCCTCCCCCGCTCCCTGAGCGGACGCCGACCCGGCGGCGAGCTCGGAGCCCGCCCGAGGGGCGGCCGCGTCGGCGTGAGTCGGCTGAAGGGCGGGAGGCCGGGGCGTGCTGCCGGGCTGGTCGCCGGGCCCGCCGGTGGGGGCACCGGCGGTCTGGTCGGTGGGCTTGTGGGCGGGGTCGCCGCTGGTCTGGTTCGTGAGGCGGTCGGCGGGGTGGGACGCGGGCTGGTCGGCGGGGCGGCTGGTGGTCTGGTCGGTGGGGTGGGTGTTGGTTCGGTCGGTGGGGTGGGTGGCGGGCTGAGAGGTGGGGAGCCAGTAGGGGCGGCGGTCGAAGGGGTAGGGCGGGAGGGTCACGCGACGCGGGTGGGGGGTGGGCCAGTTGGCGGCCCAGTCCACCCGGGCGCCTGCGACCCATCCGGCCCCGAGCCCCTCCGCGCCGCCCTCCGGCGAAGCCTGGCCGACGCCAGCCTTCGGTGGAGACTGACCAGCCCCGTCCGAAGGCGGAGTCTGGCCGACGCCGTCCGAAGAGGGAGGCTGGCTGGGGCCGGGCTTCGCCGTCCCCACGAGGACGCCTTCTGCCTCGCCGGTGCCGGCGAACGAACGCAACCGGGCGGCGAGCTCGTCCAAGGTGGTTGCCCGGACGGCGAGCCGTTCGGGCAGCTCGGCGCGGCCGACCTGGGTGGTGTAGGCGAGCTCGGCGAGCCCAGCCCGCCCGCTCGCCGCGACGTCGGCGACCTGGCCCGCCATGGCGCGGAGCTGGTCGCGGGTACGCGCCGAGAGCAGGATCACCTGCTCCCCCGCGCCGTCGGGCAGCGCCGGCGCCCCGCCGGTGGGGACGTACTCCTCCAGGACGACGTGCACGTTGGCCCCGCCGGCCCCGAACGAGCTGACCCCCGCCCGGCGCGGGAACGTCTCGCCGTCCAGGAAGGGCCGCCGCCAGTCGGTCAGCCGGTCCGGCGGCCGGAAGGGGGACGCGGCGAAGTCGATCTTGGAGTTGGGCGTCTCCAGGTTCGCGCAGGGAGCCACCTGGCCGTGCTGGAACTGCAGCAGCACCTTGGTCAGCCCGGCGATGCCCGCCGCACCCTCCAGGTGCCCGATGTTGGCCTTGACGGAGCCGACCATCCGGTCCACGCGGTCCGCGTCCCCGAAGTCCTGGGAACCGAAGGCCCTGGTCAGGCTGGCGATCTCGATGGGGTCGCCGAGCGCGGTGCCGGTGCCGTGGGCCTCGACGTACGAGATGGTCCGCGGGTCCAGCCCGGCCCGCCGGACCGCCTCGGAGACCAGGGCGGCCTGGGCGCTCGGATTGGGCACGGTGTACCCCGCGGTCTTCCCCCCGGCGTTGGCGAAGGCGCCCTTGATGACGCCGTAGATCCGGTCGCCGTCGCGTTCGGCGTCGGCCAGGGGCTTGAGCAGCACCGCCCCGACGCCCTCCCCCGGCACGAACCCGTCCGCCGCCTCGTCGAACACCTTGCAGGCGCCGTCGGCGGAGAGCATGTTCAGCGAGCAGAGCGCCACGAAGTGGGCGGGGTGCAGGATCAGGTTCACGCCGCCCGCGATGGCCTGCGCGCACTCGCCGCGCCGCAGGCTCTCGCAGGCGAGCTGGACCGCGGTCAGCGACGACGAGCAGGCCGAGTCGACGGCGAGGCTCGGCCCGCGCAGGTCGAAGAAGTACGACACCCGGTTGGCGATCGACCAGTACGCCGAGTGCGCCCCCGCGAACCTGCCCTCCGGCCAGCCCTCGGCCGCCGCCATGCGCCCGTAGGAGCCGTACATGGTGCCGACGAAGACGCCGGTGCTCGGCTGCCTGGTGTGCTCGCTCAGGTAGCCGGCGTCTTCGAGCAGGGTCCAGGCGGTCTCCAGGAACAGGCGTTCCTGCGGGTCGGTGATCTCGGCGTCGCGCGGCAGGATGCCGAAGAACGGCGCGTCGAACTGCTCCACGCCCTCGATGAAGCCGCCCCACTTGCTGTAGGTGCGCTGCCTGCGTCCGCGTTTGGGGTCGTACAGGGCGTCCAGGTCGAAGCGGTCCGCCTCGGTGATGCAGTTCGCGCCGTTCGCCAGGTTGCTCCAGAAGGCGTCCAGGTCGGGGGAGGCCGGGTAGCGTCCGGTCACCGCGACCACGGCGATGTCGAGGGCCTGCGCGGCGGGCTCGCGGCGCGGCGCGGGCCGCGCCGGCTGCTCCGGCGAGGGTTCCTGGCCCAGGGCCGCGCGCAGGCGCTCGCCGTGCTCGTTCTCCAGGTACGCGGCCAGCTCCTCGATCGTCAGGTTCTCGAACAGCAGGGTGGACGGCAGCGGCCCGAGATCCTGCTCGAACCGGTGGATGACGTTCTGGCTCACCAGCGAGTCGATGCCGAACGTCTCGAACGTGGCGCGCTCGTCCAGGTCGGTCGTCCCGTACTTGAGCACCTCGGCGAACACCCGCTTGACGTAGCCGCGGGCGCCGGTGCCGGTGGCTGTGGCGGGGGCCGTCTCGCCCACCAGGACGCACTGATCGAGCTCGGCGACGGGCGTGCCGGGGATGCCCAGGGTGCGGGCGGGGGTGAGACCGGCGGCCCGGAACGCCCGCTGCCATTGCGGCGCGCCGAGCAGCGGGCTGTGCGGCAGGCGCAGCTCCTCGTCGGTGAAGCGCCACCAGCCCGGGGTCAGCCCGAACGTGAGGGTCAGGAAGTCGGCCGCCCTGGTCACCTCGTTGACCAGCAGCCGGCCGCCGGGACGCAGCAGCGCGGCGGCGTTGCGCAGCGTCCGGCCGACGTCGGCGGTGGCGTGCAGGACGTTCGTGGCCAGCACGACGTCGTAGGACCCGGGTTCGAAGCCCTGCTCGGCCGGGTCGCGTTCCACGTCGAAGAGGGCGAGGACGAGGTCCGGGCGGCGCGCGCCGAACTCCCGCTCGCCGTGGCGCAGGAACCCGGGCGAGACGTCGGTGTAGGTGTACTCGACGTCCTGACCTTCGAGGGCGTCCAGCACGAAGCCGGTGCTCGCGCCCGTACCGGCGCCGATCTCCAGGACGCGGCGGGGGCCGCCGCGGGCGACCTCCCCGGCCAGCAGCCGGTTGAAGTGGTCCGAGACCGCCTGCCCCTTGTAGACCTGCTCGACCAGGCTCATCGAGCCGCCGGGGAACAGCACCTCCATGGGGTCGCGCTCGCCCGCCAGCACGCCGGGCAGCGCCTCGACGCAGGCGGTCAGCAGCTTGACGTGCGGCTCCAGGTCGGGGAAGCGGGCCAGCACGTCCGCCGGCGACGTCTGCGGCGCGGGCCCGTCCAGCAGGTCGAGCACGGCGGCGTGCAGCCGTCCGCGGTCCGCGCGCACGTCCTCGACGGCCCTGACCCGGTCGGCCGACCGGTGCAGCAGCCCGCGGGCCAGGTCGTCCAGCGCGGCGAACGCCGTCCGCGCCCGTTCCAGCTCCCCGTGCTCGGTGGCGGCGTCCGGGGTGCGGACGCCGATGTGGGCCAGGCCCTTCGGCTCCGCCTTGACGACGAGCGCTTGCCGCGCCCCCGAGCCCAGGACGGACGCCAGCGCCGCCATGCCCTCCTCCGGCTCGATCGAGCCGATGCCCAGCTCGGCGAACCGGCTGTCGTAGCCGCCGCCGGAGACCGCGCCGACGCTGCCCCAGTAGCCCCAGTTGATCACGCTGACGGGCCGGTCGGGCAGGCTCAGCGCGTAGGCGTCCTCGAACGTGCTGGCGGCCGCGTAGTTCGCCTGGCCGCCCACCTCGACGAACGAGGCCGCCGAGGAGAAGTAGGCCAGGAAGTCCAGCGGCAGGCCCGCCAGCGCCTCGGCGAAGACGGCGGCGCCGGCCACCTTGGGCGCGAGCACCTGGGCGAACGCGTCGTCGTCCATGTTGGCGAGCGTCATGTCGCGCAGCACCAGGGCGGCGTGGAAGGCGCCGTGGAGCTCGCCGAACCGCTGCCGCGCCGCCTCGACGGCCCTGCCGAACGCGGCCCGGTCGGCCACGTCGGCCCGCAGGTACACGGCCTGGCCGCCGAGCGACTCGATCTCGGCCAGTTGCTCCCGGATCTCGGGGCTGATCTCGCGCCGCCCGACCAGGGCCAGCCGCGCCCCCGCGGTGGCGGCCAGATGCCTGCTCAGGGTGCGTCCGAGGCCGCCGGTCCCGCCCACGATCAGGTAGGCCCCGCCGTCCCGGTACGGGCTGCGGCCGGCGGTCAGGGGCAGGGGTTCCATGGTGCGGAGGTGGCGGTGGCCGTCGCGGAGGGCGACCAGCTCGTCGGCGCAGCTCTCGGCGCGTACCAGGCGGGCGAGGTCGGCGGTGGGCTGCGGCGCGGCGCCGACGTCGATGACGGCGACGGTCCAGTGCGGGTGCTCGGCGGCCACCGCCCTGGTCAGGCCGATCACGCCGGCCGCGTGCGGGACGATCTCCTCGTCCCCCGTCACCCGCACGGCTCCGGCGACGATCACCTTCACCGTGGGGCTCCAGCCGCCGCGCCCCTGCTCGGAAAGCTGCTTGACCAGGCGGAACACGTCGTGGGTGGTTCGGTCGTCGGCGGGCGGGACGTTCCGGTCGGGCAGGGCGAGGACGTACACGGTGTCGTAGTCGTACCGTCCGTCCGGCGGGGCGGGGGCGGTGAGTGGCGCCAGGCGGCCGTCCTCGTGGATGTCCAGGAGGGCGCGGGCCAGCGGCTCGGCGGCGGGGGTGTGCAGCACGAGCGCCCGCCCGCCACCCGCGCCTGGCCCGGCGGTGGATTCGGTGGCGGGCTGGGTTCGGCGCCAGACGGGGGCGAAGGTCATGCCGTCCGCCGGGCGGGCCGGGCGGCGGGTGCGCAGGACGAGCCCGCGGAACTCGGCCCTGACCTGCCCTGTGGCGTCGGCGAGGCGGACCGTGTACCCGTCCCGGCCCTCGTCGGTCACGTGGGCGTGGGCGGGGCCGGTGATCGGGCCGTCCAGCTCGGCCGACTCCACGCTGAACGGCATCGCGGGCTCACCGTCCTCGGGACGCAGCGCCGCGACGGTCTGGAGCGCGCCGTCCAGCAGCGCCTCCCAGCCCGCGCCGTCGCGCAGGACGCCCAGCGCCTCGCCGTCGCCGACGCGGACCTCGCGCAGCACCCGGAACCCGGTTCCGTAGTGCAGCCCGGCGCGGTCGAAGGAGCGGTAGAGGTCGTCGGCCGGACGGCTGTCCGCGCAACGGGCCTCGACCTCGGCGACGTCCAGCCGCCCGAGTGGGCCGTGGCCGGTCCGCAGGGTGCCGCGGGCGTGCCCGTCCAGCTCGAAGCCGCCGTCGTCGCGCACGAGCACGTCCAGGGGGCGGGCCTCGCGCACCTCGAACGGGCGCAGCCACCGTACCCGCTCGAAGCGCACCGGACCGGACCGGCCGCCGCGCTCGGCGGCGATCGTCAGGAGGGCCACGCCGGGCAGCACGGGCGTGCCGCCGATCCGGTGGTCGGCGACCAACCGGTCGTCGGGGCGGATCCACGTCCCGGGGGTGGGGCCGGTCGGGTGGTCGGCGGGGCGGATCGACGTCCTAGGGGCGGGGCCGGCCGGGTGGTCGGCGGGGCGGATCGACGTCCTAGGGGCGGGGCCGGCCGGGTGGTCGGCGGGGCGGGTCCGTGGCCCGGGGGTGGGGCCGGTGGGGTGGTCGTCGTCGCCGCCTATCCAGTGGCGGCGATCGTCGGCGAACGGGTAGCCCGGCAGTGGCACCCGCCGCCCGCCCGCCGTCAGGTCGTCCCAGGGGAGGTCGTCGCCGCCGGTGTACCGCTCGGCGAGGCGTGCCGCCTCGCCGCGTGCCGGGCGGGCGCCGTCGCGCAGCTGTGCGCGCAGGTCGGCGAGGTCCCCGGCCACGTACGCGCACCGGGCCCCGGCCAGGTGCGGCCTGCCGACGGCGAGCGTGCGGGCGACGTCGCGCACGTCCAGCTCGGGGTGGGCGTCGAGGTGACCGGCCAGGCCGGTGCGCAGCCGGGCCAGTGCCTGCTCGTCCGACGCCGACAGGGGCACGACGACGTCCTCGCGCCCGCCGGCCCGCAGTTGGCGGGAGGGCGGCTCACCGGCCCGCAGTTGGCGGGAGGGCGGCTCGGCGGGCCGCGGTTCGCGGGAGGGCGGCTCGGCGACGACGACGTGGCAGTTCGTCCCGCTGAAGCCGAAGCTGCTCACCGCCGCGACCCGCTCGCCGGAGCGGCCGGGCGTCCAGGGCGACAGCTCCGTGACCACCTCGAGCGCGCCGTCCGCGAAGTCGATCTTCGGGTTGGCCCGGACGAACCCCGGCGACGGCGGCAACTGCCGGTGCCGCAACGCCAGCAGCGTCTTGAGCAGCCCGCCGATTCCGGCCGCCATGGTGGTGTGGCCGACGTTCGCCTTGAGCGAGCCGATGCGGCACGGGCGCTCGCGGTCCGCGCCGAACACCTTCGCCAGCGCCTTGACCTCGATCGGGTCGCCCAGCTCTGTCCCGGTGCCGTGCGTCTCGACGTAGTCCACCGCGCCGGGACGGATCCCGGCCCGCCGGTGCACCTCGGCCAGCAGTTCCGCCTGGGAGGACGCGCTGGGCGCGGTGATGCCGTTGCTCGCGCCGTCGCCGTTGACGCCGCTGGCCCGGATGACGCCGTGGACGTGGTCGCCGTCCGCCAGCGCCCGGTCCAGCCGCTTCAGCACGACCACGCCGACGCCCTCGCCCAGCACGATGCCGTCGGCCGACTCGTCGAAGGGCGCGCAGGTGCCGGTCGGCGAGAGCATCCCGGCCTTGCTGCACCAGATGTGCATCCGCGGGGTGTTCATCACCGCCACCCCACCCGCGACCGCCGCCTCGCACTCGCCGCGCCGGATGCTCTCGCAGGCCAGGTGCACGGCCACCAGCGAGGACGAGCACGCGGTGTCCACGGCCATGGTCGGCCCGCCGAAGTCCAGCAGGTACGCGATCCGCGCGGGCAGCACCGAGGAGGCGTTGCCGAGGAAGGCGTGCCCGGTGTCGTCGCGTCCGGCCGCCGCGAGCAGGCCGGCGTAGTCGCCCGCGCCGCAGCCGACGAAGCAGCCCCACGGCCTGCGGCCGGACCTGGCGGCGTAGCCGGCGTCCTCCAGGGCGTGCCACGCCTCCTGGAGGAACAGCCGCTGCTGCGGGTCCATCGTCTCGGCCTCAAGGGGCGAGATGTTGAAGAAGGCCGCGTCGAAGGCGTCGACGTCGGTGAGCATGGCGGCCCACTTGCTGTACGTCCGGCCCGGCGCCATGCGGTCGGCGTCGTACACCCGCGACACGTCGAACCGCTCGGGGGGCACCTCGCGGATGCTGCACCGGCCGTCCGCCAGGTTCCGCCAGAACGTCCGGAGGTCGGGCGCGTCCGGGAACCGCCCGGCCATGCCGATGACGGCGATGTCCCCCTCCCGGGCGGGCGTCTCCTCCGGGGCCGACGGCTCCTCACGGGTGGAGGGCTCCTCACGGGTGGAGGGCTCCTCACGGGTGGAGGGCTCCTCACGGGTGGAGGGCTCGGCTGAGGGTCGCACCGTCTCCAGGGTGACCGTGCCGGTGCGCGCGGGCGGCTGGGCGGCCGTGGTGTCCGGCTCCGCGCGGTCGCCGTCCAGCGAGGGCAGCCGGACCTGGCCCGCCTCCGGTTCGCCCGGTTCGGGGGTCTCGTCACGCTCGGCGGGAGTGGGTTGCCGCGGTACGAAAGGCCGCTCCTCCGGGACCTGCTGCTCGGGGGCGGGACGCGGCGGGGGCACGGTCACCCCGTCGGCGGCCACGGCCTCCCGCACGGCCTCCACCAGCGCGGGGACGGTCGGATGGTCGTAGACGGCGACGGAGTCCAGGTCGAGCCCGAAACTCCGGTTCAGGTCCCGGACGATCTCCACGGCGCCGATCGAGTCCAGCCCCATCTCGCTGAAGCTCAGCGAGTCGTCCACCTCGTGGGGCTGGAGGTAGAGGTGGCTCATGAGCGTGCCCTCGATGACCCGCCGCACCTCCTCCGCCTCAGGGCCGTCCGCGACGTCCCCTGCTGCGGAGGTTCTTGCCTCGGGGGACCCCTTCTCGACGGAGTCTGCGTCGGTGGACCGCTTCTGGGCGGCGCCCGCCTTCGGGGCTTCGGCCTTCGGGGCGCCCGCCTTCGGGGCTTCGGCCTTCGGGGTGTCGGCTCTGAAGGTGTCCACCTTGGCGAAGTAGTCGTCGACGCGGGCCAGCGACTCCTCCCCCAGCACGCGCTCGTGCATCCCCGCCTCTCCCGCGATGACGCCGGTCAGCCGGTCGAGCACCCGTCCGGCCAGCTCGGACTTGAGCGCCCGCAGGGCGGGCAGCGGCAGCGCGGCGATCGAGCGGGCGTGCCTGAGCGCCGCCTTCAGCACGGCGTCCTGCGGCAGGACGGTCACCCCGGCCCCCCGCCGGGCCAGCTCCTCACCCGTGACGGACCGGCCGGTGTAGAGCATCTCGTGCGCCGCCGACCGGCCGAGCCGCTCCTCCAGGATGTACGTCGCGCCCATCCCGGGCGTGAAGCCGAACTTCATGAAGTTGGCGCTGTAGACGCCCTCGGCCGCCATGATGACGAGGTCGGCGAACAGCCCGAAGGCCAGCCCGCCGCCCGACGCGTGCCCCTGGACGGCGGCGATGACCGGCCGGTCGCACCGCAGCAGCCCCTCGTACAGGAAGGGCACGTCGGTGAAGCGTCCCTCGCCGCCCGCGAGGGTGCGCAGGGCCTCCGGGGTGGCGCCCATGCTGAAGACGTTGCCGCTGCCGGTGAGCACGACCGCCTTGACGTCCTCGCGCCCGGCGATCTCGGCGAACGCGGCCTGGAGGTCGTCGATCAGCTCCCTGGTGAACATGGACGCCCCGGACCCCATCACCACCAGCGCCACCCCTTCGGGCAGCACCTCGAACCGCAGCCCTTCCCCGTCCGGCACGAGCTCCACGACCTGCTCCTCCGGCGTCTCCACGGCGGGCGGCCCGACGGGCGACTCGGCAGGCGACTCGACGGGGGGCTGGGCAGGCGGCTCGGCGGCCGTGGTGGCGCGTTGCCAGCGGCCGAGCCAGCAGCTCTCCTCCTGGAACGGGTAGACCGGCAGCGACACCAGCCGCCCGCCGTCGTGGCACTCGCGCCACGGCACCTCGGCTCCTCCGGCCCAGGCGGCCGCCACCTCTTCCAGCCGTCCGTCCCGGAACAGCCGGACGCACTCCGCCGCCGACGGCGTCCCCTCCTCGCCGCCGGAGCCGGTGGTGCCCCCGGAGCCGGTGAAGACGCCGGGGCCCGGGTTCGCGCCGGCCGCGTACGCCTCCAGCCCGTCCCGCAGCTCGGCCACGTCGTTCACGACGAGCGCCAGCCGCTCGGCCATGCCGGTCCGTCCGACCTGCGAGGTGTAGGCGAGGTCGGCCAGAGACGTGCCGGGCCCGGCCAGGTCGGCGACGGTGTCGTCCAGCGACAGGCCCGGTCCGAGCTGGATCAGCGCGGCCGGGTCCAGGCCGAGGTCGCCCAGCGAGTCGGCGGGGTCGAGCTGGTCGGCGGGGATGCCGAGCAGCGCGGCTACCCGTTCGACGCCGCCCCGGGAGCCCCCCGGAGAGCCTGCCGAGGAGCCTGCCGGGGAGCCGTCCGCCGTGGCGGCGGTCTCGGCCAGGAAGCGGGTCCAGGCGCGGGCGTAGTCGCGCAGCGCCTCGGGCGTACGGGCGGAGAGCACGACCAGGCAGGGCCCGTCCGCGCCCGGCCCGGGAGCGGGCTCGGGCGCCTCCTCGACCAGGACGTGCGCGTTCGTGCCGCCCGCGCCGAACGCGCTGACCCCGGCCCGCCGGGGTGTGCCGTCCGCGCTGGTCCAGGGTTCGAGCGCGCGCTGCACGTGGAAGGGCGTGGCGGCGAAGTCGATCTTCGGGTTGAGCTCGTCGGCGTGCAGGGACGGCACCAGTTGCCCGTGCTGGAGCTGGAGCAGCACCTTGGTCAGCCCGGCGATCCCGGCCGCGCCCTCCAGGTGGCCGATGTTGGACTTGACCGAGCCGATCGCGCAGTCGGCGTCCGCCGGCAGGGCCTGGCGCATGCCCTCGACCTCGATCGGGTCGCCGAGCGAGGTGCCGGTGCCGTGCGCCTCGATGTAGCCGATGCTCGCCGGGTCCCAGCCGGACCTGCGGATCGCCGTGCCGATGAGCTGGGCCTGCGAGCGCGGGCTGGGGACCGTCGCGCCGCTGGTCCGGCCGGTGTGGTTGACGGCGGTGGCGGCGATGACGCCGTAGACGTGGTCGCCGTCCGCCCTGGCCTGCGAGAGCGGCCTGAGCAGCACGGCCCCGACGCCCTCGCCGGGCACGTACCCGCTGCCGCCGGCGCCGAAGGCGCGGCACCGTCCGTCCTCCGACAGCCAGTGTCCCTGGGCGAGTTGCAGGTACTTCTGCGGGTGGACGGTCGCGTTCACGCCGCCGGCCAGGGCGAGGTCGCACTCGCCGCGCCGCAGGCTCTCGACGGCCAGGTGGACGGCGGTCAGCGAGGAGGAGCAGGCGGTGTCCAGCGCGATGCTCGGGCCGTGCAGGTCGAGGGTGTAGGAGACGCGGTTGGCGATGGAGGCGTGCATGGCCGTGGGGGCGACGCCGCCCTCCCCGCCCTCGACGAGCTGGTAGTGGTTCCACATGACGCCCGCGAACACGCCGACGTTCTGCGCCGACAGCGACTCCGGCGGGTGGCCGGCGTCCTCCAGCGCGTGCCAGCAGGTCTGGAGGAACAGCCGTTCCTGCGGGTCCATGCGTTCGGCGTCGCGGCGGGAGATGCCGAAGAAAGCGGGGTCGAAGCGGTCGACGCCGTCGAGGAAGCCGCCCCACTTGCCGTACGTCCTGCCGCGGGCGCCCTTCTCGGGGTCGTAGATCTCGTCGTGGTTCCAGCGGCCGTCCGGGATCTCCTCGATGCAGTCGCGTCCCTCGGCCAGGTTGCGCCAGAAGGCACGCAGGTCGGGGGCCTGCGGGTAACGTCCGGCCAGCCCGACGACCGCGATGGGCTCGTCGCCGCGCACCCCGCCGGGCTCGCCGCCACCCGCCGGCCGCGCCTGCGCGCGGGGCGTGGCGGGCGCGGGCCGCGAGGCCGGGCGGGGCGACGGTTGCGGCGGGGCGGGCGGCAGCAGCGCCGGGATGCGGTCCGCGTCGCCGTGCAGCACCGTCAGGACGTCCTCGGTCCCGCTCAGGGCGCGGTCGAACACGTCGAGGGCGGCCTCGGTGGGCAGCGGGACCATCCCGGTGGCCGTGCGGGCGCGCTCGATCGTCTCCGGCCCGACCCGCATCCCGCCCTCGGCCCAGTACGGCCACGCGACCGCCAGGGTCCGGCCCGGCCGGTCCCGCCGCGCCGCCCGCCGCCGGGCGAACTCCTCCAGGTACGCGTTCGCGAAGGCGTAGTCGGCCTGCCCCGGGTTGGCCAGCGACGCCGACACCGACGAGAACACTACGAAGCAGTCCAGATCGTCGTCCTTGGTGGCGGCGTCCAGGTGGCGCACGCTCAGGGCCTTGGCCGCCACCACGGCCTCGATGTCGGCGGCCCGCTTGCCCGGGTAGAGCCCGTCCCGGTTGACGCCCGCGCAGTGGACGACGCCGTCGATGCGTCCGTGGCGCGCCCGGACCGTGGCGAGGGCGCGCTCGACCTGGTCGAGGTCGGTCAGGTCGGCGGAGATCTCCGCGTTCCTGCTGACGGGCACGGCGGTGGCCTGGTGGCGGCGTTCCAGGTGCTCGGCGAGGAGGCGGCCGATGCCGCCCGTCCCGCCGGCGATCACGTACACGCCGCCCTTCCTGATCGCGACGCGCCCGCCAAGCTCGCCGGGCTCGCCCGGTCTGGACGGTTCGCCAGGCTTGGACGGTTCGCCCGGCTCGGCCGGGAGCCAGCGGCGCACCAGGCGTTCGCCGCGCTCGTAGCGGATCTCGGGCTCGGCGGAGGCGTCCCGCAGCACGTCGGCGGAGGCCGGGACGTCGGCGGAGGCGGTGGAAGGGGCAGGGGCAGTGGCAGTGGCGGCGGCGGGGTCCAGGCGGATGGTGCGGCAGCGGATCAGCGGGGTCTCGGCGGTGATCGTCCTGGCCAGCGCGCCGACGGCCTCGTGGGCGGGGTCGTCGCCGGTGTGGGCGTAGGTGAGGGTGACCGGTCGCTCCGGCTTCGCGGCGAGGACGGCCTTCGCCGTCTCCCAGACGGCCAGGCACGGGTCGGCCGGCTCCCCCGGCGTGGCCCGGAGCACCAGGTGCCGGGAGCCGTCGTACCGGGCGCCGGGGGTGATCTCGCGGTACTCGCCGGGGTCGTCGCCGTCCTCGGGGAGCGGCACCCACACGTCGCGGAAGCAGCGCGTCTCGCCCGGCTCGGGCTCCGGCTCCCCAGGGGTGAGGTCGTAGGCGGAGGACAGGTGGGCGGCGAGGCTGTCGATGTCGCCGTACTCGAACAGCAGGGTCGGGTAGAGCCGCCGCCCGACGATCTTCTCCAGCCGTTCGCTGATGTCCACGAGCGTGACCGAGTCCAGGCCGAGGTCGTAGAAGCCGGTCCCGGTGGGCACCTCGCCGGGCTGGCGGCCGAGCGGCCCGGCGACGAGTTCGCGCAGGCGGCCCACCAGGTCGCCGGAGCCGTTGTGGCCGGTGGCGGACGGCTGCTCCGGGCGTGCCGGGTCGTCGAGCAGCCGCTCGATCAGCCGCGGCGACCTGATGCGCTTGCACGACAGCCCGCCGAACCCGGCGACGAAGCGCCCCCGCTCGTCGTAGAGGCCGAAGTCGTTGGTGATCACGTCGCCGGACGGCGCGATGCTCTCCGGGCGCGGCGCGTACACGTGGAAGGCCGCGCCGAGCCGCCGGGGCGCGCGGAACTCTGCGATGTAGACCGGGATGAACGGCTCCCGCCCCGACGCCTGGGTCTGGCCGAGCCCGGCCAGGGTGGCCGCGTCCAGGCGGGCGGGGTGCAGGTGGAAGCCCTCGTGGCCGGGGGCGGGCGAGTCCTGCCGCAGCTCGGCGAGCAGGTAGCCGTCGCCGTGGTGCAGCCGTCCCGCGCATTTCATCGGGGCGCCGTGACTGATGTCCTCGGCCCTGGCGCGGGCGTACAGGTCCTCCATGTCGCCGTGCCGCCGGGCGCCGCGGCGGAGGGCGTCCAGGTCGATCGGGCCGGGTTCGGGGCCGTTCGGCGTGCCCACCTTGCCGGTGAAGTTCCGCCGCCAGCCGGACAGCGGCGTCCCGTCCCTGCTCCAGCGGCTCTCCGCCCGCACGTCGGAGCCGTCGACGGTGACGCGGATCTCCCGGTCGGCCTCCGGCTTGGTGACGATCGCCTCGGTGAACAGCACCTCGCGCAGGACGATCTCCCCGGGGTCGCGCCCGGTCGCCATCAGCGTGCGGAACACCAGATCGAGGAACGTCACCCCGGGCATGACGGACACGTCGTGCACCCGGTGGTTCCGCATGATGAAGTCGGTGTGCTTCAGCGTGGTGTGACACTCGATCGCGGGCATGGAGTCAGCGCCTCCCCGTGGTGATGTTCAGGTCGAGCAGCGAGCTGGCGTCGTCCGGTGGACCGGGATCGGGGCCGGGGCCGGAGGCGCCGGCCGGGACCGGGTCGCGCGCCGGGTCACGGGCCGGGTCGCCGGCCGGGGCCGGGTCGCGCTCCAGCCACAGTCGCCTGCGCCGGAAGACCGGCGCGGGGGCGGGCTCGCGTTCCGGCCGCACGCCCGGCCGCGGGTCCGGCTCGCTCAGCACGAGGTGCGCGTTGGTGCCGCCGAGCCCGAACGAGCTCACGCCCGCGACCCTGGGCGAGGGCCAGTCCCGCGGCTCGGTGACGGGCTCGAAGGGCGAGGCGGCGAAGTCGAAGCGCGGGTTGGGCCGCTCGCAGGACAACGTCGGCGGGATCCGCCCGTGCTCGACGGCCAGCGCCGCCTTGATCAGGCCAGCGATCCCGGCCGCGCTGAGCGTGTGCCCGATGTTGCTCTTGACGCTGCCGATCGCGCACGTTCCCGGGTCGCCGCCGCCCTCGGCGAACACCCGTGTCAGGGCGCGCAGCTCGATGGGGTCGCCGATGAGCGTGCCGGTGCCGTGCGCCTCGATCAGGCCGATCTCGGCAGGCGTGCGGCCGGCCGCCGCCAGGGCCCGGCGGACCACGTCGGCCTGGGCCTCGGGGTTGGGC
The DNA here is from genome assembly GCF_044465345.1 of Nonomuraea sp. NPDC049684. Classification (NCBI taxonomy): domain Bacteria; kingdom Bacillati; phylum Actinomycetota; class Actinomycetes; order Streptosporangiales; family Streptosporangiaceae; genus Nonomuraea; species Nonomuraea sp. NPDC049684. Next base: position 91,250 of record NZ_JBITLO010000003.1, on the reverse strand, counting down.
GTGGTGACGCCCATGGTGCGGCCGTCGTTGTTCACCGCGACCGCCTCGATGACCGCGTGCACCCGGTCGCCGTCGGCCAGCGCCGCGCGCAGCGGCTTGAGCAGGACGACCCCGCACCCCTCCCCCGGCACGAAACCGTCGGCGCGCTCGTCGAACGTGTGACACCGTCCGGTGGGCGACAGCGCCTTGGCCGCGCTGAGCTGGAGGTAGTCGTTCTCGTCCAGGAGCACCTCCACCCCGCCCGCCAGGGCCACCTCGGCCTCCCCGGCGAGCAGGCTCTGCGCGGCGAGCTGCACGCCGACCAGCGAGGAGGAGCAGGCGCTGTCCACGACGAGGTTGGGGCCGCGCAGGTCGAAGTGGTGGGCGACCCTGGCCGCGATGAAGTTCTGGTCGGAGGCCAGCCCGCCCGGCCGGACGCCGACCCGGCGCCCGTAGTCGGACATGCGGGCTCCGGCGAACACCCCGGCCCGGCGTCCGCGCAGCTCGGCGGGGTCGTAACCGGCGTCGGCCAGGCAGGCGGCGCAGCACTCCAGGAACATGCGGATGGCCGGGTCCAGAGCGCGGGCCTCGTCCTCGCCCAGGCCGAAGTAGTCGTTGTCGAAGTCCTCGATGCCGTCGACGAAGCCGCCCCACTTGCTGATGCTGCGGCCGAGGGCCGGTTCGGGCGAGTACAGCTTCCGGTGGTCCCAGCGGGAGGCGGGCACCTCGCGCACGTCGCACCGGCCCTCGGTGAGGTTCCGCCAGAACGCGGCCACGTCCGGGGCGCCGGGGAACCGGCAGGCCATGCCGATGATCGCGATCCTGCGGTCCTCGGCGACACCGGGAGGGGCAGGCTCGGGGGCGTCCGGGCGGCTGACGGTCGGCGAAGGGGCTGCCGGGCGGTCGGCGTCGGGCTCCGGGACGTCCGGGCGGTCGGCTTCCGGCTCGGGGGCGTCCGGGCGGTCGGCTTCCGGCTCCGGGACGCGCAGGCGGTCGCGGAGTTGCTCCAGCGTCGGGTAGTCGAGCAGCAGCGACGGTTCCAGGCTCTCCCCGAGCCGTTCCTCGATGCGCTGCACCAGCTCGGCCAGCATCACCGACTCGACGCCGAGGTCCCCGAACTCCGCCGTCGGGTCCAGCGCGTCCACGGGGATGCCGATCGTCTCGGAGAACAGCACGGCCAGCCAGTCCGGGCCCCCGGCGTCCCGCGCCGGCCCAGGAGCCGGACGGGCGGCGGCCGGACGGCGGCCGGCCCGCTCGGGCAGCCGGATCAGCGCCGGGACGTCCACGGACGCGCCGGACGGCGGGCACGGCAGCACGGTCGCGCCGCGCGGCAGCCCGATCACCCGGTCCAGCACCCGCAGCCCGTCGCGGTCGCCGAGGGACGCGAGCCCGACGGCCTCGCCGACGTTCGGCTTGCCGCGCGCCCCGCCGGACTCCCGCCACTGCGGCCAGTCGACCGACCGGAACTCGGTCCGCCCGGACCGCCGCCTGACCCCGGTGCAGTAGTCGAGGAAGGCGTTGGCGGCCGCGTAGTCGGCCACCCCGGCGGCCAGCGCGGGCACGGCGGCGCACACGGAGGAGAAGGCGACGAAGAAGGCCGGACGGTCCCCGGCGCAGGCTTCGTCCAGCGCCTCCAGCAGGTCGGCCTTGGGCGCGAGCACGGCCCGCAGGTCGTCCTCGGACTTGTGGGCCAGCGACGGGCGGCCCTGGCTGGAGCGTCCCGCGCAGTGGACGACGCCGCCGATCGGGCCCAGCTCGCGGCGCACGCCGTCCAGGAAGGCGGCCACCCCGGACGGCGGCCCGGTGTGCACGACCACCCGGGCGCCCGCGCGTTCCAGGTCGAGGACGGTGGCGACGGCCTCCTCGCCGGAGCCGTCCCACTGCTCGCGCGGCGGCAGCGGACGCACGCCGAGCAGGGCGAGCCGGCGCGCGCCGCGATCGGCCAGGTGGCGGGCCACCAGCGCGCCCAGCCCCCTGGTGCCGCCGCTCACGACGTAGACGGCCGCGGGATCGAGCCGCGGCTCGGCGTACGGCGCGGACAACTCCCGCAGATCCGGACGGAACCGCTCGCCGTCGCGGTAGCAGACCTCCCCGTACGGCTCGTCGGCCGCCCATTCGGCGCGGATCTGCGCGGCCGTGGGCCGGTCGCTGTCCAGCACCGTGGCCGTCACCGACGGGTACTCGGCGGCGAGCATCCGCACGAACCCCGCCATCCGCGCCCCCGCCAGGCTCGGCGACGCGCCGCCGAGGTCCAGCAGGCCGCTGGTCACGTGCAGGATCCGGAGCGGGCGGCGCCGGGCCAGGGCGTCCCGCAGGACGGCGAGCCGGTCCAGCTCGCCCGCCGGGTCGGCCTCGCCCAGGTCGCGCAGGTCGATCCAGCCGGTGAACTCCTCCGGGACGGGGTCGCCCGCGCCCACGGGCACGACCTGGTCGCCGAGCGAGCGCGCCAGCTCCTCGGAGGCGTCGCCGAACAGGCACACCACGGTCCCGTCGCCGAGCGTCCCGGGGTCGTGGGCGGGCTGCCCGGACGGCGTCCAGATCCGCTCGAAAAGCGGCACTTCGGCTGCGGCCGGTTCCCGGTCGCCCGAGGCGGGTTCGAAGGGCCAGCAGCGCATCCGGTCGAACGGGTACGACGGCAGCCCCACCAGCCGCGCGCCCGGCGTCGGCGTCCAGTCCACGTGGCCGCCGTCCACCCAGTGCCGTCCCAGCTCCAGCAGGTCGCCGGGCCGTCCGGACTGCTGGTCGCCGGGCCGCCCGGACGGCGGGACGCCGGGACGGGTCCGGCCGCGCAGCACGTCGGCGGGCTCCGACCGGGCGAACCGCGCCAGCCGTTCGCACAGCTCAGCAACGTCCGCGACGACGAGGGCGAGCCGTTCGCGCAGCGGTTCCCGTCCGACCCGGAGGGTGTGGGCGACGTCGGCGAGGCTCTCGGGCGTCGCGCGCAGGTGGCCGGCCAGCCGGTCCGCCATGGCGCGCAGCCGCCGCTCGTCGTGGGCCGACAGCACGATGAGCTGCGGCCCGGCGTCGGGCGTGCCGGTCGCGGCGGGCTGGGCGGGCGGGGCCTCCTCGATCACCGCGTGCGCGATCGTCCCGCCGGCGCCGAACGAGCTGAGGCCCGCCCGCCGGGGCGCGCCGCCGGGCCCCGCGGGCCAGTCGGCCGCCTCCCGCTGCACGCGGAAGGGGATCTCGTCCCAGGCGATGTCCGGGTTGAGCTCGTCGGCGTGCAGGGAGGGCACGAGCCGCCGGTGCCGGAGCTGGAGCACGATCTTGGTGAGCCCGGCGATGCCGGCGCCCGACTCGACGTGCCCGAGGTTCGACTTGACCGAGCCGATCGGGATGCTGCCCGGCGCGACCCCCGCCTGCCCGAACACCCGCATCAGGGCGTTGATCTCGATGGGGTCGCCGAGCGCGGTGCCCGCGCCGTGGCATTCCAGGTAGCCGATGTCTGCCGGGTCCACGCCCGCGTCGGCGAGCGCGCGGGCGACGAGCTCGCCCTCCTCGACGGGGCTCGGCACCACCCAGCCGTTCGTCCGGCCCGAGTGCACGACGGCGGTGCCCCTGATCACGGCGTGGATGCGGTCGCCGTCCGCCTTGGCCCTGGACAGCGGCTTGAGCAGGACGACCCCGGCGCCCTCGGCGGGCACGAAGCCGTCGCCGCCCGCGCCGAAGCTGTGGCAGCGCCGGTCACCGGCGGTGAGCCGCATGCGTGCGTGCTGGACGAACTTGTTCGGGTGCAGGTTGAGGTTGACGCCGCCGGCGATCGCCAGCTCGCACTCCCCCTGGCGCAGCGACCGGACCGCGAGGTGCAGCGCGGCCAGCGACGACGAGCACATCGTGTCGACCGACATGCTGGGCCCCTTGAGGTCCAGGTGGTAGGAGACGCGGTTGGCCACGCCGCCGAGGGTCGCGCCGGTGTCCTGGGGCGTGCCGCGCAGGCTCTGCTCGACGCCGAAGAACGGGTACTCGTTGTACATCACGCCCGCGTAGACGGCGACGTTCGAACCGTGGCGGTCGCGCAGGCGGGTGCGCGGGTAGCCCGCGTCCTCCAGGGCCTCCCAGGTGACCTCCAGGAAGACGCGCTCCTGCGGGTCCATGAGGGCCGCGTCGCGCGGGGTGATGCCGAACAGCAGCGGGTCGAAGTCGGTGACGCCGTCGAGGAAGCCGCCCCACATGAGATCCACGGGCCAGCCGTCGCGGGTCCTGTCGGCGGGGACGCGGGAGAGCGAGTGCCGTCCGGCGGCCAGGTTCTCCCAGAACGCGCCCAGGTCGGGGGCGTCGGGGTAGCGCCCGGCGATCCCGATGACGGCGATCGCGCCGTCATCGGCGCTGTCCGGCCCGGCCGAGCGCGGCCCGGTGCGGTCGGCCCGATCGGCCCGGACGGCCCGATCCGGCTGGTCCGGCTGGTCCGACTGGTCCGGTTCGTTCGGCTGGTTCGGTTGGTTCGGCTGGTCAGTTGGGCGCGGGGGCGGGGCGGGGGTTCTGGCGGACAGTGCGGCGGCGACGCCGGCCAGGTCCTTGTGCTCGAAGAAGAGCGTGCGCGACCGCTCGCCCAGGTCCCGCTCCAGCCGCGCGTTGAGCTCCACGATCTGGGACGACGTCAGCCCGTACTGCTCCAGCGGCACCCGCGTCCCCAGCCGGTCGGCGTCGATGCCCGAGACCTCGGCGTAGACGCCCTTGAGGTAGTCCTCCATGTCGTCGGCGGCGGCCTCCGGCGCGACCGGCTCCGCCCGTTCGATCCAGTACGGCTCGGCCTCGAACGGGTAGGACGGCAGCGCGACCCGCACGGGCGGCTCCGGCCAGAACCGGGCCCAGTCGACGTCCTGCCCGGCCACCCAGGCGGCCGCCGCCCCGGCCTCTGAACCGGCCGCTGAACCGGCCGCTGAACCGGCCTCTGCGCCAGCCCGTGTGCCGGTCGGGCGGTCGCCGGAGCCTTCGGTGAGCACGGACGGGTGCGTCCTGCCCGCCGCGAACGCCTCCAGCCCCTCCCGCAGCCCGTCCGCGTCACGGCAGACGACGGCGAGCCGGTGCGCGAGGGCGGCGCGCCCGGTCTGGGTGGTGTAGGCGATCCGGCGCACGTCCCGCTCCCCGGCCTCGGCCAGGCGACGGGCGGCGGTCACCAGCCGTTCCCGGGTCGCGGCGGAGACCAGGACGGCGTGCTCCCGGCCGTCCCCGGCCGCGCTGCCCGGAGTCCCCTCGGGCGCGCTGCCGGGGGTCCTCTCGGCCGCGCTGCCCGAGCTCTCATCCGGCGCGCTGCCCGGGGTCTCCTCGGGAAGGGGCGCGCGGACGACGGCGTGGGCGTGCGTGCCGGTCGCGCCGAAGGCGTTGATCAGCGCCCGCCGCTCGCCGGTCCACGGCTGCGGCTGCTCCGGCACGGTGACCGCGTCGGTGGGCGGCTCGGCGAGCAGGGTGGGCGCCAGCCGTCCGTGCCGGAGCTGCAGCAGCACCTTGGCGAGCTGGGAGGCCCCGGACGCGGCTTCGAGGTGGCCGATGTTCGGCTTGAGCGTGCCCGCCGCGACGGGCTCGGCCCGCTCGCCGAAGACCTCGGCCAGCGCCTCGGCCTCGGCCGCGTCGGCCAGCACCGCGCCGGCCGCCGCGCACTCGACGTAGGAGACGTCGCCGGGCCCGGCCCCGGCCCGCTCCAGGGCGCCGCGCATGGACGCCGCCATGGCCTCGGCGCTCGGCGCGGTGAACCGCCCGGTACGTCCGGTGTGCGCGACCCAGGTGGCCTCGACCACGCCGTGGACGGCGTCCCCCGCCCGGACGGCGTCCGCGACGGGCCGCAGCAGGAAGGAGCCGGCGCCCTCGCCGACGGTCCAGCCGGGCCGGTCGGGGTCGAAGGCGGCGGCGCCGGCCTCGTCGGCCAGCAGGCCCAGCCCGGCCAGCAGCCCGGCGTGGTAGGGGTCGGCGAGCAGGTTGACGCCCGCGACGACGGCCGCGTCGCAGTCGCCCGTACGGATGGCCTGGGCGGCCAGGTGCAGGGCGGTCAGCGTGGACGAGCACGACGTGTCCACGGCGATGCTCGGCCCGGTGAAGCCGAAGAAGTACGAGACGCGGTTGACCATGTCGGACGCGGTCGCCGACACCACGGCCGGGCCGCCCGCGCGCCAGGCGGCGGCGCCCGCGTGCTGGTAGTCGTGCCACATCGAGCCGACGAAGACGCCCACCCTGGGAGCGGTCGCGTGCAGCGAGCCGGGGGTGTGACCGGCGTGCTCCAGGCACTCCCAGACGCTGTGCAGCAGGAGCCTGAGCTGCGGGTCGAGCGTCGCGGCCTCCTTCGGCGAGATGTGGAAGAGCAGGCTGTCGAAGCGGTCGATGTGCTCCAGGTAGCCGCCGGGACGCTCACCCCTGGGGCTCGGGCCCAGGCTGCGGGCGCCGGTGCTGAGGTTGCGCCAGAAGCCGTCCAGGTCGTCGGCGCCGGGGTAGCGTCCGGCCATGCCGATCACGGCCAGCCCGCCCGGCCGCTCGTCGGGCACCGGCTCCCCACGCCGGGCCGCCTCGGTGCGCTGGGCGGCCTCGGTGCGGGGTGCGGGCTCGGTGCGCTGGGTGGGCTCGGTGTGAGGAGTGGGCTCGGGGCGGGGGGTCGGTTTCGGGTCCGGGGTGGCGAAGACGGGGGTGGCGTCGCCGGTCGCGTACTCGGCGGGGCCGCCCAGGAACGCCTGGAGGAAGCGGTGGCCGTCGTCCAGGTCGAACTGGTCGCGCACCTGGTCGAAGGCGACCTCGCCGATGGGGCACAGCCCGATGCCGCAGGCCGCCTGGCCGGTCATCAGGAGCTGGCCGAGGTAGCCCGCCTCCAGGGTCAGGTAGCGCAGGCTCTGCTCGCCGTACAGGGGCTCGATGCCCTTGGTCTGGCCGATGAGGTAGAGGCTGAAGCCGGCGCGGTCGTACAGGTCGCGGTTGTAGACGAAGTGGGCCGTACGGTCGAGCTCGGGGCGGCCGTTCACGAGCTGGAGCGCGTGCTCGACCGGGTTGTAGTAGTAGATCCCCTCGGCGACCCCGCTGATCGCGCCCTTGGCGACGTGCAGGTACGCCTGCACGGCGTAGGTGTCCCCGGCCGACGGGTACAGGTGGCGCGCGCGGTCGCCGAGCCGCCGTTCGCGCAGCAGCCCGAGCAGCCGGCACAGCGACCGGTACGGCAGCGAGCCGGGCGCGAAGTCGCGCACGCTGGCCCGCCAGGCGAAGTGCTCCTCGGGCACGTCCAGGCGGTCGAGGCGGATGAGGCTGGCGTCGGGCTCCAGCGGGCGCAGGTTCCATCGGCCCGCTTTGAACGCCTCCCGGTCCTCGGGCGAGAAGAAGTCGACCTCCCCCGGCCCGTCCGCCTCGCCCCCGGCCCGCACGGGCTGCTCAAGAGGCTGCTCGACGGGCTCACCAGCGGCGGGCTCATAGGTGGCGGGCTCATCGGTGGCGGGCTCATCGGTGGCGGGCTTCTCCGTGGCGGGCTTCTTCGTCGCGGGCTCGCCGGCGGGGGCGCCGACGACGGCGGCGATGCCGGTGACGGTCGGGTTCTCCAGCAGCAGCGCCACCGGCACCCGCCTGCCGTACCGCTTCCGCAGCGCCTTGGAGACCTGGACCATGGTGAAGGAGGTGACGCCCTGGTCCCACAGGTCCTGGCCGGGATCGACCTCCTCGACCCCGATCAGCTCGGCGAACAGCTCGGCGATCTCCGCCACCGTCCGCCCCGCCACCTCGGGCTCGGGCTCGGGCTCGGGTTCCGGCTCGGGCTCCGGCTCGGGGGCGCGGTCGGTGAGCGGCCACGGGAGGGCGTCCCGGTCCAGCTTGCCGTTGGAGGTGGCCGGGAACGTGCTGACGAACGCCACGTGGTTGGGCACCATGTACGCCGGCAACGTCCCGGCCGCGTGCGCCCGCAGCTCCCCGACGTCCGGCTCCGCGCCCTCGGCCATCACGTACGCGACCAGCTTCCGCTCCCCCGACCGGTCGTCGCGGGCCAGGACGACGACGTCCCGCACGCCCGGATGCTGCCGCAGCCGGTGCTCGATCTCGCCCAGCTCCACCCGGAACCCGCGGATCTTCACCTGGTTGTCGGCCCGCCCGAGGAACGTGATGTTGCCGTCGGGCAGCAGCGCGGCCCGGTCGCCGGTCAGGTACATGCGCCCGCCCGCGAACGGGTCCGGCACGAACCGCTCGGCGGTCAGCTCCGGCTGGTTGCGGTAGCCGAGGCTCAGGCACCTGCCGCCGATGAACAGGTCGCCCTCCACCCCTTCGGGGCAGGGCCGCCGGTCCTCGTCGAGGATGTAGTAGAGGGCGTCGTCGATCGGCCGCCCGTACGGGATGCTCCGCCACGACGGGTCGACCTCGCCCACCTCGAACCAGTTCGACCAGACGGTGGCCTCGGTCGCGCCGCCCAGGCTGACCACCCGCGCCCGCGGGAAGGTCGCGCGCACGGCGTCCGGCAGCGGCAGCGGCGTGTAGTCGCCGCTGAGGAAGACCAGCCGCAGGTCGCCGGTGCCCTCCCCGCCCTGCCGCTCGGCGAGCAGCGGGGCGAGCTGGTTGAGCGTGGTGGGCGCGGAGTTCCAGAACGTGATCGGCTCGTCGATGAGCACGTCCAGCAGCAGTTCGGGGTCGCGCTGCTGGCCCTCGTCGGCGATGTAGAGCGAGGCGCCCCGGCCGAGCAGGCCGAAGATGTCGAACACCGACAGGTCGAAGCCGAGCGAGGTGACGCACAGCCCGACGTCGGAGGCGTCGAAGCCGAAGGTGCGGTAGCACCAGTCGAGCAGGTTGAGCAGCGGCCGGTGGCTGACCTCGACGCCCTTGGGCTTGCCGGTGCTGCCCGAGGTGAAGATCACGTACGCGAGGTCGTCCACGGTGCCGGCGAGGGGCGGGTCGCCGCGGTCGTCGCCGCGATCGTCGGGGCCGGTGTCCAGCTCGACGGCGCGCACGCCCTCGGGCACGGCCCAGCCGGGCGTCCCCGCGCAGGTGAGCACCAGACCGGCGGCGGCGTCGTCCAGCATGACGGCGGCCCGCTCGTCGGGCAGGGACGGCTCCACCGGCAGGTAGGCGCCGCCCGCCTTGTGTATACCGAGGACGGCGGCCACCATGTCGGGCCCGCGGCACAGGCGCACGGCGACCACCGTCCCCGGCCCCACGTCCAGCTCCTTCAGCCGCCAGGCGACGGCGTTGGCGCGCCGGTTCAGCTCCCCGTACGTCATGGTGCCGCCGGCGTGCCGCAGCGCGACCGCGTCGGGGCGGGCGGCGGCCTGCCGCTCGAACAGCCGGTGCGCGGGGCGCAGCCGGTCCTCGAAGGCCGCGAACAGCTCGGCGAGGTCGGGGAACTCCGGCTCCAGCGCGTCCCAGTGGTAGTGCAGCCGGTCGCCCTCCCTGATGACGATGCAGTCGAGCGCGACGTCCGGGGTGTAGGTCATCCAGGGCCCGGCCTCGACGCCGTCCGGCAGGGGGTGCTCGGTCAGGTCGAGGGTGCTGGTGTAGACGACGGGGAAGGCGTAGGCGCGGCGGCGGCGTTCCTTCATGACGTGGCCGCGCAGCGTGGCCAGGCCGGTAAGGGCGCCGTTCGCGGCGTCGGCGGCGATCCGGTCCGGGTAGGACTCGGCGTCGGTGACCCAGCTCAGGGCGGTGTGCTCGCCGGGGCGGCGCGGCTCGGACTCGGCGGTCCACCGCACCACGGACACGCTGAACGGATCGGCGAAGCGCCCGCGCAGCGCGCCGGCCAGGGCGGCGAAGACGGTCTCGTCGGACACCGCGGCGACGCTGCCGCTCAGCCGGACGCGGCGCGCGGGCGCAGTGGCCACCTCGGGCCCCGGCGGCAGGTCGCGGAACCGCTCGTCCCAGTAGCCCCCTTCGCGCGGACGTTCCGGGGCGGCCGGGGCCTCGGCGGGCGGGCGCGGCTCGGCGGACGGGTCGGCGTACAGCCGGAACAGCTCGCGCAGCACGATGTGGATGCTCCGGCCGTCCAGCACGGCGAGGTCGACGGCCACGTGCACCGTCTCGCCGCTGACCCGCAGCTCCCAGTGCGGCCAGCGGCCCAGCGGGAACGCCCGCCCGGCCATCTCCCCGGCCAGCTCCCCGAACTCGACGCCGGGGGTCTCGGGGATGCTCCAGTTCTCCGGCGCGTGCGGCCTGACCCGCAGCGTCCCGTCGTGGGTGACCTCCGAGCGCAGCGCGTCGTGCGCGGCCACCAGCCGCAGCCAGGCCCGTTCGAGCCGGTCCCGGTCCAGGTCGCGGACGTGGAAGCTGTGGTGGACCTGGCAGCCGTCGTACGGGTGCGAGCCGCCCGCGCGGGCCACGTAGTACGCCTTCTGCAGCTCGTTGAGCGGCCGGATCTCCTCCTCGCCGGTGTCGGCGGCCAGGGCGCGCAGCGCGTTGGTGAAGCGGGCGAACAGGACCTCCGGCTCGCCGGGCGCGAAGCAGCCGGGCACCAGGTCCCAGCGCACCCGCAGCTCGCCGTCGTGCTCCCACATCTGGTGGTCGAGCGCGACGCCGGAGGTCTGGCTCAGCGCGTACGTCACCGGCGGCACGGCCTCGTCCGGCCGGGCGTCCAGCAGGCTGGTGAAGACGACGGGCAGCGCCGTGCGCTCGCGCAGCTCCCGCATGACGGTCACGCCGGGGACGCCCGCGTGGCCGAGGTCGCTCCACAGCCGCCGGTGCACCTCCTGGACCGCCTCAGGGAGCGGCTCGCCGAGCGTGCTCCCGGCGGCGAACACGGCGGTGCCGGTGAACGGCCCGACCACCTCGTCCACCTCGCGCGGCAGCCAGGCCCGGCCGGTCGTGGTCAGGGCCAGGGAACAGTCCTCTCCCCTGCCGACCGTCTCGGCGAACAGGGTCAGCACCAGCGCGGTCGGCGAGACGTCCAGCTCGGCGGCCCTGGCGCGCAGGGCGCCCCACTGGGCGGCGGTCAGCGAGCCGGTCAGCGCGGAGCGCGGCGACCCGTCGGGCACGCCGGCGGCGGGGCCGGGCGGCAGGTCCGCCAGGCGCTCCCGCCAGTAGTCCAGGTCCTCCTGGTGGCGGGGGCCGCGCCGCTGGGCGTCCAGCGCGAGCAGGCAGTCGCGGACGGACAGCCCGCTCTCCTCCAGCGTGTGGCCGGGGTCGCGGTAGCAGCGCCACCAGTCGCGCAGCAGCACGTCGAGCCCGCGGCCGTCGGTCACGCTCGCGTCGATGCCGAAGTGCACGGTCCCGGGCGTGGTGACCTCGACGGCGAACGGCGGCCAGACGCCGGGCTCGTAACGCCGGTGCGCGAGGCGTTCGCGGGCGCCGGGCTCGTCCACCGGCAGGTCCCAGGAGGGGGCCTGCTCCAGGATCCGCTGGGTGCCGTCCTCGCCCAGTTGCAGGCGCAGGGCGTCGTGGTGGTCGACGACGCGTTGCCAGGCCGCGCGCAGGCGGGCGGGGTCCACGCCGGGCACCTCGAACTCGCGGTAGACCTGGCAGCCGACCGGGTCGGGGGTGGCGTCCTCGTCCGCGCCCATGACGTACGCCTGCTGCAGGGGCGTCAGGGGGAACGGCTCGTGCCGGTCGCCGGGGGCCCGGGTGATCGTCCCGCCGGTCACGGGGGTGTCGTGCTCCGCCGTCCCGGCCAGCTCGGCGATCCGCGCGGCCAGCTCGGCCGGCGTCGCGCAGCCGCCCAGCCGCTCCACGGGGAAGTCCAGCGAGAACTCCCGCTGGATCTCGAACCACACCCGTACCGCGGAGATCGAGTCGAGTCCGCTGTCCTTGAGTGAAGCGTCGGGGGTCAGCTCCGCACCGCCGGGCAGCACCTCGGCCAGCAGGCGGATGACCGTCTCCGTCACGCGCTCGTCGTGCTCCATGGGCCTCCTCCCTCACTGCGACGCTAGTGAGGACGGCGCGCGCTGCCTGCTCAAGACTGAGCAGGCAGCGCAAGGCGATCGGCCGTAACTTTCTGACCATGCCTGGTTCCTGGATAGCGGGCGGCGAGCCCAGAGCCGACGCCCGCATCAGACTGTTCTGCTTCGCGCACGCGGGAGGCGGGTCGGCGCTGTTCCGCAAATGGGACGAGCACCTGTCGCCGGACGTCGACGTCTGCCCGGTGGTGCTGCCGGGGCGCGAGTCGCGCCTGCGCGAGCGGCCCTACAACCGCATGGAGGAGCTCGTCGGGCCGCTGTCGGAGGCCGTCGAGCCGTACACCGACCGGCCGTTCGCGCTGTTCGGGCACAGCATGGGGGCCGTGGTGGCCTGGGAGACGGCCCGCCGCTTCCCGCCCGCGGTGCTGTTCGTGTCCGGACGCCGCGCGCCGCACCTGCCGACCCGCCGCCGCCGCTTCACCGACCTGTCGGAGGACGAGCTGCTGAGCGAGCTGGGCAAGCTGAACGGCACGCCGTCGGAGGTGATGGACCAGCGCAGCCTGCTGGAGGTGTTCCTGCCGGGCCTGCGCGCCGACTTCGAGCTGAACGAGTCGTACTCGCCGCTGCCCGGCCCGCGTCCGGACTGCCCGATCTCGGCGCTGACCGGCGACGCCGATCCGGAGGTCGACCCGGACGAGATCAGCGCCTGGGCCGAGGCCACCGGCGGCGGTTTCACGCTGCGCGTGTTCGGCGGCGACCACTTCTACCTCAAGGGCCCGCGGCCCGAGGTGCTGACGGCGGTCCAGGAGGACCTGAACCGCCATCTGCTCAACGTCTAGCCGTCCTTCAGCGGCTAACCGTCCTCAGTGTCTAACCGTCCTTGGCCAGGTCGCGCAGCCGGGCTTCGAGCAGCCCGGCTGCGGCCTCCATCAGCCGGTCGGCGATGACGTCCACGTGCCTGGCCCGCCAGTCGGCCAGCTCCGTGCCCGCCACCCACCGGTTGAACGCGCCCATCGCCGGCCCGCAGTGGACCTGGTAGTCCACCTGCCGTCCGGCCTCGCCGCGCAGCGCCAGCCTGATCGTGTGCACGAAGTACCAGCGGAAGACGAGCGCCATCCGGTGCTTGGGGTCGCGCTCGGCGCGGGCCAGCTCGGCCGGCCGGCGCGCGGCCAGGAAGGCCCGGGTCTCCTCCCACACCTCCTCGAAGGAGCGGCGGAAGAATTTGTCCTGGATCGTCCGCCTGGTCCGCTCGTCGATCTCCTCCAGCGAGCCGTACTGGCGGTAGAGCTGGTAGAGCTTGTTGGCGCGGGCCGGGAACAGCGTGCCCTTCCTGGCGACCTGCACCTGCGCGCCCATCTCGAACATGTCGCCGGCCGGGGCGTAGGCGGTGTCCTGCACGTCGAGCCCGGCCAGCAGGTCCTTGACGGCGTCGGACGTCCCGGCCTGCGGGGTGCACTGGTTGACGCTGCCGGTGACGATGAAGTCGGCGCCGAGCACGAACGCGGCGGCGGCGGCCTCCGGTGCGCCGATGCCGCCGGACGCGCCGACCCTGATCCGCCGGGCGTAGCCGTGGGCGGCCATCTCCTCGTCGCGCAGCCGCAGGATCGCCGGCATCAGCGCGTACGGCGAGCGCCCGTCGGTGTGCCCTGCCGAGTCGGCCTCGACGCAGACGTCCGCGCTGACCGGCAGCTCCGCGGCGACCTCCGCCTCGGCCGCGCTCAGCGCCCCCTCCCGGACGAGCCGGTCCAGGACGGCCTGCGGGGCGGGCCGCATGAACGCGGCGGCGACCTCGGGCCTGGAGACCTTGGCCACCACGTGCCGGACGGCGACCGGCCGCCCGGCCGGGTCGCGGTGCGCGCCGCTGTAGCGGTAGCGGACGAGGGGCGCGGTGATGTGCGGGTAGGCGGCGGCCTCGACGTACCGCACGTCGCGGCGGAGCAGCAGGTCCACCGTCTCGCGTTCCAGACCGTCCTCGTCGAAGCCGTAGAGCAGGTTCACGCCGTAGGCGCCGTCCGGGCCGAGGGCGGACTGGACGGTGTCGAGCGCTTCGGAGATCTGGTCCAGGGTGAGGCCGCCGGCGCCGAGGAAGCCCATCAGCCCGGCCCGGCCCATCCTGATCACCAGCTCGGCCGAGGCGATGCCCTTGAACATCGACCCGGCCAGGTAGGCGTGGCGGACGCGGTAGTCGGCGCGGAACTCGGCCGAGCCGAGCGCGATCCCGGCCTCCCGGACGGCGGCCGACTCGACCGGCTCCCGGACGGCGGGCGACTCGACCGGTTCCCGGACGGGTGGCCTGGCCGCCGGCTCGCGGGCGGCGGGCGTCTCCGCCGGCTCCTGGGCGACGGGCGTCTCCGCCGGCTCGGGCGGGTGGCGGCGGGTGACCGTCCACAGTTTGGTGAGCACGTCGCCGGGGCCGATCTCCTCCAGCTCGGACACGCCCTGGTCCATCAGGTAGCGCAGGCCGTCCACCCACCGCACCGGGTTGCAGATCTGGCGGCGCAGCAGCTCGGCCGCCTCGCCGGCCCGGTACGGGCGTCCGGTCACGTTGGAGATGACGGGCACCCGCGGCTCCTCGATGCGCACGCCGTCCAGCGCCTCGGCGAAGGCGTCGGCGGCCGGTTCCATGTAGCGCGAGTGCGAGGGCACGCTCACGCTCAGCGGCACCCACTTGCCGGGGCCGCCGCGGCTGAGCGCGTCCAGCTCGTCCTTGGGCCCGGCCAGGACGACCTGTTCCGGGGAGTTGTAGTTGGCGATGTCGACGCCGGTGCCCGCCAGCAGCTCCTCCAGCCGTTCCCGGTCGGCGCCGAGCACGGCGGCCATGGCGCCGCCGCCCGCTGCCGACATCAGCTCGCCGCGCCGCTTGACCAGGCCGAGCGCGGTCTCGAAGTCGAAGCAGCCGGCCGCGAACAGCGCCGCGTACTCGCCCAGGCTGTGCCCGGCCAGGTAGTCGGGCCGGCCGCCCTCCTCCTGCCGGGCGAGGAAGCTCAGCGCGTTGACCGTGAACAGGGCGGGCTGCACGTAGCGGGTCTCCCGCAGCCGCCTGGGATCGTCGCACAGCTCGGCGACGGAGTAGCCGAGGATCTCGTCGGCGCGGGCGCACAGGTCGGGGTACCGCTCCAGGACGCCCGCGCCCATGCCCTTGCGCTGCGACCCCTGACCGGGGAAAACCCACACGACGGACATCAGGCGCGTTCCTCTCTAGCGTTCCCAGGGGAATCTCTTCTCGGTCGCGTAGTCGACGAGCCTGCGTCGCACCTCGGGGCTGGACATGAGCCGGCCGAACTCCTTGACCGCCACCTGCTCGGTCTCGTCCGACAGGATCCACAGCTCGCGGAAGTAGCGCTTCATGTCCGTGACGATCGACCGGTCCAGCTTGGTCAGCCGGTAGGCCAGCCGCCGCACGAGCGCCTCCGGGTCGTCCGACACCTCGTCCACCAGGTGGAAGGCGGCGGCCTCCGCGGCGCTCACCGGCTGGGTGCTCAGCGTCATCGCGTACGCCTTCTGAAAGCCCGTGCGCCGGATCAGGAACGGCAGCACGCAGCACGGCAGCAGCCCCCACAACGCCTCGGGCAGGCTGAAGGTGCTGCGCTCGCTGGCGAAGACGAAGTCGCTGGCCGCGGCCAGGCCGACGCCGCCGCCGGCCACCCGGCCGTCCACCCGGGCCACCACCGTCACGGGCGTCTCGGTGAAGCGGCGCAGCAGGCCGTAGAAGGCCCGGCCGCCGTCGGCGACGTCGCTGCCGGCCGCCTCCTCCAGGTCCATGCCGGTGCAGAAGACGCCGTCGCCGCCCTCCAGCAGCAGGATGCGGCAGCCGGGCGCGCGCTCGGCCTCGTCCAGGGCGGCGCCCAGCTCGTCGATGGCGCGGTCGTCGATCGTCCGGCCGCGCAGCCGGTGCCGCAGGGTCGCCGAGGTCAGCTCCATCTGTACTCCCGGTGGAAGTCCGCGATGCGGTCCAGCACCAGCAGGCCGCGACCGCCGAAGGCGTCCTCGTACAGGTCGCCGTACGGTTTGGGGTCGAGCACGGCGTCCCGCACCCCGAAGGCGCGGTCGGCGCTCAGCTCGGTCAGCGCGTCCAGCTCCGCGACGCCGATCTCGCGCCGCTCGTCCAGCGCCCGGCCGATGCCGCTGCGGCCCTGGGCCGGGATCACGCCGCTGTAGAACTCCGACGCGCAGCCCGACCCGTACGAGAACAGCCCCGCCCGTTTCGGCGCGTCGAACGCGCCGTGGTCGATGAGCGAGCACAGCGCCAGGTAGAGCGCGGCCGAGTAGGTGTTGCCCACCCGCACGCCGTAGGCCAGCGACGGCGCGACCCGCGCCGCGAAGTCGGCCTCGATCTCCCGCGCCCCCATGCCCTTGAGCTTGCGCAGCAACATCCGGTGCGCGCCCTTCACCATCCCGGCGAACGGCGTGTGCAGCGCCAGGTAGTCGAAGGTGTCCACGATGTCGGCCCCGGCCACCCGCCGCCCGTAGGCCGCGAAGCACTCCTCGGCGCAGCGCATGTACGCCAGCAGCGACAGGTCCGGGTCGACCGCGTCGGTGTCGTGGCGCGGCCGGGCCGTGTCCATCACCTCGAAGGTGTGGTAGCCGCTGGCGCCGGGGTCGAGCCGCAGCACCCGCGCGTCCTCGCCGACCAGCATCGCCACCGCGCCGGCGCCCTCGGAGGGCTCCCAGTAGGTGGACTTGGCGGTGCCGCTGGCCGCGTCGGTGGCGATGGCCAGCGCCTTCACGCCGGGGATGGGGCTCGCGCCGACGACGGCGGCGGCGCACTGGAGCGCGGCCGTCCCGCCGTAGCAGGCGTGCTTGACCTCGAACGAGCGGCACGCCGGGTTCAGCCCGAGGTGGTGGTGGATGTAGGTGCTGATCGGCTTGCCGAAGTCGAGCCCCGACTCGGTGCCCACGACCAGCAGCTCGATCCGGTCCTTCTCCTCCGGGGCGAGCGCGTCGAGCAGCGGGCGGGCGGCGTTGACCGCGTTGGTGACCGGGTCCTCGCAGGGCAGGTTGACCGAGCGCTGCTCCATCATCAGGTTGCCGAAGCGGTTCACGTCCAGGCCGCGCGCGTCGAACAGCGCGCGGACGTCCGTGTACGCCCTGCCGACGTACGCGTTGATCGCCTCGATCCCGAGAGCCATGGCCTAGGGCACCATCAGGACGTCGTGGATGCTGGTGGGCACGAACAGCCGGTCCCACTGCCCGCCGCCGTGCCGTTCGGGGACCCGTTCCACGTCGTAGACCTCCTTGCGCATGCCCTCGCCGCGGTCCACCTCCCGCACGGCCTGGTAGTCGTCCAGCTCGCGCAGGTGGATGAGGGCGTGCAGGCGGTCCTGGCGGCCCCACGTCTGCTCGTAGATGAAGGCGGTGGCGCGGCCTTCGAGGTTGGCGTTGAGGTAGCGCGACCAGTCGTAGAGGAACTGCCGGCCCTCCTCGCGCAGCTCGTAGCGGGCGTCGGCGGTGCGCAGCACGATCGCCCCGGCGGTCGCCGAGTTGAGCTGCTCCCGCTGCGTGGTCTGGTACGTCGCGGGCGGCACGAACGTGCCCGGCACGTCGTGCACGTCGTCGCTGAACCCGTGCTGCGGGCACATGACGGTCTCCTGGAGACTGCCGTGGACGAACATCTTCTCCCAGTTGCCGCCGCCCTTCTTGGGCAGCCGGTCCTTGAGCGAGATCTGCTGGAACGCCTCGTCGTGGTCCACCATCTCGATGAGCTTGCTGTACTTCTCGGGGGACTTCATGTGCACGAACCAGTGCAGCCGCTCGCGTACGCCGAAGACCTCCTCGTAGCAGAAGGTCGTGGCGACGCCGGCCTGGGCGCGGTTCATGTAGTCGAGCAGGTCCACGCTGAAGTCGCGGCCCTCGCGGGCCATGCCGTACTCCAGCATCCCCACGCGGTGGATGATCAGGCCCGCGTTGCCCGAGTGCAGCAACTGGTCGGGGGGCAGGGTGGTCTGATACTGCGCCGGCTTCGTCATGCCCCGAATGTCGCCCACGGGCGCGGGAAGCTCCGCTCAATATTGAGCAGGCCCCCGGGGGTGTCCGCCGCGGGCGGGCTCAATATTGAGCAGCAGGACGACGGCCCGATCGGCCTAGCCTCTCCTGTGCCTGACATGCCTCTGGGAGCCCACGAACTGCTGGTCTTCATGCTGCAGCTGGGCCTGCTCCTCGGTCTCGCCGTCCTGCTCGGCCGGCTGGCCGTGCGCCTGCGCATGCCCGCCATCGTCGGCGAGCTGACCGTGGGCGTGCTGCTCGGCCCGTCGCTGCTGAACCACCTCGCCCCCGCCCTGAAGTTCACCCAGCTCCACCTGCTGGACGCGGTGGGCCAGGTCGGCGTCCTGCTGCTGGTCGCCATCACCGGCATCCAGCTCGACTTCGGGCTGGTCCGCCGGCGCGGCGCGACGGCCGTCAAGGTGAGCGTCGCCGGTCTGGTCGTGCCGCTGGCGCTCGGCGTGGGCGCCGGTTTCCTGCTGCCCGCCTCCCTGCTCGTCGAGGGCACCAGCGTGACCGTCTTCGCGCTGTTCCTGGGCGTGGCGACGTGCGTCAGCGCCATCCCCGTGATCGCCAAGACGCTGACGGACATGAAGCTGCTGCACCGCGACGTCGGCCAGCTCTGCCTGACCGCGGGGATGGTGGACGACGCCTTCGGCTGGTTCATGCTCTCGGTCGTCTCGGCCATGGCGACCACCGGCGTGCGCACCGGGCAGATCGTGCTGTCGCTGGTCTACCTGGCCGCGCTGGTGCCGTTCGCGCTGTGGGTGGGCCGGCCGCTGGTCCGCTGGACGATGCGGGCGGCCACCCGCTCGGCCGAGCCGGGCCCGGCCGTGGCCGCCGCCGTGGTGCTGGTGCTGCTGGCCGCCGCCGGCACGCACGCGCTCGGCCTGGAGGCCATCTTGGGGGCGTTCGTCTGCGGCGCGCTCATCGGGCGGTCCGGCCACGCCGACGCCGCGTGGCTGGCCCCGCTGCGCACGGTCGTCCTCAGCGTGCTCGCTCCCCTGTTCTTCGCGACGGCCGGCCTGCGCATGGACCTCACGCTGCTGTCCAGGCCGGACGTGCTGGCGGCGGCCGGGGTCGTGCTGGGGGTGGCGATCGTCGGCAAGTTCCTGGGCGCGTACCTGGGGGCGCTGCTGAGCCGGATGGGCGCGTGGGAGGCGTTCGCGCTGGGCGCGGGCATGAACGCGCGCGGCGTCATCGAGGTGATCGTGGCGATGGTCGGCCTGCGCATCGGCATCATCGACACGGCGATGTACACGATCGTGATCGTCGTCGCGATCGTCACCTCGCTCATGGCGCCGCCGATCCTGCGCGTCGCGATGAGACGCGTCGAGCTCACCGCCGAGGAACGCCTGCGCCGGGCCGAGCAGGAGCAGCTCGTCGAGCCCGGCCGCCGGGGCTGACGACCCTATCGGGGGACGACGATCGCCGTGGCCAGCAGCCCGGGGGCGGCCGTCCAGCGGCCCGCGAACTCCGCCAGGGGGGCGTCCGGCGGCAGCAGCCGGGCTCGGAAGCGGCCGTCGAGGGAGAAGGCGAGGGAGCCGTCGTGGAACCCCAGCCACTCGCCGGTCAGCGGGAACCACGCCTTGTAGACCGACTCCTTGGCGCTGAACAGCAGCCGGTCCCAGCAGGTGCCGGGGCGCAGGGCGCGCAGCTCGCGGACCATCGCGGCCTCCTCCGGCCTGGCCACCATGCGGAAGACGCCTTCGGGGAGCGGTTCGTGGGGTTCCGCGTCGATGCCGATGCTGCGCACGTCGCCGGCGTCGGCCACGGCCGCCGCGCGGAACCCGGCGCAGTGCGTCATGCTGCCCACCGCGCCCGCCGGCCAGCGCGGCGCGCCGCGCCGGCCGGGGACGATGGGCGCGGGCGGGATGCCGAGCGCCGCCAGCGCCTCGCGGGCGCAGTGGCGGACGGTGGCGAACTCGCGCCGGCGTTTGGCGACCGCCTTCCTGACGGCGTGCCGC
Organism: Nonomuraea sp. NPDC049684; assembly: GCF_044465345.1. Lineage (NCBI taxonomy): Bacteria > Bacillati > Actinomycetota > Actinomycetes > Streptosporangiales > Streptosporangiaceae > Nonomuraea > Nonomuraea sp. NPDC049684. The sequence goes on along the minus strand of NZ_JBITLO010000003.1, from coordinate 71,560 downwards.
TCCTCGGGGAAGAGCCGCACACCGGGCGGGTCGCCGTAGGCGGTGGAGACGGCGACGTTGTCCGGGACGAGCGTCTCGATCATCGAGTGTCCCTCCTCCTGGGCCTGCGGGTGCCCCTGCGTCTACCCACAGGCCGCCGTCGTCACCGCTCGGCGGCGAGCGGTTCGAGCACGAGGACGGGGATCCGGCGCTCGGTCCTGGCCTGGTAGCCGGCGTAGTCGGGGTAGGCCGCCACCGCCCGCCGCCACCAGGCGTCCTTCTCCTCCCCCGACACCTCGCGCGCCCGGTACACGCCGGTCGCCGTGCCGTCCTGGAGCTCGACGACGGGCTCGGCGAGCACGCTCGCATACCACTGCGGGTTGACCGGGGCGCCGCCCAGGGACGCGACGGCCGCGTAGCGCCCCTCGTGCTCGACCCGCATGACCGGCGTCCTGCGCAGTTTGCCGGTCTTCGCGCCCCGGTAGGTCATCAGCACGACGGGCCGGTCCTTGATCGTGACGCCGTCGGTCGTGCCGGTGCGCATGATCTGCTCGACGTGCTCGCGGACCCAGTCCGCGGCACTGGGCTCGTACTCGCCGGTCGGTCCCTGACCGGCCCGCCGCGCCGCGTCGTGCCGCCGGCCGGGGCGCCTGTCCACGTTGTCGGTGAGGGTGTTGATCAGGGCGGGCAGGCCGGCCACCGTCTCGGCCGGCAGCCCGGCCACGGTCTCCTCGGCCAGGTCGCACCAGAGCCGCTTCACCTGGTCGGCCAGCGCCCGGCCGCTGTCGGTGAGCTCGACCACGCTGGCCCGCCTGTCGGACGGCGCCGGCGTGCGGCGGATGTGGCCGGAGGCCTCCAGCTTGCGGGTCATGAGCGTCACGCTGGGCGGCTCGCAGCCGAGCGCCTCGCTGAGCTGCGCCTGGATCCTCGGCCCGGTGCGGGCGAGTTCGAGCAGGAGCGCCTCCTGCCCGGGATGCAGGCCGAGCGGCGCCAGCAGGGCGGCGGCCCTGGCGCGGTGGCGCAGGCTCAGCAGGCGGATCGCCTGGTTGACGGCGTCGGCTTGCGCGAAGTCCATGATCGCTCCTTGACGGAAATTAGTTATCTGCATAATAGTTATCCGCGTAACCAAATCCTACACGGCCGGGCACCGCCCGCAGAAGCCGGGATCACGTAGAGCCCCCGACGCGGCGCGTCCACCGGGCCAAGCGGACAAGAACGGAACACCTCATGACGAGCATCGGCGCCGCCGCCCGGCGGGCTGCCCCGCGGACCATCCCGTCCTGGCTGATCCTGGCACTGGCCTGCGCCGGCCAGTTCATGGTCATCCTGGACGCCTCCATCGTGAACGTCACCCTCCCCGCGATCCGCGCGGAGCTGGGCTTCTCCCCCACCGGGCTCGCCTGGGCGGTGAACGGCTACCTGCTCGCCTTCGCCGGCTTCATGCTCCTGGGCGGCCGGGCCGCCGACCTGTTCGGCCCGCGCCGGACGCTGGTCGCCGGGCTGCTGCTGTTCTCCGCCGCCAGCCTGGCCGCCGGCCTGGCGACCGCGGCGGAGGTCCTGGTCGCGGCCCGCGTGGCCCAGGGCGCCGGAGCCGCCATGATGGCCCCCGCCACGCTGGCCGTGATCAACACGTACTTCACCGAGCCGGGCGCGCGGGCCAGGGCGTTCGGCGCCTGGTCGGCCGCGGGCGGCGTCGGCGGGATGATCGGCGCGGTGGCCGGCGGCGCCATCACCACCGGGCTGTCGTGGCGCTGGGTCTTCCTGATCAACGTGCCGGTCGGCGCGCTGCTGATCGCCGTGGCCCTCGCGGCGCTGGTCACCGTGCGCGGCGCGCGGCGCGAGCCGCTCGACCTGGCCGGCGCGGTCACCGGCACCGCCGGGCTGGCGGCGCTGGTCTACGGCGTCATGCAGAGCGCCGAGCACGCCTGGTCGTCCGGACGGGTGCTCGTGCCCGTGCTCGCCGGCCTGCTGCTGCTGGCCGCCTTCGTCGTGGTCGAGGCGCGCTTCGCCGGGCGGCCCATGCTGCCCCTGCGGCTGCTCCGGATCCGGGGCGTGGCCGTCGGGAACGGCATGCTGCTGCTGTTCGGCGGGATCACCATCGCGATGTGGTACTTCACGTCGCTGCTCCTGCAGAACGTCCTGGGCTTCAGCGCGCTGCTGGCGGGGCTCGGGCAGACGCCGGCGGCGGTGACGTTCATGCTGGTCGCACGGGCGTCGGCGGCCCTGCTGCCGCGGGCCGGCGCGCGTGCGCTGACGCTCGGCGGCGGCGCGCTCCTCGTGGCCGGGTTCGGCTGGCTGTCGCCGGCGCAGGCCGGCAGCGGCTACCTCACCGGCGTCCTCGGGCCCACGCTGCTCGTCGCGGCCGGCATCGGGCTGACCTTCCCCACCCTCATGGCCGCGGCGACCGCCGAGGCGCCCGAAGGCGCGGCGGGCGTCGTCGGGGGCCTGGCGAACACCACGAGCCAGGTGGGCTCGGCGATCGGCCTGGCGGTCCTCGCGACGGCCGCGGGCTCTTCCGAAGCGCTCGCCGACGGCTACGGCCTGGTCTTCCTCATCGCGGCCGGGCTCGGCCTGGCCCTCGCGGCGGGCGGCTTCCTGCTGCCGCGCCGCGCCTGATCCACCACCACCCCTTCCAGCAAGGAGACCTCCATGTCCATCGCCTTCGACCCGATCGCCGTGGGCGGCACGAAGCTGGCCAACCGGGTCGTCATGGCCCCGATGACCCGCAGCCGCGCCCGCGGCGGGCTGGTGACGAGCCTGACGGCGCAGTACTACGCCCAGCGCGCCTCCGCCGGGCTGATCGTCACGGAGGGCGTCCAGCCGTCGGTGATCGGCCAGGGCTATCCCTTCACGCCCGGCCTGCACAGCGCCGCGCAGGTCGCCGCCTGGCGCGAGGTCACCGGCGCGGTGCACGCGGCGGGCGGGAAGATCTTCGCCCAGCTCCTGCACACCGGCCGGATCGGCCATCCGATGCTGCTGCCCGAGGGGGCGGTCCCCGTCGCGCCGTCGCCGGTGGCCGCGCGCGGGCGGCTGTTCACCCCCGACGGCGTCAAGGAGTTCGTCACCCCGCGCGAGCTGACCGAGCCCGAGATCGAGCAGACCGTCGCCGACTTCGCGGACGCCGCCCGCAACGCCGTCGAGGCGGGTTTCGACGGCGTGGAGGTGCACGGCGCCAACGGCTACCTGATCCACCAGTTCCTCGCCCCGGGCAGCAACCGGCGCGCCGACGGCTGGGGCGGCTCGGCGGCCGGGCACGCCCGGTTCGCCGTGGCGGTCGTCTCCGCCGTGGCCGGCGCGATCGGCGGCGACCGCACCGCGCTGCGGATCTCCCCCGGGATGCCGAACAACGACATGCACGAGCCCCGCCCGCTGCCGGTCTACGAGGAGCTGCTGGGCCGGACGTCCGGGCTGGGGCTGGCGTACCTGCACGTCATGGAGGCCGCCGACCGGGAGCTGACGCGCGCCCTGCGGCGGCTCTTCCCCGGCCCGCTCGTCCTGAACCCGCACACCGGCGACCGCCCGACCGGCCCGGAGGACCTCGCGCTGATCGAGGACGGCACCGCGGACCTGATCGCCTTCGGCCGGCTCTTCCTCGCCAACCCCGACCTGCCCCGCCGGCTGGCGACCGGCGCGCCGCTCAACGCCCCGGACCCGGCCACCTTCTACGGCGGCGACGCCGCGGGCTACACCGACTACCCGGCCCTGCCCGCCTGACCGGCCGGTCGCGGGCCGCGGGCCGGTTCGGGGGACGCCATCCTTTTTGATCTTCAAGGATGGCGTCGGCCGGATTTTCGGTCGGCCGATAAAGCGGCCCCATCCGGAGAAGGCGGTCGGAGGCGGTGTCAAGGAAGGTCCGCGCGCCACGTCCCGGCGGCGATTGGCCCGGACCCGCGCGAACAGGACGCGACCAGCCTCGATGCGCACCTCCACCCGCCGAAGTCACCGAAACGTGATCGGCGCGCTTTTTCCCGACGCGGAGCCGCTTATTCTGCCGTCCGCGAATGATTCAACGGAAAACAATTCCCGGCTCATTCGAAGCGGGCGGACCGCCGGAAATTCGCCGCCGTCCGCCTGCTATTTGAATGGATCGGGAAAAGCGCATTGTCCGATCGGTCATTTCCCGGAATTCACCGGTCGGAGTTGCGGAACCGGCGTGGAACGATCCATATGCGAGCGGCCGCGGGAGATGCCAGCATCGTCAGATGACCCGAGAGGTGGAATCGATGACCGAGCCCGCGATCCGTCCCAACGAGACGACGGTTCCGGTGCTGCCCTGCCCTTCCCCCGAGCAGACCCTGGAGTTCTTCGAGGCGCTCGGGTTCACCGTCACCCACCGGCAGACCCGGCCCTACGTCTATCTGGCGATGCGCTGGAGCGGGTTCGACCTGCATTTCGGGCCCGCCCCGAAGGACCTCGACCCCGCCCGGCAGGCGACCGGGGCGTGCCTGGTCCTGGTCGACGCCGTGGCGCCGTACCACGCCGCGCTGGTCGCGGCCATGCGCCGGGCCTACGGCAAGGTGCTGAGCTCGGGCCTGCCGCGGATCACCCGCTACCGGCCCGGCGCGTCCAGGTTCACGCTGATGGACCCGTCCGGGAACTCGATCATGTTCATCCAGCGGGACGAGCCGGCCGAGCTGGAGTACGGCGGCTCCACGAAGCTGACGGGCCTGGCCAAGGCGCTGGACAACGCCCGGATCCTGCGCGAGTTCAAGAACGACGACCTGCAGGCCTACCGGGCGCTCAAGTCGGCCGTGCGCAGGCACGGCCCGCAGGCTCCGGCGGCCGAGCGGGCCATCGCCCTGTGCCACCTCGCCGACCTGGCCACGGCGCTCGGCGAGCCGGCCGAGCCGTGGCTGGCCGACCTGCGCGGCACCGAGCTCACCCCCGACGACAGGCGGCGCGTCGAGTCCGAGCTCGGCCACCTCGCCGACCTGCGCGAATGGCTCGGGCCGAGCTGACGACGGACGGCCCGGCGACGGACGGCCGGACGACGGGCGGCCCGGCGACGGACGGCCCGGCGACGGACGGCCGGACGACGGGCGGCCCGGCGACGGACGGCCCGGCGACGGGCGGCCGGACGACGGGCGGCCCGGCGGCGGACGGCCGGGCCGCGGCGGGCGTCAGGAGGCGGGGGTGTTGTGCATGATCTTGACCATCCGCACCTTGCCGTTGGGCTCAGGGGTGATGCTGTCCACCGTGCGCGCGGTCACCTCGAAGTCCGTGGCGACGGCGGCCACGGCGTCGCGCACCCGCCGGGCCAGGTCGGCGGGGGCCGACGGCGAGGGCACCAGCAGGATCTCCACCGCGCCCGGCCGGTACTGGAGCACCTGCACGCCGCGCACGCCCGCCGTCGGCATCACGACCGGGTTGGTCAGGAAGTTGGCGTGCACGGTACGCCCGTCGGCGGCCACGACGCGGTCCTCGGTCCGCCCCTGGATCCGGCGGATGATCGGGGTGTGGAAGGCGCGGCACGGGCAGTCGTCCGGCTCGATGAGCACGCGGTCGCCGAGCCGGTAGCGGATCAGCGGCATCGCCTCGGCGTGCAGCCGGGTCACCAGGACCTCGCCCTCGCCGTCGGCCAGCGACACGCCGCCGTCGTCGTGCAGCACCTCCACCACCACGTCGGCCGAGCGCAGGTGCATCGCGCCCTCGGGGCAGGTGCGGCCGATCGTGTACGCCTCCACCGAGGCGTACACCTCGTGGCCGCGCGCCCCGAAGTAGTCCAGCACGTGCCGGCGGGCCTCGGGGGTGAGCGTCTCACCGGCGAAGATGACGGTGTGCACGCCCCGGTAGGCGATCTTCCTGCGGCGCAACTCGTCCACCAGGGTGACGATGCAGCCGGGGAAGCCCCACAGGAACGTCGGCCGGCCGCGCAGGAACGCCTCGACCTGCTCGTCCAGGGGCCGGCTGGTGTTGACGTGGACCGTACGGGCCAGGCCGAGCCGCTGGAGCCGGTGCGGCCGGAACTCGCCCACCCGGAAGTAGCCGATCCGGTCCCAGGGACGCAGGCCCGAGGCCAGCAGGTCCTGGAGGTAGGTGGCGCGCAGGTAGCCGAGGTCGCCCTCGGAGTAGAAGGGACGGATGGGCACGCCGGAGGAGCCGCTGGTGGGCGCCTCGCGGGTGTTGTCGGGGGTGAACCCGGCGGCCATCAGCTCGGCGGGCGGCAGGTCCCGCAGCGTCGCCCGGTCCAGCATCGGCAGGGCGGCCAGGTCGGCGGCGGTGGACAGCGCCGCCACGGCGTCGGCCGGGAACACGCGGCGGTAGTACGGCACGTTGGCGTGCGCGTGCCGGACGAGCCCCGTCAGCAGCCGGTCCTGCACGACCTGGAGCCGGGCCGGGTCCATCCGGTCCCGCGAGCGCGCCAGGTACAGGTTCCGCACCACCGGCACCACCGGGATCGTGCTGGGCAAGCCCTTCATGAGGTCTCCTTCTTCAGCGTGGCCAGCATGACGCCGCCCTTGACCACCTCGCCCGCGCAGTACGCCAGCAGCGCGCCGAACGCCGCCGCGGCGGGCACCAGGAACCAGCCGGCGGCGGCGACCACCGCGAACTGCAGGCACGCGGCCACCGCGGCCAGCCGCCGTCCCCGGTCGTCGGTGTTCTCCACCAGCAGGAACGCGGGCAGCACGGCCACCGTCAGGGCGGCCTCGGCCAGCAGCGCCGCGCCGGTCGCCACCATGCCGCGCTGGCCGCCCGCCAGCACCACGCCGAGCACGACCACCGCCAGGGCGCCGGCCGGCACGGCGGGCGCGAGGATGCGCCGCGCCATCCGGCGGGCGCCGGCCTCGCCCGTGCCCTCGATCCAGACCGCCACCCGCGGCTGGAGGATGCGCAGCAGGTACGACACGCCCATCACGACCACCGACAGCGCCACCGACCACACGTAGAAGACGCTGGTCTTCTGCGCGTCGTCCAGGTGCGCGAAGTACGCGAACGTCACCGACGTGGCCGCGACGGCGGTCACCTCGCCCACGCTGAGCAGCGCCGCCGCGCGCACGGCCGGCCGGTAGGCGCCCTTGTCCGCCCTGCCGGCGCGCCCGCGGATCAGCCCGGCCGCCAGCACGGCGTTCAGCACCGCCAGCACGCCGACGTGCAGGGCCAGCAGCGCGTTGGCCCGCATCCCGGTCAGGGCCACCAGCCCCACGCCGGACGCCTGCGCGACGGCGAGCGTCAGGTAGGCGAACACGTCGGCCCGCGCCCGCCCGCGCAGCCGGTTCAGCGCCGCCATGACCGCGCAGCAGCCCAGCCCGCAGGCGTAGGCGGCGGCGGCCGCGTACCGGGCGGGCGCGCCGCCGGGGTCGGCCGCCGCCAGGGCCAGCCACACGGGCACGGCCAGCGCGAACGGCGTGGCCGCCAGCAGCATGAACAGCGGCCGCAACGTCTGCCCGCCGCGCCGCGGCACCAGCGCGAGCGCGGCCTTCTCGATGCCGCTGGACGTCAGCGCCAGCAGCCAGCCCGACACGCCGTTGGCGGTGGCGTACAGGGCGAACTCGTCGGCGCCCCAGAGGCCGAGCAGCACCAGGTTGGCGGTCCACAGGGCGGCGCGGAACGCGCCGCGCCCGGCGAACAGGGCCGCCGTCACCGCCACGAGGCGTGGCGGCGGCCTGCGGCGCAGGCTCACGGTCACGGGCCGGCCTGTGCCGACTCGACGAACCTGCCCTTGCCGCCGGGGGTGAGCGTGACCCGGTCGGCCTGCTCGAAGCGCACCTCGACCGGGCCGCCCACCTGCTTGGCCAGCCCGTCCCGGTAGGCCGCGGCCACCTCGTCGAAGTCCCGTCCCGCCTCGGGGACCAGGTGGACGGTGACGTTGCCGTCGGCGTCCTGGCGGACCATGCTCTCGGCCACGCCCGGCGTCCACATGGCCAGCGACAGGAACGTGGCCGTGTAGACGCGGTGGCCGCCGGGGAAGGTGATGTAGTCGTCGGACCGGCCGCCGGTCACCCGCATGCGCGCGAACCGGTTGCCGCAGCCGCACTCCCCCGGCACGATCATGCCGCGGTCGCCCAGGCGGTAGCGGATCAGCGGCATCGCCCGTTCCCTGAAGTGGGTCACCACGACCGCGCCGTCCTGGCCGTCGGGCACCGGCGCGCCGTCGTCGTCCACGATCTCCAGGCGGACGCGGTCCTCGTCCACGTGCATCGCGCCCCGGTCGCACTGGGTGGAGACGGTCAGCACCTCGTAGGCCGAGTACTCGTCGTACACCGGGACGCCGAAGCCGTTCTGCAGCAGCTCGCGCACCTCGTCGGTGAGCAGTTCGGAGTCGGTCATGACCATGCGCAGCGTGCGCCGCAGCTCGGCCACCTGGGCCGGGGTGGCGGCGCGCAGCAGCCCGCGCAGCACCACCGGATAGCCCATGATCAGGTGCGGGCGCACCTTCAGCACGTCGGCCAGGATCTTCGCGTCGCCCTGCCCGGCGCCGATGACGGTGCGCGGGAACAGGCCGAGCCGCTGGAACCAGCGCAGCGGGCGGGGGAACGGCTTGATGTGCGCGATCCGCCACCACGGCCGGTAGCCCGACAGCAGGAAGCGGCGGAAGATGGTCGCGCCGTGGTAGCCGTAGGCGGCCACGTCGTGCCGGACCTCCAGGACGCGTCCCGTGGTCCCGCTCGTACGGTCCAGCCGGTACTCCTTGGCGCTCAGGCCGGGCGCGTGGAAGCGGGACAGGTCGCCGTCCAGCACGGCGGCCTTGTCCAGGATCGGCAGCTTCGCCAGGTCGGCCAGGCTGTGCAGGGGCACGTCGTAGCGCGGGTCGGCGTAGTGCGGCACGTGCGCGCGGGCGAAGGCCAGCAGGTCGCGCAGGCCGTCGAGGGTGAGCCGGTCGGTCTCGGCGCGCGGGCGGCGGATGGCGCGGAAGGCGTCCACGACATGCCGCACCTCCCGCACGGCGACGCCCAGTCCATGACTCACAGGCCGTCCCCGATCTCGAAGCGGAGCAGCCCGGTGGCCTCGGCCAGCGCGCCGGCCAGGGCGTCCCGGCCGGAGGCGGCGGCGGTCAGGTAGCCGAGCTTGGCGCCCGCCCGCGTGTAGCGCTCGACGTGGTCGCCGGGGGCGGCGGCCAGCACCAGGTCGACGACGCCGGGCAGCGCCCTGACCTGCTCCTCGCCGTCCACCCGGACCAGCTTCCCGTCGCGTTCCGCGTTGAGCACGCGGACCGCGCCGTACCGGGTCGCCGCCGGGGTCAGGGACGGCGTCTCGCCCATGGCCGACAGCACGTACTGCTCGACCACGTCCACGCCGTGGACCAGTCCCAGCAGCTCGGCCAGGCCGTTGCCGCCCAGGCGGGCGCCCATCTCGACGAGCACGACCTCGCCCGTCCCGGTGACCAGCACGTCGGCGCTGAGCGGCCCTTCGCGCAGCCCGGTCTCGGCGCACACGGCGTCGAGCATCGGCCGGACGGCGTCGGTGACGTGGGCGGGGCCCGGCATGGTGTGCTGGACGGTGATGAACAGCGGCGGCGGGGTCAGCTCCCGTTCGGCCAGGCCGATCAGCGCCACCTTGCCGCCGATCACGAACGCCTCGGCCGTGTAGTGGGCGCCCTCCAGGAACTCCTCGGCCACGACGCGGCCCGACAGCGACCACTCCCTGGCCAGCCCCACGGCCTCGGGCAGCTCGTCCGGCGCGCGGCACAGCGACACGCCGCGGCTGCCGGAGGAGTCCACCGGCTTGACCATGAGCGGGAAGCCCAGGCCGGGGGCGTCGCGCAGCACCTCCTCCGCGGCGCCGCTCACGTGGCGGGGGCCGGGCAGTCCCAGCCGGGCGCACATCGCGCGGAACCAGCCCTTGTCGACCGAGCCGCGCACCGCGCCCTCCGACAGCCCGCACGGCAGGCCCAGCCGGGCGGCCAGGGCGAGCTGCGAGGGCAGGTTGACGTCGCTGGCCGGGGAGACCACGCCGGCCAGGTCGTCGCGCTCGGCCAGGGCCCGCGCGACCCGCGGCACGTCGCGGGTGCTGAGGTCGAGGAACTCGTCGGCGTGCGCGACGCCGGGGGCGTCGGCCCGCATGTCCACGCAGATCGTGCGCACGCCGAGGCGGGCCGCGGCGCGGATGGTGCTGATGGCGCCGTCCGCGCCGCCGAGGACCGCGATGGCGCGGCGGGCGCCGGTCACGTGAGCCTCCCGGCGAGCAGGTCAGCGGAATCGACCGGCACGTTGGCCTCCCGTACGAGGAACAGCGGCGGACGGGCCTGACCGCGAGAGATGTGCAGAAGCGTGCGGGCCATCATGGTCAGCCCGAACAGGGCGGCGGCCAGCGCCAGCCCGAACAGCAGCGCGCTGCCGGTGATCCCGGCCAGCAGCGCCACGGGCAGGCCGATCAGGCCCGCCCACACCGCGGCCGCGATGGGCCGCGTCGAGAAGCCGAAGAACAGGTCCAGCGAGTGCCTGGCCAGCCCGCGCACGGTCACCTTGGACGAGCCGTGCACCCGCGGCCGGTGCGCGGTCGGCACGGTCGTCCAGGCGCGCGTCAGGCGCGGCAGCGTGGCCAGGAAGTACGGCGTGCCGAGCCGCAGGTCCACGATCCGGCGCGCGATCTCCGTGCGGACCAGGCGGAACGTCGTGGCGCGCGGCGGGATCTCGATGCCCAGCAGCCGCCGTGCCAGCCAGTCGTGCACGATCGAGGCCGTCCGCCGCGGCCAGGGGTCCTTGCGGTCCACCCGGATGCCGAACACCGCGTCGTACCCGTCGGCCGCGCGCTCGATCAGCCGCTTGGCCTCGGTGGGCGGGAACTGCAGGTCGGCGTCCAGGTGCAGCACCCAGGGGTTCCGGGCGTACCGATATCCGGCCGAGAAGGCGGCTTCCACGCCGAAATTCTTGGACAACGATATGAACGACACGCGATTGTCACTCTCGGCGATCGCGCGAATGCGCGCGAGCGTGTCGTCCGTACTGCCGTCGTCGACGAAGAGTATTTCGAGTTCCCCCTGGTCACCCAGCGCGTCTGCGATTTCGCGATAGGTGTCAGGGATGTTGTCGGCCTCGTTCAGGCACGGAACGACCACGGTGAGTGCCAGGCCGTCCGGCGGAACCGGAAGCGGATGCTCATTCATGGAACGGTCTTCACCACGTGTATCAACCCCGGTTCACCCTGTGACAGGGCCCGGGCATTCCCACCCGGCTACGACCCCGGTTGCGGAATATATCCATACGTGTCAGACAAAAGCTAGGTATTGATTTCTTTACGGCCGGTTTGTTAGGAAGATCTCCGACGCGGGGCCGCTGGGTCATGCGCATTGTCAGGGGGCATTCATGTTTGTGCTCGGCATCAGCCAGGTCCACGACTCGGCGGCGGCCCTGGTGGCCGACGGGAAGATCGTGGCCTTCGCCGAGGAGGAGCGGTTCACCAGGGTCAAGCACGACGGCCGGTTTCCCGCGCAGGCCGTGCGCTACTGCCTGGAGGAGGCCGGCATCACGCTGGCCGACGTCGACCACGTCGCCTACTACTGGCAGGCGCCCCGTGAGACGTTGCACGCGCTCGGCCACTTCGCCCGGCACCTGCCCCACACGCTGGCCGTCTTCCGCAACGACGCCGGCGACTACGGCGACAAGGCCAGCGGCCTGCTGGAGACGCTGTCCGACCAGAAGGGCCAGGCCCACCCGGACGACTACAACGTGGGCGGCGCGCTGCTGCTGCACCTGCGGCGCGGGTTCACGCTGGAGAAGATCCTGCGCGAGTCGCAGAACTTCCGGGGCCGGACGAAGTTCAAGGTCCACCTGATGGACCACCACCGCGCCCACGCCGCCAGCGCCTTCTTCATCTCGCCGTACCAGGAGTCGGCGATCATCACCTGGGACGGCATCGGCAGCGACGGCACCTCCACCTACCTCGGGCTGGGCAAGGGCGGCCGGATCCACGACATCCGCCGGGTCAAGTTCCCGCACTCGCTGGGCGCCATGTACGCCGGCGTCACCGGCTACCTCGGCTTCAACCCCACCCGGGACGAGGGCAAGGTCATGGGCCTGGCCGCGTACGGCACCGACCGCTACGTGGACGACTTCGCCGACCTGGTCCGCCTTGGCCCCGACGGCCACTTCGAGCTGGACCTGAGCTGGTTCCGGCACCACGCCACCGGCAAGCACCAGATGTCGGCCAAGTTCCTGGAGCGCTTCGGCCCGGCCAGGCCGCGCGAGCGCGCCATCCCCAACCAGCACTACGCCGACGTCGCGTACGCGCTGCAGGCCACGCTGGAGCGCACCGGCCTGCACGTGGCGCGCTGGCTGCAGGCCAAGACCGGGCAGACCCGCCTGGTCACCGCCGGCGGCGTCGCGCTGAACAGCGTCATGAACGGCCGCATCCTGCTGGAGACGCCGTTCGAGGACTTCTTCGCCCAGCCCGCCGCCGCCGACGACGGCTCGGCGCTGGGTGCGGCGCTGCTGCTGGGCGTGGAGAAGTACGGCATGCGCCGCCCGCGCGACGAGGAGTACATCTTCCTCGGCCCGCAGTTCGGCGAGGAGGAGATGGAACGGGCGCTCCAGGACGCCGGCCTCGACTACCGGCGCACCGAGGACATCAACGACACGACGGCGCGGGCGCTGGCCGACGGCAAGATCGTCGGCTGGTTCCAGGGCCGCATGGAGTGCGGGCCGCGCGCGCTCGGCAACCGCTCGATCCTGGCCGACCCGCGCCGCGCCGACGCCAAGGACCGGCTGAACGAGAAGGTCAAGCACCGCGAGCCGTTCCGCCCCTTCGCGCCCTCCTGCCTGGCCGAGCACGCCGGCGAGTACTTCGCCAGCGGCTACCCCTCGCCCGTGATGCTGCTCGTGTTCGACGTGCTGGAGCACCAGCGGGACAAGGTGCCGGCGATCACGCACGAGGACGGCACCGCCCGCGTCCAGACGGTCTCGGCGGCCGACAACCCGCGCTACCACGCGATGATCTCCCGCTTCGCGGAGCTGACCGGCGTGCCCATGGTGGTCAACACCTCGTTCAACGACAACGAGGAGCCCATCGTGTGCACCCCCGAGGACGCCGTGCGCTGCTACCTCAAGACCGACATGGACGCCCTGGCCCTGGGACCGTTCTTCACCGAGAAGGACGTTCGTTGAGGCGTTGGCTGTGGCTGGCGCCCGCCGTCCTGGGCGCCGGGGCGGCCACCATGATCATGGTGATCCTGCCGCCCGACCGTACTCTGGACAACCCGCTCGAAGCCCTGTGGAAGGTCAGCCCGCTGGTGTTCGCGGTGCTGGCCGTGGCCGGGTTCCCCCGGCGTCCGGGGCTGGGCATGGCGCTGATGTGCGCGCTGGTCGTCGGCTACATGGGCGTGCTCGACACGGTCAACGTGCTGCACATCTTCTCCTACGCCGAGTCCGCCGACCAGAAGGCCGCCTTCCCCGAGCTCTACCAGTTCATGCTCTTCATGAACTCCTTCACCGTGCTGGCCGTGCTGTTCGCCTACCGGCTGGGCGGGGCGCGCTCCGACCGCGTGCTGAAGGTCGGGCTCGCCAGCGTCCTGATCGTGATCTCCGGGCTGAACGACCTGTCGATGTGGCTGCTCGGCGACTGGCCGCAGGGCCGGCCCGGCACGCTGACGTGGGCCTCGCACATCGCGGTGTTCGTCGGCGGGCCGCCGAGCGTCGCCGTGGCAGTGATCTTCTTCCTCGTCCACCTCGTCCTGGCCGGGGTCGTGCTGGCGCTGCCCGTGCGGCGGTGGCTGGACCGGCTCGTCCCCGCAGCCGCATGAACGCCGACTTAGTCGTCGTCGGCTCCGGCCTGTTCGGGCTGACCGTGGCCGAGCGGTGCGCGTCCGAGCTGGGGATGCGCGTGCTGGTGCTGGAGCGCAGGGACCACGTCGGCGGCAACTCCTACAGCGAGCGCGAGCCGCAGACCGGCATCGAGGTCCACCGGTACGGGTCCCACCTGTTCCACACCTCCAACGCGCGCGTGTGGGAGTACGCCCAGAGGTTCACGTCGTTCACGCCGTACGAACACCGGGTCTATTCGGTGCACAAGGGGCAGGTCTACCCGATGCCCATCAACCTGGGCACGATCTGCGCCTTCTTCGGCCGCCACCTCAGCCCCGACGAGGCCCGCGACCTGGTCGCCCGGCAGGCCGCCGAGGTGACCAGCGCCGGCAACCTGGAGGAGAAGGCGATCTCGCTGATCGGCCGGCCGCTGTACGAGGCGTTCATCCGGGGCTACACCGCCAAGCAGTGGCAGACGGCCCCGGCCGAGCTGCCCGCCGAGATCATCGGCCGGCTGCCGGTGCGCTACACCTTCGACGGCCGCTACTTCGACGACCTCTACCAGGGCCTGCCCACCGACGGGTACGCCGCCTGGCTGGAGCGCATGGCCGACCATCCCAACATCGAGATCCGGCTCGGCGCCGACTTCTTCGACCTGCGGGAGAGCCTGGCCGGTGCGGTGCCCGTCGTCTACACCGGGCCGCTGGACCGCTACTTCGGCTACGCCGAGGGCGAGCTGGGCTGGCGGACGCTCGACTTCGAGACGTCCGTGCTGCCGACCGGCGACTTCCAGGGCACGTCGGTGATCAACTACGCCGACGAGGACCTGCCGTGGACGCGCGTCCACGAGTTCCGCCACCTGCATCCCGAACGCACCTGGTACCCGTCCGACGCCACCGTCGTCATGCGGGAGTACTCGCGCTTCGCCGGCCGGGCCGACGAGCCGTACTACCCGATCAACACGCCGCAGGACCGCGCCCGGCTGCGCCGGTACCGCGACCTGACCAAGGGCGAGCGGGACGTCTGGTTCGGCGGCCGCCTGGGCACCTACCAGTACCTCGACATGCACATGGCCATCGCCGCCGCCCTGACCCTCTACGAGAACCGCCTGCGCCCCCGCTTCGCCGCGTAGGGCGCCTTCGGCGGACCAGCGGCCGGACGGTTGTGCCGGACGGTTGTGCCGGACGGTTGTGCCGGACGGTTTGTGCCGGACGGTTGTGCCGGGCCAGGGGGCGGGCCACACTTCTGGCATGCAGGTAATCGTCCGCCTCGACGGCGAGACGCCGACCGCCCCCGCCCTCTCCTCCCTGGAGCGCCAGCTCCGCGGCGACAGCGCCTTCCGGGGCATGGAGATCCGGCCGCTGCCCGGCCCGCCCGAGCCCGGGTCGATGAACGGCGCCGCCGACGCCCTCATGCTGACGGCCTCGGCCGTGTCCGGCGGGCTGGGAGTCTCGATCGTCCAGGCGCTGGCCGGGTGGCTCAGGACGCGGCGTCACAGCTTCACGGTCAAGGTCAGCCATGGCGAGCGCACGCTGGAGCTGACCGTGGAGGCGGCCAAGGACCCGGCGAAGGTGATGGAGGTGGCCCGGCGGCTGGCCGAGATGCTGGAGCCTCCCGCCCCATGAGCCCCTGGCCCGACCCGGCCCGCTGCCGGGCCGTCCTCGTCGGCACGACGACGTACACCGACCAGGTCATGTGGCCGGCCCTGCCGGCGGTGCGGGCCAACGTCACGGACCTGGCCGAGGTGCTCACCGGGCCGCGCTCGTGGGGGCTGCGGCGCGACCACTGCGCGCAGCTCATCGACCCGGCCAGCTCCGACCACGTCCTCGACCTCATCCACGACGCGGCGACCGAGGCCGCCGACACCGTCTTCATCTACTACTCCGGCCACGGCGAGAAGACCGAGAACGACCTGCTGCTGCCGATCGCCACCACCCGTCCCGACCGGCTGCGCATCGGCGGCGTGCGGTTCTCCGTCATCCGGGAGATCATCCGCGAGCGCCGCGCGCCCCGCGCCGTCGTAGTGCTCGACTGCTGCTACAGCGGCATGGCGCACGGGATGAGCGGGCCGGCCCTGCGCGGGCTGATCGACACGACCAGCGCGTACGTCCTGACCTCCTCGGCCAGGGACACCCTGTCGCTCGCGCCACCCGGCGAGCGCCACACCGCCTTCACCGGCGAGCTGCTCAGGATCCTCCAGGACGGTGTTCCCGCCGGGCCCGCCGACCTGTCCATCGGGGACGTCACCCGCGCGCTGCGCTACCGCCTGCTCGACCGGCGGCTGCCGCTGCCCGAGTACAGCCAGGCCGGCGCGGCCGACGAGCTGCCGTTCGTGCGCAACAGGCCGGCGCCGCCCCGGACGCCGCCCCGGGCCGCCCCCGCCCCGCCGCCGGGGATCCACCTGGCCGGGGCCGCCCGCCGGACGGGCCGGGCGGTCGGCATCTGCTTCGGCGCGGCCAACTCCGTCGTCACGGTCGTCGAGGGCGGCGAGCCGGTCGTCATCCCCGGCTCCGAGGGCACGCGGGCCACGCCGTCTGTGGTGGCCTTCGCCAAGGACGGCGAGGTCGTCGTCGGGGAGGCCGCCAAGCGGCAGACCGTCACCAACCCGGAACGGACCGTGCGCTCGATCGTCCTGGAACTGGGCACCGAGTGGTCGGTGGCGATCGACGGCTCACGGTACTCCGCGCCCCGGATAGGCGCGCTCGTGCTGGGCAGGCTGAAGCAGGACGCCGAGGCGTACCTCGGCGAGCGGGTCACCGACGCGGTGATCACCGTCCCGGCCTACTTCGACGACGCCCAGCGCCAGGCCGTCACCGAGGCCGGCACGCTGGCCGGGCTCAACGTGCTGCGCCTGATCAACGAGCCCACCGCGGCGGCGCTGGCGTACGGGCTCGACGCGGAGGAGAACCGCTCGATCCTGGTCTTCGACCTCGGCGGGCGCAGCTACGACGTGTCCGTGCTGCACATCGGGGACGGTTACATCGAGGTGCTGGCGACCCACGGTGACATCCGGCTCGGCGGCGACGACTGGGACCAGCGGATCGTGGACGAGCTGGCCAGACGGTTCAGGGAGAGCCACGGCGTCGACCTGACCGGCGACAGGATGGCGCTGCAGCGGCTGCGCGAGGCCGCGGAGCGGGCGAAGATCGAGCTGACCGCCGCGCGGCAGGCGCACGTCAACCTGCCCTACCTCACCGCGGGCCGGCAAGGCCCGCTCCACCTGGACACGACGCTGACCCGGCGGGAGTTCCAGAGCCTGACCGCCGACCTGCTCGGCCGGCTGCGGGGGCCGTTCCGGGGCGCGCTCCAGGACTCCGGCCTCAAGGTGACCGACCTCGCGCACGTGGTGCTGGCCGGGGGCGCGAGCCGGATGCCCGCCGTGACGGCGCTGGTCACCGAGCTGTCCGGCGGCATGCCCCCGCTCATGGGGCTGAGCCCCGAGGAGGTCGCCTCCATCGGCGCGGCGCGGCAGGCGAGCGTGCTCAAGGCGGACCTGATCCCGGTGACGCTCGGCCTGCGGGGCAAGGGCGGTGTGCTGCGGAAGGTCATCGAGCGCGACAGCCCGGTCCCGGTCGAGCGGACGGTCACGTTCACCACCACCGCCGACGACCAGTCGACCCTGCGGGTCGAGGTCTTCGAGGGCGAGCAGGCCACGGCCGCGCTCAACGCGGTGCTGGGGACGTACATGGTGGGCGGCATCCCCGCCGCCCGGCGCGGGGAGCCGCGGATCGAGGTGACGTTCGGCGTGGACGCCGGCCTGACCTTCACCGTCACGGCCCGGGAGGCGGCAACCGGCGTCCCCCTCCCAGTGACCCGCCACCCCAGCTGACCAACCGGCCCGCGTCCTGAGGGAGTGGGCCGGTCGCCGGTTCGTCAGGGGGTGGCCTGCCAGGAGGCGCGGACGAGGGCGCGTTCGGTGGCGGCCAGGTGGGTGGCCGCCGCGAGCCAGGCCCGTGCGTACCCGTCCGGTCCGGCCTCGGCCAGCCTGCCGAACACGTCGCGTTCCCGCCGGTCGGCCTCGTCGGCGAGCGCCATGGCCAGGTCGGCGGCCGTGCGGAACCCGGCGCGGCGCAGGGATGCGGCCTGCCCCCGGGCGTCGCCGCCGCGCGCGGACTCGGCGACCGCCCTGCGTCCGCCGGAGACGGCCAGCTCGATCAGCCGGCGCACCCGCCAGAGCGGCGCGCCGTCCAGCGGGTCCGCCTGGGCGTACGCGTCCTGGCCGGGCGAGGTGCAGGCGTCGGCGGGCGGGGGGCAGGCGTCGGCGGGTGGCAGGTGGGAGCCCTGGAGGCGGTCGTAGCCGAGGTCGGCCCGGCCCTGCCACTCCGGGGGCAGCCTGAGCGTCGCCTCCTCGCCCGCGACCGGCCCCACGGCGAGCGGGACGAGCGTCGCCGCCCGGCCGGGCTCCACCCTGGCCACCACGCGCACCCGCAGGCCGGGCCGCGAGGCGAGCCGCCGCAGGTTCTCGACGTACGCGAGATCGGGATGACGGTTCGCCGGAACCAGCCGGACCACCGGCCCCTCACCGCCGCCCTCTGTTCCCACCGCTCCCCCGGCCTCCGCCGCTCGCGCTGTTCCCACCGCTCCCCCGGCCTCCGCCGGTTGCGGTGTTTCCGCCGCTCCTCCGGGTTCGGCCGGTTGCGGTGGGGTGGCGGGCGGGAGGTGGCGGGCCAGGACGTGGTCGCCCGCCGCGCCGACGATCACCAGGTCGCAGCCGACCGGCTCCCGTACCTGCTCGGCCGACTCCTCCTCGCTCCACGCCCCCGCCGACAGCCGGGCCCCCACCGCTTCGGACAGCGGCCGGGTGAACAGCGCGCCGAGCGGCCCGTCCGTCCAGGACAGGCCGGCGACCGGGGTGGCCCGTACGCCCTTGCCCGCGCCGAGGCGGCCGTCCGGGGAGACGGTGGCCCCGGCGATCAGCAGTCCGCCGCGGGCCAGTTGCGCGTGGCTCATCATGGCCGCCCCGATGGCGACGGTCGCGGTGGCCGCGCCACGGGCGCGGGCGGCGCCGCCGGGCTTGACGTCGGCGACCGAGAACCAGCGTCCGTCGTCGGTGACGAGGTGGGTGACCACCCCGCCGTAGCCGGTGCTGCTGATCACCGGCTCGCGGAAGACGCCGTACACCTTCAGGCCGCCGTTCGGACGGTAGCCGCGCCGTACGGTGCCGACCAGCGCCGGGTCGGGATCGGACGCCGCCAGCCGGCCCACGGTGAGCAGCAGCTCCCGCAGGGCGGAGACCAGGTCGGCGAGGCGGTGGCTGTCGTACCGGGCACGGGCGGCGCGCAGCCCGCGCACCACCCGCAGCGTGGCGGCCTCGGCCTTGGGCAGCCCGGCCAGGCGGGCGGTGTGAGCGGCTCTGAGCAGCTCGGCCTGCGGCACCGCGCCCGCGCCCGGCACCCCCGCCGACAGCACGGCCGCCGCCGCCCGCCACAACCCAGCAGCCGCCGCCACCTGCGCCGCCCCGGGCACCACCGCAACCGGAACGCCCTCCTCCTCCGAGCCCCGCCCCGATCCGGCACCCGCCTGCCCGGCCCCTGAGCCGGACCCTGACGCCGCGCCCGCCTGCCCGGCCCCTGAGCCGGGCCCCGACGCGGCACCCGCCTGGCCGGTGGCCGGTCGCCCGTCGAGGGCTGCGGCCGGGTGGGCGGGATGTCCGTCGGTGGGGGGTGTGTCCGGTTGGCTCGGGGGTGAGGGGGGTGGGGCCGGCTCGCCGTCCAAGGGCAGGGGGTCGGCCAGGGGGCAGGCGGTGAGGACGGCGGCGCGGTGGAGGCAGCGGGGGGCGAGGAGGCAGGAGCAGCGGGCCTGCCCCTCCTCCGCGATCACCCCCGACGCCCCCGGCGACAGCGTGACCACCGCGTCCTCGCCGCACGTGACCACCACGTCGGCGCCGTCGGCCACCCGGTCGAGGGCGGCGTACTGGTCGACGGCCGCGTCCAGCTTCTTGCGCAACCTGCCGGTCAGGCCGTCGACGGCGGCGGCCACCACGTGCGGCGCGGCGGGCGGGAGCGTTGCAGAGGTGTTCACCGGACTTCTCCCCGGAGGCGGTCCCCCACCCAGCGGGCGAGGGCGAGCGGGCTGAGCGCGGCGACCGGCATGCCGGCCGCGACGAGCTGCTGGGCGATGGGCAGCGAGTAACGGGGCACGCCCTGGTCGTCGAGCGCCGCGCAGCCCAGCAGGTGGACGCCGGACCCGGCCAGCGAGCGCACCTCGGCGAGCAGGCCGCCCACCGGGTAGCCCTCCTCGAAGTCGCTGACGACGACCACGAGCGTACGGCTCGGCACGGTGACCAGCGTCCGGGCGTGCGCGAGCCCGGCGGCGATGTGCGTGCCGCCGCCGACCCGCACTTCGAGCAGCAGGGACAGCGGGTCCTCCACCCGGTCGGTCAGGTCGATCACCTGGGTGGAGAACGTCAGGAAGTGCGTCGAGAGCGTCGGCACGCCCGCGAGGACGGCGGCCGTCAGCGCGGACCACACGACCGACGCCTCCATCGACCCCGACACGTCGACCACGAGGATCAGCCGCCAGTCGGCCTCCTTCCTGGCCCGCGTGCTGAACACCGGCCGTTCCGGCACCACCACGAGCCGTCCGTCGTCCAGGCGGCGGGTGTGGGCCAGGTTGGCGCGCAGCGTGCGCGGCAGGTCGAGCCGGCCGCCGGGCCTTCTGGTCGGACGCGGGTTGGCCAGGCCGGTCAGCGCGGGTCGCAGCCGGGTCGCCAGCTCGCGGGTCAGCTCGGCGACCAGGCGGCGGACGAGCGGCCTGAGCTTGGCGACCTGCTGCTCGGGCAGCCCGCCGGCCAGGGACAGCACGGACGTCAGCAGCTCGACGGACGGCCGCACGGCGGCGGGGTCCAGCTCGGCTAGCACGTCGTGCCGTCCGGCGTCGGCGGCTCTGGCCAGCACTTCCTCGCGTACGTCGCCGCCGAACAGGGACTCCAGCTCGTCGGCCCATTCGCGGGCCGTGGGGAACGGGTCGCCCTGGCCTCCGGTGTCGCCGTGCTGCCCGAAGTCGTCGGCGCCCTCGCCGCGGCCGGCGCCGTAGAGCTCGTCCAGGGCGCGGGCGTACGGGCGGGCGCCCGCGGGCAGCCGTTCGCGCTCCCGGCCGAGCAGCAACCGCCACCGGTCGGCCGGGCCGATCCCCGTCCCGCCCGCAACCCGTCGCCCGGACACCGCAGGAACCGGGTCGTCGGGCGAGGTCGGGGCGTCGGGCGGGGTCGGGGCGCCGGGCAAAGGCGGGTCGTCGGGTGGAACCGGGGCGTCGGGTGGGGGGAGGAGGCCGAGGGTGTGCAGGGCCGTCAGGCCGGCCAGGTCGGCGGCGGTCCAGGCGGCCAGCAGGTCGGGCGGCGCGTCCAGCGTCAGGTCCGGACGGTCCCCGAGCCGCTCGGACACCGCCGCCAGCAGCCGGCCGCGCGCCGCAGGGGCGAGCGTGTCGAACCCGCCGCGCAGGGCGGGCAGCCGGTCGAGGAACTCCTTGTCCGCCAGCTCGTCCACCCGGTCCATGAGCGGGCCGAGCGCGGCGGGCGCCGCCTGGAGCAGCGGTCCGGCGGCCGTGAGCACGCCGCTCAGCAGCAGGCTCAGCCGACGGCGGCCGTCCGGGGTGGTGGCGGTGTCGATCCAGCCGGCCGCCCGCGCGCCCAGCAGCTCGGGGCCGTCCAGGTCGAGCAGCACGCGGGCGGCCAGCGCGGCCCCCTGGACGAGCGGCGCCCCGGTACTCGCGAGCGCGCCCAGCGCGTCGTCCAGCCGCAGGCCCAGCCGGTCCTCCCCGGCCCGCGTGGCGAGCGCGACCAGCGCGACCGCGTCCTCGGGCCGGTCGCTGCCGGCGAGTCCGGGCAGCGACCGGACCGCGGCCTCCAGCAGCGTGACGGCCAGCTCGCCGGCCTGCTCGCGCCCTTCCGGCGTGGTGCCGGGAAGGTGCTCGCGGCGCAGCGCCTCCAGCAGGTCGAGGGCGTCGAGCAGCTCGGGGAGGGTGGCCGTGGCGGGCAGCATGCCGGCGGCGTCGGCCAGCCGCTGCCCGACCAGCTCCGGCAGGTCGCAGCGGGCGGCGGCGCGCAGCCCGTCGAGGACGGCGCGGCAGGTGGGGCCGCCGTCCGCGGACTCGCGCCGGTAGGTCTCCCGCAACGTGCCCGCCGCGGCCTGGGCCGGGGTCACGCCCCGGACGCCGGCCAGGTCGAGCAGCGCGGGGACGGCGGGCGTCCAGTGCAGGCGCCATTTGGTGGTGAGCGCGGTGGCGTCGCCGGTGCCCGCGACCTGGATCGGCTCGCCGTAGCCGATGCCGCACACGTCCAGCCGGCGCAGCAGCACCTCCCGGCGCGCGTCCAGGTCGGAGCGGAGCGGGTCGAGGCGCACCTCGCGCGGGTCGGGGTCGTCCGGGCAGGGCAGCCTGAGCGCGGCCAGCTCCTCCTCGACGGCGGGGCCGAGCCCCGAGCGGGGGGTGCCGGGGGCGGTGCGGCCCCTGGCCGTCCCGACGAGCACCGCGTCGAGCGCCTTGGCCAGCGCGCGCCCGCGGCCCAGGGGTTCGCCCTGGCCGAGGACGGTCGTCACCGCCTCCAGCAGCTCGCCGCGGCCGGGTGCGGGCAGGTCGCGCAGGCGGGCGAGGTCGCACGCCAGGCGCAGCGTCTCGACGGCCTCGCCGGTGCCCGCCGTGTGCCCGGCGGCCCGCAGCTCCCGGCACAGGTCGGTGATCGCGCGGGCGGCGCCGTCCCTGACCCGGTCCGGTACGCCGTCCGCCTCGAACACCGCCTGCTGCCAGCGCGGGTCGCGGATCCCGGCCGGGTAGCCGGACCGGGAGTCGAGCAGGTCGAAGGCGTACGGAACCAGCGAGGTGACGGCCTGCGCCCCGGCGGAGGCCGTGGGAGCGGAGCCAGTGGGAGCGGGGGCGGGTTCGGTGGTCTCGGCGGCGAGCAGGGCGGGGGCGTGGAAGGCGCCCACGACCGCGGCGACCCGGCGTCCACCGGCGGCGGCGGCCGACACCACGCGCCGCATGTACGCCTCCCGCGCCAGATCCCTGGCCTGGACGCCCCCGCCCGCCGCCGCGTCGCGCCGCAGCGCCCAGCCGACGCCGAGCGCCGCCCGGCGGACGGCCTCCGGCTCGCAGCCCGGCGCCAGGACCTCGACGGCCCGGTCCCACATGTCGTCGCCCGCCCGCCCGGTGCCCGAGGCGGCCAGCGCGTCGGCGAAGCGGGGCGCGTCGCCGGCCTCGGCCTCGGGCCCGGCGGCCTGCCGGCCCGGGTCCGACAGCGGGAGGTCGCAGCACAGCACCTCCACGCCGCGCTTGGCCGCCCACCGGATCGCCACCAGCTCGGGGGAGAAGTCGGCGAACGGGTAGAAGCCGAGCCCGTCCGCGCCGTTCCCGGCCAGGGCGACGGGGGCGAGGGTGGCCGGGTCGGCCAGGTGGGGCAGCCACCGCTGGAAGTCGGCGGGCAGCTCGACGCACACCGTCTCCGGGTCGGCCGCCTCCAGCAGCTCGGGCAGCACCACGGCCAGGGCCGGGCTGTGGTGCCGCACCCCCACCAGGTACGGCCGGGTCGCGGCGGCCAGCCCGGCCACCGCCACCCGCGGATCGGCCGGGTCGGCCGGGTCGGCTGGGTCGGGGTGCCGGAGGGGGGCGGCCGGGTCCGGCGTGTGGGGCGTCAACGGAGGTTCTCCCGCAGGTCCCAGAGGCGGCGCCACATGGCCGAGCCGTCCTCGGCGCGCCGCCGCACCGGCCCGTCCCAGTAGCCGAGCAGCCGTCCGTGGTCGGCGGGGTCGTCCTTGCGCACGACGCCCAGCAGGTGGCCGGGCACCAGGTCGAGGACGTCGCCACCCGGCAGGTACGCCGCCGCGACGCCGAGCGAGGCCGCCACCTGCACCGCCTCGGCGGTGGACATCACGGTGCCCGGCCGCTCCACGTCCCAGCCCTCGCCCGACCGCCCGGTGCGCAGGTCGCGGAAGACCGTGACCAGCGCCTCCAGCACCGCGTCGTCCACGGCGAACCCGGCGCCGGCGCGCTGGACGACCGCCGTGGCCTGCCGCCGCACCAGGGACGTCTCGGCCGCCGCGTCGGAGATGGGATCGACGGTCTCGAAGTTGAAGCGCCGCTTGAGCGCGGCCGACATCTCCGACACGCCGCGGTCACGCAGGTTGGCCGTGGCGATCACCGTGAACCCGGGGACGGCGGCCACCTGCGCGTCGCCGGTCCCGGCCAGCTCGGGGACGCTGACCCGCCGGTCGGACAGGATGGACACCAGCGCGTCCTGCACCTCGGGCAGGCAGCGGGTGATCTCCTCGACCCGGGCCACCCGCCCCGAGCGCATGGCGGTCAGCACCGGGGAGTCCACCAGCGCGCCCCGGCTCGGCCCCTGGGCCAGCAGCAGCGCGTAGTTCCAGCCGTAGCGGAAGGCGTCCTCGGTGGTGCCGGCGGTGCCCTGGACGGTGAGCGCGCTGGTGCCGCAGACCGCCGCGGCCAGCAGCTCCGACAACATCGACTTGGCCGTGCCGGGCTCGCCGACCAGCAGCAGGCCGCGCTCGCCGGCGAGCGTCACGACGCAGCGCTCGACCAGCGCGCGCTCGCCCACGAACTTGGGTGCCACCTTGAGCCTGGCGGGAAGGCCGTCGCGGGCGGGGCGGGAGGCGGGCAGGGAGAGGGTCTCCTCGCCGCTGCCGCAGATGAAGGTCACGACGGCGCGCGGCGTCAGCAGCCAGCCGGGCGGGCGGGGGCCGGCGTCGTGGGCGGCGAGGAAGGCCAGTTCGGTGGCGTGCCGCTGCTCGGCGGAGACCACCTGCGTGGCGGGGGTCGCCTCGTCGGTGAGGGTCATGGGTTTCGTGTCCTTCGTGTGGTGATGACAGGGTCAGCGGCGGCGGCCGCGTCTGACGTCGAGCTGCTCGAAGCGGGGCACGTCGCCGTCCTGGACGCGCCGCCAGGCCCTGGCGTACAGGTCGGCCACGGGTTCGCCGGGCAGCAGGAGGCCGTCGAGGCCCGCGTTCGGGCTGAACATCGGCAGCTTCCACTGCTCCAGCGGGAGCCGCGGCGTGCGCTCCTCCGACCAGCCGCCGGTCAGGAACAGCGAGCGTCCGGCGCGGGCGCGCACGGCCTGGACGACCAGGTCGGTGCGGCTCAGCTCGGCCCGCGCGGCCTTGAGCCGGGCCGGCTTCCAGCCGGTCCACCGGGCGGTGTTGCGGTCGGTGGGGTCGGGCATGGCCAGCAGCATCAGGTAGACGGCGGCGGCGTCCTCGCCCAGGCCGTGCGCCTTGGCCACGTCCACCACCAGGTCGGGCACCGAGCGGGTGGGATCCTGCGGCCACCAGGCGCCGTCGGCGTCCCGCTCGCCCTGGGCGGGGTCGCCGGGGTCGGCCAGCAGCGCCGCGAAGCGCGGGTCGAGGGCGATGCGCAGCGCGCACACGGCGGGGAACGAGCCGTTGAGCCCGATCAGGGCCCGCAGGTAGGGGTCGTCACCGGCCGCGTCGAGCAGGTGGGGGCGGAGCGCGGGCGAGGGCTGGCTGTCGTAGGTGGCCATGACGACCGCGCCGTACCGCTCGTAGCCGTCGCCGACCTCGGTCGGCGTGCCCGCGACCTTCTTGAACGCGGGCAGCCCGACGTACTCGTCGAGGTCGATCAGCAGCCCGGGGTGGGCGAGCCGGTCGCGGACCGCCGACAGGGCGGCGGGCAGCCCGGCGCGCAGCGGGTCCCCGGCCGGCAGCCGGTGGGCCAGCCAGGCGGCCGTGGCCACGGCCGTGACCAGCGACCGCCCGCCGAACCCGGCGCCCTGGCCGACGGGGTGGACGCGGTCGCCGCGCACCTCCCACTCCAGGTCCACGCTCAGCGCGGGCGCGGCGGCGGGGTCGAGCACCGCGCGCAGGGCCTGCGCCGGGTCGTCCGCGGCGGTGCGCAGCGTGCGGGCGGCCTCGCCGAGCAGCCATTCGGGCAGGGCGAGCCGCTGCCCGACGTGCTCGTTCCAGACCCGCGCGGCGGCGGCCGCGTCGGGGCCGTCGGTCCACAGGCGGGCCGGGTCGGCCGGCAGCAGCGCCGCCGTGACGGCCTGCCGGACGCCCGCCCCGAGGGCGCGCAGCTCGTCCTTGGCGACGGCGGCCTCGGCCACCTTCACGCCGATCGTCGCGCGGGCCTCCTTGTCGAGGAAGGTCCGCTCGTAGGTGTCCACCTGCGGGAACCCGGCCACGACCAGCCGCGCGGCGGTCTGGGAGACCCCGGTGAGCCGGGCGAACTCCGTGGCGGCGGCCTCGTGCCAGGGGGCCGGGCCGCGCGCGGCCAGCTCGGTGAGGAACGTCTCCAGCCAGCCCGCCTCCCGGTCCCCGCCGACGGGCGAGGAGTCGCGGACGGTGTAGGGCGCGGGCACCTCGAACACCCCGGCGGGGTCGTGGCACAGCGCCGTCCATTCGAGGCCGTCGACGTCCGTCTCGCGCAGGTCGAGGAAGGCGACGAACGCGCCGCCGCCCAGCGGCAGCACGCCGGAGAGCGAGCCGGCCGCCGGGGTGCCGTCCGCGGCGACCATGTGCTCGCGCCGGAGCGTCACCGTCATGCGGCGCCAGCGGGACGAGCCGGCCGCGACCGGCAGGCCGCCGTCGCGCAGCTCGCCCAGCAGGACGCCCAGCGCGTCGCGGTGCTCGGCCGGGGTGGTCGGCGCCGCGCACCGGTACGCCACGGCGGCGCAGTGGTCGAGCAGGCGCTCCCACCGCAGGCCGGAGGCCGGCAGTCCGGGCAGGCGGAGGTGGTTGGCCACCTGCGGGCGGTCCTGTCCGGCGGTCACGGCCCCGCCCACCGCGCGGACCTGCCGGAAGGCGGCGTCGGCGTTGTGGCGGTGGTAGCCGCGGCCGTCGCCGAGGCCGTTGAGCGCGTCGTCCAGCAGCTCGTCGGCGGGGCCGGACGGGCCCAGCTCGGCGGCCGGGTCGCCGGCCAGCGCGCGGTTGAGGTTGGCCACGACGGTGCGCACCGCGTCCTGCTGGGCGGCGGCGAAGCCGACGATCCCGGCCACGCCCTTCACCAGCGCCTCGTGGGTGATGCCCGGCAGCAGCGCGCGGACGGCCGCCGCCAGGTCGGCGCCCTGGGGCGTGGCCGCTTCGAGCAGGGCCGCGGCGGTCTCGCGGTCTGCGCGGCGCAGCGTCGCCGAGCCTTCGAGGTCGCGGGGGCGCAGGCAGTACCAGTAGCGCTCGGGCGGCAGGATGGGCGTGCCCGCGCCGAACGCGCCCGGCTTGGCGTCGGTCCGGTACTCGGCCAGGACGACGCCGTCGGCGTCCACGAGGCTGATCCGGTAGCTGCCGCGCACGACGGCGCAGGCCCGCTCCGCGCCCGGGAACGTCAGCACGCGCACCGGCACGCCGGCGTCCGGCGGCAGCGTCACCGAGATCCCGGACAGGTCCTCGGCGCGGTGGGAGCCGTCGGGCAGCCTGACCACGCGCAGGCCGTACAGGCCGTCCACGGGGGCGCCGACCGGGGTGGGCTCGTCGGAGGGGGCGGGCAGCAGCCAGCCCTCGGCGGGCCGGACGTACGGGGTGTCGGCGAGGAAGCCGGGCAGCGACTTCCTGCCGACGCCGCCGCCGGCGGGGTCGAACTCGTACCAGCCGGTGTCCTGCTCCGACCAGGTCCACGTCCAGAAGGACGTGCCGTCGGTGAGCACGGGCCGCTCGTCGGGGACGGCCGTGTCACCGGCGTGCAGCAGGCCGTGCCCGGTGGTGCGGCCGCCGCCGGGCACGGGCAGGCTGACCGGGTCGTCGCCCTGGTAGTAGTCCAGCCGCGTGCCCCGGCTCCGGTCCTTGCCGTCCAGGTCGCGCACCCGGTCGGCGGAGGTGTGCCAGTAGCCGCGCAGCCCGTTGCCACGGTCGCGGGAGTCCCAGTAGACGAGCAGCTCGCCGTCCACGTGGTGGAAGCCGGGATCGCTCCAGGTGTCGTCCTTGGGGACGCGCAGGTCGTGGGTGAGCAGGACGCCGTCGGCCGAGAGCACCCGGGCCTGCGCGGCGCCCGCGACGACCAGGTTGGGCCAGGCGTCGCTGACGACGAGGTCTTCGACGTCCTTCTCCGGCACGAGCTGGGTGGCGGCCTGCTCGAAGGCGGGCCAGCCCAGCTCGTCGATGACGCCGGACCGCAGGGCGCGGGCCAGCACCCCGGCCACGTCGGCGTCGGTCACCGCCTGGCGCACCTCGTCCTCGGCCAGGGCCAGGGCCTCGCCGGGCAGCCAGGACAGGCGGCGCAGGGCGTCGGGCAGGTTGGGCAGGCCGGCGGCGGCCGAACGGCGGGCGACCAGGCGTACCCACTCGGCCAGCAGCGGACGCCCGCCCGGCGAGGCGGCCAGGGCGCGGACGGTGGCCCTGCCCGCGTCGTCGGCGTCGAGGTGGTCGGCGCCGCGCCGGAAGGCGGTGTGGAAGCGGCCGTCGGCGGCCAGGGCGAGCAGGTCGCGCCGGTCGTCGTGCTCGGCCCAGTGCGCCAGCCGGAGCCGGGCGCCGTCGCCGGGGTCGGCCAGCGGGATGCCGAGGGCCAGCAGCAGGTCGATCAGGTCGGCTTCGTCGTCGACCGCGATCGTCGTGCCGGTGGCGGTCAGCTCGGCGCGCAGCCGGTCGGCCATGCGCTCGATCAGGGCGTGCAGCGCGGGCAGGCGCGGCGCGACGCCCCACGCCTGCTGCCGCGCGGCGAGGAACCTGCGCAGCCAGCCGGCGGCGCCGTCGGCCGGGCGTTCCGCCTCGGGCACGTCGGCGTGCAGGCCGGCGGTCGCGCCCGCGCTCTCCAGGATGTCGAGCCAGATGCCCGGCAGCTCCCGGTCGTGGCTGTCGGGGATGGCGTTCAGCAGCGTGCCCCGCAGCTCCGGCCGCTGCCTGGCCAGCGCCGCGACGGCCGGGGCGTGAGACTTCCACCAGCCGGTCGGGGCCTGCATGGCGGCCGGCAGCGCCAGCACCTCGGCCAGGTAGTCCTGCTCGGCCTTCTCGGCGTCCACACCGGCGGCCCTGGCCAGCCTGCGGATGTCGGCGGCCATCTGCGCCGAGGGGGCCAGCCCGCCGGCGGTCCTGCGCACGCACAGCCGCGCGTACCTGGTCAGGGCCTCCCCGGCGGGCAGGCGGGCGGTCAGCTCCTTGGCGTACCCGGACAGCGCCTTGACCGGTAGCGCCCCGGCCAGCGCGAACTCCAGGAACACCGCGTCGAGCCGGTCGTCGTCCACGGCGAGGCCGTGCTGGGCCTCGGCCCGGCGGGCGGCGGAGAAGAGCTGCCCGGCGTACTGGGCGTTGTCGGCCGCGGCGAACACGCGGGCGGCCTGCTCGTAGAAGGTCGGCAGGAAGTGCGGGACGGCCGCGGCGAGCTGCCCGGCCAGGCGCTGGTAGGCGTCGAGCGCCATCTTGGGCTTGGTCCTGGCCTGCCGGGCGACGCGCTCCAGCTCCGGCACGACGGCCAGGGCGTGGTGCCCGTCCTGCGGGTGGTGGACCAGCACCCATTCGGGGAAGCCGAGCGAGCGCCGCAGGCCCAATCCGACCATCGCGGCCTCGCCCTCAGGCACCAGGCCGAGGAAGCCGCCCACCGCGTCCTCGGCGCCGCTCAGCTCCTCGGTGACCAGGCGCACGATCACCCGGTCGTCGAGGCCGGGGTGCCGGTAGGCGCGGGCGACCAGCGGCACGGCCCGCTCCCCCGCGCCCTCGGTGCCGGGCGGCAGCACCGCTCCGGCGTCGAGCAGCTCCCGCGCCTCGGCGTTCTCCCCGATGTTGCCGGTCATGCGTTCTTCCCCTCTTCGACCTGCCGGCCGGCGTGCAGCGCGGCGGCCATCCTCATGCCTTCCGACCAGGCGACCGGGCCGACCTCGCGCAGCGTGAGCGTCCTGCCGTCCTGGTCGCGCCAGGTGAGATCGCCCGTGGACGTCTCGCTGTCCCAGTAGGGCTCGCCGATCCAGACGGCGGCCTCGGTGAGCCGGCCGGCGTCGCGCACCTGGCAGGTGGCGAAGCCGCCGGAGACGCGGTAGCCGAGCTGGGTGGCGCGGGCCGCCACGCCGAACCTGGAGGCGTACGTGCCGCCCGCGAAGTCCTTCACCTGGCGCGCCCCTTCGGCCTGGTCGGCGGGCTTGCGCCAGATGGCCCGGTGGATCTGCTCGACCTTCTGCGTGATGCCCAGCTCGGCGGCGAACTCGCGCAGGTCGTCGAGGTCGGGCAGGAGCACCGGGTGCGGCAGCGTCACCGTGCGCGGGGCCAGCCTGACGGTCTCGCCGTCGAGGTTGACCATGCGCAGCTCGCCGGAGGAGGTCGCGTCGCGCAGGAAGCCCACCTCGTCGGGGTCGTCGCCGACGACCGCCACGTCACGCAGCGCCGTCTGCCACGCCTCGTCCGGCCACACCCGGGCGATCAGCTCGGTCGGCACGGGCAGCGAGGACACCATCCAGGCGTCCACGTGCGCCACGCAGGACGCGGCGTGCCGGTCGAGCCATTCGGCGAAGCGGCGCAGCCGGTCCGCCTCGGGGTGCTCGCGCACCGCCTTCGGCAGCGTCTTCAGCTGCCGTCCGGCCGAGCGGCCGGACGTGGCCCTGGCCGTGACCCGGCCCTCTATCAGGGCGACCTCGTACGCGTCGCCCGCCGCCAGCCAACCCAATTGCCGCCGCCTCTCCTCGCGCAGCCATGGCATGAAGCCACGCCGTCAAGCCATGGGAATGTGTCGCGGCGCGGATCTCCCGCCGCCACGTTGCGCGGAACGTTACTGGCGATCACTGACAAATGCCTACCGGCCGCCCGGAAGAGCGTCCGTACCGCCTGAGGACCGTCCGTACCGCCTGGAGAGCGTCCGTACTGCCTGGAGAGCGTCCGTACCGCCTAAAGAGCGGGGAAGGATCGGCGCGCGCAGGCTACGGGCGCGGGCGGCGGGGGTAGGCCATCCCGGGCCGGGCGCGCCGACGGGGAACGGGCGCGCGGCTCGCTCGACGGGGGGATGGCCGGTGAAAGTCGTCGTCGATCTGACGCGTTGCCAGGGGTACGGGCAGTGTGCCTTCCTCGCGCCCGACGTCTTCACCATGCGCGAGGAGTCCCTGCTGTACGACCTCGATCCCGGCGACGAGCGGCGCGAGCACGTGCTGCGGGCGGCGGCGGCCTGCCCCGTCCAGGCCATCCACCTCGACTGGACGGCCACCCGGCTCACGCCGGAGCCGCCCGGCCCGCCGGCGCGCGGGCTGACCGACGGGCGCATCGTCATCGTCGGCGCGTCCCTGGCCGGGGCGCGGGCGGCCGGCGTGCTCAGGCGGGAGGGCTTCACCGGGTCGCTGACGGTGATCGGCGACGAGCCCGCCGAGCCGTACGACCGGCCGCCGCTGTCCAAGCAGGTGCTCATGGGACAGGTGGCGCCCGACCACGTCATGCTGCCCCACCTGCGCGAGGTCGAGGCCGAATGGTTGTGGGGCACCCGGGCGACCGGCCTGGACGTGGCCGGCAAGCGCGTCCTGCTGGCCGACGGCCGCGAGGTCGGCTTCGACCGGGTGCTGCTGGCCACCGGCACCCGCGCCCGGCCCTGGCCGCACGAGGAGGAGGCCCGGCTGGAGGGCGTGCACACGCTGCGCTCGATGCGGGACGCCGCCGGCCTGCGGCAGGCGCTGGCCGCCCGCCCCAACCGGGTGCTCATCCTGGGCGCCGGGTTCACCGGCAGCGAGATCGCCTCGGTCTGCCGCGAGCTGGACCTGCCCGTGACGGTCGTCGAACGCGGCCCGGCCCCGCTGGTCAACGCCCTCGGCGGCGTGATCGGCGACGTCGCCGCCCAGCTCCACCGGGAGCACGGCGTGGACCTGCGGTGCAACACCACGGTCACCTCGCTGGAGGGCGACGGGCAGGGGCGGCTGCGCGGCGCCCGACTGTCGGACGGCAGCACGATCGAGGCCGAGGTCGCCGTCGTCGCGCTCGGCTCGGTGCGCAACGTCGAGTGGCTGCTCGACTCGGGGCTGGCCGCCGGGGTGTGGGGCGTGGCCTGCGACGCCGGGTGCCGCGCCGTGGACACCAACGGCCTGGTGACCGACGACGTCTTCGTCGCCGGCGACATCGCCCGCTTCCCGCACCCGCTGTACCAGTACCAGTTCATGACGCTGGAGCACTGGGGGAACGCCGTCACCCAGGCCGAGATCGCGGCGCACAACATGGTCAGCGACCAGACCCACCGCTGGCCGCACCTGTCGGTGCCGGTGTTCTGGTCCAGCCAGTTCGGGGTCAACATCAAGTCGGTGGGCGTGCCCACCTTCGCCGACGAGCTCGTCGTCACCCAGGGCTCGACGGACGAGCGCCGCTTCGTCGCCGTCTACGGCTACCGGGGCCGGATCACCGCCGCGGTCACCTTCGACCAGGGCATGTGGCTGGAGTTCTACCAGCGGCTGATCGAGCGGGCCACGCCCTTCCCGCCCGCCTTCCGGCACGTGGACATGCGCGGGGAGGCGCGGCCCGTACCGGCCCGGGTGCCCGAGCGGCTGGTCGCGGCCGAGGGGGCGACGGTCGTGGTGACCGGCCACGACCCGGCCGAGCGGCGCGCCTCGCTGCGGCACGAGCCGCAGAGCTGACCCGGCAGGAACTCAGGACAGGAGTGCAGGACATGACCTCGGACGCCGCCTTCCAGCGCATCCTCGACCCGGCCGGCCGCCCCGACCCCTATCCGTTCCTCGGGGAGCTGCGCCGCAACCCGGTGACGCGGCTGGCGGACGGCTCGTACGTCGTCAGCACGTACCGGGAGATCGTCGAGCTGCTGCACGACCCGCGGGTCAGCTCCGACCGGCGCAACCTGGCCGACGCGCCCGAGGAGCCGGAGCACGCGCCCGCCTTCATCAGGCTCGACCCGCCCGAGCACGACCGGCTGCGCCGCCTGACCATGCGCCACTTCGGCCCGCCGCACTCGCCGGGCGTCGTGGACGGGCTGCGCCCGATGATGCTGGCCACCACCACCGAGCTGATCGACGCCCTGGCCGCCAAGAACCGGGCCGACGTCGTGGACGAGGTCGCCTACCCGCTGCCGATCGCCGTCATCTGCCGGCTGCTCGGCGTGCCGGCCGAGGACGAGCAGCAGTTCCACGCCTGGGCCGACCAGATCGTCGAGACGCTCGGGCCGGGCGAGGAGAACCGCGCCGAGCGGGCCCGCGAGCGCCAGGCGGTGTCGCAGAACCTGGAACGCTACCTCGCCGGGCTGGCCGAGGCGCGGCGGCGGGAGCCGGGCGACGACATGCTGTCCGGGTTCGTCACCTACGAGGGCCCGGACGGCCGCATGACGCCCGAGGAGGTCGTCGCCACCTCCCTGCTGCTGCTCATCGCCGGGCACGAGACCACGATCAACCTCATCGCCAACGGCATGCTCACCGTGCTGCGCGACCCCATGCTGCTGGAACGCCTGCGCGCCGACCCCGACCTGATCATCACCACGGTCGAGGAGCTGCTGCGCTTCGAGCCGCCCGTGCAGCTCGTCTCCTCCCGGGTCACCCTCGACGACGTGGTCGTCGGCGGCGTGACCATCCCGGCCGGCTCGCCCGTCGTGCTGGCGCTGGCGGCGGGCAGCCGCGACCCGGCCCACGTCCGCGAGCCGGACCGGTTCGACCCGTGCCGCCGACCGAACGAGCACCTGGGGTTCGGGGGCGGCGTCCACTACTGCTTCGGCGCGCCGCTGGCCCGGCTGGAGGCGCAGGTCGTGCTGGGTGAGCTGGTGCGCCGGGTGCGCAATCCGCGGCTGGTCGCCGACCCGCCGCCGTACCGCCCGAGCCCGGTGCTCCGCGGCCCCCGGCACCTCCTGATCGACTACGACGGCATCGCCCCCGCCTGACCGGGCCACGGCTGAGGCGGGAAGACAGGGCCCGCCGTCCGCTTCTCCCCCTTCCCCCGGTGACGTTGATCTGTGACTTCGTGTGCAGTTGAATGAGCGGGTGCGTGCTGGGCGGGTGGTGTCTCCTGTTCTGGTTGGGCGGGAGAAGGAGCTCGCCCGGCTTGTCGCGCTGGTCGCCGGGGCGCCCGCCGTGGCCGTCGTCGAGGGCGAGGCCGGCATCGGCAAGTCCAGGCTGACGGCCGAGCTGCTCGGCGGTCCCGCGGTGGCGGGGCTGCGGGTGCTGAGCGGGGCCTGCGTGCAGATCAGGGAGCCGTTCCCGCTGGGACCGCTCGTCGAGGCGTTACGCGGGCGGGCGTCCGAGCTGGACGGCGCGGCGCTGTCACCGGTCGCCGGGGCGCTGCGCGAGCTGCTGCCCGAGCTGGCCGGGGTGCTGCCGGAGACGCCGCCGCCGCTCGACGACCGGGCGGCCGAGCGCCATCGGGTCTTCCGCGGGCTCGCCGAGGTGCTGACCGCGCTCGGCCCCGCCGTCCTGGCGGTGGAGGACCTGCACTGGGCCGACGGGCAGACGGTCGAGTTCCTGACGTACCTGATGTCCGTGCTGCCCGGCACGTTGCGGGTGGTGCTGACGTACCGGAGCGAGGAGGCGTCCGGGGCGGTGCGGGCGATCACGGCCCGCGCCCCCGACACGATCACGGCCGAGCACCTGGTGCTGCCGCCGCTCGACGCCGCCCAGACCCGGGTCATGGCCTCGGCGATCCTCGGGGCCGAGGAGGTGACGGCCGAGTTCGCCGAGCACCTGTGCGGGCGGGCCTCCGGCCTGCCGCTGGCCGTGCAGGAGCTGCTGGCGCTGCTGCGCGACCGCGGCACGCTGATCCGGTGGGAGGGCGGCTGGGCGCGGCGGGCCCTGGAGGAGCTCGACGTGCCGAGCGGCGTGCGCGCCTCGGTGCAGGAACGGGTGGCGCGGCTCTCCCCCGGCGCCAAGGCGGTGGCAGAGCGCGCCGCCGTGCTCCAGCTCCCGGTGCCCGTCGCCCTGCTGTCGGGGCCCGACGTCGGGGCGATCGACGAGGTGCTCGGCTCCGGGCTGTTCGCCGACACCGGCGGCCTGGTCGGGTTCCGTCACGTGCTGGCGGCGCAGGCGGTCTACGAGGCGATCCCGCTCGGCCGCCGGCAGGCCCTGCACGCCGCCGCCGCCGACACCGTACGCGAGCTGCGCCCGGTGCCGCTGGGCCGCCTGGCCCACCACCTGCGCCAGGCCGGCCGGGCCGGGCAGTGGGTGCAGGCCGCGATCGAGGCGGCCGAGCAGGCGTCTCGGCTGGGCGACGACGCCGAGGCCGCCCGCCTGCTGGAGGACGTCCTGCGCGGCGCCGACCTGCCCGCCGCCCGGCGGGCCGAGCTGACGGTGAAGCTGGGCTGGGCCGCGCTGGAGCTGCTGCGCCCGCCGCCGGTCGCCGACCTGGTCACCGGCGCGCTGGAGCAGGACGTGCCGCCCCCGCTGCGCGGCCACCTGCGCCTGCTGCTCGCGCTGCACCTGGAGCGCACCCGCACCGACGGCGCCCGCATCGGCGAGGCGTTCGCGCGGGCCGCCGACGACCTGGCCGGCGAGCCGGGGCTGGCGGCGTGGGCCATGGCCGGGGTCGGCCGCCCGCCCAGCGGCCTGCCGCCGGAGGAGAGCAGGTCGTGGCTGGAGCGGGCGCTCGCGACCCTGCCCGCGGTCGCCGACCCGGCCATGCGGATGCTGGTGCTCGGCAAGATCGCGATGATCTTCGTGGTGATGGGCGACCCGCGCTGGGCCGTGCTCGCCGACGACCTGCTGCGCGAGACCGGCGGACGGCGGCTGCTGCGCCGCGAGGTCAACGCCTACCGTTCCATCGGGGGCGCGTCCCTGTTCAGCGGGCACCACCGGCGGGGCCGCCGCCTGCTGACCGCGGCGGTCGAGGAGGGCGCCGAGCCCGACCTGCGCGAGCGGCTGGAACTGCGCTGCCTGGTGAACCTGGCCGCGGCCGACTACTTCGAGGGCTCCTGGCAGGGCCTGCCGGCCAGGCTCCAGGAGCTGCGCGACCAGTTCGGCGACGAGCCGCACGAGCGCATCCTCGTCGACATCGTGACCGCCTGCCTGGCCGCGGTGCAGGGCCGCCAGGAGGCCGCGCTGCCGTCGCTGCTGGACGCCGCCGCCGAGGCCCGTACCCGGGGGCAGTACGACGACCTGGTGCTGCCGCTGGCGATGTCGCTGCGGCTGAGCGCCGCGCGGGGCGAGCCGGAGGCGGCGATCGAGGCGGCCGTCGAGGCGGGCCGTCACTGGGAGGCCGGCGAGCTGTGGCCCGTGGCGGTCCGCGCGCTGCCCGCGCTGACCGAGGCGCTGCTCGTGGCGGGCCGTCCGCAGGAGGCCGCCGACGTCGTCGCGCGGCATGCCGCCCGGCTGGCCGGGCGCGACGCGCCGCTGGCCGGGCCCGCGCTGGCGCAGGCCCGCGGCCTGCTGGCGGCCGCCGGGGAGCAGTGGGCGCGGGCCGCGGCCGAGTTCACCGCCGCCGCCGACGCCTTCGAGGCGGTCCCGGCGCGGTACGAGGCCGCGCAGGCGAGCGAGCAGGCCGCCGCCTGCCTGTTCGCCCTCGACGACCCCGAGGCCGCCGTCCGGCTCGGCCGGGCCGTCGCGGTGTACGCCGAGCTCGGGGCGCGCTGGGACCTCGACCGCGCGACCGGGCTGGGCCGCAGGTGGGGCGTCCGCCCGGCGGCGCAGAGCGCGCCCGCTCAGGCGGGGAACGACCACGCCCTGTCGGCCCGGCAGGAGCAGGTGGCCCGGCTGGCGGCCGAGGGGCTGACCAACCAGGAGATCGCCAGGGAGCTGTTCCTGTCGCCGAAGACGGTGGACAAGCACGTCAGCGCGGCCATGCGCAAGGTGGGGGCGCGGTCGCGGACGGAGCTGGCCCGCCACCTCCTCCCCAGCGACTGACCCCCAAGATGGGGATTTTTCCCCATAGGGCACCCCATACCCCACCCCATACGTCTGCCGCGACACTTTCGGCATGTCCGACACCATCCAAGACCCCGACCGGCCGGACCCGGACGACCCGGCCCCCTCCGTCCCCTCCCCGCACGAGGAGACCCCGGAGCCCCCCCGCCCGCCGGACGGCTTCGAACCCGTCTGACACCTCCCGGTCGGTCAACCCCTTCCGCACCCTCACGGACGGTTCCTTCCTTACCGGGCCATGAGCCCACCGCCGCCGTCCGAACCCCTCCCCCCGCCAGAAAGGCCACCATGGCACTGCCCCGCCCCCCGCTGGCGCGCCGGACAGGCGTCCTGCTGACCGCGGTCACCGCGCTCGCCGGCGTGCTGACCGCCGCGCCGGCGACCGCCGCGACGCCGGACACCCCCGCACCCGCCGCACCCGCCGCCCCCGCGCAGACCGCGCAGGCCGCCAAGGACGTCGCCCTGTCCGGGGTGCGCGCCCGGAAGGTCGTCGTCACGCTGATCACGGGTGACAAGGTCCAGCTCACCCGGTCCGCCACCGGCCGGTACCGCGTCGAGGCCGCCCCCGGCACGCGCCAGGACGGCCGCCGCATCAACCTGTTCACCCAGTTCGCCCCGGACGGCGTCTTCGTGCTGCCGGACGACGCCGTCTCCGCCGTCCAGGCGGGCCTGGTGGACAGGCGGCTGTTCGACGTCAAGTACCTGGCCGAGAACGGCTACTCCGACGAGGTGGCCAAGCGGCTGCCGGTCATCGTCCAGTACCCCGGCGACCAGCCGGAGGCCGCGGTCAGGCGCTCGGCCGCCGCCGTCCCCGCCAGCGAGCCCACCCGGACGCTGGAGAGCATCCACGCCTCCGCCCTCGACGTCGCCAAGGCCGAGGCGGGCGCGTTCTGGGAGGCCGTGCGCGGCGGGCGGCCCGCCGGCGAGGGCCTGGCCAAGTCACCCGGCACGCTGCGCGGCGGCATCGCCAAGCTGTGGCTGGACGCCAAGGTCAAGGCCGACCTGGACGTGAGCGTCCCGCAGATCGGCGCCCCCAAGGCGTGGGAACGCGGCCAGGACGGGACCGGCGTGAAGATCGCCGTCCTGGACACCGGCGCCGACACCGGCCACCCCGACCTGGCCGGCCGGATCGCCGACAGCAAGTCGTTCGTCCCCGACCAGCCCGTCCAGGACGGGCACGGCCACGGCACCCACGTCGCCTCGACCATCGCCGGCACCGGCGCGGCCTCGGGCGGCAGGTACAAGGGCGTCGCCCCGGGCGCGCAGCTCGTCGTCGGCAAGGTGCTCGACAACACCGGCTCCGGCCAGGAGTCGTGGATCATCGAGGGCATGGAGTGGGCCGCGCGCAGCGGCGCCAAGGCCGTCAGCATGAGCCTCGGCGGCCCGCCCAGCGACGGCACCGACCCGCTCAGCCAGGCCGTGAACGACCTGACCGCCGAGACCGGCACGCTGTTCGTGGTCGCCGCGGGCAACCTGTACGAGGCCGAGACGATCAGCATGCCCGGCGCGGCCGACGCCGCGCTGACCGTGGCCGCGGTGGACAAGAGCGACAAGCTCGCCGCGTTCTCCAGCCGCGGGCCGCGCCCCGGCGGCGGGCTCAAGCCCGACATCGCCGCGCCCGGCGTGGACATCGTGGCCGCGCGGTCGGCCGGCACCGCCATGGGCTCCCCGGTGGACGACCACTACACCGGCGCCTCCGGCACCTCCATGGCCACGCCGCACGTGGCCGGCGCGGTCGCGATCATGGCGCAGCGGCACCCGGACTGGACGGCCCAGCAGCTCAAGTCCGCCCTGATGTCCACCTCCGCGGACGACGGCTTCACCGTCTACGAGCAGGGCGCCGGCCGGGTGGACCTGGACCGCGCGACCCGCCAGCAGGTGTTCGCGACCAGCGGCGGCGTGGACTTCGGCCTGGTGGAGACCGGCAGCGCGCCGAAGACCGGCGAGATCTCCTACCGCAACCTGGGCGACCGGCCCGTCACGCTGACGCTGAAGGCTGCGATGGGCGCCGCCAAGCCGGTCCTGGCCGACGCGACGCTGACCGTCCCCGCCGGCGGCGCCGCCGCCACCACCGTCACCCTCGACCCGGCCGGGCTGCCCGTCGGCACCTACAGCGGGGCAGTGACGGCCGAGGCGGACGGCGTCCGGCTCACCACGCCGCTCGGCGCGGTGCGGGACGTCCCCAAGTACGACCTGACCATCCACACCGTCGACCGGGACGGCAAGCCGCGCACCCCGT
This sequence comes from Nonomuraea sp. NPDC049684, assembly GCF_044465345.1. NCBI lineage: Bacteria > Bacillati > Actinomycetota > Actinomycetes > Streptosporangiales > Streptosporangiaceae > Nonomuraea > Nonomuraea sp. NPDC049684. The sequence goes on along the minus strand of NZ_JBITLO010000003.1, from coordinate 32,982 downwards.
CGGCCATGAGCGTCCTGGACGTCGACGGCAACAAGGGCGAGCTCGGCCCCAACCGCATCGACGACGTGGGCCTGGTGGTGAGCCGCGTCCCGGCCGGCACCGTCAGCCTGCTGCAGGTGCTCGACTGGGTGGACGCCGACGACCGCGCCAACCGGGCCTGGCTGTTCGAGCCCGAGCTGACCGTCACCGGCGACATGGAGATCACCCTCGACGCCCGCAAGGCCACCGAGATCAGCTTCGACGCGCCGAAGACCGCGCAGCCGCTGAACAACTCCTACGACGTCTTCTTCCAGCGTTCCCTGCCCAACGGCAAGGTCTTCGGCGGCACGCTGCTGTCCGGCCGCCCGCTCGGCGGCTGGGAGAAGGTGTGGGCGCTGCCGACGAAGAAGGTCACCAAGGGCGGCTTCCGCTTCGCCGGCCAGTGGGAGCTGGGCGTGCCCGAGGTCACCATGACCATGCGCACGCCTAAGCGCACGACCCTGCACCCGGTCTCCCGGGTCCACACGATCGACTCCGGCGAGATCCACCCCGGGTACGTCCCGTTCGAGGGCACCAAGGACCTGCGGGTGGTCGACGCCGGCAAGGGCCGTCCCGAGGACCTCGCGGGCAAGGACCTGCGCGGCGCGCTCGTGCTGATCGACGCCGAGCCCGCCGAGGGCGTCTTCGGTACGGCGTGCGGCCTGCAGATCGAGCGGGTGGGCCCGATCAGGGACGCGGGCGCCGCCGGCGTCCTGGCCTTCAACGAGAAGGCCGCCGCCTGCCCGATCCCGCTGCCGATCTCGCAGAAGCCGTTCAGCGGCCCGTTCCAGCCGGTCAACATCCCCGTGGCCTACGTCTCCAACGCCGAGGGGCTGAAGATCCGCGCGGAGGCCGGCCGGGGCAGGGTGACCGTCCGGGTCGAGGGCACGCCGAACACGCCGTACTCGTACGTGTTCCGGCCGTCCGTGGACGGGCGCGTCCCCGCCTCGATGCGGTACGAGGTGACCGAGCGCCAGCTCCACCAGGTCGACCTCGACGTGCACGCCGGGCCGTACACGAAGTACATGAACTGGCGGGCCTCGTGGCGGACCGACGACATCTCCTACACGACGACCAACACCAACATCCTGCAGTGGTCGGCCCCGCTGCCCGAGCGCAGGACGCAGTGGGTCTGGCCGCTGGACCCCAAGGTCGTGAGCGAGGCGGGCCTGTCCGCGCTCGTCGCGTCCGCGCCCGGCGAGGAGGTCCAGGAGACCCGCTACCGGCACGAGGTGTTCGACCGGCCGGGCACCACCGTCCAGAAGTGGTTCGCCACCCCGAGCACGCCGGGCGCCTCGACGGCCTCCGACAAGCTGTACGCGCTCGGCGGCCCCGCGGACGCGCCCCCGCTCAGGCAGCTCGTGATCGGCGTGCCGTGCGCGATCTGCGTACACGACGGCAACCTGTGGGTGACGCCGTCCATGGTCAACGGGGTCGGGGAGCGGCGTGACGACGGCGTCGCGTTCGGCGACCTGATGCCCCAGTACGAGCTGCACCTGTACCGCGACGGCAAGGAACTGCCGAACGCCCCCCTGCCGGGCTTCGACACGCTGCCGCGCTACCCGCTGCCCAAGGAGCCGGGCACCTACCGGCTGACGGCGAAGAACGCCCTGTCGGACATCGAGTGGACGTTCACCGCCCCGCCGTCCAAGGAGCAGCTCAGGCCGGGCGCCAACTGCTACGCCTGGTTCGTCGACGGGCTGGTCGAGCAGTGCCGCACCACCCCCGCGGTCTACGTCAGCTACGACCTCGGTGACACGCTGTCCGTCGGCAACACGGTCGCGGCCGGGCGCCGGCACACGTTCGAGCTGGAGGCCTACCACGGGCCGTCGGCGGCGAGGATGCCGGCGATCGCGGGCGTGCGGCTGTGGACCAGCACCGACGACGGCGCCACCTGGCAGCCCGCCGACCTCAGGCGCGGCCGGGACGGCGTCTACACCGCCGGTGCGAAGTACCCGGCCTACCGCGCCACCAAGGGCGCGGTGAGCCTGAAGGTGGAGGCGTGGGACGCGGCGGGCAACCGCCTCAGGCAGACCACCCTGCGCGCGTTCAACCTCCGCTGACCCCGGTGACCGCGGCCGCCCGCCCGGCGGCCGCGGTCACCCGCCGGGAGCCTCCCGGCGCGGTCACCAGTCCAGCGTGACGGGCGAGCCGGGCCGTACGCCTCCGAGCAGGCCCTCGACCAGCCCGGCCAGCCCCGGCGGGAAGACCCGCTCGGTGGTGCGGCCGAGCTCGCCCGCGCTCCACCACCGGTGCCCGAGCCCGTCGTCAGCGGGCTCGGGCACCTCCATGCCCGGAACCCGGGCGAAGAAGTACGTGTGCACGGTGTGGAACCGGCGTCCCCCCACCGCCCACTCCCCCGCATTGACCGCCACCGGCCCCCCAACTCCGCAGCGCCAACCACGAACCCGGTCTCCTCCCCCACCTCCCGGCAGGCCGTGCGTGGTGGGTGCTCGTCTGTCGATCCGCTCTTGGCGGTACGGTGAGCACCCGGCGGCGTACGGCCACCGGGACGGAGAGCGAAGGGAACCCCGCGCCATGAACGCCACCGGACGGGACAAGGGCCCGGCGGCGGCCTGGCGGCGGGCCCGCGACCGGCACGGCTGGCTCGACCACCTGTCCCGCGCCGTGCTGCGCTACGACAAGGCCGACGGCGGCCGGTTGTCGGCGGCCCTCACCTACTACTCCTTCTTCGCCACCTTCGCCCTGGCCCTGCTCGCGTTCGGCATCCTCGGCCACGTCATGGACGACCCGACGGTCCTCGCCACGGTCCAGCACTACCTGAGCGAGAACTTCCCGCGCCTCGACGTCCAGGCGTTACGGGAGGCCGGGGGCACGGCCGGCGCGGTGGCCTTCGTCGCGCTGCCGATGACCGGGCTGTTCTGGATGGACACCCTGCGCTCGGCCACCCGGGCGATCTGGGGGCTGGAGGAGTATCCGGGGCGGTTCTTCCTGCGCCAGCTCATCGACCTGGGCGTGATGGCCGGGCTCGGGATGCTGCTCGCCCTGTCGCTCGCCGTCGCCTTCGCCGCCGAGCGGCTGCTGACCTGGCTGGCCGTGCTCACCGTGGGCGTCGAGGCCCTTCCGGCCCAGTGGGTGCTCACCGCGGCCGGGATCGCGCTCGGCCTGGGCGTGAACACGCTGCTGGCCATGGCGCTGCTGACCGCGCCGCCCCGGTTGCGGGTGCCGCTGCGCCGCGTGATCGGCCCGGCGCTGGTCATCACCGCCGGGCTGGAGATCCTCAAGACGATCGGCCAGGTCTACGTCAACCTCACCGCGGCCAATCCCGCCTACCGGGTGGTGGCGGGCGCGGCGGGCATGCTGCTGTTCCTGAAGGTGCTCAACCAGCTCATCCTGTTCGCCACCGCCCTGACGGCGACCGCCACGTCGGGCCACGTCAAGGATCTGGCCGTGCGGCGGGCCCGTTGACAGGCTAACCAACCAAGCGCATGCTCGTTTCGGCGAGGGGGCCGACCGGCTCTCCCCTGTCGAAGGGATCATCGATGCGACCAGCCTCAGCGGCCTCCGACGACCTCACCCCCCGCGGGCGCAGCCGCCGCACCCTGCTCGTCGCGGGCGGCATCCTGGTCACCGGCGCCGCGCTCGGCCAGGATCCGGCCTACGCCGAGGCCGACTACGACGTGGTGGTGGTCGGCTCGGGGGCCGCCGGGATGACCGCCGCCCTCACCGCCGCCAAACGCGGCCTGAGCACCGTCGTGCTGGAGAAGGCGCCGACGTTCGGCGGGTCGGCGGCGCGGTCGGGGGCGGGCATCTGGATCCCGTGCAACGAGGTGATCCTGGCCGCCGGGGTGCCGGACACGCCCGCCAAGGCCGCCGCCTACCTGGCGCGCGTGGTGGGCGACACCGTCCCGGCCGCGCGACAGCAGGCGTTCCTGAACGCGGGGCCGCAGATGATCTCGTTCGTGACGCGCAACAGCCCGCTGCGCTTCCGGTTCATGGAGGGGTACTCCGACTACTACCCGGAGTTCCCGGGCGGGATGCCGGGCGGGCGCTCGATCGAGCCCGACCAGTTCGACGGCAACCTCCTCGGCCCGGAGCTGGCCCGGCTGAACCCGCCGTACATGGCGACCCCGGCGGGCATGGTCGTCTTCAGCGCCGACTACAAGTGGCTGACGCTCGCCCTGGTCAACCCGAAGGGCGCGGAGGTGTCGGCGGCGTGCCTGCTGCGGGGCACGCAGGCGGCGCTGCGCGGCGAGAAGCCGCTGACGATGGGCCAGGCGCTGGCCGCCGGGCTGCGCGCCGGGCTGCTGAACGCCGGGGTGCCGGTGTGGCTGAACACCCCGCTGCTCGGCCTGCACGTCGTGGGCGGCCGGGCCGCGGGCGTGGTCACCCCGGCCGGGGTGGTCAGGGGCAGGCGCGGGGTGATCGTCGCATCGGGCGGGTTCGAGCACAGCGCGGCGATGCGCGCCGAGTTCCAGCGCCAGCCCATCGGGACGAGCTGGACCGTCGGCGCCAAGGAGAACACCGGCGACGGCATCGAGGCCGGCGAGCAGGCCGGCGGCGCGCTGGACCTGATGGACGACGCCTGGTCGGGCCCGGTGATCCCGCTGCCCGGCGAGCCGTACTTCTGCCTGGCCGAGCGGACCCTGCCGGGCTGCGTCATCGTCAACGGCGCCGGCCGGCGCTTCGTCAACGAGGCCGCGCCCTACAGCGACGTCGTGCACGTCATGTACGACCGCAACACCCCGTCCGACCCGCACATCCCCGCCTGGCTGATCGTCGACCAGCAGTACCGCAACAAGTACCTGTTCAAGGACATCGCGCCGCTGCTGCCCTTCCCCGACTCCTGGTACGACAGCGGCGCCCTGTTCAGAGCCCCGACGATCGAGCAGCTCGCCCGCAAGATCGGGGTGCCGGAGGCCGCCCTGCGCGCCACGGTCACCCGCTTCAACGGCTTCGCCCTGGCCGGACGGGACGCCGACTTCCACCGCGGCGACAGCGCCTACGACCACTACTACGCCGACCCGTACGTCCGGCCGAACCCGTGCCTGGCGCCGCTCTGGCTGCCGCCGTTCTACGCCTTCAAGATCGTCCCTGGTGACCTGGGCACGAAGGGCGGCCTGCGCACCGACGCCCGCGCCCGCGTCCTGCGCGCCGACGGCTCGGTGATCCCCGGCCTGTACGCCGCCGGGAACGCCAGCGGCGCCGTCATGGGCCACAGTTACGCGGGCTCGGGCTCGACCATCGGACCGGCCATGACCTTCGGCTACGTGGCCGCCAACGACCTGGCCGGCGGCTGACCGTCAGTCGGCCGTGTAGCTGATCGACCGGACGTCGTAGCCCCTCGCCGCGGAGCCGTGGACGTGCATGAACATCGCGCCGCCCTCGTAGGACCAGGCGCACGCGTAGCCCTTCGGCTCCTTGGCGCAGCCCTGGAAGTGGTGGGTGACGCCGCGCGGGTCGTACCTGACCCGGAACAGCGTCCGCACCGCGCCCTCGGCGCCGACCTCCAGCGCGGCGTACCGGTCGCCGCGCTTCCAGGCGTCGAACAGGTGCCCGGCCGCGGCGGACGGCCGCACGACGTGCCGGGACAGGTAGACCTTGGTGACCTTGGAGCCGGTCACGGTCATCGCGATGCCGTTGAGGCCGCCGGGCACGCGCACGCTGGTGTGCACGTACCGGCACACGCCGCGCGAGCAGCCGTCGAAGCGGTCGGGCGCGCGGTAGGCGTAACCGAAGATCGTGCGCACCGCGGCGGGGGTGGCGACCCCGGCCGCGGCGGCGCGGTCGCCGGCCAGCCACGCGCGGAACAGCTTGCCCGCCACCGTGCCGGGCGCGGGCGCGGCGGCGAGCGCGGGGACGGCGGGAAGGCCGAGCGTCAGCGTGGCGGTCGCCGCGAGGGCGGCGCCGCCGAGAACCAGTCGTCTGGACACGCCCCGACGTTAGGACCCGCCCCTTGCGCGGGGATTGCTCCCGGCTTGCAACCCTCACCACCGGCGTACCGGGGTGACAGCTCAGCGTGACGACGTGTTCACGGATGACAAGCGGGGATCGTACAGTGTCAGGATGACGGTCGAGATCACGTGGTCGCGGCGGCGCGCGGCGACCGGCCGGGGCTCGCCGTCGCCCGCGCCCATGACCTAGCCGTCATCCTCACGGACGAGAAGGACCACCCCCATGGCTCAGATCAGTCCCCCCAGCCCGCCCGAGGCCGGCAGCGGCCGGCCCAGCCTGAAGCGGGTGATGGGCCCCGGCCTGCTGCTGCTGTTCATCGTCGGCGACATCCTCGGCACCGGCATCTACGCCCTGACCGGCCAGGTCGCCGGCGAGGTGGGCGGCGCGGCCTGGCTGCCCTTCACGATCGCCTTCGTCGTCGCGCTGATCACCGCCTGCTCCTACCTTGAGCTGGTCACCAAGTATCCGGAGGCCGCGGGCGCCGCCCTCTACGTGCACAAGGCGTTCGGCAAGCACGCGCTGACGTTCCTGGTGTGCTTCGCGGTGATGTGCTCGGGCATCACGTCGGCGTCGGCGGCCTCGCGGGCCTTCGCCGCCAACCTGGCCACCGGGTTCGGCCTCGACGCGGGCAACGGCGTCATCCTGCTGATCGCCGTGGGGTTCATGCTGCTGATCCTGGCCGTCAACCTGCGCGGCGTCGGCGAGAGCGTCAAGCTCAACGTCGTGCTCACCGCGGTCGAGCTGTCGGGGCTGCTGATGGTGATCGTGCTCAGCGGGTACTTCATCTCCGGCGGCCACGCCGACTTCTCCCGCGTCGTCGCCTTCGAGACGCCCGCCGACAAGGGCGTGTTCCTGGCCGTCAGCGCCGCGACGTCGCTGGCCTTCTTCGCCATGGTCGGCTTCGAGGACTCCGTCAACATGGCCGAGGAGACCAAGAACCCGACCCGGATCTTCCCGCGCATGATGTTCGCGGGCATCGGCATCACCGGGGTGATCTACGTGCTGGTGTCGGTCTGCGCGGTCGCCGTCGTCCCGGTCGGGCAGCTCGCCGCCAGCGAGACGCCGCTGGTCACGGTGGTGCAGACGGCGGCTCCCGGCGTGCCGATCGCCTCGCTGCTGCCGTTCATCTCGATGTTCGCCGTCGCCAACTCGGCGCTGATCAACATGCTGATGGCCAGCCGGCTGCTGTACGGCATGAGCAAGCAGGGCGTGCTGCCGCCGTTCCTGTCGGCGGTGCACGCCACCCGGCGCACGCCGCACGCCGCGATCCTGTTCACCACGGTGATCGCCATCGCCCTCATCACGTTCGTCTCGCTGGTCCCCGACAGCCCGGTCGTGGCGCTGCTGGGCGGCACGACCTCGCTGCTGCTGCTGGCCGTCTTCGCGGCGGTCAACGTGGCGGTCCTGGTCCTGCGCCGGGACGTCACCGGCGCCGAGCACTTCAACGCGGGCCGCGTGCTGCCCGTGGTGGGCACGGTCACCTGCCTCTACCTGGTGCTGCCGTGGTCCTCCGGCCGTCCGGCGGGCCAGTACGAGATCGCCGGGATCCTGCTGGTGATCGGCGCGATCCTGTGGGCGGCGTCCTGGTCGTCGGCCAGGCGCCGGGCCGCCCGACGACCGTGAGCACTGCGAACTCGAGCCCGGAACCTTAAGCCCGGCGGAAGCAGAACGTAAGCCTGCTCCGGCACTCTGGGAACCACACAGAGCGGAACCGGAAAGGACACAGAGAAATGCGCAAGGTCAAGCTGCAGCTCCAGATCACCGCGGACGGCTTCGTGGGCGGCCCCGGCGGCGAGATGGACTGGGTCACCTTCCCCTGGACCGACGACATCAACGCCCACGTGGCGGCGCTCTGGGAGCCGGTCGACACCATCGTGCTGGGCCGCAAGCTGGCCGAGGGGTTCATCCCGGCCTGGGAGTCGCGGCCGGCGGGCGAGACCGAGGAGGGCATCGACAAGATGATCAACACTCCGAAGGTCGTCATCTCCCGCAGCCTCACCGAGTCGCCCTGGAAGAACGCCGTCGTGGCGGGCGGCGACCCGGCCGAGACCGTCAACGAGCTGAAGGCGAAGCCCGGCGGCGACGTGATGGTGGCCGGCGGCGCCTCGATCGGCCGGCAGCTGATTTCGCAGGGGCTGATCGACGAGCTGCACCTGTTCGTCAACCCGGTGGCGATCGGGGCCGGGCTGCCGCTGTTCCCGGCGGGCGAGGGTTACCAGCGGCTGCGCCTGGCCGGCGCGCGCGCGTTCGACTGCGGCGTGGTGGGCCTGCACTACGAGCCGGAACGTTCCTGACCGGTCCGCCCTCCACTGTGGCGGCCGTGAACCGCGGAAGGCGAATGGGAGCACGTGCCCGGGAATGGCCTCCCGGGCACTTCGCTTTTTGGTCAGAACGCCGCTGACCAGGAGATAGTCCGGCCGTCAATGACGGTAAAGCGAAGGCCCGGGAGAATCGGCGGTCAGTCCACCTCGACGGCGGCCTGGGCGAACTGGGCGGAGTAGAGGCGGGCGTAGGCGCCGTCCGCCGCCAGGAGGGCCTCGTGGGTGCCCTGCTCGACGATACGGCCCTCCTCCATGACCAGAATGAGGCTGGCGTCGCGGATCGTGGACAGGCGGTGGGCGATCACGAAACTGGTCCGGCCCTCGCGCAGCGAGCTCATCGCCCGCTGGATGAGCACTTCGGTCCGCGTGTCGACCGAGCTGGTGGCCTCGTCCAGGATGAGGATCGCCGGCTCGGACAGGAACGCGCGGGCGATCGTGATGAGCTGCTTCTCACCCGCGCTGACCGTGGCCCCCTCCTCGTCGATCACCGTGTCGTAGCCGTCGGGCAGCGTGTGGGCGATGCGGTCGACGTGGGCGGCGCGGGCGGCGGCCTCGATGCGCTCGCGGGTGGCGCCCTCGGCCCCGTAGCCGATGTTCTCGGCGATCGTGCCGCCGAACAGCCAGGTGTCCTGGAGCACCATGCCGATGTCGGCGCGCAGCTCCTCCCTGGACATCTCGGCCGTGTCGACGCCGTCGAGGGTGATGCGGCCGCCGGTCACCTCGTAGAACCGCATGATGAGGTTGACCAGGGTCGTCTTGCCCGCTCCCGTGGGGCCGACGATGGCCACGGTCTGGCCGGGCTCCACGGTCAGCGACAGGTTCTCGATCAGCGGCCGGTCGGGGGCGTAGCGGAAGGAGACGTTCTCGAACGCCACGCGTCCCCGCAGCTCGGCGGGACGGGCGGGCTCGGCCGGCTCGGCCGACTGCTCGGGGGCCTCCAGCAGCTCGAACACCCGCTCGGCCGAGGCGACGCCCGACTGGACGAGGTTCGCCATGCCGGCCACCTGGGTCAGCGGCTGGCTGAACTGCCGGGAGTACTGGATGAACGCCTGGACGTCGCCCAGCGAGATCGAGCCCGACGCCACCTTGAACCCGCCCACGACGGCGACCAACACGTAGTTGACGTTGCCGATGAACATCATCGCCGGCTGGATGACGCCGGAGATGAACTGGGCGCGGAAGCTGGAGGCGTACAGGGCCTGGTTGTGCTCCTCGAAGGTGGCGGCGGCCTCCTGCTGGCGGCCGAAGACCTTGACCAGGGTGTGGCCGCCGTACATCTCCTCGATGTGGCCGTTGAGCTTGCCGGTGGACGACCACTGCTTGACGAACTGCGGCTGCGACCGCTTGCCGACGACGGCGGTGACGTAGACCGACACGGGCACCGTGACCAGGGCGATGAGCGCCAGGACCGGCGAGATCCAGAACATCACCACCAGGACGCCCACCACGGTCAGCACCGAGGAGATGAGCTGGCTCATGGTCTGCTGGAGGGTCTGGGCGATGTTGTCGGTGTCGTTGGTGGCGCGGCTGAGGATCTCGCCGCGCGGCTGGCCGTCGAAGTAGCTGAGCGGCAGCCGCGCCAGCTTGGCCTCGATCCGCTCGCGCAGCCGGGACGCCGCCCGCTGGACGACGGTCGTCGTCAGCCGGAACTGCGCGATGCCGAGCAGCGCCGCCACCACGTAGATGGCCAGCACCCAGCCCAGGACGTGGGCCAGGGCGGTGAAGTCGATGCCCTGGCCGGGCACGACGTTCATCGAGGCCACCATGTCGGCGAAGTTGCCCTCGCCCCTGGCGCGCAGGCCCGCCACGGCCTGCTCCTTGGTGAGCCCGGCGGGCAGCCGGGCGCCGATGATGCCGGAGAAGATCAGGTCGGTGGCGTGGCCGAGGATCTTGGGCCCGGTGACGGTGAGCGCGACGCTGGCCGTGCCGAGCGCCAGCACGACGCCGAGCATCGCGCGTTCGGGCCGCAGCAGGCGCAGCAGCTTGCGCAGCGTGCCGCCGAAGTCGAGCGCCTTCTCGGCCGGCCCGGCCATCATCCTGCCCGGCCCGAAGGCGGGCTGCGGGCGGCGCGCGGGAGCCTGGGCGGTCATGCCGCGGCCTCCTGTTCGGTGAGCTGGGACAGCACGATCTCGCGGTAGGTCGGGCAGGTCTCCATGAGCTCGGCGTGGTCGCCGCTGCCCACCACCCGGCCCTCGTCGAGCACGAGGATGCGGTCGGCGTCGCGGATCGTGTTCACCCGCTGGGCGACGATGACGATCGTGGCGTCGGCGATCTCCTTGGCCAGGGCGGCCCGCAGGCGGGCGTCGGTGGCGTAGTCGAGGGCGGAGAAGGAGTCGTCGAACAGGTAGATCTCGGGCCGGTGCACCAGGGTCCTGGCGATGGCCAGGCGCTGGCGCTGGCCGCCGGAGACGTTCGTGCCGCCCTGGGAGATCGGCTCGTCCAGGCCGCCGGGCATCGCCTCGACGAACTCGCGGGCCTGGGCGATCTCCAGGGCCCGCCACAGCTCCTCGTCGGTGGCGCCGGGCCGGCCGTAGCGCAGGTTGGAGGCGACGGTGCCGGAGAACAGGTAGGGCGACTGCGGGACCAGGCCGACCGCGCGGGACAGCGCCGCCGGGTCGAGGTCGCGGACGTTGACGCCGTCCACCAGCACGTCGCCGGCGGTCGCGTCGAACAGCCGGGGGACGAGGTTGAGCAGCGTGGTCTTGCCGCTGCCGGTGCTGCCGATGATCGCGGTGGTCCGGCCGGGCCGCGCGGCGAAGCTCACCCCGCACAGCACCGGGTCCTCGGCGCCCGGGTAGCGGAAGTCGACGGACCGCAGCTCCAGCTCGCCCCGGTGGCCGTCGGGGGTGACGGGGTCCGCGGGCGGGTGGACGGTGGGGTCGGTGCCGAGCACGTCCTCGATGCGCTCGGCGCAGACCTCGGCGCGCGGGATCATCATGAACATGAACATGGCCATCATCACCGACATCAGGATCTGCATCAGGTAGGAGATGACCGCGGTCAGCGCGCCGACCTGCATGGTGCCGTCGGCGATGCGGTGGCCGCCGAACCAGATGACGGCGACGCTGGAGACGTTCACGACCAGCATGACCGAGGGGAACATCAGCGCCATCAGCCGGCCGACCCGCAGCGAGACGTCGGTGAGCCGGTCGTTGGCCACGCCGAAGCGCTCGCGCTCGTGCCGGTCGCGGACGAACGCCCGGATGACCCGGATGCCGGTGATCTGCTCGCGCAGCACCTGGTTGATCCGGTCGATGCGCTCCTGCATGGTGCGGAACAGCGGCCGCATCCGCCAGACGACCAGGCCGACGATGACGATCATCACCGGCAGCACGACGAGCAGCAGCGACGACAGCGCGGTGTCCTGGCGCAGCGCCAGGACGATGCCGCCGACGCACATGATCGGCGCGGCCACCATCATCGTGAACGTCATCAGCACGAGCAGCTGCACCTGCTGGACGTCGTTGGTGGTCCGGGTGATCAGCGACGGCGCCCCGAACCTGTTCACCTCCTGCGCCGAGAAGCCCTGCACGCGGTGGAAGATCGCGGCGCGCAGGTCGCGGCCCAGGGCCATCGACGTCCTGGCGCCGTAGTAGACGGCCACGATCGAGCAGACGATCTGGACGAACGTCACGCCGAGCATCACCAGCCCGACGCGCATGATGTAACCGGTGTCGCCGGTGATGACGCCGTGGTCGATGATGTCGGCGTTGAGTGTGGGCAGATAGAGCGTGGCCAGTGTCTGCACGAACTGGAAGAGGACCACGAGGGTGATCTCCTTCCCGTACGGCCTGAGCTGGACCCGCAGCAGGCGGAGCAGCATCAACGGACGCTTTCTGTGGAGGGGGTGCGGTAGGAGGGCAGCAGCAGCCCGTCGAGCAGGACGGAGACGAGTTCGTCGTCGTCCATGTCGCCGAAGTCGTCCGACAGGCCGAAACCGCGGTGGACGCTCACCGAGACGAGCATGAGCAGCAGTTGCGCCGTGGCCATGGGCGAGCGGCGCAGATGGTCGCGGTCGGGCTCGACGAGGGCGGCGAGCGCGGCGGTGATGCGGGCGCGGCTGTCCATCATGTGCTCGCGGAACTCGGCGTCCTCGGCCATGAGCTCGCGGGGCACGGTGAAGAGGTTGACGTTGGCCTTCATGCCGGCCCGCAGCAGCGCCGCCACCTCGCGCAGCCGGTCGCGCAGCCCGGCGGTGGCGCCGATGGCGGCGAGCGCGTCCTCGGCCGGTCGGGGGTCGAACGCGCTCATCAGGGCCGCGCGCAGCAGCGTGGCCTTGTCGGGGAAGACGCCGAAGATCGTGCCCTCGGCCACGCCCGCGGCCTCGGCGATCTGGCGGGTGCTGACGGCGGTGCCGTGCGCGCGCAGCAGGGGGACGGTGGCCTCGATGAGGGCGGCACGGCGGTCTTCGGGCGCCATCGCGGGCACCCGTCGCCTCTTGGTCATGCGGACGAGCGTAATGAGTGAGTACTCGCTCGTTCAAATCATTATTTGCCGGACATGTATGTCGGGGCGGGTCACTCCGTCCTGTCGGCGGCCAGGTTCTTGAGCCACACGCCGGCGCCCCGCAGGAGAACGTCCAGCTCACGGCGGAGTTCGGCGTTCTCGCGGCGCAGCCGGAGCAGTTCGTCCCGCTCGGTCAGGGAGAGGACGCCGGTTGCCTCCGGCTGGACCGGCCGCGGGTGGTGGCGGGCCTCGGGAGCCGGGTCGTGCGTGCGGAACGCGTCCTCCCAGGGGCCGAGGACACCGGCGGCGGCCGGAGCGGGCCCGGCCGCCGGGGCCGCGGGGGTCGCCGGGGTTGCCGGGGACGCAGCGGGGGTCGCGGCGGCGACAGGGGCCGGGGCGGCGGCGGCCTTGGCCTTCGGCAGCGTGAGGGTGACCAGCGCGGCGACCACCGCGACGCCGCAGCCGATGAGCAGGGCGGTGCGGAAGCCGGTCTCCGAGGGCAGCGTGTGGCCGCCGACCGTCACGGTGAGCTGGGCCAGGACGACGCCGATCACGGCGGCGCAGACCGAGGTACCGATGGAGCGCATCAGGGTGTTGAAGCTGTTGGCGGAGGCGGTCTCGCTCCTCGGCACCGCGCCCATGATGAGGGCGGGCATCGCACCGTACGCCAGGCCGACCCCGGCGCTGCCGACGCAGCCGGCGATCATCAGGCCCCAGCTCCAGCCCATGAGGCCGAGCGCGGTGCCGTAGCCGGCCGCGATGACCAGCGCGCCGACGAACAGGCTGGTCCTGGGCCCGCGGGCGGCCGACAGCCGGGCGCCGAGCGAGGAGACCGCCATCATCGTCAGCCCGGACGGCGCCATCCAGAGCCCGGCGGCCAGCATCGACTGGCCCAGGCCGTAGCCGAGCGCCGCGGGCAGCTGCAGGATCTGCATGAGGACCAGCGACTGGGCGTACATGGCGAAGCCGACGAGGATCGAGGCCACGTTGGTGAGCAGCACCTGCGGGCGGGCGGTGGTGCGCAGGTCCACGAGGGGGTCGCGGACGCGCAGCTCCCACAGCCCCCACAGCAGGGCGAGCACCACCGCGCCGCCGAGCAGCCCGAGGGTGGTGCCGCTCGACCAGCCCCAGTCGCCGCCCTTCGACACGCCGAGCAGCAGGCAGACCAGCGCCGCGCCCAGGCCGAGCGCGCCGACCAGGTCGAGCCGGGCCCGGACGGCGGCGGCGGGCGTGGCCGGGACCAGCAGCCAGATCAGCACCGCGACCAGCACGCTCAGCGCGGCCGAGCCCCAGAACAGCACCCGCCAGTCGGCGTACTCGGCGACCGCGGCCGAGATCGGCAGCCCGAGCGCGCCGCCGATGCCCATGGACGAGCTCATCAGCGCGATGGCCGGGCCGACGCGCTGGGGCGGCAGCAGGTCGCGCAGCGCGCTGACGCCGAGCGGGATCATGCCGACGCCCAGCCCCTGGAGGCCGCGTCCGGCGATCATGGGGATCAGTGAGCCGGACAGCGCGCACACCACCGACCCGGCGATGAGCGGCACCGAGCAGACGAGCATCATGGTGCGCTTGCCGTAGAGGTCGCCGAGCTTGCCGATCACGGGGGTGGCGACCGCGCCGACCAGCAGCGTCACGGTGATCACCCATGACGTGTCGGCGGCACCGGCGTGCAGCAGCCGCGGGAGCTGGCCGATGAGCGGCACCACCAGCGTCTGCATGAGCGAGCCGACGATGCCGGCGACCGCGAGCACGCTGACGATCCCGCCGCCGGAGCGCGGGCTGGGCGCGGAATGCACCATTTATCCCCCTATTGTCCGAATGCACCCTACACAGGATGTGCCCCCTGCACAACCTGTGCGCCCTGCACATTGAGCGGTCCGCACAAGCCGGACTGCCCCCGGAAGGCGCGCCGTCGTGACCCGGGCCGCCGGGAGGACGGCCGCGAGTCGCGGGTTGCCGCGAGGTCAGCCGCGGTCGCGGGCGCCGCCGTCGAGGACCTGGTCGATGTGGGCGGCGAGTTCGACGTCGCGCTCGGTGACCCCGCCGGCCTCGCCGGTCGAGAGGCGGAAGCGGATGCCCTCCGCCGTCCGCTCGATCTCGGCCTGGTGCCCCAGCGTGGCGCCCTCGTTGTGCACCGCCTCGCTCAGCCAGCCGTAGCTGTCGGGCGTGATCGGCACGTCCTTGACCAGGGCGTCGCCGTCCCGCCGCCAGCCCTCCAGCGCCGCCAGGGCGGTGTCGATGTCCTCGTCGGTCAGGCGCTCGGCCATGTTGCCCCCCAAGTCGTCGGCTTCCCGACGCTCGGCTACCACCGATGAGCCGCTTCACACCCGCCGCGCCCCCGTTCGCGGTCCCGCCGCGCCCGGCGGCGCCGGGTTTCGGACGTCCGGCGGCGCGCCGCCCAGCGGCCGGATCTGACACTCGGAGCGCACGCCTGCGCCGTTTCTGACATAGGGGTTGACGCCGCCGGGACGCCCGGCCACCGCCGCCGAGCCCCTGACAGGCCGGTAATCACAAGATCGTTTATATAAATGCTTGAATTACCGCATTTATGACCTGACTTACTACGCATTTCGGGCAAGTCATTTCTGTCAGGACACACAAACTGTTTGCCGAAACACAGTGAAATGTGATCAGTTTACGGACGTGAGAGATTTTCTCATTGTCGGGGGCGGCGTCGCGGGCGCCTGCGCGGGGTTCTTCCTCGCCAGGTCGGGCACCGTGACCCTGCTCGAAGCCGAGCAGGTCCCCGGCCACCACTCGACCGGACGGTCGGCGGCGCTCTTCTCCGAGTACTTCGGCAACCGGGCCGTCCGGGCTCTCACCGCGGCGAGCAGGGACTTCCTCGCCGCGCCCCCGCCGGGTTTCGCCGACGTCCCGCTGCTGAGCCCGCGCGGCGTGCTGGCGCTGTGCCCGCCCGGCGGCGAGAAGCCGTTCGACGAGGCGCTGGCCGAAGGGCGGCGGGCCCCGACGCCGGCCGTGGAGATCGACCTCGCGCAGGCCCAGGCGCACTGCCCGATCCTGCGTCCGGGCCGGTTCAGCAGGGCGATGCTCAAGCCCGGCGCGATGGACATCGACGTCGACGCCCTCCACCAGGGCTTCCTGCGCGGCATCAGGGCGCGGGGCGGCCAGGTGGTCACCTCCGCCCGGGTCCGGGCGCTGTCGCGCGCGGGCGGCGTCTGGCGGGCGGTCACCGACGCGGGCGAGCACGCCGCGCCGATCCTGGTCAACGCGGCAGGGGCGTGGGCCGACGAGGTCGCCGGGCTGGCCGGGGTGCGGCCGGTGGGCCTGCGCCCGCTGCGCAGGACCGCGTTCCTGGTGGACCTGCCCGAGGGGACGGACGCCCGGTCCTGGCCGATGGTCACCGACGTGGCCGACACCTTCTACGTCAAGCCCGAGTCCGGGCGGCTGCTGGTCTCCCCTGCCGACGCCACGCCCGTCCCGCCCTGCGACGCCCGCCCCGACGACCTGGACGTCGCCGTCGGCGTGCGGCGCGTCCAGGAGGCCACGACGCTGGAGATCCGCAGCGTCCGGCACGCCTGGGCGGGGCTGCGCAGCGAGGTGGCCGACGGGACGCCGGTGATCGGGCCGGACCCCGGCGCGCCGGGGTTCGTCTGGCTGGCCGCCCTGGGCGGCTACGGGGTCCAGACGTCGCCCGAGGCGGGCCGGCTCGCCGCCGCCGCGGCGACGGACGGGGCCGCCGAACCGGCGTACGCGCCGGGCCGGCTCCGGAACGACTTGGAACGCCTATGAGGAAGGCGACGGGGGCGTGTGGGGCAAGGGGGCCGGTCGCCGTTCGTACATTCCTGACAGAGAGGTGGAGATGACCGGCAACACCCGCGGCTTCACCGGCCGGGCGGTCGACTTCGGCCCGTTCCGTCCCGTCCCGGCGTTGATCGAGGAGCAGACCGACCGGTGCCCCGAGCGGCCGGCGGTCACCTACGACGGCAGGACCCTCACCTACAGGCAACTGGACGACCTGGTCAACGGCCTGGCGGCGACGCTGGCCGGGCACGGCGTGGGCAAGGGCGACGTGGTCGCGGCCCTGCTGGTCAACTCGCTGGAGCTGCCGGTCGCGTACCTGGCGCTGATGAAGCTGGGCGCGGCGTTCGTGCCGCTCGACCCGTCGTGGCCGGTCGAGCGCGTGCGCGACACGCTGGACGTGCTGCCGGACGGCCCGATCCTGTGCGCGGGCGGCGAGCCGCTGCCGCCGGGCGCCGCCGATCGGGCGGTCGTCGTCGGGATCGACGCGATCGTCCCGACCTCCGAGCGGCCGGCGGTCGAGCTGGGCCCGGACGACCTGGCGTACGGCTACTTCACCTCCGGCACCACCGGCACCCCCAAGTGCGCGATGAACCGGCACGGCGGCCTGGCCAACCGGCTGCGCTTCATGACCCGCTACTTCGCCGCGACCGGCGACGACGTCGTGCTGCAGAACAGCAGGCACACCTCCGACTCCGCGCTGTGGCAGCTGTTCTGGCCGTTGACCACCGGCGGGCGCACCGTGCTGCCCGTGCAGGGCGACTTCCTCAACCTCCGGCACACCATCGACCTGATCGCCCGGTACGGCATCACCACCGCCGACTTCGTCTCCAGCGTCTTCAACGCCCTGGTCGCCATCGTGGACGGCGACGCCGCCGCCCTGCGCTCGCTGTCGTCCCTGCGCCGGCTCGTCGTCGGCAGCGAGGCGGTCAGCCCGCGCGCGGTACACCGCCTGATGGCCCTGCTGCCCGGCCTCGACCTGACCAACGGCTACGGCCCCACCGAGGCGTCGATCGGGATGGTCTTCCACCGGGTGTCGGCGGCCGACGGCGACGCGGTCCCGCTGGGCCGTCCGATCGACAACTGCTACGCGGTCGTGGTGGACGACGACCTGCGCCCGGTCCCGCCCGGCACGACCGGCGAGATCGCGATCGGCGGCGTCTGCCTGGGCGCGGGCTACCTGGGCGACCCGGCCGCGACGGCCAGGGCGTTCGTCGGCAACCCGTTCCCCGGCGAGATCCCGGGCGAGCGCCTCTACCTCACGGGCGACCTCGGCCACCTGGACGACGACGGCCGCCTGTTCTTCGCCGGCCGCAAGGACTTCCAGGTCAAGATCCACGGCGTGCGCATCGAGCTGGGCGAGATCGCCGCGGCGGCCCAGCGCTGCCCCGGCGTGCTGCAGGCCGAGGTGCTGGTGGCCGAGCAGGCGGGCGTCAAGGCGCTGGCGCTGTTCGCCTCCGGCAGGGGCCTGACCGAGGCCGCGCTGGCCGCCGAGCTGCGCCGCACGCTGCCGCGGACCAGCGTCCCGCGCTACTTCTTCCCGCTGGCCGAGATGCCGCTGCACGACAACGGCAAGGTGGACCGCGGCCGGCTCCAGGAGATCCTCGACGGCCGGCTGGCCGAGGACACCGCCCTGCTGGCCGAGAGCGCGCCGACCGCGTGCCTGGGCGACCAGGTGCTGCGGGCGATGCGCTCGGCCCTCGGCTGGCCGGGCCTGACCGCCGAGACGCACTTCGCCGAGTCGGGCGGCGACTCCATCCAGGCCCTGTCCGTGGTCCACATGATCACCGCCGAGACCGGCGTCCGCGTGGACGTCAAGGACCTGTACGACCACCCGACGGCCGGCGCGCTGGCCCGGCTGATCGAGCGGCGGCGGCAGGACCACGAGGCCATCGAGGAGGAGTCGGTGCTGATGGCGCGCGACTCCGTGGTGCCCGACGGGGAGCCCATCCGGCGGGCGTCCAGGCCGGAGCGGCTGCGTACGGTGCTGGTCACCGGGGCCACCGGGTTCGTCGGCAGCCGCCTGGTGCACGAGCTGCTGAGCCGCGGCGGGCTGCGGGTGTGCTGCCTGGCGCGGGCGGCCGACGACGAGGCGGCCACGGCCCGGGTCGTGGCGGCGCTCGCCGAGCGGGGGCTGTGGGAGCCGCGCTTCGCCGACCGGCTGGAGGGCTACGCGGGCGACCTGGCCTTACCCGGCCTCGGGCTGGACGGCTCCACCTGGGAGCATCTGGCCCGAGCCTGCGACCTGGTGCTGCACAACGGCGCGATGGTGAACTTCCTGTTCGACTACCGCGCCCACCGTCAGGCCAACGTGCGCGGCACGATCGAGCTGGTGCGGCTGGCGATGGCCCACCATCCGGTGCCGCTGCACTACGTCTCGACGCTGGGCGCGCTGCAGACGGAGGCGCTCCACAGGGGCGAGCGCGTCCCGGAGGACTGCGACCCGGCGCTGGCCAGGGCGCCGGGCGGCGGCTACAGCCGGTCGAAGTGGATCGCCGAGCGCTACCTGGCCGAGGCCAGGCGCCGGGGCGCGCTGGTGACCGTGCTGCGGCTGGGCGAGATCATGCCGAGCGCCGACAACGGCTATCCGAACCCGGTCGCCTTCACCCACCTGCTGCTGTCGGCGTTCCTGCGGCTCGGCGTGCGTCCCGACGTCGCCACGCGCACCGACTACACGCCGGTCGACTACGTCGCCGCGCGGGTCGGGGCGGCGGTGGCCGACCCGGAGGTCTGGGGCCGTACGCTGCACGTCTTCCGCGCCGAGAGCGTCAGCATCGACGACGTGCCGGCGCGGGCGGGCGTGCCGGTCACGCCGATCCCGTGCGGCGACTTCGCGCGGCTCGTGCGCGAGACCGGCCGGGCGAGCGGGGACCGCGAGCTGATCACGCTCGCCTCCCTGCTGCCCGCCGCGGCGGACGAGGAGGAGCTGCGCCGGGCGTTCGGCGGGCTGCTCACCGACAACCCCGCGCTGTTCCGCAAGGACGAGTGCCACAGGCTCGAACAGCGATGGCGGCTCGGCGAGGGCACCCTCGACGGCCCGATCGCCGCCTACCACGCCCGCCTGGCGGGCACGGCCGGGCAGCGGGTGCCCACCGGTTGATCAGGAAAGGTCAGGAATGCGCTACCGCAAGATGGGAAACCTCGGCTGGGAGGTCAGCGAGGTCGGCTACGGCATGTGGGGCATCGGCGGCGGCCCCGGCGGCTTCACCGGCTGGGACTACGACGTCGCCCCCCGGTGCCTCGACCAGGCCGTCGAACTGGGCTGCACCTTCTTCGACACCGCCTGGGTGTACGGCCGCGGCGTCAGCGAGCAGCTGCTCGGCGCGCTGCTGCGCCGCCACCCCGGCCACCGGCTGTACGTGGCCACGAAGATCCCGCCGAAGAACCGCGAATGGCCCCCCGGACCGGACGACACCCTCGACGACGCCTACCCCGCCGAGTACATCCGCGAGTACACCCACCGCAGCCTGGAGAATCTGGGCGTCTCGCGCATCGACCTCATGCAGTTCCACACCTGGGAGGACCGCTGGGCCCGGGACGAGCGGTGGCAGGAGGCGATCAGGGACCTCAAGAGCGAGGGCCTGATCGACGCGGTCGGCATCAGCGTCAACCGGTGGGAGCCGGCCAACTGCTTCGCCGCGCTCGACACCGGCCTGATCGACGTCATCCAGGTGATCTACAACATCTTCGACCAGGCGCCCGAGGACGAGCTGTTCGACCGGGCGCTGCGCGAGGGCGTGGGCATCATCGCCCGGGTGCCGTTCGACGAGGGCACGCTCACCGGCACCCTGACCGCGGACAGCACGTGGCCGCCGGAGGACTGGCGCAGCACGTACTTCGGGCCGGAGAACCTGGGGCCGAGCGTCGAGCGGGCCGAACGGCTCAAGGCGGCGCTGCCGGAGGGGCTCTCGCTGCCGGAGGTCGCGCTGCGGTTCGTGCTGCACCACCCGGCGGTCAGCACGGTGATCCCGGGGATGCGCAGGCCGGCGCACGTGCAGGCCAACCTCGGCGTCTCCGACGGGCGGCCGCTCGACCCGGACTTGCTGAGCGAGCTGCGGCGGCACCGCTGGGACCGGGTGCCGGCGTGGTGGTCGGGGTGAGCGGGCCGCTGGTCGCCATGTGGGCGCACTCGCGCTCGGCCTCGACGGCGTTCCTGCGCATGATGATCGAGCGGGGCGACGTGGCCGTCCTGCACGAGCCGTTCCTGGCGCTGACCGAGGAGGGCTCGCTGACGCTGCCCGCGCCGGACGGCGGCGAGGTGACCGCCCGCTCGGAGAAGGACCTGCTGGCGCGGCTGGCCGAGCTGGCGCGGGCGCGGCCGGTGTTCGTCAAGGAGGTGCTCGACTACGAGTACCCGCACCTGTTCAAGCATCCGGAGGACCTGGCGGGGATCGTCCACACGTTCATCGTGCGCGACCCGCGGCCGACCATCGCCTCGCACTACGCGATCAAACCGGCGGTGACCTGCGACGAGATCGGCTACGAGCGGCTGTTCCTGCTGCACGAGCTGGTCCGGGAGGCGACCGGCCGGCGGCCGCTGGTGATCCGCACCGAACGGCTGATCCGCGAGCCGGCGGCGGTCGTCGAGGAGTTCTGCGCCTACACCGGCCTGCCCTTCCTGCCCGGCTCGCTCACCTGGGCCGCCGGCGACCGCCCGGAGTGGGGGCGGACCCGCCGCTGGCACCTGGACGCGAGCGGCAGCGCCGGGTTCGAGGACCGCGGCAACGTCTACGCCGCGACCGTGGACAACCATCCGGCCCTGCGGGCCTTCTACGACCACCATCTCCCCTTCTACCAGCGCCTCGTCCAGGACGAATAGGGAGTATCCATGTCAGAGTCACCGGGCCGGCTGTTCGCGCGGGCCTACGCCGAGGACCCCGGCCACGCGGAAGTGACCTTCGACTACACCATCACCGAGGCGCACGAGCCGACCAAGGACCGGCCCCGCCTGACCGTGCGCAACCTGCTCAAGGTCGTCCCCGTCGAGGGCGACCGGGCCCGGTTCTGGACGGAGTCGCCGCCCGGCGAGGAGGAGCGGCGGTCGGTGCGCGACTCCGACGTGCGCCGCGAGGCGGCCTTCAGGTTCGGCATGTCGGAGGCCAAGGTGCATCCGATCCGGGCGTGGGTGCAGATCCCCGACGGCCTGGCCGCCGACCCGGACGCCCTGGCCACCTTCCTCGACTACCGCCTGCTGGTCCGGCTGGCCACGGCCGAGAACCTGGCCCTGACCACCGCCCTGCTCGGCCATCCGGAGATCGCCCGGCTGCCGTACGACGACTACGTCCACGGCGTGCTGTCGGCCTGCGACGAGGTCGAGCAGTCGGGCGCGACCCCGCACGCGATGATCGTCAACCCGCGCGACTACTACCACCGGCTGATCGGCCGGGGCGGGCTGCTGGCCGAGCTGGCCGAGGGCAACGGCATGAAGGTCAGCCGCAACCGGTGGGTCGCCCCCGGGGACGCCCTGGTCGGCGACATCTCCGTGGCGGCCCGGCTGCTGGACGCGGGCCGCTCGGTGATCCGGGTGGCCGAGCCGCCGCCCGGCACGTTCGCCCGGCCGGGCGTGGCGGTCTGCGCGGAGGTGTACGAGGGCGTCGCGGTGCATCTGCCGGGGTTGTTCTACCTGATCACCCCTGCCGGGGAAAACACCGTATTTCCCACTTCCTAGCAATCAAGTAGAACGAGAACGACGAAAGGCGGTGACCGTGTCGGACACGAGCCAGGAATACCGGCGCAATGGTTGGTGGCGCGACGAGACCTTTCTGGACGACTTACGCCGCAACATCGAGGCGTCCCCCGGCAAGGCGGCACTGATCAGCCGGCGCGTCGCCGACGGTGTCACCGACGTCGTGACGTACGCCGAGCTGGGCGCGATGACCGACCGCATCGCGCACGGCCTGGTCCGGCTGGGCGTGCGGCCGGGCGACTTCGTCGCCATCCAGCTCCCCAACCGCAGGGAGACGCTGCCCCTCGCGCTGGCGTGCATGAAGATCGGCGCGCGCATCGCCCCGCAGATGCCCATCTACCGGCACCGCGAGCTGGACTTCATGATCCGGCTGACCGAGGCGAAGCTGTTCGTCACCACGAGCCGGATCGGCCACCTGGACACGGCCGAGACCGGCATGACCCTGGCCCGGGAGATCCCGAGCCTGGAGCACGTGATCGTCGTCGGCGGCGGCGGGCCGCCCGGCTCGCTCGACTTCGACGAGCTGCTGCTCACCCCGGAACCGGGCGACCCGGCCGACGTGGAGGGCCGCGAGCTGGGCCCCGACGACCCGTTCCTCATCCTGTTCACCTCGGGCACGACCGGCGAGCCCAAGGGCGCGCTGCACAGCCAGAACACCCTGTACGCCGACATCAAGGGCTACGGGGAGGCGTTCGGGCTGGACCCGAGCCTGGTCATCATGACGGCCCAGACGTCGATGCACTACGTGGGCCTGGTGATGGCGTACCTGACGGCGCTGACGCTGGGCGGCACCGCGGTCACGGCCGACGCCTGGGACGCCGGCGTCTACCTCGACCTGATGGCCGACCACGGCGTCACCATGTACTACGGCTCGCCGCCGTTCGCCCGGGAGATCAGCGAGGAGCAGGCGGCCCGGCCGCGCGAGCTGCCCACCCTGAGCGTGTTCGTCTCCGGCTCGGCCCCCGTCCCGCCGCACCTGGTGGAGCGGGTCACCGAGACGCTGGGCGTGCGCGTGTACGCGCTGTGGGGCATGACCGAGAACGGCGGCGTCACCATGACCCGCCCGCAGGACCCGCCCGAGCGGGCCGGCGAGAGCGACGGCACGGTCATCTCCGGCATGGAGGTGCGCATCGTCGACGAGGAGAACAAGCCGGTCGAGAAGGGCGAGATCGGCGCCCTCCAGGTGCGCGGCGCGGCCCAGTGCCTCGGCTACTACCTGCGCGACGAGATCTACGCCAAGTCGATCACCCCGGACGGCTGGTTCGACACCGGCGACCTGGCCCGCGACGACGGCTACGGCGGCGTGCGCATCTCCGGCAGGACCAAGGACGTCATCATCGCCAACATGTGCCTCAAGCTGCCGGTCAGCGACATCGAGGCGCTGCTCGGACGGCATCCGGCGATCCGCGACATCGCCCTCATCGGCATCCCGGACCCGGCGCTGGTCGAGCAGGTGTGCGCCGTCGTCACGCCGTCGGGCGAGCCGCCCACGCTGGAGGAGCTGCGCGGCTACCTCAAGGAGGCCGGCGTGAACGACTGGTTCTGGCCCGAGCGCCTGGAGATCGTCGAGGAGATGCCGCGGACCGTCACCGGCAAGATCCGCAAGGTCGAGCTGCGGGAGCGGTTCGGCGCGGCGTCGGACTGAGGTGGCCGGTTCACGGGCGCTCCCGCTCGCCGTCCTGTGCGGGAGCGCCTTCCTCGGCGCGATCGACGTGCAGCTCGCGAACATCGCCTTCCCCGACATCCTGCGCAGCTTCCCGGACAGCAGCCTGCCCGAGCTGTCGTGGGTGTTCAACGGCTACGCGATCGTGTTCACCGCGGCGCTGCTGCCGGCCGGCGGCCTGGCCGACCGGTTCGGCGCGCGGCGGGTGTTCCTGACCGGCCTGGCGGTGTTCGTGGTCGGCGCCGCCCTGTGCGCGGTCGCGCCGTCGGCCGGCGCGCTGATCGCCGCCCGGGTCGTGCAGGGCGTGGGCGGCGGGGTGATCACGCCGCTCACGCTCGCGCTGATCCTGCCGTACTACCCGCCGGAACGCCGGGGCACGGCGATCGGGCTGTGGAGCGCGGCGCAGTCGGTGGCGACGGCGTCGGGGCCGTCGCTGGGCGGCATGCTGGTCGGCGTCTGGGACTGGCGGACGGTGTTCTTCCTGCACCTGCCGGTCGGGGCGGCCGTGCTGGCGGGCGCCTGGCGGATCGTGCCCAAGGGGGCCGGCGAGGCGGCCACGTCCAGGCTGCCGGACATCGCCGGGCTGTTGCTGCTGGTGGGGGCCATCGGGCTGCCCTCGCTGGCGATCGTGCAGAGCGACGCGTGGGGGCCGGGCAGCCCCGGCACGATCGCGGCGCTGGTCGCGGGCGTCGTCGTGGCCGTGCTGTTCGTCCGGCGGGCGCGCACGCACCCCGCGCCGATCGTGGACCTCGGCGCGCTGCGGGCGCGCGGCACGCAGCGGGCCAACCTCGCGATGTTCCTGGTCGGGCTGGTGATGTTCGCGCTGCCGCTGGCCAACATCCTGTTCCTGACCGGGATCTGGGGGTACTCCGTGGCCGCCGCGGGGCTCGCCGTCACGCCGGGCGCGCTCGCCCAGGTGCTGACCGCGCCGCTCGCCGGGCGGCTGGCCGCCAGGACGGGCCATCGCCCGCTCGCCCTGTGCGGGGCGGCGCTGCTGGCGCTGTCCACGGCGTACCTGGCGTTCGCGGCGGGGGGCGAGCCGGCGTACCTGGCGGTGGTGCTGCCCGCGGTGGTGCTGTCGGGGGTCGCGGTGGCCGTGCTGATCACGTCGCTGAGCGGCGCGGCGGTGGCCGAGATCCCGCCCGCGCGGCTGGCCACCGGCACCGCCCTGTCGGTGACCTCGCGGGCCGTCGGGGCCGTCATCGGCGTCTCGGCGCTGGTGCTGGTGCTGTCGGGCGACCGGCTCGGGGCGGTCGGGGCGTACCAGGGGGTGTGGCTGACGATGCTCGGCCTGTGCGCGCCGGTCGCCCTGGCCGCCGCCGGCCTGCGCGCCCCGCGCGCCGAACCGGCGGCGCGCGGCGCCTGAACGCGTACGGGCCCGCCTCCCCGTGCCCGAGGCGGGCACGAACGGTCCGCGCCGCCTAGGACGCGCAGTCGAGCACGGCGCCCGCCCTCGGCGTCACCGTCCCGTAGTAGTGGACCTTCTCGCAGGGGACGGTGTTGCCGGAGACCACGACGTCGGTGATCGCGGCGGCGTCGCCCCGGATGCCGAGGGCGTCGCGCGTGCCGGTGCCGCTCACCTGGTTGCCGGTGATCTCGACGGTCTGCAGCGGGGCTCCCGCCACCGACTTCACGTAGATCCCGCCCTCGCACCCCTCGACCGTGTTGTCGGCGATGCGTACGTTCTGGGCGTTGACCGTGGCGATGCCGTCGTAGCGGGTGTTGCGCACGATGTTGCCCTGGATGCGCACGTTGGTGTGCCGGTGGGCGGGGTCGGAGGTGTGCGAGCCGGTGAACTGGCCCCAGCCGAGCTGTGAGCCCGAGGCGTCGCAGGTGTTGCCGGTCAGCAGGATGTCGGTGCACGGCGTCAGGTCGCTCGCGCCGCCCCAGGTGTTGCCGCCGGCCGGCAGGTCGAGCTGGACCGCCTCGCCGTGCCACAGCCCCTGGTCGGGGTCGCGGATCCAGCCCATCAGGCTGCAGCCCCGGACCGTGCCGCGCCGTACGGCGTTGAGCTCGATGCCGTGCCACCACTTGACGTTCCACATGGTGACGTTCTCGATCAGCACGTCGGAGGCGTGGATCATGGTGATGCCGTTCATGGCGGGCGCCTGGTCGAGCACGCCGCTCTGGACGAAGTCCCACACCGGGTCCCAGCTGCCGCCGGTGACGGCGATGTTCGTGGCGCCGGAGTAGCCGCCGGCGGTCGCGCTCACGGCGTTGAGGACCATCGTGTGCTTGACGCCCGTGGCGGGGAAGCGGGCCACGATCCTGACGTCCGTGGCGTCCAGATGGGTGTTGCTGTGCACGATGAGCGGTTCGGTGAGCAGGTAGGTGGCCTTGGGCACCTTGGCGATGTACCGGCCGGCAGCGTCCTTGGCGCCCTTGCCGTCCCTGGCGGCGTCGAGGAGCTTCTGGATCTCCGAGCCGCTGACTAGGCGACCGAGGCCGACGCCTGCGCCCGTGCCGGGGTGACGAGCGGGCGACCGGCCAGCAGGGCCGCCGCGCCCCCGAGTAACGTCCTTCTGGTGATCATGGTCTTGAACTGTCCACGCCGGGCGCGGGGGTGTCAAGAGAGGGGTCAGTCGGGGGCGTAGGCAAGGACGTGGTCGTGCAGCAGGCGGCCGGCCCGCGGGTCGTCCCGCTCGAACGCCTCAATCAGCGGTTCGTGGTCGGCCGCGTTCTCGTGCGGCCGCATCCGGAACAGCCGGATCGACACGTGCGTCCAGACCTCGACGCCGAGCGACTCCCACACCGACACCAGCAGCGCGTTGCCGGAGGCCGCCACGATCTCCCGGTGGAAGGCGACGCCGTGGCGCACCTGGTCGTCGAGGGAGCCGGCGGCCGCGGCGGCGTGCAGGCGGTCCACGTGGGCGCGCAGCGCCGCCGCCGGAGGCCGGCCGAGGCGGGTGGCGGTCTCCTCCAGGCCGGCCCGGACCTGGTAGACCTCGCGGAGGTCGTCGAGGGTGAAGCCGCGCACCCGCGCGCCGCGGTTGGGGGCCGACTCGACCAGCCGGAGCGCCTCCAGCTCGCGCAGCGCCTCGCGTACGGGGGCCTGGCTGACCTGGAGCTCGGCGGCCAGGCGGCGCTCGACGATGCGCTCGCCGGGCTCCCATCGGCCGCTGATCAGGCCGTCGAGCAGCACTTTCCTGATCTCCTCGCGCAACGGCGGCCGCACCACGGGCTCCACAGATAATCCTTTCATCGGATGATCGATCATATGGTGTTTAATGGAAGCATGGAGAAAGACCTGGATCCACAGGAGACCGCCGAATGGCTCGAATCGCTTGAGGCGGTCCGGCGGGCGGCCGGTCCCGATCGGGCCGATTACCTGCTGCGCAGGCTCGCCACGAGCACGCGCTATCTCAACACGGTGCCCACCGCCGAGGAGCCCGCCTACCCCGGCGACCTGGAGCTCGAAGAACGCGTCGCGGCCTACGACCGGTGGAACGCCGCCGTCATGGTCAGCCGGGGCAGCAAGCTCGGCCTCGGCGGCCACCTGGCCACCTACGCCTCGGCCGCCTGGCTGTACGAGGTCGGCTTCAACCACTTCTTCCACGGCACGGACGACCAGGTCTTCTTCCAGGGGCACGCCTCCCCCGGCGTCTACGCGCGGGCCTTCCTCGAAGGGCGTCTGAGCGAGGAGCAGCTCGACCTGTTCCGGCGCGAGACGCAGGGCGGGCTGCCGTCGTACCCGCACCCGAGGGCGATGTCGGGTTTCTGGCAGTTCCCGACCGTGTCGATGGGCATCGGCCCGCTCAACGCGGTCTACCAGGCGCGCTTCAACCGCTACCTGCACAACCGCGGCATCAAGGACACCTCGCACAGCCATGTCTGGGCCTTCCTGGGTGACGGCGAGATGGACGAGCCGGAGTCCACCGCGGCGCTGACGCTGGCCGCCAGGGAGGGGCTGGACAACCTCACCTTCGTGATCAACTGTAACCTCCAGCGGCTCGACGGCCCGGTACGCGGCAACACCCGGATCGTCCAGGAGCTGGAGAGCGTCTTCAGGGGCGCGGGCTGGCACGTCGTCAAGGCGCTGTGGGGCGCCGAGTGGGACGGCCTGCTCGGCTCCGACGAGCTCGTGGCCAGGCTCGGCGAGGTGCCGGACGGCCAGTTCCAGACGTTCGCCGCCTCCGACGGCGCCTACATCAGGCAGCACCTGTTCCAGGGGCTCGACGTGCCCTGCTCCGACGACGACCTGCGGCGCATCGTCGGCGGCTCGCGGGCCGGGCACGAGCCGCGCAAGGTGTACGCCGCCTACCACCGGGCGCTGCAGAACCGGGGCGCGCCCACGGTGGTCCTCGTCCAGACGGTCAAGGGCTGGACGCTGGGCGCGGGCGTCGAGGCGCGCAACGCCAACCACCAGATGAAGAAGCTCACCCTCGACGAGTTCCGCGTCATGCGCGACCGGCTCGGCCTGCCGGTCCCCGACTCGGCGCTGGCCGGGGAGCTGCCGCCGTACCTGCACCCGGGGCCCGGCTCGGCCGAGGCCGAGTACGTCGCCGAGCGCCGCCGGGAGCTGGGCGGCCCGATCCCCCGCCGCACGGTCGCCGCCCGGCCGCTGCCGCAGCCGGGCGAGCGGCCGTTCGCGGCCCTGGCCAAGGGCTCGACGCAGCCGATCGCCACCACGATGGCGTTCGTCCGGCTGGTCAAGGACCTGATGAAGGAGCCGGAGACCGGGCGGCGCTGGGTGCCGATCGTGCCCGACGAGGCCAGGACGTTCGGCATGGAGTCGCTGTTCCCCACGGCGAAGATCTACTCGCCGCTCGGCCAGCGGTACGAGTCCGTCGACCGGGAGCTGCTGCTGGCCTACAAGGAGGCGGTGGACGGGCAGATCCTCATCGAGGGCATCACCGAGGCCGGGTCGATGGCCTCCTTCACCGCGGCGGCCACCAGCTACGCCACCCACGGCGAGCCGATGGTGCCGTTCTACATCTTCTACTCGATGTTCGGCTGGCAGCGGACGGGCGACCAGATGTGGGCCCTGGCCGACCAGCTCGGCCGCGGCTTCCTGCTCGGCGCGACCGCCGGGCGCACCACCATGACGGGCGAGGGCCTGCAGCACGCCGACGGCCACTCCCAGCTCCTGGCCTCGGCCAACCCCGCCTGCCTGGCCTACGACCCGGCCTTCGCCTACGAGGTCGGCGTCATCGTCCGCGACGGGCTCAGGCGCATGTACGGCGAGGCCGCCGAGGACGTGTTCTACTACCTGACCCTCTACAACGAGCCGCTGCCCCAGCCCGCGATGCCCGAGGGCGTCGAGGAGGGCATCGTCAAGGGCATCTACCGCTACTCCGCCGGCGGCGGCGCCGCGCACCTGCTGGCCAGCGGCACCGCGATCCACTGGGCGCTGGAGGCCCAGCGGCTGCTGGCCGACGAGTACGGCGTGGGCGTGGACGTCTGGTCGGTCACCTCGTGGAGCGAGCTGCGGCGCGAGGCCATGTCGGCGACCGGGGTGCCGTACCTGCGGCAGGCGCTGGCCGGGACCGAGGGGCCGGTGATCGCGGTCAGCGACTGGATGCGGGCCGTGCCCGACCAGATCAGGCCGTGGATCGACCGGCCGTGGACCTCGCTCGGCACCGACGGGTTCGGGCTCTCCGACACCCGGGAGGCCGTGCGCAGGCACTTCGGGGTCGATCCGCGGTCGATCGCGGACGCCGTGCTGAAGGCGGTGGAGGAGTAGCAGCGGGGGCGACTCGTCCCGGCGTAACCGTATTTATCGAGGAATCTCCCTAAGTTAGGGCCTGGTGCACCAACCGTGTTCTGCTGATCCCGGGGGGAGACGGGTGAGAACACGGTTGCGCCGGTCGCTGCGTACGCGCCTGGCACTGCTCGCCGGCATCGCCATGCTGCTGCTGAACGTCGTCGTCAGCGGCTTCGTCATGTTCGGCATCCACGACGACGTCGCCGACGTGCGCGCCAGCGACGTGTCCGGCCGGGCCCTGCGCGTGCTCCTCATGGTCAAGCGCAACCAGCTCCCCCAGGTGCTGGAACCCCTCGGCCTCGACGGCATCCAGGTCGTCGACCCGGCCGGACGGGCCGTCGCCTGGACGCCCAACCTGGCCGACGCCCCCCGCCAGACCGCCCACATCCCCCGCGACCAGGCCAACTACGTCAGCAGGAGCTGCGACCTGCCGGCCTTCCCCGGCCGGTGCGAGCTCGTGGTCGCCCTGCGCGCCTACCAGCCCGAGGGCACCTGGATCATCTACGCCTTCGACCCCGCGGTCCCCTGGTTCGTCAGCCCGCAGGTCGTGCTGTTCCAGATCGTGGTGTCGGCGCTGCTGGTCGGGCTGACCTTCTTCGGGGTGTCGCGGGTCGTGGCCAGGACGCTGGCCCCCGTCAGCGCCATCACCAAGCGGCTCGCCGAGATCACCGCCGACGGCGGCGGCCTGCGGGTGCCCGTCCCGGACACCGACGACGAGATCAGAGCCCTGGCCGAGACCGCCAACCAGACGCTGGACCGGCTGGAGACGGCGCGGGCCCGCCTGGAGGCCGCGATGGAGCAGCAGCGCAGGTTCGCCGGTGACGCCTCGCACGACCTGCGCAGCCCGATCACCGCCATGCGCACGCAGGTCGAGGAGGCCATGCTGCACCCGGAGGAGACCGACTGGCGGGAGACCAGCACCCAGGTGCTGGCCAGCCTCGACCGGCTGCAGGCCATCGTCACCGACCTGCTCACGCTGACCAAGCTGGACGCCGGGGCGCCGAGCGAGCGTGAGCCGGTGGACCTGGGCGAGCTGGTGGCCGCCGAGACCGCCAGGCCGCGGGCCAAGCGCGTGGTCGCCGGCCCGGAGGCGGGCGTCGTCGTCATGGGCGACCGGCTCCAGCTCACCCGGCTGCTGACGAACCTGCTGGACAACGCCGAGCGGCACGCCGAGACGCAGGTCACCGTGACCGTCCGGCAGGAGGACGGCCGGGCCGTGCTGGAGGTCCTGGACGACGGCGGAGGCATCGAACCGGCCAAGCGCGAGCTCGTCTTCCAGCGCTTCATCCGCCTGGACGACTCCCGCAACCGCGACGCCGGCGGCACCGGCCTCGGGCTGCCGATCGCCCGCGAGATCGCGACCGCGCACCACGGCACGCTGACCATCGAGGACTCCCCCAAGGGCGCCCGCTTCGTCCTCCGCCTCCCCCTCGCCTGACCTCCCCGGAGTGGGTGGCGCTTCCTAGTGCTTGCCGTGGCCGCGGGCGAGGCCCTTGCCGTGCTTGGCCTTGGCGGCCTGATGGCCGACCTTCCGGCCCTTGCCGGCGGTGGCGGCCGAGGTGGCGCCGGAAGTGGCGGACCTGGCGCCGGTCACGGCGCGCCGCTGGGACGGCGGCTGGGCGAGGGGCTGGACGGGCGGGCGGCGGGAGCCGCCGTGCTCTACCGCGCGGTCGGCGGCGTCCTTCGAGGTCCGGTCGCGCGTGACGGCCACGGCGTGCATGATGCCCCCCTGCTCGGGGGCCTGGTTCGGCGCCGGGTCGGCGTAGGAGGGCGTGCGGGGGGCGGCGGGCGGGCCGCCGTCGCCGTTCCAGGACGTCGTGAGCAGCACGCTGGTGACCAGCGCGGCCAGGGCGGTGAGCTGCCGCCAGCGCTGCGGCCTGCCCGGCTGCGGGATCGACACCGAGAACGGCAGCAGCTCGCGGTGCGCGCGCAGGCCGCGCGCGGCGTCGGGCATGGTCCGGCGCGCCGCGTGGCTGCGCTCGCCGGTGCCGCGTCCCGCGCGGTCCCACCCCGGGATCCGCCGCCTGGCGTCCGGCCGCGCCCCGGCGACGGCCCCCACGTCCCGGACACCCGCCGGAACGGCGACGCCCTCCGTGGCGGGGGCGCCCTCCGGGACGGGGACGGCCTCCGGGATGGGGACGGCCTCCGGGACGCGAGCAGCCTCCGGGACGGGGACGGCCTCCGGGGCGGGGGCGGCCTCCGGGGCGGGGGCGGCTTCCGGGGCGGGGGCGCCGGGGAAGAGGGTGGGGGGAAGGAGGTCGCCGGTGCGGGGCAGGGGGGCGGCCAGGGGGATGGCGGCGGTGTCGTGGGGTTCCTCGTCGCGCAGCGCGGCCACCCGGGTCAGGCGCCGCCGGGCCTCCTCGCCGTCGATCCGGCGGGCGGGGTCCTTGGTCAGGAGACCGGCGATGACCGGCGCGAGCGGCCCGGCCAGGTGGAACGGCGCGGGCTCGGAGGTCAGCACCGCGGTCAGGGCGGCCAAATGGCCGCTGTGCGGGAAGGGCGACTGGCCCTCGACGGCCGCGTACAGGGTGGCGCCGAGGGACCACAGGTCGGCCTGCGGGGTCGCGTGGCCGCCGCGCAGGCGTTCCGGGGCGATGTAGGCGGGCGTGCCCACCACCATGCCCGACTGGGTGATGTTGGCCTGGTCGTCGAGGGTGGTGGCCAGGCCGAAGTCGGTGAGCAGGGCGTGCCGGTCGCCGTTCAGCAGGATGTTGCCGGGCTTGACGTCGCGGTGCACGATGCCGTCGGCGTGCGCCGCGCTCAGCGCCTCCAGCACCTGCAGCCCGAGGCGCGCCGCGTCGGGCGGGGACAGCGGCCCGCGTTCGGCGATCACGTCGGCCAGGCTGCGCGAGGGCACGAGCTGGAGCACGATCCACGGCCGTTCGTCGGCCACCACCACGTCGTAGACGGCGGCGATGTGCGGGTGGCTCAGCCGGGCGGCCAGCCGCGCCTCCCGCATCGTCCGTCCGAGCAGGCGTTCCCGCTCGGCCCCCAGGGTGTGCCC
The DNA here is from genome assembly GCF_044465345.1 of Nonomuraea sp. NPDC049684. Lineage (NCBI taxonomy): Bacteria > Bacillati > Actinomycetota > Actinomycetes > Streptosporangiales > Streptosporangiaceae > Nonomuraea > Nonomuraea sp. NPDC049684. The sequence continues at coordinate 465 of NZ_JBITLO010000003.1, read as the reverse complement.
GAGGGTGACCTCCTTGACCGCGACCTGCCGGTCGAGCAGCTCGTCGTGGGCCTGCCAGACCCGGCCCATGCCACCGCGGCCCAGTTCGGACAGCAGCCGGTAGCGTCCGGCCAGCAACCAGCCCGCACAGTGCGAAAGTGACATGCCGCCCTGCCTACCCGATCATCCCGCCCTCATGCAACGGCCGCACAGGCTTCGAGTCGATCCTGTGAGGGAGGGCGGGCCGGGCGGCGGCTCGGGTCAGCCGTTGGTGGGGAAGCCGAGGTTCACGCCGCCGTGGGACGGATCCAGCCAGCGCGACGTCACCACCTTGCCCCGCGTGTAGAAATGCACCCCCTCGGCGCCGTGCACATGCGTGTCACCGAACAGAGACGACTTCCACCCGCCGAAACTGTAGAACGCCATCGGCACCGGGATCGGCACGTTGATCCCCACCATCCCCACCTCGACCTCGTTCTGGAACCG